>JBDLTF010000012.1:0-14452 GCA_039799225.1 Candidatus Parcubacteria bacterium | reverse complement strand
GCGCTTCGAGGGATACGCACGCTCTTGGGGATAAGAGAGTATTGTTGTTACGTAATATCAAAGGTAAAATGAAGGATATGATTGATCTTCCAACACAAAAAGATATGGTGCATCCGCATCATCGCAGAGCTGTCTGGGCTCTGATTGCTGCAGGAGCATTGCTCGGTGCGGTATTAGCAGGATATTATTTGAGACCTTCTGAGCCTGTCGAGCAGGGGTCGCAAGGTGATTTGGCAAAAAAACAGGCTCTCATGAATGAACCTGCGCCAGTTCTCAATCTGACAGCGGCAGAGATTAAGTCTCGACAAGCATTGCTCGACAAAGATGCGCCGACCCTCAAGCTGACTCCTGAACAAATCAAAGCACGACAGGATTTGTTGAATCAGTAGGGCATTTAAATATCACTATCAAGTTAAGACATAATATATTAACCATGAAATCAAAAATAATCTCATCAACGCTCGTTATCCTCGGATTTGTTCTCGGTGCAACTGCTTTGTCTGCAATCGCTGCATGGACTGCGCCAAGTTCAGGATGTACTCCTCCTACATGTAACACAGAAGCTCCTATTCATGTCGGCGCAGGCTCACAATCGAAGCTTGGTCTGCTTACATTGCAGTCAAATCTGACCGATGCATTTGGTCTCGCGGTTGCGAATGGTATCAAGATTGTCGATGCCAGTGTCACTGCAGGAACTGCTTCAGGTAAGGTGCTTACATCAGATGCGAGTGGTATTGGTACATGGCAGAGTCTTGGATCTGCAGTTTCAGGCATGAACGTATATACTTCCTCAGGTACATGGACAGTTCCTGCAGGCGCAAAGTTTGCGGAAGTAACGGTGGTTGCTGGGGGTGGAAGTGGAAGCGTTAGGGTAAATGGTAGCAATAGCTTTGACTTCGGTCACGGAGGTGCCGCTTCGAAAGTTGTTTCATTGAATGGAGTTGTTTCTGCTAGTTTTACAGTTGGTGCAGCTGGCAGTCTAGGATATCCAGGTGGAGCTTCATCAATAACTATCGGAGGTATCACAGTTTCAGCTTCTCCAGGATCATCTAGTAATGGAATAGGTTCTGGTGGAGATATTAATGGAACAGGACCATATTTTGGTTTTGGTTTAGGTGAAGGTAGTTACTCATCATCCTCTTCGAGAGGAGGAGTCGTTGTTATTAAGTATTACTAAGTTTCAAACTAAGTATCAGTAAAAACTCCCTTACAAGGGAGTTTTTGTTTTATAGGATATAATAAATCCATGACCTACCTCATCCTTGTTATTATCTCTGCATCCCTCCTTCTTCCTGGAGCAATCATGGCGCTTATCCCTGGTCTTCCTGGTCTTCTCTACATGCTTACGGTCGCCCTCATCTTCGGTATCTTTGATCACTTCGAACACCTGACTCTCGGCAATCTCGGCATTCTCGCGATACTTATGGCGATGTCGATGATTATTGAAATGTCATCTGGTCTCATTGGTGCGCGTTGGGGAGGTGCAAGCAAGAAATCTTTACTCTACGGATTCTTAGGCATGCTTATCGGTACGGTCGCTATTCCGGTGCCCATCATCGGTAGTCTCGCAGGTCTGTTCACTGGCATCCTTGTAGCGGAATGGTATCGCACCTCTGACATCAAAAAAGCCGAGAAGGCGGCTCTCGGTGGTTTTGCAGGATCTCTCATCGGTATGGCCGTGAATGTGACCGCCGCTATAACGTTTGTCGTTCTCTTTGTGATATTTGCGCTCAACTAAGAATGCGCGCGATCTCTACAGGAATTTCCTGATCAACCTGATTGTAAAGAAGAGTATTTTGTCAGTGTAGAACTTGTTGTACCACTCATCTTTTTTCACCGCATGAGACTTCTGCATGTCATGGACAAAATGTGCTGAGAGCTCTTCGGCGAACTTCGTATTGGTGGTGATGATATTTGCCTCAAAATTGTAGAGCAGGCTGGCACTGTCGAGGTTCATTGAGCCGACAGTGGACCATTCGCCATCGACGACGATGGATTTGCTGTGAATAAGAGCGCCTTCATAGAGGAATATTTTCACACCAGAATGGAGAAGAGTTTTGAAAAATGAACGAGCCGCGAGATCGAGAGTGGGGTAGTGGTCTGTGCGTTCAGGGAGAATAATTTTTACGTCTACGCCACGATGAGCCGCGAGCTTGATGACGCGAGCGAGACGGTGTGTCGGCACGAAGTAAGGTGTCGTTATATAAATATATTTTCGAGCAGAGCGAATCGCTGCTATCAGATCACCGTATACATGGCGACGCTTGGGGGCAGGATAATTCGTGACATAGCGGAATTCATGGTCGCGGACATGGATACGCTTGGGTACTGGTGTACCCTCAGTGGCGCGCGCCCACATACGGTCGAAGGCATTGCTCATCTCGCGGACGACTGGCCCTTCGAAGCGTGCATTGGTGTCACGCCATCCTTTCATACGATCATTCACACAGATACTTCCGGTGTAGCCGATATGCTCATCAACAACGAGTGTGCGACGGTGGTTGCGGAGATACCATGAGCGGAAATTAGGGACTTTGAAATAGCTTGGAATAAGCGTCTTCCAGAAGACGAGCTCGATACCGCGACTCTTGAGGTCTTTGGCGATATCAGATCCGAAGAATGAGAAGCTTCCCGCCGCATCCCAGAGGAAGCGTACTTTTACACCATTCGCCGCACGTTCGGCGCAGATGTCGATGAGCTTCTTGCCGAAATCATCGTTGACGAATATGAACTGTTCGAGGGAGATACTCTTCTTCGCCTGCGCACAATCAGCGAGAATAGCAGACCAGACTTCTTCATTCGCGGCATAGAGGGTCCAAGAGGTGGGGATGGTCATGGAGATATGCTACCATACTTCCATGGTCACCCTTATAGATAACGGAAAAATACATTTTGACTACGAAGTCATGGAGACATTCGATGCAGGCATCGAACTTCAAGGCTTCGAGGTCAAGGCAATCAAGGCGAAGAAAGGCTCCCTTGAAGGTGCTCACGTTGTCGTGCGTGGCGGGGAGGCTTTTGCGGTGAATATGTTCGTGCCGCCATATCAGGAGAATAATACTCCTGAAGGGTATGAACCTCGCCGCAACCGCAGGCTCTTGCTGACGAATGAAGAGATCAAGAAACTCGCTGATCTTGAGTCAGGGAAGGGCTTGACAATAGTGCCAATAAAGGTGTATAATAAGAGTAATCTACTCAAGGTTTCTATAGGGGTCGTGCGTGGAAAGAAGAAATACGACAAGCGTGAAAGTATTAAAACGCGCGAGACCGATAGAAATGTGAGAAGGGAGTTCAGAGATCGTTGATAACCGAAAGGTTCACTGGCACGCGAAGATTCGGTCAAAATTTTTCCATCGCTCACGCGATGAAAAATATTTTGACACGATTTTTGCGAAGCCAAAAATCGGGAGTGATCGGCATAGACAGTCGACCATGTTCGTTCGTGCGGCGCGAGCACCATTACCTCGTAAATCTGATGGAAACCCTAAATGCTAAATCAACCGTTTCTCCGTATTTCGGAGTGAAGGACTTCGCATTCGTTCCTGCATAAGGAGCGCGCCCGCCTCAGGGGATTCTGACTTGAGGACCGGGTGTTATAACCTGAATGTAGGACTGATAGAGCTTCTCGCCCTGTTGTCCGAATAAAAGAGATCGTGGGTGCGCGTTTTGTCTGCTTTCTTAACGCATTCATTAAACTTCAAGGCATTCTACCGCCGTAGATTCGTTCGACGCATATCGATTGCACGCGAGTTCGATTCTCGCCACTTCCACAACATCAAAAAATCTCACTTTGCGTGAGATTTTTTGTATACTTGACTTATTTATATATGCAATGTATATTTTTGCATAGAAATAACGGTTTTTGGAGACACATTCACAAATAACAAATCAACCAACGAAAGGGACCGTGTAGTTATGACAAACAAAATCATTCGCGGCAGAAAAGTCCGAATCTTTATTGGCAGCCGAGGTGGAAACTTCTATTGCTGCCTCGTCGTCGACGGGGTAGTCGAATACCTCGCTCCATTCAATTGGGCAGTGAGCAGACCAAGTGTCAGCCTGGCAGGAATTGAGGTTGCACAAAAGCTCAACGAGCTCAACCTCGGTGCGAATCGAAAAATCTCTCACGGTTTCCGTTCGGACGACGAATTCCCGGAGGGGGATTACCAGTGTAATCCGATTGATGCTAACCTCTTGATCGCATTCAACGGCAAGCTCATGGCTGGGTTGCCTTGCACTGTTGTTGCGCAAGTCTGAACCACTCAACGAAAGGACTCATTATGAAAATTGGATATATCATTCTGATTTCCATGGTTGTAATCGCTCTTGTGCGGTTCGGATTCCAGAAGTATCGGTGGTGGACTCGTCGATGCACTCACTGCTTCAGTCACAACATAACTCGGTGGCATGAGAGGGAACTCTATTTGAATCGTGGGCCTGACGCTGCTGGTTTCTATCGGGTTGATTGTACGACACGTCAGCAATGTAACGAGGAATGTTGCATAGATAGGAACAAGCCGATTCCAGTCAAAGCGTATCTGAAGGTTGTTTGTGCGCGCTGGTATTCAATCAGGCATCATCGGTACAAATACCTCCTTGATAGTACCCCGGGTGGTGTCGCTAAGTTTAAGACCACCATCATTTAAGTTCAGTAATCAGTTCGTTTATTTTTCAAGCGCATCCACATAGCGGGGTGCGTTTTTTCTTTCCTTTATAGTGCTTTTCTGTATATTCGCTAAAGCTCATATAGCGTCTGCGCTCAGATAGTGTAAATGTCTGAAGCCATTTACAAATCCTCGCTTGCCGCTATAATCAGTTCATGCCAGATAATATCTCTCCAAATCAGCAGGAAGGCCGTCAATCAGACAAGAAGGGTCGTGGTTTCATGCCTCCACGTATGAGTTTCCCAATGATGATCATTGTTGCTGTGCTCTCATTCCTGCTCATCGCGGGTATCTATGCGGAATTTTCTGCACAGTCTATCGCATCTCCAGTCGTTCCACTTTCTACCATTGCTGCAGATGTAAAACAGGGTACAGTTTCTACAATCACAATCAGTGGTGACAATATCATCGCCGAATATGCTGATAAGACGACCAAATCTTCGCAGAAAGAGAGCAATGCTTCGCTTGCTGAATCTCTCTCACTTCTCGGTGTTTCTTCAGCACGTCTCGCCTCGACTACTATCACGGTAGATGGTCCAGGTGGCGCAGGATATTGGATTGGTCAGCTCGCTCCATTCCTCGCTCCGATTCTATTTCTTGTTTTCTTCATATGGATGCTTTCAAGGCAGGTGAAGGGTGCTGGTGTGCAGGCGATGTCATTTGGTCAGTCCAAGGCGCGCATCACCGCATTTGATGACAAGAAAAATAAAATTACGTTCAAGGATGTTGCCGGTGCGAAGGAGGCAAAGCAAGAACTCGCCGAAATTGTTGATTTCCTCCGCAATCCCAAGAAGTTCATCGAGATTGGTGCCGAAATTCCCAAGGGCGTGCTCCTCATGGGCGCTCCGGGAACAGGTAAGACATTGCTTGCGCGTGCAGTTGCAGGTGAGGCTGGTGTGACGTTCTTCTCGATATCAGGCTCTGAATTCGTGGAGATGTTCGTCGGTGTCGGTGCATCGCGTGTACGAGACCTTTTCAAGATGGCCAAGGAAGTGGCGCCGGCTATTGTCTTCGTCGATGAGATTGATGCAGTCGGTCGTGCACGTGGTACAGGTATGGGTGGTGGAAATGATGAGAGGGAACAGACACTCAATCAGATACTCGTCGAGATGGATGGTTTCGAACCAAATGTGAAAGTTATCGTCATGGCAGCAACCAACCGTCCTGATGTGCTTGATCCAGCACTTCTCCGTCCTGGTAGATTTGATCGTCGTGTGGTCATAGATGTTCCTGATCGCGGAGATCGTCAGGATATTCTCAAGATACATGCCGCCAAGAAGAAGCTCGCGGAAGATGTGAATCTCAGTGTTATTGCTGAGCGTACACCTGGATTCTCTGGAGCTGATCTTGCTTCGCTTATGAATGAGGCGGCCATACTTGCGGCACGCGAAGATCGCACGGAGATTGGTCAGTTCGATCTCATTCGTTCGATTGAAAAGGTTATGCTTGGTCCAGAACGCCGCAGTCATATTCTCAGTGTGCGTGAGAAGGAGATTACGGCATATCACGAAGCGGGTCATGCTATCGTCGCATCGGTGTTGCCACATGCAGATCCAGTCCACAAGATATCCATCATCTCGCGTGGTCGTGCAGCAGGGTACACGCTTAAACTTCCGCTCGAAGATCGCAAGCTCCAGTCTCGCAAGGAATTTCTCGATGACATCGCTGTTTCACTTGGTGGATATGTTGCCGAGCGTTTGGTATTCGGCGATTTCACGACCGGCGCATCAAATGATCTTCAAGTGTCTACTTCATTGGCGCGCGCTATGGTCACGCAATATGGTATGTCTGAGAAGATCGGACCAGTTGCACTCGAGAGCTCGTCGGGCAAAGTGCTCTTCGGCTCAGGTGTGAATGATAGGGACTATTCAGAGAAAGTTGCGGCAGAGATCGACTCTGAGGTTACTCGCATCATGACAGAAGCTCGCGGAATCGCTGAAAAGGTTCTCGCTGATCATCGTGCTCCTTTCGAACTTGTCTCGAAAAGGCTCGTAGAAAAGGAGACTGTTGAGCGTGAGGAATATGAGTCGATGATTACTGCGCACGGCATTGTTCTCAAGAAGAAAATTGAGACTGCCGCGTAAGTAGTTTACTCTCTACCGTTTTTTGTTTAGTATTAGCATGCCCGCGAAAGCGCGCACCCGCCCTTAGCTCAGTTGGTTAGAGCACAGAGCTTATACCTCTGGGGTCCTTGGTTCGAATCCAAGAGGGCGGACAAGATGTGTGTCTAATGCTAAGTATGGCGTGCTATACTTATTTGTATGAAAAGGGCATTCACCCTCATAGAGCTCCTTGTTGTGATTTCGATTATCTCCATGCTCGCGAGTGTGATTTTGGTCAACACTGCTTCAGTGAAAGCGTCAGGTCGAGATGGTCTCCGTACACAACAGATACACCAGATAGATCTCGCAGTGAAACTCTATATCGAGACAAATGGTAAGGCACCATTGACGCTATGCGATATTCAGTCCCAAGCTCCGACGCCGGCAGAAGCATCAGCATGTTTCGCAGTTTCATCAGCCGGAGGTGTGGTTTGGGATAGATTTGTGATGGATATAACTCCTTATATGCTGCATACGCCAGGTGATCCTTGTCTATCAGGATGTACATCTCCTTCCGGCTTTCCACTCGGATATGCATATGGAGCGCCACGCGCGATGCAATATTATTGTAGTACACTCGGTAACAACTGTTCAGCGAACAGCAGGTCATATGAGCTCTACACACCGCTCGAAAGAAGTCCGAACCTTATAGGAACAAGGGAAGTTGGAGATTTTTTCAATCCTACGGTTGCAGCACCTTCCATCCTTAGTTTCATACCCCGAATCGTTTTGGATAGCGCTAATCCACCACATCGGTACTTCACCTGGAGCGTCAATAATGCATCAACATGTTCTTTGTCCGATACGGCAGGCGTGCTGTCTCCTAGTATTAATCCGTTTGTTATGACAGGGAATCCTGCGAATGGGAATAATCTATCGTCTTGGGCAATATTTCCATCAGGAGATATTGTTACGCTGACATGTTCAAGTGTAGGAGGTTCTACTATGCGTCAACTGACTATGCCGTAGTTGTAGCGGATAATTATGCACAGATTTTCCAGCAAGGGAGTTTGGTGTCCTGTGATACAATATGTGAACTTATGAAGATAAATCGAGGCTTCACCCTCATAGAGCTCCTTGTTGTGATTTCGATTATTGGAATGTTGAGCAGTATTGTCATGGTGTCTGTCGCATCTGCTCGAACGAAAGCACGAGATTCGAAACGTTTGCAACAAATCAGGCAGATTGATTTGGCTGTGCAACTGTATGTTTCGGATAATAATAGAGCTCCGAATCTACAAGGAACCTGTGGAGCGGCAGTATATAGCGGTGGTAGTTCGAGTTGTGTTGCAAACTCGAGTGCCAATGATGCTGTTTGGGCAAGGTTTAAAGCAGATATTAGTAGGTACATGCCAAACGTTCCGGGAGATCCGTGCATCAGTGGTTGTACAAGTCTAAATCCGACATATGGTCTTGGGTATACATATATTGCTCCTGCAGCAGTTAAGTACCAGTGTGCAGGTGATTCAGGAGGAACATGTTCATTATCAAATTCTGTACTTGATCAGTACTACCAGCTCTATGCTCCTCTAGAGAAGGCGACCGTTCCAGCTGGAGTGAAATCTATAGGATCCTCATTCTTTACACCACCGACTCCTGGTGGGTCGGGAGGATATGGATATTAATTCTGCACAAAGAGGCAGTATACGAGCATACTGGCTTGTTCTCGCTAGTGTCGCGTTGGCGATAAGCATAGCTTTCTTCTATTCAGCGGATGCACGTATCGTCTTGCATGCAGTAGTCAATGTTTTTGCGACTGGTCGTACGGGGGTAAAAGCTATTGTATTTTTTATATACGTTTTCTGCGTCGCGGCCATTCTATACATACGTTCGAATTCAGGAATCACCGCTGGCAAACTTTCTTTTTGGGGCAAAATGGCAATAGTAAGTGCACTCGGCGCATATGTGCTCAATTTTGTGACCTATCTGTGGATGATGAAAACGTGGCATATACCAACGTTCACCTATTCACTGGTATATGACAAAGGAGCGTTCACCTCACTGCAGTTTATTCACAATCATGTTACCAAAGGGGTAATTGCTGTATTTACTCAATTTTTTCCAGAAGGATTTTTCGGTCACCTTGATTCAGGCACTGCTCTTCTCGGTATAGTCCCGCATAGCGTATTTTTTGTGCAGGCAGCGCTTGTAATAGTCGTTACGGTATCTATTTTCATGGTATGGAAGCATGTATCGCCACAGATGAATGTTATGAAGCCTGCGCGTGGTGTCTTGTTTGGAGCGGTTCTTGCCATGAGCTCCTTCATGGTCATAAAATCTTTGCTCGACGGAGGTATGCTGAGTTTCGAAGCAGTCATCGGTATGTCGTTTTTCATTCTTCTTGTCTCAGGAGAATCATCTCTAGCAAAGAAGACGCTTATAGGGATGAATCTGGCCTATATAGCGCTCCTTGGCGTGCTTTATTGGTTTGGATATTTTGCTCTAGATATAAACTATGGATACCATACTTTTTCTGCGGTGACAGCATTCTTATGCCTAACTGCACTTTATGGCCTATATAGCGTGGGCAGAACAAGACTTTCTGTGCTTGTGTTGATCATGGCACTCATACCTTTTGGAGTGCAGGTATATAATGGCGTAGATATTTTCGGATATCACGCGGTTTCTATTGATCGTGGTGATACGGCGTATATCTTGTCTTACAATGATATCGGTATATCTGGGTATGTGAAGAGGGCGTCTATCGGAAGCGTATCTTTGTATACAGTATCGCCACAAGAATCTCTGACAGTTGGAGATATCATCCCTCTCACTGGATTTTCTGGTAACACAACTCCCGTCAGTGTCGCATGGAAGACGTGTATACCTTCGGCTCCACCAACCCGGTATGTATTTGATCTAGTAGCACCTCATGAGATTGATGCAGTCAGTGATACTGACCAGTTTTACAGAATGAATGCACAGCTGATCCAAAAATACGATAATAATCTCTATCATTACGAAATCGTTTTGAATACCAATCAATGCTTTGTTCCTCAGCAGATTGTCTTCGTTCAAGAGGTGCTTGCAAAACATTTCGATAGGTTTGCCATCTACAATATCCAACAGTTCGAGAATGGAGAATGAGTATGAATATTGATGTGCTACAAGCTGCAATCATATTCGCTGCGCCTTGTTGGATTGCCAACATGACGTTCTCGTTGATAGTGCCTCTAAAAAGGGTATACCCAGCGATTGCTCGCATCGATAAGCCACTAGATATGGGGGGTTCACTTTGGGGTCAGCGTGTATTTGGTGATTCTAGGAACTATGCAGGATTGACGGTAGCGATTGTTCTAGCTCTCTGTGCATGGTTATTTTTTCAGAGTGGTGACATGGCAATCAAAATACTATTTACGTTCGTAGGGGCAGTCCTCGGCAGTTTTATAAAGCGTAGGATCGGATGTCTGCCAGGGAAGAAGGTTATTGTGCTTGATCAGCTCGATTATATGTTTATTGTAGGAGGAATTTGGTATTTTTTTGGATGGGAATCTGGGGCAACGGTACTTGTAGCTATGCTCATCACGCTCTGCATGCAACCGGTCATATCGTATGGTGCTTTTTTCCTTGGTCTTAAGGATAAGCCATACTAGGCGAGTATCGTTGTCCCCATAATCCACCGTAGTTCAAATGGTATACTTAGCTCCATGAAGCGCGCATTTACTCTGGTTGAATTGTTGGTCGTCATATCGATCGTATCGATGCTCGCAAGCATCGTGATGGTGCAAATCAGCCTTGCTCAGGCGAAGGGTCGAGATTCTGCGCGCGTACAGCAGGTGCGTCAGATCGATCTCGCGACACAGCTCTATGTTGAAGATTTTAAGAAAGCACCTCTAGCTCTCACGGGATGCGATATTCTCGTAGGTGCACTTCCTACAGAAGCTGAAGCATCAGCGTGTTTTGCTGTATCTACGGCTAGTGTCGGTCCTCAAAAAGACGCATGGGACGCATTTAAGGAGGCTCTCAATCCTTATATGAAAGTTCCAAATGATCCGTGTGGTGGAACATGTCAGCCGGGTAATGAGAATTTCCCGATAGGATATACTTATGTCGCTCCACTCGCACTGCAATATTACTGCGATACTATTGAGACATGTACGGTGACGGACGAATCTTATCAAATATACGCCCCTATGGAGCGTGAGACTGTTCCTGCGGGCAACGAGGGGTCAACGGATGAGTATGCTATTAATCCAGCAGGTGGTAGTGACGGTGGTGGAGAAGACACAACGCCACCGAGTGTACCTACAGGCGTACAGGTTGCATTAAATCCATTGTGGACCGGAGGATCGATGGGTATCCATATCACCTGGAATGCATCTACTGATGACGATTCGGGCATTGCGGGATATAAGATTTCGGAGCTGGATGACAACTCATACAGTGGCTCTGACGGTGATGGAAACCCAATACCGATAGCTCCTATACCAGGGACTTCGAGGGATACATTCGGTGCGGGCTGGTCAGTAGGATTGAGTTTCTGCTATAGCGTCAGGGCATATGATGTTGCAGGTAATGTTTCCGAACTGAGCGATCCGGTCTGTACGCCAAATATACCAGCACCCTTCGCAGCTCCAACAGGTGTCACTGTTGTCCGTCAAGGCAATCAGGCGACCGTGAGTTGGAATGCAGCCGCTAACTTAACTTCTGATGCTATTGTTAAATATCAGATCTATCACCCAGGAGGTTCTTTCATAGGTGAGACCACTCCCGACCAAACGTCTACGAGTTATTATGCGGCTGGCTGGGGTAATTGCGTCAGAGTTGCTCCAATTGGGTATCTCGTTTTCGATGATTTTGAATCACCTGTGTATAACGATAATGGCGGATATGGGGTGCCATCAATCGCAAGTGCTACAACGTGTGCAGGTATCTAATACCTTGTTGTCCGAGGGGTATGTTGTTTATCTCACGTCTTCTAGTCAGCCACTACTCGAAGTGAGCGTCTTTTGTTGATTTGTCGACGATATTTTTGAGCACGGGGTATTTTTCGAGAGATGGATCTTGTCCAATAAGCTGTGATGCCTCTGTGCGCGCCGCTTCAACCATTTTTATATTCTTAAGTGCTTCCATCGCAACGTCGGAGACACCCCACTGTCTGAGTCCAGAAAGCTCGCCCGCGCCGCGCTGGGCAAGGTCGAGTTCGGCAAGTTCAAATCCATTCTTGGCAGTAGCGAGCGCAGTGAGGCGTTCGACTGATTTTGCGGAGCTGGTGTCTGTGAATGTGTAGCAATATGCTTGATGACTGCTTCTCATCACACGTCCGCGGAGCTGGTGGAGCTGAGCGAGGCCAAATCGTTCGGCACCCTCGATAATAATCACTGTGGCGTTCGGGACATTCACACCGACCTCGACGACAGATGTTGCGCAGAGGATTTGTATCTTGCCTGATTTGAATTCGGTCATGACAACATCTTTCTCAGCAGGTTTCATCTTTCCATGAAGAACACCTATCTCGTATTGAGGGAACACTGATTTCTTGAGTCGCTTCGCTTCTTCTTTGACTGATTTTGCGATGATGGCTGCTTCCTTGTCTGGATCAGGTTCATCGATGCGTGGACAGATGACATAGAGCTGACGACCATCAGCGAGCTCGCGACGAATCTTGTCATATGTCGCATCACGCTTATCAGGAAGGACGAGCTCAGTGATGATCGGTTTGCGACCTGCAGGGCTCTGATCGATGACAGTAAGGTCGAGGTCTCCGTATATGGTGAGCGCGAGCGTGCGAGGTATCGGGGTCGCTGTCATAGAGAGGAGGTGAGGAGCGATAGCATCTTTGAGCTCGGAATTTTTCTGCACGAGACGTTTGCGCTGACCGATACCGAATCGATGTTGTTCATCGATGATGGCGTATGCCAACTTCTTGAATTTCACTGACTTCTGAATGAGAGCTTGTGTACCGATGACGGCAGCTATGGAGCCGTCAGCGACCCATTTGAGAAGTTGTGCTCGTGAGATATCGGTCCAGCTCTTCGGATTGACCTTGGAAGGGAATACGCGGCAACCAGACCCGGTAATGAGTGCGATGCGCACGGGCATGTATGAGAAATATTGGATGAACGATTCGAAATGTTGTACAGCAAGAATTTCTGTAGGACACATGTAGGCAATCTGCATTCGTGCGCTCATGATAGCGTATGCGGTCGCTGCAGCCACTGCGGTCTTACCTGATCCGACATCTCCTTCGAGCAGGCGCGACATAGGTCGTTCACCAGACATGTCTGAAATGATTGTCTCGATAGCGCGCTTCTGAGCATCAGTCGCTTCGAAGGGGAAGCGGCGGATGAATTCATGGACATATTTCATGTCGGTCTCAAGCGCGAATGATGGGTATTGTTCGTAGAGTTTACGAGCCTGCTGGCGTCCGAGCTGGATCACAAATATTTCTTGGAATGAAAAGCGTTTGCGTGCGGCGATAGCATCATCATTTTTCGCAGGTGCATGCATCCATATCATGGCAGTTTTGATGCCAGGTAAATTGTATTTTTTCAGAATGTCATCAGGAATTGGATCGTCGAAGAGATCGAGGAGGCCGCTCTTGAAAAGTTTTTGAAGCGAGTGGTATATCCAGAGTGAGCTGATGCCACGGGATTCTGGGTAGACTGGATAGAGTGTGTGTGACTCCGCTTCGTTGCCGAAAAGGGAATCGCCGACGCCGATGGGGAGTTTGTCGACGACTTCGAGTTTGGGATTGGAGAAGTATAACTTTCCGGAATCGGTACCCTCTGCAGATATGGATTCAGGGGCACGGATATTTCCCTGCTGGGAAATTCCTCGTGCTCGCTCCGTCGAGTCTCGCAGGGCCCCTTCACCCATATCTGCGACGGGTCCGGTTCCGGAAAGTTTGTCAGGTAATAGTACACTCTCTGTACTCCTTTCTTCTTTTGTCCCGCTCCTTCTTTGACTAATCTTTCCTTCGATGCGGACGAGGGCGCCTTCGGGAGTCATTTTGGCGATATAGGGTTGGTTGAACCAGACACACTGGATGGAGCCGGTTTCGTCTTCGACGGTGGCGGTGGCCATGGTGATGCGAGTTTTGAATCCTTTACTGGCCTTGAGTCCGGTGATTTTGCCGTAGATGGTTACGGAATCTCCTTTTTTGAGTGAGTCGATACTGCGCGCCTCAGCGGTATCGCCGTAGCGTGCAGGGAAATGGTAGAGCAGGTCTTCGAGTGTATGGATACCAAGCTTCTTGAGTGCGTCTTTTTGTATCGGAGTTATCCTGAAATGTTCAGAGACGGGTATATCAGGAGAGAGGGGCATGGGAGTAGTTTACAGCGCAAAGTCAAAAGTGGAAAGTCATTAGGAATAACCAATAATCAAGATACAATAACCAAATAAGAACCTTTTTTCTCTGAGAGAAATCCTTCTTTTTTAAGGTCGTCTATATTTTTCTGCACTTTTTCTTGAGAAATGTTCTCTCTGTTGAAATACGTGAGGATATCTGGTGTTTTGAATTGTTTTCCTTTTTCCATAGCAAGTTTCAATATTCTCGAGCGTAATTCTCGGTTTGATCCCTTGAATGGAGTCTGCTTCATGTGGTGTGCGCTCCTGCGAGAAGGATTTGGAAGGGATTTTTTGAGGTGTGATCCATAATCCATGAGCGCATAGTGCCATTCTCGCGGATTCTTTTTATTTTTTGGATGCGCAAGTGCTTTCTCGATGAAAGGCATGATTTCTGCA
>JBDLTF010000011.1:0-17507 GCA_039799225.1 Candidatus Parcubacteria bacterium | reverse complement strand
TGAGCGCAAAGACACTCAAGAATGCTGAGGCTGAAGTGAAATATCGCCAAACAGGGAAGGTTGAGATGCTCAAGGTCTCGGATTTATAGCTTGTTGGTTTAATTAGATAAGCTGTCCACATCCCGTCGAGCACTGTGCTCGACGGGATGTTGTATAATTTGGATGTATGCCCCTAGAATATATCTTTCCCGATCACACCAAGCGCAATCATAAGGTTGCTATCATAGTGGAGTGTGTCGCTGCATTCTTGGCAGTTGGATTGATAGTTTGGGCGGTCTGGTATTCTCAGGATGAACCGTCGAGTATTCAGCAAAATGTTGACGATATGACTCCGCAGGAGATTGTATCTCAACCAAATCCTCCGGCCCAACTTAGTGAGGATGAAGTGTACCATCGCCAAAGCTTGTTGAATGAGGATAATCCGAAAAGTAGCCTCACACCAACACAAATACGGCAAAGACAGAGTTTGGTGGAAAATATTTAAAAAATTAATTATTAACAACATTTTATGAAGAAACTTATATCGGTCACTCTCGTCATATTCGGATTCATCCTCGGTGCAACAGCTTTGTCTGCAATCGCCGCATGGTCAGTGCCGGCTTGTACACCACCTTCTTGTAATACCGAAGCTCCAATAAATGCTTCATCATCACCCCAGACAAAACTCGGACCTTTGACTCTCAATTTCGACAATATATACGCAGTAGGTCTCAAGGTGTTGGGTAGCATGCAGATCGTCGACGGTAACCAGGGTGCTGGCAAGGTACTCACTTCAGATGCTATTGGTGTGGGAACATGGCAGCCATCAGGTAAGTATCGTAATGAATATACAGCCGCTGGTACGCATGAATGGAGGGCGCCTGCCGGAGTGACTTCTGTATATGTTATGGCGTGGGGAGGTGGAGCTGGTGGTGTGAGCGGTACGCTTTATTCAGGAGGTGGAGCTGGTGGTGGTGGAGGTGGTCACGTGAGAGGATTTGTTACGGTTGTTCCAGAGACAAAATATACTATTACGGTCGGTGCTGGTGGAGCGAATAGTGGAACGTATCCATATTCGGGAGGTAGTTCAACTTTCTCGACTATCGTTGCAGAAGGCGGTAATAGCCCCCTGACATCTTCGTATAATATTGGAGGTATTGGTGGAGGAGGAAGCGGTGGTGATGTGGTTGCGGGTAAAAATGGTACCAATGCTCCGAACGCATATGGAGGAGATTCATATGGATATATTGGTTCTGGACCAGCATCACTCTCGCTGTGTCCAGGTGGCCCAGGTGCTCCAGGTGGCCCAGGCCCAGGTTCAGGTGGTGGAGGAGGTAAGACTGCAACAACTGTCCCTTCGAACCCTGGAAATGGTTGTCAGGGTCAAGCAGGTAAGGTGATACTTATGTACTAAATATCAACAAAGGCTCATTCTGATTCAATTAGATAAGCTGTCCACATCCCATCGAGCGCTATGTTCGATGGGATGTTGTATAATTTGGTTGTATGTCCCTAGAATATATTTTTCCCGACCACACCAAGCACGATCGTAAAGTTGCGATTGTAATTGAGTGTATCGCTGCATTCTTGGCGACAGGGTTACTAGTTTGGGCGGTTTGGTATTATAAGGCTGAACCAGTGCAAGAACAGGTGGTGCAGAATCCTGTATCCCAAGGTGTGGTTACTCAGAGGGAGGCCTGGCTCAATGAGTCGAGTACCGGCACACCACTGACTCAAGAGCAGATAAACGCTCGAAACGTTTTTGTGAGCGAGTCCAAGGCCTCATCGACGGCGACCAGATTGACCCCGGAAGAGATCAAAGCGCGTCAGTCCTGGGTTGAAGGAATTTAATTAAAAATTAATAGATAATACTTTTATTATGAAAAAGAAGATCATATCATCGTCACTCGTGGCTGTAGGATTCCTCCTTGGAGCAACTGCGTTATCTGCTCTGGCTGATTGGACAGCTCCAACTGCAGGGTGTACTCCTCCTACATGCAATACAGATGCACCTCTGAATATATCATCTTCTGCACAATCGAAGCTTGGTAAGCTTACTATTAATGCTGGATCGGTCTTGGATGAGGTTGGCCTAACGATTCTTGGAAAGATAAAGATAGGAGACTCGAGCGCAGTTGCAGGTACAGCCAATAATAAAGTTTTGACATCTGATGCTAATGGGGTTGGCACGTGGCAGAACAACCCAATTAAAGCTTGGGTGAGTTGGTCTAGAAGTCTCAACGGTGGAGCGGGTGGTATCCGTTCGAGCTCAGGTATCTCATCAGTTACGAATGCATTCTCGCCTGTGATCACATTCACCACTCCTATGGCCAATGCAAACTATACGGCTATTTGCGGATCAACTGCTTATGAAGGTGCTGAAGAAACAGCTTTCGCATATGGCCGCACCACAACATCTTTCAGAGTGACTAGTGCAATTGGATCAGGATCTGACGCAACGAATGAGCTTGATTGCATTATACTCAGCAATTAGATTGCATAGCCAATTCAGGTAGGCTTTATTTTCCATCGGAGTATGGTAGGCTGTACCCATGTTCAAGAAGCAAAAAGACGCTTTTTTCGCTCGTTTTTCCAACGATATCGGCATCGATCTCGGTACTGCCAACACACTCGTGTATGTGCGCGGTAAGGGTATTGTCGTGAATGAACCATCGGTCGTCGCGGTCAATCAGAAGACCGGTCAGGTCGTTGCTGTCGGTCAGACTGCAAAAGACATGCTCGGTAGAACTCCTCAACACATCGTTGCAGTGAGACCTCTCGTTGATGGTGTTATCTCTGATTTCGAAGTGACTGAAGAAATGCTTGCGTATCTCATGAAGCGTGCAAGCGAATATATGCCCAAGAAGATTCTTGGTCCGCGTGTTGTGGTCGGCGTACCATCTGGTGTGACGAACGTTGAAGTTCGCGCTGTCCGCGATGCTACCAAGAATGCTGGGGCACGCGAGGTGTTCATTATCGAACAACCTATGGCAGGTGCTATCGGTATTCGTCTTCCCGTGAATGAGCCGGTTGGAAGTATGATCATCGATATCGGTGGCGGTACTACAGATATAGCAGTTATATCTCTTGGCGGTATTGTACGTTCCAAGAGTCTCAAGGTCGCAGGAGATAAACTCAATAACGATATTATTTCGTATATCAGAAACGAATTTAAAATATTGATCGGCGAGACAACTGCAGAGCAAGTTAAGAAAGAAGTCGGTGCAGTCATTCCTGGTGAACCTCTTGAGACGACCATCCGTGGCCGTGATCTCATTACTGGCCTTCCACGCGAAGTGGTCATCACAGACTCTGATATCCGTGAAGCTATTGGTCAATCCATAGAAACATTAGTGAGTGCGACGAGGGAAGTTCTCGAAACTACTCCTCCTGAGATACTTTCTGATGTTATGAAGCGTGGTGTTCATGTCGTGGGTGGCGGTGCCCTTATCAAAGGACTCGACGAACTTCTTCATGAAATGCTTCGTATTCCGGTAACCATCGCTGATGATCCGCTCACTGCTATTGCTCGCGGCGCTGGTATTGTTCTTGAAGATATTGATGCACACCGAGCAGTGCTTCTCCATAGCGAAGATGACCTACCTTCAACCTCATAGTCGTCCATATCAGCGTCTTGCTCGCGTCATCGCGGGCAGTATTGGTGTGGTCGCAGTTATTTGCACAATCATTATTATATTTGCGCCGCACCTGTTCTCCTCCTTGTTCACAAGTATTGCACGACCATTCTGGAGGGTTGAATTCTCGATCGCTTCTGGCTCACTTTCATCACCTGAACATTTGCTAGCGGATAATGAAAGGTTAAAAAGGGAACTTGATGAGCTCCGCGCAGTATCAGAGAGTGTTGAATTTGTAAGCACTCAGAATGAAGAGCTCAAAGCAGTGCTCGGCCGGCCGTCGAACTCAACTCTGGGAACGTCTACAGACCCTGATCGTCTTATCCCTAGAAATGATGGTTCTATTCTCGGCGCAGTGCTCAAGCGTCCACCCACTGCTCCGTACGACATGATGATTATAGATGTTGGACATGATCAAGGAATCTCTACGACAAGCATGGTTTATGCAACAGGGAATATACTCATCGGCAGAGTTGTCGATGTGCTCAGCAATACTTCCAAAGTAAAACTCTTTTCGTCTCCTGAAGAAAAATATGACGTACTGATAGGATCGAGCCAGGCTCCCGCAGTCGCTATTGGTCGTGGAGGAGGTCACTATGAGGCTCAAGTCTCTCGCGAATCTGGAGTGAAGGAAGGTGATTATGTTATTAGTCCAGGGCTCAATGATGGCCCATTTGGTACAGTGAGCGCGGTAATATTCGATCCCGCTCAACCATTCCAGACAGTACTTTTTTCACCAGCAGTGAATATCTACAAACTTCGCTGGGTAACGGTTAAGAATTAGTGCGGTTTTAATTCAATCATATATCATGCCCCGATTGATTATCGATATTCTGATGACCTTCGCTATTATTCACGGATGGTGGTTTATTGCATTACCGATCGCTCTTGTTGGAGCACTCCGCTATAGATGGTTTTTCGAGATGCTCATTGCCGGCCTTGCCTATGATAGTCTTTTTGGTCTTGTACCTGAGCAAGGGATATATAGTTATATCGGTATCATTTCTTCTTTGATCCTCTTTGCAGCCATGATGTTCCTCAAGGCGATTATGAGAAAGTAGCCTATTTTTTGTGATATCATTCACGACATGGATTTTTCATGGAGGAACTTCATATCACTGCCACGCCGTCGCAGGAGACGCATAACTGAAATCGCACCCGATGAAGTTCTCATCGACTCGAGGAATATACCGGATTTCGATACGACTCAATTTGAAGGTCGACTCGAGAAGCCAATCTCTCGAACTATGCTCTACGCAGTAGGTGGAGCATTTTTGCTGCTTGCGCTCGTATTTTCTGGACAAGCATGGCATCTGCAGATCGTGAAAGGTGAGGAGTATCGTAATCGTAGTGAACGGAATATGCTTCGTCCTGTTCCGGTCTTTGCTGCGCGTGGAGTGGTCATGGATAGGAATGGATCCCTGCTCTCATGGAATGCGCCCCAGACATCGGTCGAACCAGTCGATACGACTTCAACTTCGACGGTGCGTCTTGCCAATGAAGACACGGTGGCACTCCGTGAGTATGCGACGACAACAGGTCTCTCACATGTGCTCGGCTACGTGCAATATCCATCGAAGGACAAGAATGGATTTTATTATCAGAATGACTTCGAAGGTATTGCTGGTGTAGAGAAATATTTCAACAAAGAGCTCCAAGGAGAAAACGGTTCACGACTTGTCGAAGTTGATGCTCATGGAAAAGTTGTATCTGAGAATATCGTGCGTCCTGCACAGCCAGGAGCATCTATAAAGCTTTCGATCGACAGTCAGGTGCAATCAGCGCTCCATAAGAGCATCAAAAGTATCGCTGAGCAGGTGGGATTTGCTGGAGGAGCCGGTATTATCATGGATGTGACGACAGGTGAACTTATCGCGATAACCAGTTATCCAGAATATAGCTCACAGGTCATGTCAGACAGAACTGATACAGCGGCAGTCAAAGCCCTTCTTACCAATCCGAACCTTCCGTTCCTCAATCGCGCTGTTGATGGACTATATACTCCTGGATCTATCGTGAAGCCATATGTCGCACTTGCGGCGCTTACTGAGAATATTATCGATCCGACCACAAATATAGTGACAACGGGTTCTATTTCTATTCCAAATCCGTATGATTCCACCAAGGCAACTATTTTCAGGGATTGGAAGAATCACGGGACTCTCGATATGCGTCGTGCGATAGCAGTCTCGTCAGACGTGTATTTCTATACTATCGGTGGTGGGTACAAGGATCAGAAAGGACTCGGTATCCTCAATATCGATAAATATCTCAGGATGTTTGGAATAGGTTCTCCAATACCTGAATCTTTTGCACAAGGTAAGATTGGAACGATTCCGACTCCTGAATGGAAGAAAACAACTTTCAATGAAGACTGGTACCTCGGTAACACATACCACACCTCGATAGGACAGTATGGATTCCAAGTAACTCTTATTCAAATGGTGCGTGCTATGGCCACCATTGCTAATGGAGGGAACTTATTGGTGCCATCTATCATCAAAGATCAGAATCCTGTTATTGAAAAAACTACAGATGATATATCACCCCAGAGTTTCAAAGTAATAAAGGAAGGTATGAGGATGGGTGCGATTGAGGGTACCGGTAAAGCACTCAATGTGTCATATACTCATATAGCTACAAAAACAGGTACTGCCGAGCTCGGTGTCTCCAAAGATAAGGTCAACTCATGGGTGACAGGCTTTTGGCCCTATGAAAATCCGAAGTATGCATTCGTAGTCATGCTCGAGAAAGGTTCAGTTCACAACCTGATCGGTGCCGCAGCAGCCATGAGGCAACAGCTTGATTGGATGAGTATCAATACACCTGAGTATTTCAAGGAATAGTTTGTTCCACAGGGTGCGGTATGTGTGTTTTCTCTCGTGTCATGCAGAACGGTACACTGGAGATTCGTGTACAGACACAACATGACACGAGAGAAAACACACATACCGCACCCTGTGGATACCCCATATCTTCCTTGAAATACGCAGGTATATAGTGGTATGATATAGGTACTTACCACTTAACTTATAAGTGTCTTTTTACTATCATGTCTACCGAAACTCAATATCTGACGAACGAAAAGTTCGCCGAGCTTACGAAGGAATTGGAACATCTCAAGTCTATTCGCCGCAAAGAAGTCGCTGAGCAGCTCGAATACGCCAAGAGATTGGGTGATCTTTCTGAGAACGCAGAATATCATCAGGCCCGCGAGGAGCAGGCACTCGTCGAAGATCGTATTAGCCGTCTTGAGAATCTTCTCAAGAATGCTGTTATTTCTGCACAAGGCGGAAGTGACACTATCATCGTAGGCTCAACAGTTCGTCTCCAGAAGGATGGCGATAACACCAAGTCATTCATATACACCATCGTCGGTTCCGAAGAAGCTGATATGTCTCAGGGCAAAGTCTCCAACATGTCTCCACTCGGATCTGCACTCCTTGGTCACAAAGAGGGCGATAGGATACAAGTCAGTACTCCAAAGGGTGTAATGAAGTACCAGGTAGCGGCGGTCAAATAATATGTCCTCACTCGACGAACTCCGATCAGTCCGCCTTGTGAAACTCGACCTGCTCAAAAAAGCGGGTATGAATCCGTTTCCGGTATCAGTGCCGCGTGATTTCTGTCTCAAGGATGCTCGTGCAAATTTCGCCGACTATGAGAAGTCAGCAAAGCAGGTAAATCTCGCTGGTCGCATTATGGCCATTCGTGGTCAAGGCGCAATTCTTTTCATTGTCCTCGATGATGGCAAGTCGACTTTCCAGGCGGTGTTCAAGAAGGATTCTTTGAGTCCAGAACTTTTCGAATTGTTCACTACGGCTATAGATATCGGCGACATCATCAGTGTTACTGGAACATTTTTCACAACCAACAGGGGAGAGCAGAGCATATTGGTCACCTCGTGGACTATTGCTTCGAAATCTCTCCTTCCTCTCCCTGAAAAGTGGCACGGTATTACCGATCCTGATGAGCGTTTCCGCAAAAGGTATCTTGATTTCATCATGGATGCAGAGGCTCGTGGTATTTTCTATAAGAAGGCGAAATTCTGGGACAAAGCTCGTGAGATTCTGAAAAAGGAAGGTTTCCTCGAGGTTGAAACTCCAACTCTCGAAACTACTACTGGTGGAGCAGAAGCGACTCCATTCAAGACGCATCACAACGACTATGATCTCCCGGTATATCTCCGTATCTCGGTTGGCGAGCTCTGGCAGAAGAGACTCCTCGCCGCTGGATTCCCTCGTACATTCGAGATCGGCCGTCTCTATCGCAACGAAGGTAGTAGTCCTGAGCACGCGCAAGAATTCACCAACCTTGAGTTCTATTCCGCATACATGTCATTTGATCAAGGAGTTGCTTTCACTGAGAAGTTGATCAAAGAAGTTGCTCAAGATGCCTTCGATACACTTTCATTTGATATCAAAGGTGAGAAGGTGGATCTCTCCGGTGAATGGCCACGCATCGACTATACTGATACGGTCAAGAAAGTTACCGGTATTGATGTTTTCGAAGCTTCGGAGAAGGATATGGAGAATAAACTCCGCGAATTGAAGGTCGAGTATGATGGTCTCAACCGCGAACGCCTCACTGATACACTCTGGAAATATTGCAGGAAGCAGATCGTTGGCCCAGCTTGGCTCGTCAATGTGCCTAAGCTCGTGTCTCCTTTGTCCAAGGTCAATCCTGAAGACCCACGGAAGACGCTTCGTGCCCAGCTCATTCTTGCTGGAGCGGAGATGACCAATGGTTTCGCAGAGCTCAATGATCCTATCGACCAACACGAACGCTTCAATACCCAGAAGCAACTCATTGAGAAGGGAGATACTGAAGCGATGATGCCTGATGAAGAGTTCGTGGAGATGCTCGAGCACGCTATGCCACCAGCATTTGGATTTGGTATGGGTGATCGTCTCTTCGCTACACTCACTGGTAAGCCGCTCCGTGAGACGCAGATGTTCCCGTTGATGAGACCTAAGAAATAATAGACATACCCTATGAATTTTTTCACCAAGATGCTCGTAAAGAAGCAGCTCAAAGGAAAGGTGCCTGAAGGAGAGATGGATAAGATGATCGATCTGATCGAACAGAACCCAGATTTCTTCAAGAATATGGCTGAATCAATCCAAGAGAAGATGAAGTCAGGCATGTCTCAGGAAGAGGCTGCTCTGGCTGTTATGCAAAAGGATGGAGATCAGCTCAAGCAGTTGATGAGGAAATAATTTTCTGGAACAAAAAAAGCGGTGTTACCCGCTTGGAAACTAAGCCTTCATGTGTAGAGTAAGGCGAGTGGTATGAGGATCAGGGCGGTTGCGGCAATCCCGAGAGAAAGTAGCAACCACTTGTTTGGATTATGCTTCACGATCGTCAGAAGCAATAAGAGCGCCAGGGCGCCCACAAACATCAAGGTATTCTTAACCAGAAATGAATCAAACATAAAGTTCTCCTTTCTTCCGTGAACAATACTAGCACAGAACCAGCAAAACTTTGCATTTTATCAGTTTAATTGTACACTAGCTTTCATGTCACTCTCCATAGGCATCGTTTGGACATACAACGATACGATTTTAGCGAAAATAGCCCTAAACTGATTCCTTTTCACATCGAGATTGATATTCCCCACTCGATCGTTAGTCACATAAACAATTAATCGGAGAATAGCATGGATGTTCCGCCCCTTGGTAGCAGGTGAAGCCTAGCTAGAGAGAGTTATTCCCACCCCCGTTTCTCGTTTCCCAAGTTTTGTGGTTTAATATAGAACTACCGTCACCGAGCAGAAACCGCTCGGTGATTTTTTAAGAAGTTTGCCGTGCACGGCAAATCCACCTCCCTTGGGCAACTTCTATAATCCGATATTCTGGAGTTCTGAGCTCTCGATGAGTTCTTCCATTTCCTTAAAATGGCGTCGCCTAAAAAACTTTCCAATTATCTGCGCGCAAATCGCAAACGCTTGGGACTTTCCCAGGAGGAAGTCGCCTTCCTGCTGGGTTCGGAGATTACGACGTCTGGCGGGTCCACCAACCGCATGGAAGTGGTTGACAGCCCGTCCGGCCCAAACGAGGCCACTCTCGAGAATTCCATAGCTTCCTACTATTCCCCTGGCTGCAACGGATATGTCCCGCAGTTTTCAGGGGTTATGACGTTTTACAAACATGGATCTGATCCAATGGATTTAGGCTGGTTCCGAATGGACCTAGCGCAACGTATCCTCTCCTGGGGCGGGGGACTGGATTACAACTTTACGGGTGCGTACATGGGTGAGGACCCTGGCGACCCTGTAGGGGACTTTGCGTTAAGCTTCGATGACACTTGGGGGTTTGGTTACTTTGATCACAAAGCAGCTAGTTGGGATGGCGTCCTCCCGCTGTGGCAAGTTGACGAAACCGGGGGCCACACGCTTTTCACCTACGATTCGCAAAAGCGCCCGGTGAAACAAACAAAGGTAGGCGTCAGTGCTACGGGTGGTTTCGCATCACAATCCGCCATTACTAACTCAACCTCGTATGATGCCTCCGGGCGGACGCTAACCAATACGATTGCCGCCGGCAGCCTCACTCTTTCGACGGTTGTGGCGTATGATCTTCAGGGACGGGTGACCAGCCAGACAGATACGAACTCCCTTTCTACAACATTTAATTACGACTTCGGCGGACGCAAAATTACACAAACATTGCCGACCGGCGCCACTAAGATTTCTGAAAACTTTCTGGATCGCAGGCTGAAGAGCGTTACCGGCACAGGGGTCGTTCATGAATATCACGACTGGAATTATACCTCTGACCGGACCGCCCCACTGATGAAGCTTGTCAAAACTCTGCATACTATTCATTTCGGATCTTCTACCTCGAACCGTATCCGTATCGAGGGAATTGACTGGGCGGGAAGAAGCATTCGCAGCGAGACGCTTGACCCGAACGAGACAAATTCAATCATCAGCTATGTGCATTACTTCACATCGCGGGGTAAACTTCCAAGTGAGCAGTACGAGGTTCTTCCCGGTGGGGAAACGATAGTTCAAGCGACGGGATACGGATATGACGGCACCGTAAACACGATTTATATTCCCTTCGTTAGTGTCGTCGGGGGGGCTGCACCATGCGCATTTGATGCGGGCCGAAAGACTGGGCAAGCAAGGCGATTATGCCGGCGCAATCAAAGCGGCGAATGCAGCAATTGAATCACTCGATGAAAGTGCTTATGCAAAAACTCTGCTGGCTGACTTGACCAAGCGCGAGCAGGAACTGATCGAAGCCGAACAAAAACGCCAAGCGGAGTTGGCGGAGCAAAAGAGAAAACAAGAAGAAGCGGAGCTGGCCGCCAAACGTAGGCAGCAAAACATCAACCGCCTTGGTACTGTATTTTATGAGCTAAACCGGAAATATAAAAACAACGAGTCGTTCTTGCGACAGGATTTGATGGCAACCAATGCAGCGAATAGCACCGCGACATCCGGGATATGATTATGGATATGGTTTTGGCACAAATGTATATGCTGCTGAAGGCGGCGAAATCGTCACCGGTGGGAATGCTGACGATTGTTCAGCGGTGGGATTGAATGTCGCTGCTTTCTATATGAAGCATCGGCACGCTCTCATCATCAAGCATACCAACGATTACTGCACCGTCTATATGCACCTATCTGAAATTGACTCGAAATTTGCGGATACTTCCGACCCACTATTCTGGAAGCCGAAGGCAGCTCCTATTTCCAAGGGTGATCGACTTGGGAAAATAGGGAAGTTCCTTACAAATTGTGCCGGGGAGGACAAATCGAGTGGTTACCATTTGCATTTTGAAGTATGGCGCAAAGAAGGCTCGAAGTGGTTTTTTGCTGATCCTTACGGCTATCAATGGGGGAATGGATCAAATTTAAAAGTTATCACTCCTTACCTCTGGACGCAGTTTAGATAGACGCAGGGCAAGGCGTTTTAATATTTATCTGGATTATGGTAGACTCAACCAATGAGAACCAAATTGCGATTAATATACATAGTTGTCGGTTTTTTATTAGCAGTAGCTGGTGTTTTCCTGATTTCAAAAGTTCAGACGGCCCGCTCTGTTACCTGGCAAAAGCATCGCAGTTTAAAAATGGGCGTTTCATTTGAATATCCCAAGGGGTGGGAGATTCTTTTTGATACTTCTGAATACACTGCTAATCCAGTTTTATGTCCCCCAGAAAGCGAAAGAATCGAAGCGCGGTATCTTTATATGAATTGTATAACATTCCGCCAAGGAGATCGTGTCCGCGCCCCTGCAAGTGAAATGGAAGGTGACAATGGCGTATTTTTGAGCTTTTCTGATATTATCAATCCAAGCACAGACAAAGTGTATCATCAATATCGGGCGATGAATTACAATCCCAATGAGGCCGACTTCGCCATCAATATGGCCGGCATTTATAGAAATGGTAGTGCTGATATGATTGGAATGTGGCAATCAATGTGTGCAATAAACAATAGGGATTCTTGTTTGCATATTTTTGCACACGTTCTAAACAGTCTGATTTTTATTAAAGACTGATCTATCTTGTAATTCCTAATGGGGTCGCTTGTTTAAGAGTAGAAAATTTGGGTTTCGTGAGAGCTTTCAAATAAAAACGATACCCATGCTTTGAGCACGAGGAGAAGTGAAATTGCTCTTCCGCATAAAGAAGCAAGTATAATTGGCGGCATGACATGCCAGTCTGCGGAAACAAAAAACCCCTCGCAATAAATCGCGAGGGGTTGTGCTGATGTCAGCCAAACGGTAATTCCTGCTGTCCAAGCGAAACCTTGATGCGTTCCACTTCGGCGGGTTGGGGTGGCTTACCCTGCGCCGTCGCCTCGGGCGATTGGATGCGGAGCGCAATCGGGAGAAACGAAGGGGAACACTACCATCCTAACGTACGGTCAATCGGGGTGCCAAGATGGGGTGATAGCAGGCGACAGTTTCGGGAAGTTGTCAAATTTCCCGCCTATTGGCGCGCTTGGCGCGGCTGTCTTTGTGCCGCAATTGCGGCAGTCGTTGAAGGCCGGTAGTATTCCACGCCTCCAGCGTGAACGGGTCGCGGTAGCGGACCCGTGGTCGGCGCATGTGCGCCTCATCCTAATACCCGTCCCCCAACGTGTCGGCCTTTTCCGATAGGGAAAGATACCGGCCGACTAGATTCATTCTGGTAAAGGACAACGGTTAGTGTCCTTTATCCCGGCTAGCCGCAGGAGAATGAATCTAGTCGGGCGGTAGCCGACGACACGTTGGGGAACTCGTCGTGCGGCGGTTAAGCCGTGGAAGTAGGTGAGTGATGGGCACTCGCCCCTACATACCATGTATGTAGATAGTGAGAGTGGAATATCATCGTGTGCGGCAAGTTTCGCCGCCTTCTTAGATTTTGCTCACAAGAATATTCTGTGAGCATGAAAACAATTACCAAAACAAACAAAGAGAAGATTCGTGCTGCCCAAGAGCAAAAGCGCTTAAACAAGATGATCGTGAAGTTGCTTCAGTTGCTTATCAAACACTACGGGGTTGCACCCGTATCGGAGAGTGAAGAAATCCTTCAACAAATTCGTGAGGTCAATGATTCAGTCGATATTATCGCGCGTCATCTAAAACGCGAGGCGGATGCGAGGATTGCGTAATTCAATACAAAAGGAATAAGTGGTTAGGCCCGCAGTGCATGGATAACTAATTTACACTTTTTGACATGAATTTCGACTAACGAACGATCGGGTTACGTTCGTTAAATGATTGAGTTGCTTCTTTAAGTCGGCACGGCAAAGATATCGCGCTTGAAAACGGGCACCACAGCACTTTGAGGGGTAAACGTCCATGTTCATAAAGCTTTCTCGAGTATATTCGTTGGATATTCAAATTGCTGGCAATTCCATCCGGCAAATTGGTGAACTTCCGCATCGCGTCGCAGGAACTTTGAGCCCGTTTTTGTTCGGACGGAGAGAACAGGGCTACCTTTTTCAGCCCGAGGTTGGAGACGAACGTGTGATAATCGTGAAGAAGGCAAAGCCGCTCCCAGAAGCGGGCGAGCGTGTCATACAAGGCGAAATAAATGCTGAAGCTCTGGAGATCGATTTGTCGAACGGTCTTTGGCTAAAACATCCGCTTCTCCATCGCGATAATAGTAGGCGTGACGTAGCAGCACTCGCTCAGGAAACTCTCAACACGTGGAATGATTGTTTCTCCTATTTGGAAGAATCGCGCTCTTCTGGATCAATCGGCCTGAGACCTCCGCAATTAGGGGCGTTACACGGCACCGAGTGTCCATGACGACCGGTACTATATTCAAAAAATGAAACCATTTTTTGTTGGATACGAGGTGTATTATGAGGTGACCTTCACGACCGCGAATGACAAGGCGAGTAAATTTGATCGGATTATTGCCTTCACGAAGCTCGATTTATTCCCCAACTATGCTGTCAAGCTCGCGCTGAGCAATGACCATATAGAAGTTTTGAGCAAGAGGATGCCCATTCAAATTATTGATAATTGGGAAGTATCAATTCGCCCCTGCGAGCTCAATCATCTAGGCGAGTTGTTCGGAAGATATCCGAAACAAGGGAAGACACTTGAATATCGTGAGTTGATGTACTTTCTGAAAGATACGGGTCGTAACCTGGTTGAGATTATTGATTTTCCAGATGGTGTATATCAGAGTTTCAAAGAGGCGATTGTTCAAAGCGCCAAGACGACTAACATTCTTGACGTTTTGGATAAATGCCGCGTTCTGATAAAAAGCGATAAGCCTGGGACCAATGTCCTAAGATATTTGCTCTACAAGCTAAACAACAAGGTCATTAAGAGGCAATATAACTTTGAAAAATGTGAGCGGCTGTCGAACTTGAAGCTTGAGTACGGATGCATTCCGTTTGACCAGATGCCGTTTACAACTTCCTTGATCGATCATAATCCAAGATTGTCAGACCTTTTTGACTGCATAGACCCGAAAGGCAGAGAGCACGAACTCTTCGCGAGGCGCATAAAAAACAACACAGAAACGAGGGGACAATTGTACACGCGCAAAGAAGATGCTGTTGGTTTTCAGAACGTGGACGCCCTTATGCAAGTGTACAACGGGAATTTGTATTATAAGCACGTCCAGCGGAGTTTGGTAAATTATAAGGATTACATCTATGTGAAAGGGTACGAGGAGGACACGCTCCACATCGTTGAGAGATTAAAAGCGCTGTCATCAAAGGGTATCAAGAATTACTCCGGATCCGTCGATTCATGGGTGCAGTCTTCCTCGTACACAATCGACTGTGACGAGAAAAGAGCAAATCTGAGGCAGATGTTCGAGAATTCGGAAGTGGCCCTAGTATATGGTTCCGCGGGAACGGGAAAGTCCACATTGATAAATCACGTCTCACATTTCTTTAACAAGAGCACCAAGCTCTATTTGGCCAATACGAACCCGGCAGTCGACAACCTGAAGAGAAGGGTCACAGCCTCCAATTGTAGCTTTAAAACCATAGCTAAATTCTTGTCCGCCAGAAATTCCGACACAAAATACGATTTGCTGTTTATCGATGAATGCAGCACGGTGGGCAACTCGGACATGCTCAAAGTGCTGGAAAAAGCGTCCTTCAAATTGTTGGTCTTGGTTGGCGATATTTTTCAAATAGAGTCGATACGCTTCGGCAATTGGTTCAGCATGGCTAGAGAGTTTGTCCCGAAAACCTCTGTATTTGAGCTTACTAAGCCGTACCGCAGCCACAACCCGAAATTGCTCACCCTTTGGGACAAGGTCCGAAATATTGATGACGATATTTTGGAGCATATCACAAAAAACGACTACTCAGTCAGCCTAAACAACTCAATTTTTGATCGCTCGGAAGAGGACGAGATAATTTTGTGTCTGAACTACGACGGTCTTTATGGGATCAACAATATCAATCGGTTTTTGCAGGGGAACAATACAAATCCTGCCAGACATTGGGCCGTCCAGACTTATAAAGTCAACGACCCGATCCTGTTCAACGAATCGGAAAGATTCGCGCCGTTGATTTATAACAACCTGAAAGGAAGGATTGCCGGCATAGAAATCTTCGACGATAAAGTGCAATTCGATGTCGAACTCGATAGGGCGATAAATGAGTTTGAGGCGGAGGGATATGATTTCCAGCTTATGGATAGCTCCAAAAGCGGCAACTCGGTAGTTCGCTTCTTTGTTAATAAGCTTCGGAGCACCGATGAGGACGATGATTCTTCATCGGATGCGGTTGTTCCGTTCCAAGTCGCCTACGCCGTATCAATCCACAAGGCTCAGGGCTTGGAATATAATTCGGTCAAAGTCGTTATAACGGACGAGACAGAAGAAATGATTACACACAACATATTCTATACAGCTATTACACGCGCAAAAGAAAAGTTGAAAATCTACTGGACGCCTGGGACGGAAGGAAAAGTTTTGAATTCTTTGAAGAGAAGGGATGGCGGAAAGGACGCTGCTATATTAGCGTCAAAATTCAAACTGCGATAACTTTGCCGCTTTCGGCAAACCTTCACTCCTCCAACGATATTACTTCTCTGATATTCTTTGCTGACCGCACAATTCGTTTTCTAATCGGCAATCCGAACTCCTTTCTGAAGTGAGCGTATATGAGTGCAGCTGCACGCTCCGCTTTACACTGGTAGGTTCGAACATCGTCCAGTCCTCCGCAGCGCTATAGACATTTCGTGTTTTTGTCGAAGTAGCTGGCTGGATAGAACGGGAGGAGCGCGGAAACAAACTCACCTTGTGTCATGATCGTCACCAGTTCATTGACCAAATCGAATTGTTTTTCAGTGACGGCTTGCCGACCGGTGATGAACGATTGCTCTACTGTTTGCCTAGAATCACCGTTGTTCTTATGTGGCATGGCGAGAGTCTATTTGCTGGATGCCATTTTGTCATTATTGAGTGATTTGCATATAACGGAAAGGCAGCGAAGGAATTCAGAACCCGCATTCGCTTTGAAAATTTAGCAAGGGGTAGAGCGAGTTAGATTGACAAACCCATGCTGTTCGCGTACAAGGGTGCGTCGTTCACCAACCCCTCCGGTCGGTGTGCTGGAGAAAGTGAGACGACGAACAATTCATGCAGGTAGTAGCGGGCTTATGCTCGGCTTATTGTATGTTTGCTCGTTGTTTCCACCTCAGCACATCTTTGGTTGACGAAAAGGGCTTCTGTCCTGTTCTCGTTGCTTCTTTCCTGAGGCATATACCGTTCTGGCACTCTACATCCAGAAAGAACATTTGCTATAATCAGGGACTAACGAGATCTCACCCTATTCGGATACTTCAGTTGCCACTGCATTGGAACTTCATCAAATCCACCAAAAGACAAAAAATAATAAATAGAAAACCCACAACAACTAAATGCTGTGGGTAAACCCGGGTGCAACCGGTAACTCACACGAACGACTCAAAGCTATGAAACGCAAAAATCGTCCGAATGGAGCTAATGTTAATGCTAACATGTCGCAGTTGGGTTTGAAAAGTCAGGACAGTATTGGAAATCATGCTAAAAAAACTGTCAAATCTGCTGCATTCAAAAAGAAAGATCCCGTTCCAATCGTTCTTACGGAGCCAGCAGGCATTCGATCAGAGCATAATGGGAGTAATGACATTGATGATGTATGGGCTGCTTGGGCTGCTCAGCATCCCGAATCTGCTTTGTAAAAGGTTGAATTTGGCAATCGCTTGAACGGATGTTGGTGTTTGTTTTTGTGCTCGCAATCCAACACCACGCCGGGCTCATCATCGTGCTGCGTTGCAGAACGCTCCACCTTGGCCAGAATTCCACCGGGCTGTCCCGTCCTCACAATGGTCGCAAGAAGCTTTTTCAATTCGCCGGGTTTCCGTTTCAACGATGCACCAGCATATCGAGGCAATGCCGCCAGCTTTGGGGCGATCAACTCGTAT
>JBDLTF010000010.1:0-23004 GCA_039799225.1 Candidatus Parcubacteria bacterium | reverse complement strand
ATCGGCTCACTGTAGTCCTTTCCTGACGCACGGTCGCGTTCTCCATCATTGTGGTGGTCTGTCAGGCTTTTATTACCCATCTTTTTACCTTTCGTTTTGTATTAGCCGAAGTTGTATCAGCTAATGTACCGTTCGGTAAAACCATAGCACAGACTTTTATATAAGTAAAGCTTATATACATCGTTCTATCTCACCTAGTCAAAAATCGAAACCAAATACTCATCAATCTCCCTCTGCTCGAGATCATAGAAATTCTTGCCATCCCTGTTGAGCTGACGAGCGAGCTTCACACCCACATAGCGCCAATGCCATGGTTCGTAGACATAGTAGGCATTCTTCTCAGGATAGGAGAGGACGAAACCAAACTTGTAGGCATTCTTCTTCATCCATTCATACGCCGTCGTGGTGTCGAACTTCTCGAGGACACCACCGATACCAGGAGCCATCATGTCGACAGTAGTGCCGAGCTGGTGTTCAGAGTATCCCTGATCAGCTGAGAAGGTGTTGGCCGTACCTGCACCATAGGTCACTGAATAGTTTCCTTTGAGCGCTTTCTGCTCTGCAAATGAACGATACGCTGAGAATACATAGAGCGGTATTCCTGCACTCTTGGCCTGATCGATCATGTCAGTGAGGTTGTTGAGAATATCCGCGTGGATGAGGAGCTGTTTGGTATCGCTGTACTGGTATTCCTTGGGAATCTCATCGAGACGTGCAGGAACATAGTTCTCATTCAAGAAATACACCTTGGAATATTTCTTGAGGAGTTCAGGATCCGTCTGAGAGAGTTTCTCGAGAGTATCGAGCGAATCAGTGAAGTCGTCGACTTGGTCTTCGAATCCTCCAAGCTGTTCCTTGATCCTACTCACTGTCTTCTGTTCATCAGTGAGCGCGTTTGAGAGCGTCGCATGAGTCTGATCGATAGCGGCATGAAGTTCACTGGTAGTCGAAGCGAGCTGAGCGGTCAGGGTACCGACATTCTCAGTGAGGTCACTGAGCCTCGAAGAGAGAACCATTGCGTGTATGCCAGTATATGCACCCCAGAGAGCCAGAATGATGAGAGCGGTACGAGTGGTCAGGATGAATTTTGTTGAAGGAAGCTTGAATTTCATACTACTCAGTATATATCATGGTTCGAGACTAGCAACCTACAAGGCCTTGTGCTCCACCCTCAGTGTTCTATACTGAATACATGATGACATTCTATACAAAGCATAAGCTGGCGCTCGCGATGGTATTCTTGGCCGCTCTGGTTATCGGCCTTATATTCTTGCCGAACAAGTTCACTACGAAGGTTGATGTTGCTGATGAGTCCAGTTGGAAGACATTCTCTGATCCTTCGACAGGTATCTCTTTCCGCTATCCAGAAAGTTTGCCTACCACATACATTCACGCTATTGATTGGCCGCCACAGGCACGAGTGCTCAGTGACGCATTCTCATGTACTGATGCCGGACAGGAGACTGCTCGTGCAGGTAAGACTGAGAGTCGAACTATTGGTGGGAAGAATTATTGTGTAACAACACTTATCGAAGGTGCTGCAGGAAGTACTTATTCGCAGTATGCCTATGTCACTTCATACAAGAATGGTACTGCTGTATTCACATTCACGACGCAATCGCCGCAGTGTGCCAACTATGATGGGCCTCAACAGGTGCTTTGTAACGATGAACGTTCTGCATTTGATCTGGATGGTATCGTCGATAGCATGATGAGTACTCTGGAGAAGAAATAACTCATAAGTATGCTATAGTAGCTTTCCATGAATCCCAAGCAGAATAAGGCTGAAAACCACGGAAAAGGGCACCAGAATGCCTCTGGAACGGCTGAAAATGCCCCTAAAAACCTCGAAAAAGAGGGGAGCAATCTTATTGTCGGCTCTATCTCTACCATCGCAAAAGGGGCTGGTTTCGTCGATGATCCTACGAACGACGACGCTTCTATATATATCGAGCCAGGTCTCCTCAATACTGCGCTCAATCGCGACACTGTCGAGGTGCGTATCAAGGGTACGCAAAGGAATAAAGAAGGAAAACACGAGAAGGTCGGTGAAGTCGTCCGTGTCATTTCTCGTTCACGCACCAAGTTCGTCGGAATTCTCGGAGAAGATATGGGCAAGCTCGTCATCATTCCTGATGATCGCAAGATGTATGTGAAGATTGATATCTCAGCTGAAGAGGTCAAGAAAGCGAACAAGGATGACAAGGTTCAAGTCGAACTCCTTCCGTGGACTGATCCCAAGAAAAATCCTCAAGGCAAGATTATTCGCATTCTCGGTAAGAAGGGTGGAAATGATGTCGAGATGGAATCCATCGTTCTCGAAAAAGGATTCGAGGTTGGTTTCCCTGAAATTGTAGACAAGGAAGCAGAAGAAATGGCGAGGTCAGGCAAAGATATTTCTGCAGAAGAGATTGCGAAGCGCCGCGACATGCGCACGACACCCACATTCACGATTGATCCATTCGATGCAAAAGATTTCGACGATGCGATCTCATTCAAGACATTGACTGAGGCAGAAGCTGCGAAGTTTGGCGCGACAACTCCACTCTATGAGATTGGCGTGCACATCGCTGACGTCTCTCACTATGTCCGTCCCGGAACTGAGCTCGACAAAGAAGCAGTCAAACGTGGTTGTTCTATCTATCTCGTTGATCGCACTATTCCGATGCTTCCTGAAGTTCTTTCGAACGATGTCTGTAGCTTGAATCCACAAGAAGACAAGCTGAGCTTCTCGGCAGTCTTCGTCATCGACGACAAGGCGCACATCAAGGACCGCTGGTTCGGCAAGACTATTATGAACTCGACACATCGCTTCACCTATGAGACTGCGCAATCAGCTATCGATGGTGATGCGACTACTATCGAGAAACATTCCAAGGGTATGCAAACGGTCGCATCCGCAGAAGCAGGCATGAAATATCGCGATGCACTCGTCACCCTCAACACGCTCGCCAAGATTCTTCAGAAGGAGAAGTTTATGAAGGGTGCTATCGAGTTTGAACAGGATGAAGTCAAATTTAAGCTCGACGAAAAAGGCGTACCTACCGGCGTCTATGTGAAGCCTCGTCTCGACACACACAAGCTCGTCGAGGAGTACATGCTTCTTGCAAACCGTGAGGTTGCCAAGTTCGTCTTCGATCAGATCGCCGCGAAGGGGAAGAGGAATACCGGAGCTATCTACCGCATTCACGACACACCAGACAAAGATCGCATCAAGGACCTCGCAGTTTTCGTACGTGCACTCGGCTTCGATCTCAAGCACAAGGATGGTGAAGTAACTGCGCAGGATATCAATCGTCTTCTCGATGCTATTGATGGCACACCGCAGGAGTCACTCATCAGCATCGCAGTCATCCGCTCTATGCAGAAGGCTGTCTATTCGACCAACAACATTGGTCACTTCGGACTCGCCTTCGATTTCTATACACATTTCACCTCACCGATTCGTCGCTATCCGGACTTGCTCGTTCATCGCATCCTCGAGAAGCATCTTCATCACGAACCTTTTGGCGACAACGATATCGTCGCATTCCAGAAGATTGCTGAGACATCGACCGCACGTGAGATCGATGCTGCAGATGCAGAGCGTTCATCCAAGAAGCTCAAGCAAGTCGAGTACATGAGTACTCGCGTCGGACAGATATTCCAGGGAACTATTTCAGGGGTGACCAAGTGGGGTATCTATGTTGAAGAGAAGGAGACTCGTTCGGAAGGGATGATTGGTATGCGCAATCTCGGTTCTGATTTCTTCGTGTTCGATGAGAAGACATACTCTGTCGTCGGTCAGAAGTCGAGTACTCGCTACACACTTGGTGATACCGTCAAATTCAAGGTGCTCTCTGCGGATGTAGAAAAGAAGATGTTGGATTTTGGGCTGGTTGCCTAAGGTGTTTGCCATAGTATTGATTTTGTTGTCTAAATAGGGTAGGCTACTCCGTAGAATTGTTACGGAATAACCTATGAAAAATTCACCATTGTTGACCTTTGCAAGGAGCGATTTTCTGCTCAACGTCAGGCAGAGCCTCGGAATATGCCTGGGATTGCCAGATCCAAAAGATAAGGCTCGTCTTGAAATAACTCAGTACAGGATCTGTTTCGAATTTCGTGAGAAGAGCCTGCTGGAAGTCAGGGATCGGTTGAGGAGCCGAAATCACGGACATCGTTTGCACGGGCAATCAGAAGTCATCGGCTATCTCAAAGACATCGTCTTGCGGTTTCATTGGATCTTGATCCCACATCGCGAAGAGATTCTCTCGTGGCCGAAGCAGACAGGTGTGCAGATGATCAAGCAGCACATCATTGATTGGCAGAAAATGTCCCAGGAAACTCCCACGGGTTTGGTTGTTCCGTGGCATATGAAGTCGGATCAAGAATCACTTCAGAATGTAAGCATGGCCGTTCTCGCATCGCTCTTCGAGGAACTTCCTGAGCACAGCTACCAACAGTTGCTCAGCATGAATTAATCGGTGTCACTATTTCAACTGCCTCTTTATGGGGCGGTTTTTTCATATGGTACAATTAACTGACACATGTTTCTCCTCCTCATTTCATTCATAGGTGGTATTCTCACAGTCCTCGCACCGTGCATCCTCCCACTCTTACCAGTCATCGTCGGTGGATCGTTGTCAGATGGTCACATCCACAAGAAGAAAGCATTTACTATCATCGGTGCTCTCGGACTCTCAGTCATCGCATTTACTTTGCTCCTCAAGGCGAGCACGCTCCTCATAGATATTCCTGAATATGTCTGGAAGGTCCTATCGGGCGGAATTGTTCTTGCGCTTGGTATCATCACGCTGTTCCCGAGTCTCTGGGAAAACAAATTCCTCGCTCGCATGAGTGCTCGTTCGAATATTGCTCTCGGCAAAGGGAATCAGAAGAAGAGTTTCTGGGGTGATGTCATCGTGGGTGCAGCACTCGGACCAGTCTTCTCTACCTGTAGCCCGACATATTTCATCGTGCTGGCGACGGTCCTGCCGGTCAATCTATTTCTCGGCACAATTTATTTGCTCTCATACGCGATTGGTCTCTGTCTCGCTCTTCTCGTTGTCACATTTGTCGGACAGAAGATCATGTCCAAGCTCGACATCGCTGCTGATCCCCGAGGAATATTCAAGCGAGTTCTCGGTATCATATTTATTATCGTTGGTATCGCCATACTGAGTGGATATGACAAGAAGCTTGAAGCCGCGATTTTGAATTCTGGCTTCTTCGATGTGACCAAGCTCGAACAGAAACTCCTTCAGGGACGTGAAGCTGCGAGGTCGACTGGTATGCCTGACCCACTCGGACCAGTAGGTAGTGCACGCAAGGCTCCTGAGATCAGTTCACCCGATGGCTTCATCAATACTGATGGACAACCACTGACGCTCGCCGGTCTCAAAGGTAAGGTTGTACTTCTCGATATATGGACATACAGCTGTATCAACTGTCAGAGGACATTGCCATACCTCAATGAGTGGTATGCGAAGTACAAAGACCAAGGCTTAGAGATAGTCGGCTTGCACACACCGGAGTTCGCTTTCGAAAAAGTCCAAACAAATGTCGAGAAAGCTGTCGAAAAGTTTGGTATCAAGTATCCCGTCGTACTCGACAATGACTACTCGACGTGGAATGCGCTCGGCAACCAGTATTGGCCACGCAAATATCTCATAGATGAGAATGGATACATCGTCTACGACCATATTGGAGAAGGAGGATATGGAGAGACGGAGAAGGCAATCCAAGATGCTCTCAAGAAGCGCGCTGACCGTCTCGGCATGCAGGTGGAATCAGTTCCTATCACCGAACAACCGGTCAATGCAATAGCTGTTGATTCGGGCAAAGTCGATAGTCCTGAAATATATTTCGGTTCTGCACGCAACAGTCTTTTCGGTAATGGAATTCCCGGTGTATCTGGTGAGCGTACATTTACCATTCCTGCACAACTTTCACGCAACAAGTTCTATCTCAATGGTCTCTGGAACATGACACCTGAATATGCTGAGAATAGCGCGGTGCCAGCAGAGATTGTTTTCGGCTATGAAGCCAAGAATGTATACATGGCCGCAGGATCTATGAAGGGTGTAGAAATCGAGATTTATCGCGATGATATACTCATCAAGAAAATCACTATCAAAGACGACCAGCTTTATACACTCATCGAAGGATCAGATTATGGGCGTCACACACTGCGTATCAAGGTCCTTTCTCCGGGGTTGAAAGCTTTTACATTCACATTTGGCTAGAATGGGTCTATAATCTGGATGTATATCGTTTAGTAACCCTTAACCTCACCAACCATGTTTACCGACATTGCCTGTACAATTTACGCTGTCACCGATATCAAGAAAGCTCGCGCTTTCTACGAGGGTATTCTTGGTCTCGTACCAAACGATGATTTTCCTGCGACTGATGATACATTCTGGATCGAATATAATATTGGCTCAGGAGCGCTCGCTATAGGATGTTCTCCTGACTGGAAACCATCACAGGATGGGGCAGTCGCGATACTTGAGACCGCTGACTTCGATGCGACCGTGAAGAAACTCAAGGATGCAGGTGTCACATTCAAGCTTGAACCTCAAGATTTCCCGACCTGCAAGATGGCCGTCATCAAGGATCCGGATCTGAACAACATCACCGTACATCACAAGAAGAAGAAATAGGACGAAAGAGTTATACACCTGCCATAAGAACACGATATTGGTATAATTAGAGCCAGTATTATGCCTACGACGAGCGTTCGCAAGAAATATTTTTGGGGTTCGTATTCACTACGAATCGCTTTTGTGGCAGGTATAGCCGTATTCGTCGTACTTCTAGGAATTCTCCTGTGTGTGGCGTGTTTCTTGACTTCACGTCAGGCTGACATCGCACTCCGTGGACTCGATAAAGGTATAGCAGCAGATAAGGCATATCTTTCTGAACAGGGAGATGCTGTCGCCACCGACCCGCACTTCGTTGCTGTCGCCGCAGAAGGGGATCCAAATAATATCCTTTCCGTGCTCATGACTGAGCGCGAGAAGCGCGATATCGGCACTATGGGATTCGTTAATAAGGACGGCGTGGCGATTTCTCGTACACTCATTTCTTCGAGCACGGGCCAGAATACATTTGTGACATCGCCTCAAGGCAGGGCGCTCGCGGGAGGAGCTATGCATATTGCGTCGGTCGAGATCGGCAATTTCGATCCCACTCAGATTTTCATGACGACGGGCCGCCACGTTTTCAAAGAGGAGATTCGTATCGGAGCGCTTTTTGCCAATCGTCTCATGGACGATGAGTATGCTGCTGGATTCAGGGATCGATATCTGCCCGCTGGTAGCCAAGTACTTTTCTATACCAAGGCACACGGCATCTATGGCTCAAGCTTTTCTGATACTGGTCTGCGCCAAGTTATCTCATCATATTTCAATACCGATTCGGACTGGATACAATCCGGAAAGTCGGGCACGATGGTGAGATTTGATCAGAACCGATACTACCAAGTTCGCAACGTTATCTTTACAGGACTTGAAGGTAATCAGTTTGGAGGAGCACTTATACTTGTCCCATACGAAGGGTATTCCATTGTGGGTCGCATTGCATTTGTGGTCATCGCATTTCTTGTCTTCCTATACATTGCTTGGAGACGGCGTCCATCTATTCGTACACGAAATCGCTACTACTATTGGGCAGTGATTTCTTTTGGTTTCTTGATGTGCGTGATGATGGCTATAATATCCCGTACGTCATTTGTCCCCTATTCTCAGCTTCGTGCAGTGCCGTATGTCCTCTACAACTCAACCCTACGCCTCCAACCAGAAGCAGGGGTGTTTGATACGCATTTCGAGAGGCAAGTCTCAATTATTCTCGACACAGGGAATGAACATATCAATGCAGTAAGTACAGTCCTCTCATATGATCCGAAAATTATTGAAATTGCGAGCGTCGACACTGAAGATTCTATCTGTACACAATTCCTGGAAAAGATGATCGACACAATACATCATCAGGTCAGGATTGCTTGCGGACTTCCATCACCTGGTTTTTCAGGATCATCAGGACAAGTCGCTACTATTATATTCAAGCCCCTCAAGGCAGGTTCGTCTGACATCAGATTTACCAATGAAACGATGGTTCTCGCGAATGATGGTCTCGGTACCAATGTGCTTCGTGTGGCAACAGATGGTAATTACCGATTCATGGATAATATAGAAGTGGTTCAATCAGGTTCAAATACGACGAAAAGCTCTGTGAGCAACACACCTGTTGTTTACTCACCATCACACCCGAATGGTAGTCGTTGGTACGCGTCACAAGATGTTAAATTCTTCTGGACGAGTGGCGCACCAACATCAGACTTCATATATTCATTTGACCAGGTCGCTTCGACCACGCTTGTCGGAGGAACAAGTGTTAGTGGAAAAAGTACGTCCCTACGCGCGCCAAGTGATGGCATATTCTATTTCCACGTAGCTCCGATTGTTGGAGGTGCAATCGGACCAGTGCGAGATTATAAGGTGATGATAGACACAATTCCACCTTCCGAAGTAGTCATCAAATCAAGTGCTGACCAAGTGAAGGTTGGAGATGTTGTACGCTTTGAATTTGAAGCAGAAGATGATGGTAGTGGATTGCAGAACACTATGTATATAGATATTGATAATAGTGGACTATTCTTGCCAGTAGGGAAGCAAGTATATGTGCCATTCCCTGAGCCAGGATCGATCCCGGTAAATCTTCGTGTGTATGACAAAGCGGGCAATTATACGCAGGTTGAGAAGGAGATAGACGTGAATGGAAAGCCGGGACAATGGCTGATGAAACTGACGCATTAGAAGGGGAAATTATACTTATCCCCAGTTTCTACTTGCAGGTGAACGAATGTTCACCTATACTTATCTCATACAAGTAACCCATACTTCTATGAGTAAACACCAAGTTATCAAAACAATCCGTATGGAGATCGAGGCTCTCAATCAAGAGATTGACCTCCGCATTATCAAGGATGTGTCATATCGCCGCCAGGCGCTCCGCCACAAGATGCTCACTGCTCAGCTCCACAGGTTGACCAGGAGAGAGAGTAGTGTGTTCGGAAGAGTGTTCGGATTCGCATTCTAGATGGTATAGTTAGCTATATACGCCCTGCCCAGAGCATATGACTACTGAATACAAAAACAAGATACTCGGGTTCTACAAGAGGACCAAGCGCATGCCCACCTACGCGGAGATTATGACCCTCGTTGGTTTCAAGTCCAAGAATGCCGTCTACAAGCTGATCAACAAGCTTGTTGGCGAAGGCGTGCTCGACAAGGACTCAAGTGGTCGTCTCATCCCGAACAAGCTCATCGGAGAAGTTCCGATGCTCGGTTTGGTCGAGGCTGGATTCCCGACAGTCGCAGAAGAGACCGTCCTTGATACGTTGAGCATCGATGAATACCTCATCAATGACAAAGACAAAACCTACCTGCTCGAAGTCAAAGGTGACTCGATGATAGATGCAGGCATCCAAGAAGGTGACTTGGTGGTTGCGGAGCGCGCGTCGAACCCCAAAGAAGGTGATATCGTTATCGCCGAAGTGGACGGAGGATGGACCATGAAGTATTTCCGCAAGAAGGGGACACAGGTCTATCTCGAGCCTGCCAATAAAAAATATAAGCCTATCTATCCAGAATACGATATCAAGATTGCTGCGGTGGTGACGGGGGTAGTGAGGAAGTATTAAAAAACGAGGCTCTCCTCGTTTTTTGTTAACTCTAGTTCTTTGTTATAGAAACAATCTGTCCATCATCGAGCTTCACGATCTTCTCTGCCATCTTTCCGTATTCTAGCTCGTGAGTAACCATGATGATGGTCTGACCAGCTTTGTGGAGCTCTTTGAAGATATTCATAATGACTTTGGATGATTCGTTATCGAGGTTTGCGGTCGGTTCATCAGCGAAGAGGATGTCTGGGTTATGCGCAATCGCACGTGAGATGGAGACACGCTGCTGTTCACCTCCTGAGAGCTGGCTCGGAAGCTGATTCATGTGAGTAGCGAGACCGACACGCTTGAGAGCCTCCTCAGCCTTCTTGAATGCTTTCTTGCGGGGCATGTCCTGCATAAGGAGGGGTAGAGCGACATTCTCGACTGCAGTGAGCTCAGGGATGAGTGCGTAGTCCTGGAAGACATACCCGAGACGCATGAGGCGGAAAGTAGTCTTCTCATCGTTAGTCATATTGGATGCGATGTGTCCGCCGTTGATGATGATTTCTCCAGAGGTAGGTTCATCGAGGAGACTAATCTGGTACATGAACGTACTCTTACCAGCACCAGAGCGACCCATGATAGCGATAAACTCGCCACGTTCCGCGTTGAAATCGATTCCTCTGAGGATTTCGGTTTTGACGTTGCCGTTCCAGAATGATTTGTGGAGATTTTTTGTTTGAATCATGGTGGTGGAATTATTTGCGGCCTAATATCGAATCAAGTGTATTCTTCCTGACAATCATACGTGCAGGGATGTATCCTGCGACGATAGTCGTGAATATGAGCAATCCGACGCGAGCTGCGGTACCAGAAACTGGTGCTACGAGAATACCATCGCTGAAAGGGAAGTTGATCGGATGTGCTACGAAGAGTGGTTGGAGCACCGCGTAGACGAGCGTCACACCGATGGCAGAACCAATCACTGCATAGAAGATAGATTGGAATACGTATGATATCTCGATAGCCTTACCATTCACGCCGATACCCTTGAGGATGCCGATGAATTTCCTGCGGGTGATAGCGTTGATGAAGATCACGATGAAGATAGTGATAGATGCGACGACGAGACCGATGGAGCTAATCATGTTACCGAGGAGTGCGAATGTTGCTACGAGGTCTTTGATGAACTTCGGTTGAGCATCCGCATATGTCTGCACTTTGGCGACTGCGCCGACTCCATTGCGGAGCAGGGTATCGCGTACTACTGCGGGGTCAGTACCAGGCTTGAGCTTGATAGCAATCTCGGAGACATTGTAGTCACCGCGGCCAATCATGCTTCTAAACTGGGAATCAATCATGAAGGCACGGAAGCTGACTTCGTCGACCTTACTTTTGATAATGCCTTTGATAGTGACTTCACGTTCAACATCACCAACTTTGACGCGTATCTTCGATCCAGGACCTATGTCGTCGAGAGCGCTGAAGCCAGGAGATTCGACTGGCTGATATTTCTTCACGAGATATGAACCGATCATGATTTGATCGTAATCTCCTGGTTGGAGGTATTCTCCTTCAACAACGAATTGTGAAAGACCAGTGAGCTTGTCTTCTGCTACAGGGTCAATACCACTGATACTTGCTCCGGCGGTATTGGGCTTGTCAGTATCTTTGATGCGAGTCTTATAGTTTGCTTCGAGCACACCACTCTTGAGATAGCGTGCGCTCGTCTGTTCGATTTCAGGTATACCCGCGAGCACATTCATGACTTCAGGACTGTTCTCTATGTATGACTTATTTTTGAGGACAGAGATGATGACATCGCTCGTGTAGTGTGTGCGCACTGCATCGATAGCTCCTTGAATGAGTCCGACGAGAATACCGGAGACGACGATGAGATTGAGCGACGTCAGGATCATCACAGCTATGATAAGACCGGTCGTCCACTTGCTGGAGCGTTTGATCTGGCGGACTGCCAGGAAAAATCCGATGCGGGTGTTGAGCAGTGAAGACATGATTTATTTTACGAGCGCAGGAAGGATGATAACATCGCCTTCTGAGAGTCCAGATAAGATCTCGATCTGTCCGAGTGCGGTCATGCTTCCTGTGGTGACGGTGACTTCCTGACTCGACTCACCAACCTTTACAAGTACGGTCTTGGAACCATTCTTCTCGGTGATTACGCTCTTGGGAATGATGATGACATCAGCTTTTCTTTCTGCAGTAATGCGGATGTTTGCAGTCATACCTGGCTTGATGCGGGGGTCTGCATCTGCGAAGCGAAGAGTCGTCTTGTATGTTGAGACGCCATCGCGGACTGTCTCTGCAGGATCGATAGCGATGACTGTCGCGTCGAATGATATATCGGATCCATATGCATCGAGAGTGATTGATGCAGGATTGTCGACGAATAGGCGAGCGATGCTGACTTCAGGGATGTAGCTCTCAATCTCGAAGAGACCGACGCCAATCATAGCAATATCAGAGACTGAAGGAGATGATATTTCGCCAATCTTGGCATCCATCTTTGTGACGATGCCGTCGAACGGTGCGATAACAAGCGTCTTGCGGAGCTGAGCCTGTGCATTTGCGAGATCAGCTTCAGATGCTTTCACTTGAGACTCTTGAGCAGTTATATCTTCAGTAGCAGAGCCTGACTTGTCGAGAACAAGATTGTTCGATGCTGTCGCCCATGAAGAATATGAAGTCTGCTCAGCTGATGAAGCAGTGCTTACTGCTTGACCAGCAGTATTAACAGTCGATCGTATCTCGTCGATGGCGCTCTGGGAGAGACCAGAATTTCCTGGGCTTATATTGTTTGCGATACGTCCCATATGATCTATGAATGTCCGGGTATATGAGAGAGCATCGGTTCCAAGCATACGTGCTGAGGTGATAGCTTTCGAATCGCTCTGGGCAGTGAGAGGAGCCAAGGCAGTCTTCCACGCAGCGAGCTTCTCACTCGTCTTCAACCTTTCTGCTTCTATGGAGCGTTCTTCCTGTGCATCATCTGTACGAATATCGATGCTTGGGTTTACACTGTTGCCATTCTCGAAGAGAGTATCTATGTCGCTCAAGATAGCGCTTTCGGTCTCGAGATATGTATTGCGCATGGCGATAACGAGTGCTGATGAAGCATCGATATATTTCTGCTCAGTCAACGCGAGCTGTTCAGTGCGAGTTCCACGGCGGATAGCAGCGAGCTTCGCTTGTTCGCGTGCGAGAGCAGCTTGTTTCTGTGTGATCTCAGCACGAATAGAACCATTCTCGATGCTCGCGAGGATGGTACCTGTCTTCACTGAGTCACCGACCTTGGCATAGACGCCAGAGACGCGTCCGCTCTGATCAAATCCGAGATTTGAGCTCTGTGCGGCGATGACCTTGCCAGATGCGGAGACTTCATTCAAGAATTGTCCGCGACTGATAGTCATCGTCTCTTCAGATGTGTTGCCACCTCCGACAGCTATGATAATCAGTATGATGATTATCGCGAGAGTGATACCTCCGTAGAGGAGAGGGTGTTTTTTCAGGGTATGAGTGAGTTTTTTGAGCATGGTGAGTGTAATATTACGGTAATTTCGTGCATTATAGCATGAAAATGCTCGGTTTTGAAGAGAAAATGAGTTAGAAATATTCTGCATTCTCTTGTATAGTGTTTCTATGTTCTACAAACGAATCCTCAAGCCGATCGTCTTCCGTTTCGACCCAGAAACAGTCCATGATTTCTTCACGAATGTTGGTGCACTCTCAGGAAAGTATGCTCTTACGCGCACACTCGTCGATATCATCTATGGGTATCATGGTTCAGATATATCGAAGACAGTTGATGGTATTACATACCGCACCCCATTTTTGCTGTCTGCGGGATTTGATTACAATGCTCAGCTCACGGGAATTCTCGGTTCTATCGGTCTTGGTGGCGAAGAAGTCGGTTCAGTAACCGCTCGTCCCTGTGAAGGCAATCCTAAGCCGCGTCTCACGAGGTTGCCCAAGTCGGGAAGTATTCTTGTTAACAAAGGATTGAGGAATGAGGGAGTGGAGAAGGTGATAGAGAGGTTGAAGAAAGTAGAAAGCAGAAAGAAGAAAGGAAGTCCTGTAGATTTTGTTGTCGGCATCTCTATCGCGCGCACTAACGACGAGAGATCTGTCCCGATAGAAGCAGGAATAGAGGATTATGCCTATTCATTCAAGCGACTCACTGAAGAAAATGTCGGTGACTACTACACAATCAATATTTCATGCCCGAATTCGTTCGGTGGTGAGACATTTGCTACGCCAGAATTGCTTGAGCGACTTCTTGCGCGCTTGAAATTAATTCCATGTTCCAAACCAGTGTATGTGAAGATGCCGATAAACATTCCGTGGCCGCAGTTTGAGGCACTTCTCAAGATTATTGATCAGCATGGTCTCCAAGGAGTCGTGATAGGCAACTTGAATAAGGATTATGAGTCACTTGATGTCCGTGCTGAAGCTCCGGAAACATACAAAGGAGGACTTTCTGGTAGACCATGTACACATCCGTCGACAGATCTCATCTACAAGACGCGTGAACTCTATGGAAAAAGGTTTACTATCGTCGGTGTCGGTGGAGTCATGTCTCCAGAGACTGCGAAAGAGAAGTTTGATGCAGGTGCAGATCTGATACAACTCATTACGGGGCTTATATATGAGGGACCAGGGTTGGTGAGGAGGTTGAATAAGGCGTATTCGAAGAAATAAAAAAGCGCAACCACGAATGGTTGCGCCTTTGAGCGAGGTTTTAGTGAGCCATCGCATGGGCGTTGAATCTGAAACAGAAACGACGACGCCTTTGGACGGGTTTCTTCCGTTCAGCCTTCTGATTCCGCGTATGTCGGCATGCGTCGAGCTTCCGCCTGAGCATCGTGAAGACAAGCTTGATACAATCGACGATTCGCTGCGTGAGGGTTTCCACCGAATCTTGGGCGAAGACCAGCACAACCGGTATGAAGTCATCCCGCATCTGACAGCGCTTCTCGAATTTCTTCTTGGCTTTCAGGCTGCTCTTCACTTGAAGCGGAATGTCGTGACCATTACTGCATTTGACGAGGAAGTCAATTCCTTGCCGGTCAAGGTTCGAGCGATGTCGTGTATGAATAACATGTTCGATGAGAACGGTTTCAGATACTTCGCTCGCAGACGTCGTGACGGGAGCTACCACCAGAGGCCTCCTGCGATCTTTGAGGCCCAAGAGTGCTTGCTCGACGAAGTCTTCGTTTTGAGCGCCCAGGTCGGGGTTTATTCCAACAGGTTCAGTCTTCATAGTTTATGTATTTGTGAGAACGATAGGCTATCCGACCTTTAGTATACAGAATAAAAGCAATATGCAAATAGGGCAGCTGTGGACAGGTTTTTTCTTGTGCTACAATATATTCGTTATACCTTAAATCCATCCCATGAAAAAAATCCGCGTCGCTATCAACGGTTTCGGTCGCATCGGCAGAGCATTTGCCAAAGTATCCAAAGATCGTCCAGAAATCGAGCTCGTCGCCATCAATGATCTTGGTAGCATCAAGAATTTCGCCTATCTCCTCAAATACGACACTGCATATGGTGTAAGCCCGTTCGATGTTTCTGCAAATGAAGAAAAGGGCATCCTCACTATTGATGGTCAGGACGTGCAGTACATTTCAGAGAAGGATCCGACCAAGCTTCCGTGGAAAGCTATGGATATCGATATCGTCGTCGAGTCGACAGGTCTCTTCACGTCTGCTGAGAAGGCAATGGCGCACATCAATGCTGGTGCCAAGAGAGTAGTCGTGTCTGCTCCAATCAAGGATGCTGAAGATTCTCCTATCCAGGGTGTTACGGTCCTCATGGGCATGAATGAAGACAAGCTCGAGGGTGCACAGGTCTCCTCGAATGCGTCATGTACCACGAACGCTGGTTCACCACTCATCGCTATTCTTGATGAGACACTTGGAATCGAGAAGGCTCTCTTGAACACGGTCCATGGATACACCGCTTCACAGGCTCTCGTTGATGGTCCATCCAAGAAGGATCTCCGCGAAGGTCGCGCCGCTGCTCAGAACATTGTTCCTTCATCGACTGGTGCCGCTATTGCAGTCACCAAGGTTGCTACTCAGCTCGCAGGGAAGTTCGACGGTATCTCTATCCGTGTGCCAGTCGTTACTGGATCTATCGTGGATGTGACATTTATCTCAAAGAGGAATACCAATGCCGAAGAAGTGAATAATATTTTGAAAAAGGCAGCCGCAGAGCCACGTTGGAATGGTATCTTCACCGTTACTGAGGAGCCTCTTGTTTCGCATGACATCATTGGTAACAGGCATGCTTCAATCGCTGACCTTGAAATGACACGTGTGGTGGATGGAAATCTCGTGAAGGTGATGGCATGGTATGACAATGAGATGGGGTATACGCATACGCTTGTTGACCATGTGATCAAGGCGGGGAGGTTGGTTTAATTCATGCACCCCCTCCACTCACTCATCCTCGGTCTCGTTGAAGGATTCACTGAATTCTTGCCGATATCGTCGACGGCGCACCTCATCCTGACCGCTGAACTTCTCGGTATCAGTCAGACTGCGTTCGTGAAAACGTTTGAGATTGCCATCCAGAGCGGTGCAATCTTAGCCGTGTTGGTCGTGTACTGGAAGAGATTCTTGGATATAGCCATCCTCAAGAAGATTATTGCGGCATTCATACCGACTGCTGTTATTGGCTTGGCATTGCATGGATTCGCCAAGGAGTACCTCATAGGGAATATATCAGTAGTGCTCTGGGCGCTTGGTATTGGAGGTGTCGTACTCATCCTCTTTGAAAAGTTTTTCTATGGAAAGAAAGAAGTGACCAGTACGGATGGTGATACACAATCAAGTGCGAGTGAAATTCGTAATCTTTCGTATTCCAAATCAGCCCTCATCGGTGTCGCACAGGCAGTCGCAATCATTCCTGGAGTATCTCGTTCTGCTGCCACTATCATCGGTGGTCTCTTGGCAGGAATGAGTCGCGCCGCAGTCGTTGAGTTTTCATTCTTGCTCGCAGTACCAACCATTGGTGCAGCAACCGCACTCGATCTTATGAAGAGTGCAGGGAGTTTCTCGGGCGATCAAGCATTCTCTCTGATAATCGGATTTGTTGCAGCATTCCTCACTGCACTCGCAGGAATCAAGTTCCTCCTCTCGTATGTCCGTGGTAAGTCATTTGTTGGGTTTGGAATCTATCGCATAGCAGTTGTTATCCTCTTCGTCTTTTTGGTGTTATAATCCGCCTATGAAAAACATCATCCTCGCCGCAGATCATGCTGGCTTCGCACTCAAAGAGTCCATCAAGTCATTCCTACAAGGAAAAGGCATGACAGTTCTCGATGTTGGTGCGCATGAGCTCGTGGAAGGAGATGACTATCCGACATACATGGCCGCAGCCGCGCTCAAGGTTGCTGAAGATATGAAAGGTGAGACCAAGGCCATCATTTTTGGTGGATCAGGACAGGGAGAGGCTATGGTTGCAAATAGATTCCCTGGAGTACGTGCAGTCGTCTGGTATGGTGGTAGTGAAGAGATTGTGAAGCTCTCCCGCGAGCACAATGATGCAAATATTCTTTCTATCGGTGCACGCTTCGTCAATGAAGGTGAGGCTCAGAAAGCTGTCGAGCTCTGGCTCGCGACTTCATTCTCGGGAGATGAGAGGCATCAGAGGAGGATAGGTCAGATAGACGCTATAGAGTAGGCGTGCTACATTTTCTCCATGAAAACAGAAATCATTCCTGCAGTGCTCCCGATGGACTACGCTGAGATCGAGGAGAAGATATCCCTCGTGAAGGATTTCGTGAAGACCGCGCAGATAGATATTTGTGACGGACAATTCACGCCAAGCCCGACCTGGCCATATCGCAAGGATGACGACATGTTCGGCAAGATTCTCAAGGAAGAGGAAGGTTTGCCAGGATGGGAGAAGCTCAACTTCGAAATTGATCTCATGGTCAATCATCCTGAACAGATCGTCGATGAATGGGTAAGCGCAGGTGCAACAAGAATCATCATCCACGTAGAAGCGAAGGGAGATGTTGCGGCAGCAGTCGATACCCTTACTGGTCGTGTCGAGGTTGCTCTGGCGCTCAACATAGATACACCCGTCTCAACTATCGAACCATTCAAGGAAAAGATTCAGGGTATTCAGCTCATGGGTATCGATCATGTCGGATTCCAGGGACAAGAATTTGATGACAAAGTTATCGACAAGATCAAAGAAGTGAAGGCAGCATACCCTGATCTCATCATCTCTATTGATGGGGGAGTCTCTCTCAAGAATGCAGGACAACTCATAGATGCAGGTGCGACCCGTCTGGTCGTCGGCTCAGCTATATTCGCTGCAGACAATTATCTCGAAGCCCTCCAACAACTCAAAGCAGTCGGACGTTAGGTTTTAAATAAAAGATAAATTGACAATAGGCATATTTTACTGTATGCTTATTTTAGAATATGGGTACGAAACCACTTAGGAAGTTCATGCCTCCTTCCAAACCTATCGAGTCTCCAAGCAGCCTTACTCCTCCGGGTCATCCGGTTGGGTGCCGATGTAGAGATTGCGTCGTTAATCACCAGGATACAACGGATGCAGTTCATCGATTCGTCGAGAGCTCTACAAGCAAGCGGCGGCGCGGCGGCAGGGACAGATATGCGGCATGATGATCGGACTATTCACGGCGACACAGTAATGTGTCGCTTTTTTGTATGGTACAATTAATCAAATGCCGCTCACTGACGACAAAGTCAAACTTCTCGAAACTAAGGCAAAGGATATTCGCCGTTCTATCATCGAAGCACTCATCGAGGCGAAGTCTGGCCACACTGCTGGTCCGCTCGACATGGCTGACATCTTCGCCTATCTCTATTTCCATGCGTTGAAGCATGATTCCAAGAATCCTTCCTGGGAATATCGCGATCGTCTCGTACTCTCGAGCGGTCACATCTGTCCAGTCTTGTATTCAACGATGGCGCATGCCGGATATTTTCCTGTGGAAGAACTCATGACGCTCCGCAAATTTGGTTCACGCCTCCAGGGTCATCCACATCGCGAATTTCTACCTATGCTCGAGAACTCATCTGGTCCGCTCGGTGCAGGAATCTCGCAGACTGTCGGTATGGCTCTTGCTGATCGTATTGACCATGGTCGCACATCGAGCAAACAGTTCTACTGCATCACTGGTGACGGCGAACTCGACGAAGGAAACAACTGGGAAGGCATTATGCTTGCAGGCAAAGAGAAGCTCCAGAACCTGACCGTCATCGTGGATCGCAACAACATCCAGATCGACGGCTTCACAGAGGACATTATGCCGCTCAATCCACTTGGCGATAAGTGGCGTGCGTTCAATTGGCATGTAGTGGAGATCGATGGTCACAATTTCCGTGATATTGATCGTGCATTTGGTGAGGCACGAGCAGTCTTCGATAGGCCGTCAGTGATTATCGCCAATACAATTGCCTCGAAGGGTGTGCCAGAATTCGAGCGTATGTTCGAGTGGCATGGTAAACCACCGACGACAGAGGAGGAAATTAAGCAGGCACGAGAGGCGTTTAAATAATTACATGCTTAACCCCCACCTCAAACTTAACCCAAAACTTCTCGACAAAGATGTCGAGCAAGTTCCTATCCGCAAAGGCTTCGGCGAAGGGCTCTTTCAGGCTGCTGAAATAGATAAGAAGGTGGTAGGACTTTGTGCTGACCTCACCGAGTCCACGCACATGCTCATGTTCAAGCAGAAATTCCCTGAGAGATTTATTGAGATCGGTGTCGCTGAACAAAATCTCGCCACAGTCGCATCAGGTATGGCCGCTATGGGTAAGATTCCATTCATCACCTCATATGCCATGTTTAGCCCTGGCAGGAATTGGGAACAGATCAGAACTACCATCGCCTACAATGATCGTCCGGTGAAGATTGCGGGTTCCCACGCAGGTATTTCAGTTGGTCCCGATGGTGGTACGCATCAGGCTATCGAAGATATTGCCCTCATGAGAGTGATTCCTAACATGGTCGTCATTTCGCCGTGCGATTCTATTCAAGCCAAGAAGGCTACACTTGCGACTGCGAAGACCAAAGAACCAACCTACATCCGTCTCGCGCGTGAGAAGACGCCCGTCATGACCACAGATCAGACGCCGTTTGAGATAGGGAAAGGGCAGGTGGTATTTGAAAGTGTTAAAGAAGCTTCAAGTCCAAAATCGAAAGTAAAAAATACTCAGTCGCAGATAGATGTGGGAATTATTGCTACGGGTGCGCTTCTATTCAAGGCGATAAAGGCCGCACAGAAACTTTCTGAAGAAGGTAAGAAGGTCACGGTGCTTAATATTCATACGATCAAGCCACTCGATGAAGATGCAGTGGTGAAGTTGGCTCATGAATCTCACGCAATTGTAACTGTTGAAGAACATCAGATCATCGGCGGACTTGGTGGCGCAGTGGCGGAATGTTTGGCCGCACATTTCCCTGTTCCTATCGAATTTATTGGCGTTAGAAACCTCTTCGGTCAATCGGGTAAGCCTGATGAGCTCATCGAACACTATGGTATGGGAGAGAAAGATATTTATGCGGCAGTCCAGCGCGCCATCTTGAGGAAAAAGTAGAAGAAAAAGTTATTCACAGGCCTCTTGCATCTTTTTTAGCCGGTGCTATAGTTATCGAACAAATGAATTACCATTTTACAAAGACCGTCATGCGCTCATGCCCACTCGCCATCTGGCAGTGTGTTTGGAGTCAGTCTTTGTAATGAATTCACCCTCGAATTAATTCCAGCGACAGGCTCCAAACGAAAGTTCGGAGCCTGTTTTCTTGTCTTGACCATGGTCGAGAATGAAAGGAAACTAGATCTTTGACAGCTTTATATTTATTCTGACAAGCGAAGATCGCGTGGCCGCTTGCGGACACAGCGTCTGAGTGCAGTCAGAACAAAGTCGTTTAGACTTTACGACAGGAGGGCGAGCTACGAGTGATGCCTTCGCGACGCGACGCTGCGATCTTCGAATACCGAATATCGTTGGTGATCTTCCGCGAAGTCCCCATGAGAGGGAATGTCGCATGGCCCCTCCTGTCGTTACGATTTATCCCTGCTGGTGCGCTCGTATAGGTGCCAGTGGGGAGTACGCTTTGCCACACCCGTGGCAAAAGATGGAAACCACCAACCACAAGGAGAATGTGTATGAAAATACAAGCATGGAAAAGAGAAGTTCACGGACTTCTTCCTATTCAGTCTCGCATTCCCCGCACATTGCCGGCGAATGCAGCACTTCGGAGTCTCGCACCATCGCGCCGCCATCGACACAAAATGATCTTTGAGCGCCACGAAGGCTTGATCGGATGGTTCATAGTCGATGGATGGTTCGTATCCTATAAATGGTCAGAGCAGGATGAGCAATGGCATCAGTTTTCTTCCGATGAGTTTGATTACTCAAAGAAAAAGTCTGAACCGGCCGTTAAGTTCATCCCAATCGCTTTCTCTTCGGAACACACAGCGAGCTCACCTCGCCATCTGGGAGAATCAGACAATTGAAAGGAACATGCAATGTTTGTAAGAACAAGTGAAAATATCGCCGCACTCATCGCGGTGTCGGAAAGATTCTTCCTTGACCAAGGAGTTGAGCAAGAAGTGCCGTTCTGTTTCCCGCTGGGGAACGAACGGCTATGGGGAGATGCAGAAGAAGGGCAAGAAGCATGGTTCGAGATTGGAGAGAATAAACCACGCGAGTTCCGGAAATTCCTGAACGGCGCATGGGTCCCCGATCCAACCTCAGTCGACAACGGTTAGTTGTCATGTCAGTGCACAGCCGCGATATCCAGGAGGGTATCGCGGCTTTTTTATTCAAGAAAACAAATAATGAAGCCCCTCGCTTTCACGAGGGGCTGGTCAAACTTCAAGACTCTGGCCGAGAGTAGTATCTCACTGGCGACTCCATAGTATCAGCTTGTGCCAATATTACTTCGACGTCTCCTACTTATTCTGCATGAATCGGTTCGAGCCTATCCATTCCAACTCTCGGGGATCGAACCCGAATACCTTACGATTTGTTACCGATAACGAGTTGTTGACCGCTGAAGAATCTATCATGGACAAAATAAATAGTCAAAACCTTCCTTTTATCGTATAGTACTCGCATGTCGAAGACTCCCTTCAAGATAGCTACTACCCTCACACCTGCAGGAGACCAGGTGACGGCAATTCCTGCACTTATTGAAGGACTCACGAAAGGTCATGACCGCCAGACACTCCTTGGTGTTACTGGATCAGGTAAGACCTTCACTGCCGCGAATGTTATTGCCAGCTATGGCAAACCGACACTCGTCATCGCGCACAACAAGACACTGGCCGCACAGCTTGCGCAAGAGTATCGAGAATTTTTCCCCGAGAATGCCGTGCACTACTTCGTGTCGTATTACGACTACTATCAGCCAGAGGCATACATTCCTTCGAGCGATACCTACATCGAGAAAGAGGCGATGATCAATGAAGAGATCGAGCGTCTCCGTCACGCGTCCACGCAAGCATTGCTCACGCGCAAAGATGTGATTATTGTCGCATCGGTTTCCTGTATCTATGGTTTGGGAAGTCCCGAAGAATACGAGAAGGTGAATATTAAACTCAAGGTTGGCATGGAATTGTCACGCGCAGAACTCATTCGTCGCCTCATCGATGTGCATTTCGAGCGTACCACCGCAGATTTGAAATCAGGCCAATTCAGGGCAATCGGGAATACTATCGAAATAATGCCGGTGAATGACAAGACCGTGTATCGTCTCGACTATGATGGCAGTTCCATTTCAGCGATCATCGAGCTCGATCCTGTTTCTCGCTCAGTTCGCGGTACGCATGAGTCTATCTTTATTTTCCCAGCCAAGCACTTCATCTCAAATGATGAGCAGAGTGAGCGTGCATACAAGACCATTCAGGCGGAATTGGCGGACAGGCTCAAGGCTCTCGAGAAAGCAGGGAAGGTCCTCGAAGCAGAGCGCCTCAAGCGTCGCGTGAAGTATGACCTCTCGATGATTAAGGAGATTGGATACACAAATGGTATCGAGAACTATTCACGCCACTTCTCAGGAATGATGCCTGGTCAGCCACCGGATACCTTGCTCGCATATTTCCCGCATGACAAAGATGGTAATCCAGACTTCCTCACTATCGTCGACGAATCGCATGTAACCATTCCGCAACTGAATGGTATGTATGCCGGTGACGCGTCGCGCAAGGATACGCTTGTTGAGCACGGATTCCGTCTGCCATCAGCCAAGGACAATCGTCCACTCAAGTTCGCTGAATTCCTCGAGCGCGTGGGTCCGATGATCTACACGTCAGCTACTCCAGGTAAGTACGAGGC
>JBDLTF010000009.1:0-31756 GCA_039799225.1 Candidatus Parcubacteria bacterium | reverse complement strand
CGCCAAGGGGTTTTCAGTGATTTTCCCGAAGCGTTCGAGGCTTGCAAACATAGATTTAAGCGTCGCGTGGCGACGGCGAACAGTACGCGGTTTTACGGTTTCCATATTTGCGAGCCAATCCCGAACAAGATTGCGATCAACTATCTCTACGAGCGGCTGAGTCACGTGGCGTGATGCAAAAACGCAAAACTTAGCGAGGTCGTGCCTGTAAGCTTTGATTGTATGTGCACTGAGTTTTCGGTCTTTGATACAATGAGTGTAAAACCACTCGATTGCAGAATTTAGCGTATTCATAGGAAATCCTGACTGTTTTTGTATGTTGTCGGACTGAGAAAATGACGAGGTTGTCCCAGCATTCTTGTTGCGACCTTTCCATAAAGAGAGTTTTTTGCTATAATTCAAAAATGCTGGACAGTGATCGTTTCTTTTTAATTTTTATCTTCACTATCCTAATAGTAAGAACCGCTTTATTCCTGCACCCGTTCCCGAGTCCTACGGTAAAAAATTTCCGATTCCATCACTGGATGTATGGCGTCGCAATTATTACGATCTCATTTTTCACTTCAAGTGGAACGTTACTTGCAATCGGGGTAGGTCTGTTCGTCGATGAGTTAACCTTTTTGCTCATAAAAGGTAGGACTCATGAGGATAATTACTCTATAAAAAGTTTGGCCGGAACTGCCGCCTTTATAATGCTTTCGTTTTTGTTCCGTGAACAACTGTTTGGCGGGACTTGACCCTCTGCCTCAATCGGTAGATGGGCGTGTCTTGTTAGTTCAACTCGGGCTTAGCCTTGATTCCAAAAACGGGTAGAGCAGAGTTGATTCCTTGGGCCACATGCTACATAACTGGCTTCGCCTTGAACATGGGCTGGTTCCCATGCCCCATCCTCGCCTACGCGCAATGGCCGCGTTTGAAGTATAAATCCCGGCGCGCCATCTCCTCGTTCGCAATCCTCGTTTGAACATCTCGTCCTCAAGCTCGGTGAGGGAATACTGCCGGGCGGCATAAAGTTCGAATACCTGCTTCACGAGTGGTCCACTCACAGGATTGATCGTCTTCGGTTTTCCTTTGCCATTGTTCACGTATCCATGAGCGTTAGGGCTGGGGTGGTCTAGACAGATTAAAGCCGAACATTCATACTTCAATCACATGATTAAAATAACCCTTGATACCAATTTACTCATTGAATTGTTTGATTTGAAAATCGAACCAAGATCGATTCCTGATATTGGATTGATTCTGAGGCATGCCTTTGATCAACAAACTATTGATTTGAAGATTACCACGACCGTTGCCGAAGATCTTACTGGAGATAAAGACAAGGCTAGGGCGGCAGCTTTAAGTCTTAGAGTCGATAGCACTTTTTCTGTTTTAGGCGCAGGGTATGTAACTAGCAACCTTCTACCGGAAGATGAAATTGAGAGGAAGAATTTCCTAGAACTCAAAAAAGTCCTTTTTCCTAACTTGCTGGATTCTGACAAGCGTTATAGGAATAAGGTCAACGACGTGCATCACTTACATCGTCATATCCGGGCGAGGCGAGATGTTTTTGTTACTAACGATTCCGACATTCTGAAGAAGAATGCCGATCTCAAAACAGCTTTTGCAACAATCGTTATGTCACCATCTGAGTGTGCCGAGTATTTGACGGCATTGGAAACATCTTCGCAATATCCAAGGAAGAAGCATGTGGGACGGGCAGATTATTTTTCGCCAAAGTTATCTGATGAAGTGCGGTTCGATTTCACAAATAATGATAAGAAGTTCACGATTGGGACGGGTGATTTAATTTTTGAAACAAGCTGGTCTGAATGTGGCGCCGACAAAATGTATGCTTACAATGACGCGGGTTCAATTGAAGCGCTTGCGGTCGCTGAGGGGGTGTCAAAATTCAAAGAGGTGAGAGAGTTCCAATTCTACGATTCAACTTCTAGAGTAAGGAAAGTGACGAAGGACAAAGATGTTTTGATACTCAAAAACTCAAAGGGTTTTTTTGCCGCGATCAAGATAACTGACATTCAATCCAGATCCAGAGAGGGAGACAGAAACGAATTGGCATTCCAATATGTTATACAGCCAAATGGAACGTCAATTTTCAAAGGGCTGCTTACCTAAGCATTCTCCAATCTTGCTACGCATAGCAAACCTTTGCCCCTTCAGCGAATCTCTGCGGCTGCTATTCTTAGCCGGTCTCACAATTCGTTTCCTAATAGAACTCCAAACTCCTTTCTGAAGTGAGTGTATATGAGTGCGGCTACACGCCGGGATTTGTGACGATAGGTCCGAACATCGTCCAGCCCTCCGCAATCCGCACTCCTTTTTGAAGTGAGTGTATATGAGTACGGCAGCACGCTCTGCTTTATCTCGAAAAGTTCGATCTTCGTAACTTAAGTCCCCCGTTTAGGGACACACAACGTAGATCCACACGTCACAGCACAAATCCGACTTCACGGCATGTTCCCATTTTCGCCTCAAAGCATTTATAGTGTTAGCCACTGTTTTTGCGCTTTCTCATGGGGTCGTGATGTGGGTGAGACTTGCCGCCTTCAGCAATTCCAAGCGTCTTTGCCGGTGTGGCTTGAGGATTTATTCTGACTCACATGACCAGACGATTATACAACTGGGCGTATCGAGACGTCATAGCATTCCTCAAAGAGAACGGTTTTACCTTCTTGAAGCCATTGAAGGGTTCACACGAGGCTTGGGGCAAACGGGGAAACGACGACAACAAACCCCATCGCCGGGTCGAAGTTAACCTGACCCATGGCAGCTACCCAGCGGTAACCCTGAAATTAATGATTCGACAGTCCGGAATTCCCCAAGCTGAATGGATAAAATGGGGCAGTTCCTAATCCAGATGTCGGAACTCGAAAAGTTGAATCAGGAAGCAAATCCTGATACCATAAAGGAGCCCCAGAAGAGTTCAAATGGGCTGGAAAAACTGGCGCTTTCAACAGGCCAACCAGAGTTTTTATGCAACAATAATGCCTCCTGTTGTGGGCCTTCTCTAAGCTACGAACCGGCCACTGATTCGGACAGCGAAATTAGAATCAACCGGGCCTTCGATATTCTGTTTCAAGAAGTGCTGCGCATCAGGCAAGCAAACCACCCCCATGAAATTAACCGCCATCTACGCCCGGGTTTCGACGGCCCGACAGGAAGAAGAACAGACGATCAAGACGCAGTTGACTGCGGTGAATGAACTCGTCCAAAAGAGCGGTTTCCATGTGGTCGAAAAATATATTGACGAAGGTTGGAGCGGCGATGTTTTGGCGCGACCCGCGTTGGACAAGTTGAGGCAGGATGCAAAATCAAAGTTGTGGCAAGTGGTCGTCATCTATGATCCAGACCGCCTGGCCCGCCGATACTCCTATCAGGAACTGGTCATGGACGAATTGCGGGAAGCGGGCATTGAAGTGGTGTTCGTCACCATTGCCGCCCCTAAAAACAGTGAGGATAAAATCCTGTATGGTGTGCGCGGACTGTTTTCTGAGTATGAGCGTGCCAAGATCGGCGAGCGGTTTCGCCTCGGCAAACTCCGCAAGGTCAAAGAGGGCCATCTGCTCGTGAGCGAGCCACTGTATGGGTATCGCTACATTGCCAAGCAGGAGAAAGTTCATGGTTATTATGAGATAAATGAAACGGAAGCCCGAGTGGTGAAAATGATTTTCGATTGGATTGACCAAGATGGCCTGACCCTCAGAAAACTCGTCAAGAAATTGCAGGAGGTAGGGATCAAGCCGAGAAAAAGCAAACGCGGTGTTTGGGCGACCAGCACATTGAGTCATCTACTCAAGAACAAGGCTTACATCGGGGAAGCCCGGTGGGGAAGTTCTTATGCGGTTGTTCCGGAAAACCCAAAAAACACCGACAAGTATCGCAAGAACCGGAAAAGCAGCCGAAAGATCAGGCCGGAGGCGGAGTGGCTGACCATTCCAGTGCCGGCGATCATCGACAAAGAGGTGTTTGCGCGGGTTCAGGACAAGCTCAAGGCGAACTTCCTGCTTTCGCAGCGAAACACCAAAAACGAATATCTGCTCGCTGGGAAAATCCATTGTGGTTGTGGCCGGAAGCGTGGTGGTGAAGGGCCACAAAATGGTAGGTATCTTTATTATCGCTGTCTTGATCGGGTGCTAAGTTTTCCGCTCCCGCATACCTGCAAGGAAAAGGCGGTCAACGCCCGAGTTGCGGACGGGCTCGTGTGGAATGAAATCGCCAATCTCATGGCCTCCCCCGCATTGATAAAAAGCCAAATCCAGCGTTGGACGAGCAGTCAAAGCAACCGAGTTGATTCGTCCGTAGTAGATGTTGCGTTCATGAAAAGGGAAATCGCCAAGCTTAAGGAACAGGAAGACCGATACAACAAAGCCTACGGTGGTGGGTTGTTCACGGTGGAGCAACTTAAGGAATACACGGTTCCTGTCAGAGCCAAAGTCGCCTCGTATCAATCGCAGATACTGCGATCGGAACAAGCGGGACACGATTCGCCTGCAACCTCACTACCTGATGACCGAGAGGTTGAAGCTTTTGCCCGCCAAGCCTCGGAGACCCTGCCCAGCTTGAATTTTGCGGCAAAAAGAGGCATAGTTATGAACGTCTTGGACAAAGTGGTCGGCACCCAAGGAAAATTACAAGTTCATGGATTTATTCCGGTAACAAATATCAATGTCTGCCCTAGCGATCGGAATCGTCGGCCTCCCGAACGTCGGCAAATCAACTCTCTTCACCGCGCTCACCAAGAAGAGCGTGCTTATTGCGAACTATCCATTTGCAACTATCGACCCTTCAGTCGGTGTTGTCGCTGTGCCTGATGAGCGTCTCCACAAGCTCGCTGAGTTCTCCAAGACCCAGAAGACTGTTCCGGCAGTCGTTGAATTCGTCGACATTGCTGGTCTTGTCAAAGGAGCATCCGATGGTGAAGGTCTCGGCAACCAGTTCCTCACCAATATTCGCGAGACGGATGCTATTGCAGAGGTTGTACGCATTTTCGAGGACGACAACATCATTCACGTCGACGGCAAAATCAATCCTATCAAGGATATTGAGGTCATCAACCTCGAGCTCATTCTCGCTGATATGCAGACAGTTACAAAACGTCTCGCCAATCTCAATAAAGAAGTTCGTGCAGGCAAGAAGGAAGCTGTTATTGAGTCAGGTCTCGTCGAGAGAATTAAAGTTGCACTTGAATCAGGCAAGCTCGCTTCTACTGTGATGCCGGACGAGTTCGAGGCACCATTCCTCAAGCATCTGCACCTCCTCACCTCGAAGCCTTTTATGTATGTTCTCAACAAGAAATCTGGAGGCAAGAACCTTGATGAGCTCAATGATGAGCGTTATCAGGCCCTTCTCAAGTTTTTCGCTGAAAATGGCGCGAAGTGGGTCGTCGTCGATGCAGGAATGGAACACGAGCTCAAAGATCTCGAAGATAAGGACAAGAAAGAGATGCGTGAAGGTCTTGGAGCAAAAGAAGATGGTATCGATGATCTTATTAAGAAAGGATACGAGCTTTTGAACTTGATAACTTATTTCACTACTGGCGAGAAGGAAACTCGAGCATGGACGATTGGTCGTGGTTGGACTGCACCCAAGGCAGGTACTGCTATTCACGGTGATTTTGAGGCAAAATTCATCCGTGCCGAGGTTATTGAGTGGGACAAACTCCTCGAATCAGGATCTTTTGCTGCCGCTCGTGAAAAAGGACTGCTCCGTACTGAAGGGAAGGAGTATATCGTGAAGGATGGAGACGTGATGGAGTTTAAGATTTAACTACTTTTTCGCCATAATAGCCCTCAACAGAGCCATATAATAATCCCCAGAAACTTGCTTTCTGGGCTCATATGTGCTATAATAGTCTCTGGTTAGAGTTTTGTAGTTTTCGGGTAGTTTTGCACAAAAACAATCAACAGAAGGCACACGGTATGTGTCGGAGATCAAGAATCACTCGTCGGCATCAAGCTGACAGATGGAAAAAGCCTATGAAAGAAATCCTTGTCATCTCGGTACCTTCCTTGTCCATTGCGGCGCTCGGGCTCATTGTAGCCTGCTTCTTCCGCAGTAAGACTAAATCATGTGTCATCTTCGGGATCTCACTGATCCTCGCAGGTGTATGCGTGTGGTATCGCCTGAAGTAATCTAGAACGAATCGTTTCAGAAATCGCATCCTTCACGGGGTGCGATTTTTATTTTTGTAAAAACCCTCATTTTGAGCTATGATTTGAGCCATGAATAAACCTCAGTCGAAAGCCAAGCCACTCGCCGCTTATGACCATACCAAGATAGAAGCGAAGTGGCAGAAGCAGTGGGACAAGAAGAAAGCATTTGTCGTCAAAGAAGACTCCACTAAAAAGAAATTCTTTGGTCTCATCGAATTCCCGTTTCCCTCAGGTGATGGTCTCCATGTCGGACACATCCGCTCAAATACTGCGATGGACATCATTGCTCGCAAGCGTCGTCGTGAAGGTTTCAACGTCCTCTATCCGATAGGGTGGGATGCATTCGGCTTGCCGACAGAGAACTATGCCATCAAGACTGGCATGCAACCATCAGTGGTGAGCAAGAAGAACTCGGACACATTCCGTCGCCAGCTCAAGGCGCTTGGATTCTCATTTGACTGGTCACGCGAGATAGATACGACTGATCCGAAATACTACAAGTGGACGCAGTGGATCTTCCTGCAATTCTTGAAGAAGGGTTTGGCGTACAAGAAGAAGATGACTATCAACTGGTGTCCCAAGGATCTTACTGGTCTCGCTAATGAAGAGGTTGTGAATGGGTGTTGTGAACGTTGCGGTACGCCTGTCGAGAAGCGTGACAAGGAACAGTGGATGCTCGCTATTACAAAATACGCGGACAGGCTTGATAAGGATCTCGATACTGTCGAATTTCTTGAGCGCATAAAAACTCAGCAGAGGAATTGGATAGGGAAGTCGGAGGGAGCAGAGCTTAGTTTCAAGATAAAGGATTCTGACAAGAACATAGATGTCTTCACCACGCGCCCAGATACTCTCTATGGTGTGACCTACGTCGTACTCGCTCCAGAGCATAAGCTGGTAAGTGAATTCATGGATAAGATAGAAAATAAGTCTGATGTCGAGGCATATATTGCCAAGGTTAAGAAAGAAACCGATATTGAACGTACAGATGCCAAGAAAGAGAAGAGTGGTGTTGAGTTGAAAGGTTTGCGCGCGATAAATCCTGCGAATAATGAAGAAGTTTCGATCTGGATCGCTGACTATGTACTCGCAGACTATGGAACAGGAGCCGTCATGGCCGTACCTGCGCACGATGAGCGTGATTTTGAGTTTGCCAAGAAATATAATCTCACAATAAAGACTGTTATTGAGCCACTCATTAGCAAGGATGATGGCCCTGATGCGGTCAAAAAAGATGCACCATTCGTCGAGCGCAACGCGGCGGTGTGTATCATCAAGCATTGGTCAGAGGACAAGTACCTCATGTCATTCTACAAAGCGAATGGTTGGAAGGGGTTCGTAGTCGGCGGTATTGAAAACGGCGAAAGTGTTGCCGTCACCGGAACTCGCGAGATACATGAGGAGACTGGATACAAGAATGCGAAATTTGTGCGCGAGGTGGGTACTATACACTCGAAGTTCTATCATGCAGTGAAATCGGTTAACCGTTTTGCTCATTTCAAGGTCGCGTATTTCGAACTTTCAAATGGTGATCGCGATGAGATGGCTGAAGAAGAGAAGAAGCTCCATGATGTAGTTTGGCTTTCTCCGAGTGAAGTTGCCGCATCAGTAAATCGTGAGGATATCAGAATCGCATGGAATTTCTTCAATGGTAAAACTTCCTACACCGGAAGTGGTCTTCTTGTAAATTCAGGTTCATTCACTGGAAAAGATTCTGAGTCTATAAAAAAAGATATTACTTCATCTGCGGGAGGCAAGTGGGTCACTACGTTCAAGCTCCGCGACTGGATCTTCTCCCGTCAGCGCTATTGGGGTGAGCCGATACCGGTCGTTCATTGCGAATCGTGTGGCATTGTAGCTGTTCCTGAGAAGGATTTGCCGGTGAAATTGCCGAAGGTGAAGAACTACAAGCCGACAGAGACTGGGGAATCTCCACTCGCTGCTATTTCGAAGTGGGTGAATACGAAGTGTCCGAATTGCAAAGGAAAAGCAAAGCGTGAGACCGACACTATGCCCAACTGGGCAGGTTCGAGCTGGTACTATCTGCGCTATGCGGATCCAAAAAACAAAAAAGTTTTTGCTGACAAAAAGAAATTGGAATATTGGACGCCAGTTGATTGGTACAACGGTGGTATGGAGCACACGACACTTCACCTCTTGTACTCACGCTTCTGGCACAAGTTTCTCTATGATATCGGCGTTGTCCCGACCAGCGAGCCATACATGAAGCGTACTGCTCATGGTCTCATTCTTGCTGCAGGTGGCGAGAAGATGTCCAAGTCCAAGGGTAATGTTGTTAATCCTGATGACATTATTGGCACTCTCGGTGCAGATAGTCTCCGTCTCTATGAGATGTTTATGGGTCCATTTGATCAACCGATTGCATGGAACACAGATAACATCGCCGGCGTTCGCAGATTCATCGAACGCGTCTGGAAACTTCATGAAAAAGTTCAACCAGGAACTGTCGCCACTAAGGATGCTCAGAAGATTGTTCACAAGACTATAAAGAAAGTTACGGAAGATATCGAGGCAATGCGCTTCAATACTGCCATCAGTTCACTGATGATTGCTCTCAATGAGTTGGAGAGGCAGGAATCGGTCGCAGTCGAGAGTTATGAAGCCCTGCTCCAATTGATTGCTCCATTTGCTCCGCACGTCACAGAGGAGCTCTGGGCGTCTCTGGGGCACAAGGATTCGATACATACCTCCGGATGGCCCTTATTTGATGCCGCTTTCACCGTTGAAAGCGAAGCTACTATTATGATTCAGATCAGTGGCAAGGTTCGCGGTTCATTTACGGCGCCAATGAATACTTCAAAAGAAGAGCTTGAGAAACTCGCGAAAGAATCTCCTGAGGCAAAGAAGTGGCTCGAAGGGAAGTCGGTATCAAAAGTGATTGTGGTGCCGAACAAACTCGTAAATATTGTTGTGGTGTAATTAGTGATTAGACAACATTTGACCATATTTATAAGATATGGTAATGTTAGTTTATCAAGCCTGGGCAATAGGGGAATAGCATATCCCCACGAGATTGACTTTATTACAAGCGAGTGCTACAAATAGTAACAATTATTTATCAGCGACTTACATGGCAACAACCACCATTTCGTTCAAGCCCAAGCAGATCGTCAAGAGACTCCTCGCCTCGCTTCCTGACCGCGCCCGTGATGTGATCCTCTATCGTTACGGACTCGGTGCCGATACTCGCCGCATGACCCTCGATGGCATCGGAAAGAAATACAGCATCACCCGTGAACGCGTTCGCCAGATTGAGAACTATGCCCTCGGCATGATTCGCAAGTCTGATGAATACAAACTCGAAAAGGCGGTCTTCGCTGAAATCGAGAATCTCCTCCATGCATTTGGCGGCGTTGTTGTCGAAGATGATTTCCTCGGACATCTCACCAAGGACAAGAGTCTCCAGAATCACATCCATTTCCTCCTCGTCATCGGTGAACCTTTCAAGAAGAAGAAAGAAGACGATGAGTTCAATCATCGCTGGCACGTTAACGAAGCTCTCGCCAATCAGGTCGAGGAAGCTCTCCGCAAGCTCTATTCAAATCTCAGCAACCAGGACCTCCTCCCCGAGTCAGAGATCATCAACAAGTTCCTCAATCACCTCGAAAGCGTTTCTGAGCGTTACAAGAATCAGGAAATCATGAAGCGTTGGCTTGCTCTCTCAAAGTCGATCGGCAAGAATGCGCTCGGCGATTGGGGTACTGCGAAGTCATCGAACATCAAGACCAAGGGTATGCGTGATTACGCCTTCCTCGTTATCAGGAAGCATGGATCTCCGATTCACTTCCGTGATGTTGCCAAGCAGATCACAACCATGTTCAACAAGAAGGCACACGTTGCTACGACTCATAACGAGCTCATCAAGGATCCTCGCTTCGTGCTCGTCGGTCGCGGTCTCTATGCTCTCGCAGAATGGGGATACGCTCCTGGTATCGTCCGCGATGTCATCCGTCACGTAGTTGAGAAGAATGGCCCGATGACCAAAGATGAGATTGTCACCAAGGTTATGAAGGAACGCTACGTCAAAGAGAACACTATTGCAGTCAACCTCCAGAATCCGAAATATTTCAAGAAGGACAAGGACGGAAAGTACTCAGTAGCGGCATAAGTATCAATATCGAGAAAAAGAGGCTGTATAAGCCTCTTTTTTGTTGGTATCATCCACCGGTGAGCACTTCCATAAGTCTTCACTTCTCGCTATACTTAGGACATGTCACTAGAACAGTTCCTCCCGACACTCGTCGCAGAATTCCAGAGCCTCATCATTCCGCAATCCATACAGTTCGCGATTACACTGGCCCCAATCGCACTCTGTATCATTCTCGCTATGATTATGTGGCCTATCTGGGTGCGTTATGTCCGCGCCAAATTCTTGTTGTCTCTTAAGCACACTCTCCTCGAGGTAGCTCTCCCCAAGGACACGTTCAAATCACCTCTCGCTATGGAGGTTTTCTTGCAATCACTTCACAACACTGCAAATGGAAGTCATTTCGCCCAATTTTGGAAAGGAGAAATGAGACCATGGTATACGCTTGAAATTATTTCCATCGAAGGTCGTATCAAGTTCTTCATATGGACAGAGGATCGTCGTAAAGCAGGAGTCATTAACGGTCTCTATTCGCAGTTTCCTGGAATAGAAGTCAAAGAGGCCGAGGATTACACCAAATCTGTTCACTTCGATCCTAATACGATGAAGGTATGGGCTGGTGAAATGAAATTCCTTAAGAATGACGCATATCCAATTAAAACATATGTGGATTATGGTCTCGACAAAGACCCAAAAGAGGAGTTCAAAATTGACCCAATGCTCCCCATGCTTGAATTCCTTGGCAGTGTCGGTCCCAATCAACAAGTTTGGATACAGATCCTGATTCAGGCGCATATTCCCAATGAACGTAAGGCAGGTCACTGGTTCAAGAAAGTTGATAGTTATCAGGAAGGAGCCAAGAAGCTCGTGAATGAAATCATGATCCGCGATTCCAAGACCAAGGGTATTAAGGCTGAGAATAAAAAAAGTGGAGAGATGTTTCCAGATATACCGCGTCTTTCAAAAGGCGAACAGGAAGTTATCGATGCTGTTGAGCGCAGTGTCTCGAAGCTCTCGTTTGATACAGGTATTCGCGGACTTTATATTGGCCAGAAGGAATCCTTCAACGTCATCTTCGGTGTCGGTGGTATTCTTGGCAGTTTCAAGCATTTCAACACTGAACACCTAAATGGCTTCAAGCCGAATGGTGACGTCTGGCATCCACGCCTCGGTGATCCGTGGAAGGACTACAAAGATCGCCGCAGGAATCGTTTTTCAGCAGATGCTATCGCTATGTACAAGCGTCGCTCGTATTTCTATGCACCTCATGAGGGCTCACCACTTGTCCTAAGTACGGAGGAGCTTGCTACTATCTACCACTTCCCCGGATCAGTTGCTGCGACACCGACACTTCAGCGCATCCCATCCAAGAAGGCCGAAGCTCCGTCCAATCTTCCTCTCTAATCTATGTCTTCTATCAACTTCAGGCTCATACCGGATATTCGTCGTAAGTCTTCCTTGTATAGCAGGGTCAGGAATATCTTCAGGAAAAATAAGGTCGCTACAAGTATTTTGTGTGCAACTGCTTTTGCTATCTTCTTGTTCCTCATAGCGAAATCGATTGCACCATCGGCTTTTGCGCGAGGGACTATTGTGCGCATCAAGGATGGTATGACCGTTTCAGAAACGGCGAAGTTGTTGGCTGATAAAAATATCATCAAATCTCAATTCATGTACAAAGCGTATGTGAAGCTTATTCATGGCGACAAAGGTGTCCAAGCGGGAAGTTATCTCTTTGCCAATTCGCAATCATCACTCCGCGTTGCATATCGTACTGCATATGGTGTCGATGAGCTCCAGAAGATAAAGGTTGCTATACCAGAAGGTTCAAGCTCGAAAAATATTGCTGTCATCATCAAGAAGGCAATACCTGCATTCGATAGTAAAACCTTTCTTGTTGAAGCGAAGAAGCATGAGGGGTATCTCTTCCCAGAAACGTACTTCTTCAATCCAGATGTAACTCCTGATGAAGTTATTTCAGAGATGAAGAGTCAGTTCAATGAGAAAGTTGCTTCGCTCATGGATGCTGTTGCAACCTCGACACATTCTCTGGAGAAGATAATCATCCTCGCGTCCATCCTTGAAGAAGAAGCGAACAATACCGATGATCGTCGCATGATTTCAGGTGTCCTCTGGAATCGCACAGACATCGGCATGGCGCTCCAAGTTGATGCGCCGTTCTACTATCTCTTCGGCAAAGGATCGAGTCAGTTGACCTTGTCCGATCTCGCGACCACATCGCCATATAATACATACAAGAACAAAGGTCTTCCTCCAGGAGCAATATCAAATCCAGGTCTGGATGCCATCAAAGCTGCTCTCTATCCGACTCCATCGAAATATCTCTTCTATCTTGCAGACAGGAAAGGTGTGACGCACTATGCAGTCACGCACGAGCAGCATGTTGAGAACAAGTTCATGTATTTGCAGTAGGGAAGAGTGCTTGAATTCAAAACTCGGGTAAAAGAAAAGGCCGGAGAAAATATTCTCCGGCCCATTGTGTAACTGACGATTAGAGTGGAACAACTTCCAGCTTACTGTCTTCAATCAGACGAGCTAGACGATCGCACAGTTCGGTCACGGTCACTGGCTTCTCGATGACTTGAGCTCCGAGACTCTGAGCCTGCTGGTTGATTTCATTGGTGAGTGTCCCCGACCAGAGCCAGAAGCGCGGCTTGTTGATCATCGAATGCGCATCAATCTTGCTGATAAGGTCGATACCGGTCATCTTGCCGCCCGTCTTGTGCATGTCGTAATCGGTAAGCACAAGGTCGAAGCTTTGCGTCATGACGAGGTTGAAGGCTTCTTCTCCGGTCCGAGCCTGAACGACCGTATGGCCATTCACTTCACCAAACGCCATGCTGATGAGTTCACGCAACATGGATTCATCATCCGCAACCAGAATTTTCAATGTTTTCATAGTTCTACTTTCTTCACATGCCTCTCCGAAACGGGGAGGACTTTCTCCTTGGATAGCTCCGAAATGGGGCTATTTCGAGCTCGCTTTTTTGTTTGTTATTGGCGAACTCTCTATATATATGATAGCATACTAGACATGAAAAGTCAAGCTATTAGAGGGCTCAACACGGGCCTGAAAAAGAAGGTATTCGTCGGCCTCTCAGGAGGAGTCGATAGCTCCGTATCCGCAGCTCTGCTCAAGAAGGCTGGATATGACGTCACAGGCGTCTTTATACGCACCTGGCAGCCTGATTGGCTCCCGTGTACCTGGCGTGAAGAGCGTCGCGATGCTATGCGTGTAGCGGCCCACCTCGATATACCATTTGCCACTCTCGATCTCGAGAAGGAGTACAAGCGCGATGTAGCTGACTATATGATCGCTGAATACAAAGCTGGACGTACACCCAACCCCGACGTCATGTGCAACAAGTCGGTGAAGTTCGGTGGATTCTACGATTGGGCGATGGCTCAGGGAGCGGACTATGTCGCCACCGGACACTATGCGCAGGTCAGTGATAAGAACTCGATGCTCATGGGTGTCGACTCGAATAAGGATCAGTCATACTTCCTCTGGACGATTCGTCACGACCAGTTGCCACATATTTTGTTCCCGATAGGACATCTCGCCAAGCCTGAAGTGAGGAAGCTTGCGGCAAAGTTTAAACTGCCGACAGCGGAGAAAAAGGATAGCCAGGGCATTTGTTTCATCGGCATGGTGGATATGAAAGATTTCCTCGCGCACTATATTGAATCAAAAGAAGGAAGTGTTTTGAACGAAGCTGGTAAAGTCATCGGCACACATTCAGGTGCAGTCTTCCTGACTATCGGTGAGCGACACGGATTTACTATTACCGAGAAGGGATCAAATGATGAAGCGTACTATGTTATAGCGAAGGATATTGAGAAGAATACTATTACTGTCGGCCCGAAGCTTACTGTTTCAAATTCAAGCAATACATCCATTTCCATCATGCAAACTAATTGGATGAATGAACTTCCAATTCTTGGAAAGAAGTACCAGGCGCGCGGAAGATATCGTCAGACTTTGAACGAGGTAGTTTTCACTGAGATTGATACTAAGAAAAAGACAGCGGTGGTTACATTTACGGAGGATTCACAACCTATGGCATCAGGGCAGTCGTTGGTGATCTATGATGGGGAGATGTGTGCTGGTGGTGGGGTGATCCAGTAATCTAGACAAAAGAAAAAGCTCCAGATTGACCAGAGCTTTAGGTTCGTCGAATGTAGTAATTCCGATATGTTGGGGTAGACTCCATCGTGGTAAACACGCGACTTCCAAGTCTCCTACATCCAAAGAACCATGCCATTAATTTACTATAGTGGGTTGTTGATGTCAAAATAAACTATTCACACCTGCCTGAGGCACAGATTCTGCTACAATATTCGCCATGACCCAGAATCTCAGGACCGCCGTACTACTCACTATCCTCCTCGTGATTATGAGCGGCCTCTATGTCTCCAACCGTCTCACCAGTCCCGAACAAGAAACTGATACACCACGAATAGTAGAAAACTCATTCAATGGAACAATTCCTTCTGAAATAGTTCGCGGAGACACTTCAAAGAATCAAGTTATATTCACGTTCGATGCTGGATCGGGAAATGCATCAGTCGAGAAGATTCTTGCTGCACTCGAAAAGCATCAGGTCAAAGGGACATTTTTTATGACTGGTATATGGGCTCTACGAAATCCTGAGGCGGCGCGCATGATTGCAGCCAAGGGGCACGAAATTTTCAATCATACCTATAATCATCCGAAACTCACCGAGTTGATTGATGCAACTATTACACAAGAGCTCATCAACACTGATAGTGCACTTGAACTTATACTGGCCACAAGTACCAAGCCATATTTCCGTCCTCCTTATGGAGATCGTGACGCACGCGTATTGGCTACCGCCGCAAAGGCAGGTTATCGGTCGGTATATTGGACGATAGACGCTGGAGATTGGATGGAAAGCGAAGGTATGAGTGCCGATGAAGTCGCATATCGCATCCTGACCAATATCGAACCAGGAAATATATTCTTGATGCATGTCGGCGATACTCTGACAGGTGAAATTCTCGATCGTGTCTTCAGTGCTATAGAACAGCGTGGATATAAGATTGTCGCATTAACGCAAGGGCTATAAGTAAGAAAGTGCAGGGTACGCACATATGTTTTCCTTGTGTGCTGCACAGTTTCTAGAATAGGTAGATTTTTTGTTCACTTTGCTGCACACAAGGAAAACATATGTGCGTACCCTGCACTTTCTTGATATACTTCCGCCATGAATCACCTGATTACCATCACCAAATCCGACGGCACACAACAGCTGTTCGAAGAAGAGAAGCTCATCAACTCACTCCGACACGCGGGCGCCCCCGATCAAGCTATAGAGGAGATTATAGACCAGGTCGAGACCAGTATGAGAGATGGTATGACCACCAACGAGATCTACAGCAACGCTTTCTCATTGCTGCGCAAACGATCATTTCATACAGCAGTTAAATATTCGGTTCGTCGCGCACTCGCGGAGCTTGGACCTGACGGTTTTCCATTTGAGAAGTTCGTATCTCGCATCTTCCATGCGTGGGGATATGAGACCCTCACTGACCAGCACGTTATGGGCGGTTGTATTGAACACGAGATGGATGTTGTCGCGTGGAAAGGCAAGTCTCTCGCTATGGTGGAGGCAAAGTTCCACAATGAATTTGGCCTCAAATCCGATGTGAAAGTTGCACTCTATGTTAAGTCACGCTTCGACGACATTGCCTTGAATGAGTTCGACTACGGTGGCATCAAAAGGAAACTCACTGAGCGTTGGCTTTTCACCAATACCAAATTTACCGATCAAGCTATCAAGTATGGTTCGTGTAATGACCTCAAACTCATCGGCTGGAATTACCCATCGAGTGGAAATCTACATACACTTATCGAAGAACTTGGTTTGCACCCTATTACCTGCGTCACCTCACTCAATCATCAGCAGAAGAAGGATCTCATTGGTAGAAATATCATCACCTGTGCAGACCTTGTGAAGAGACCAGAGATACTCAAGGAAATTGGAGTTCGATCAGAAGATGAAGCTGCAAAAATGCTTGAGGAAGCGAAGATGATCATGAAGGACGGGAAGTAATATTTACAATTACGCATCATATGGTAGTGTTCTTCCCAGATTATGAACACTACCATCGCTCCCAATAGCACCGGATTCGATCACTATCAATTCTTAACGGTAGATGATCGTCGAGAACTCAATCGGATTGATTCACTCAGCGAGCTCGCTGAGATTGCGATAAAGATCATGAAACGACTGCCAAAGAAGGTCGACATGATCTCAGGTCCCATTTCTACGGGCCCTGGAAATTCACTCAAGGAACGCCTCCGTATCTTCCAGTTGAGTATTGAGAAGCTCGCGCAGGATCCAGACCTCACGGTATTCAGTCAGATACCGTTCGAGAACAACATTCACGCCTTCGCTCAGCGGTGGCGACGAATCAGAGGTTCCAAGAGGTACTGCCAACCCATTCTTGATATCTTCTACCAGAGAATCTTCAAGTCAGGCTGCGTGGGGCGTCTCCACTTCATGCCGAACTACAAGCTGTCTGTAGGTGCTCAGTGGGAACATGACATTGCTCCCTCATTTGGCATCGGGCAGGTGTACCTTCCAGGAGACTTCATCGACGACATCGTCGAGAGAGTTCAACAGGAAATGGAATTCCGTCCGTTCAGCGTCTGATTATCCGTATTATCACAAAGCCCTGCGCATCCCGCAGGGCTTTTTTATTTATCCCAAACTGATATATCATATCTTCATGACCAAGACCGACCTGATACACCAGATTCGCGATGAAGTTCTCGCACTCAAGGACTCTCCGCTCTACGAGTATCGCACCTCGAATAAGTATCTCCCGGTAATCGGAGAGGGAAGTCATGATGCAACCATTATGTTTGTCGGAGAGGCGCCTGGCAGGAATGAGGCCAAGACGGGTAAACCATTCTGCGGAGCTGCAGGAAAAGTTCTTGATCAATTACTTGCGCATGTGAACATTCCGCGGGAATCCGTTTATATAACCAACATCGTCAAAGACCGCCCTCCGGAGAATAGGGATCCGACGCCTCAAGAGATAGCTTCATATGGTCCATTTCTTGATAGGCAGATTGAAATTATTCAACCCAAGATAATTGCCACATTAGGAAGATATTCGATGGGGTATATCATGAAAAAATTCGGACTCGAGCTCGAGCTTGAACCTATTAGCCGAGCTCATGGTAAATCATACCCCGCTCAAGCATCATATGGCCCCATCCAGATAGTGGTGCTGTACCATCCGTGTGTCGGCGTGTATAATCCGAACAACATTCCCAATCTTAAGAAGGATATGGAGATTCTGGGAAAGGTTGTGAAATAATATTTTCATATGAAGAAATCTACCGTAAAAAATAAGAAATCTGGTAAATCACCCCTCCCTCGATGGGATCTTACTCGTATCTACGATTCACTGACTGACCCTCGAATCGAGATGGATATGCAAATAATAGAGAAGTCTGTTGCTGATTTCGCTAAGAAATACGATGTTGCAGAAAAAACATATTTGAATAATGCAGAAGCATTGAAACTTGCAGTGGATTCATTTGAGAAACTCTCTGCCGATGTCTCACCTAAGCCGCTCTACTATCTTTTCTATCAGCAGAGCGTCAATGGTAATGATCCTGAAGTGCATGCCAAGATGGCGCTCATAAGTCAGCGTGCTTCGAAGATTGGTAACCAACTTGAATTCTTTGTTATCGCTCTTGGATCTATCTCCAAGGACAATCAGCGTGGATTCCTCAGCAACAAGATCCTCGCGAAACATCGCTTCTTCCTCGAATGTATATTCTCAGATGCTGCCCACAAGCTCTCGCTCGGTGAAGAAAAGATGGATTCACTCAAGCAACTTCCTGCACACGAGCTTTGGGTATCCCATGTAGAGAAGTTGCTTGGTGCTCGAACGGTATCCTGGAAAGGGAAGCATCTTCCTCTCGGTGAAGCTCTCTCCCTTATCTCTGAACAGAAAACTTCAGCTCTTCGCAAAAAGCTCGCCACACTTGTCTATGGTGAACTCAAACATGTTGCCGATTTCAGCGAAGGTGAGATCAACGCTGTTTTCATCAACAAGAAGATCGATGATGAACTTCGTGGATTCAAGACACCTTATGAAAGCACTGTCAGGGAATATAGAAATGATCCTGCGGTCATCGAACACTTGGTGAAGACTGTGACGGATAACTTTCCCATTGCACACAGATTCCATGCACTCAAAGCGAAGCTCCTCAAACAGAAGAAGTTCGACTATTGGGATCGTGCTGCGAAGATAGGTGTTACCAAGTCGACATACTCATTTGCTGATTCGCTCAAGATTCTCAAGAAAACTTTTGGCTCTATAGATCCGAAATATGCTGATATCCTCGAACAAGCTGTAAATGAGAGGCGCATCGACGCAGAACCAAGGAAGGGTAAACAGGGAGGAGCATATTGCCAGAGTTCCTATACTCATCCGACTCATGTTCTCCTCAATCATGTAGATACACTCAATTCATTGAGTACATTCGCACACGAAATGGGTCATGCCTTCCATGGAGAGCTCTCGAAATCTCAAGGGCCAATATATTGTGAGTATTCATATTCCCTCGCTGAGACTGCAAGTACACTGTTCGAAGCAATTGCAGAGGAGGCTGTATTTCAATCACTTCCTGATAAGGAAAAGGTTATCGTACTTCACGACAAAATCAACGGAGACATCGCTACGATATTCCGTCAGATAGCGTGCTTCAACTTCGAGCTTGAATTGCACCAGACTATTCGTGCGAAGGGATCCGTATCGAAAGAAGAAATCTGTACAATCCACAACAAGAACATGCAGGCTTATCTCGGCCCAACATTCAAGATGATTCCTGATGATGGTTACATGTTCGTTTCGTGGAGCCACATCCGCCGCTTCTTCTATGTGTACTCATACGCATATGGTTCACTCGTTTCGAAAGCGCTCTTGAGGAGATACAAGAAAGATCCTTCATTCTGGACGAAGATTGAGCTGTTCCTCTCAGCTGGAGGCAAAGATACGCCAGAAAATATCCTCAGAGAGATCGGTATTGATGTATCTGCACCCGAATTCTTCCTCGATGGACTCAAGACAATAGAGGACGATATTGCACTGCTCGAACGATTGACCACGAAGAAATAATTGGAAACCCCTCCTCGTTTCTGCTAGTATGTTCGCATGACGCAGAAGCTCACCTCCGCAGATATACGTTCGCGATTTCTCGCGTTCTTCGAGAAACGTGGACATGCCATCATACACTCAGCATCACTCGTCACACCTGATGAGAAGGGTATAACGAATGCCACCCTTTTCAATACCGCAGGTATGCAGCCACTCGTGCCGTATCTCCTCGGTAAGCCACATCCACAAGGCATCCGTCTCGTAGACTCGCAGAAATGTCTTCGCACTGTCGACATTGATGATATCGGTGACAAGACTCACGCTACCTTCTTCGAAATGCTTGGTAACTGGTCGCTTGGAGATTATTTCAAGAAAGAAGCGATCTCATGGAGCTTCGAATTCCTCACCTCAAAAGAAGAGGGGCTCGGACTCAATCCAAATCAACTTTATGTAACTGTATTCGAAGGTGATGCAAATGCACCACGCGATGATGAGGCCGCAACTATTTGGCGCGATATATTCACCAAGAATGGTATTGATGCAGGTGGTGACACGACCAAGGGCGAGAATGGGAGAATTTTCTATCTCCCTGCGAAGAATAACTGGTGGGAAGCTGGCGACAATGGTCCCTGCGGTCCTGACACTGAGATGTTCTATGATATTTCCAATAAATTCATAGGGAAGCTTTTGACACACGCGGAATATGTCCAGGCAGATGATGTTCGTGATGTTATTGAGGTATGGAACGATGTCTTCATGCAGTATGAGAAGAAGGATGGCAAGATTATCGGCAAACTTCCGAAGCCTTCAGTAGATACCGGTGCAGGTCTCGAGCGTCTCACCATGACTCTTCAGGGCGTGGACAACATTTATGATACAGATCTTTTGAAGCCGGTCATGGATCTCATGAAGAATGCTGAGAATCCGATTCGCAGTAAGCGCATCATCGCTGATCATCTCCGCGCAAGCTCATTCCTCATCACCGATGGCGTCATACCATCCAACACTGACCGTGGATACATACTTCGTCGCCTCATCCGCCGCGCCATCATCAATACGACCGACAAACAACTCGGCCCCGATCGCATTTCTGCATATGTTGAAGCACTCGCAGGAATATATGCAACTGCGTATCCAGAGCTTGCCGCACAGAAAGAGCATATAAAGAAGGTGCTTGGCGATGAATCAGCAAAATTTGCTGAGGCCCTCGCACATGGTATGAAGGAATTTGAACGTCTTGCGAAAGATGGGTCAATTTCAGGGGCAGATACATTCTTGCTCTTCTCTTCGTATGGACTTCCAATCGACGTGACCAAGGAATTGGCACAGGAGAAAGGCCTCACTGTCGACGTCGCTGGATATGAGGTTGAATTTAAGAAACACCAAGACCTTTCTCGTGCAGGTGCAGAGCAGAAGTTCAAAGGTGGCCTTGCGGACTCGAATGATCCAATGGTCGTCCGCTATCACACAGCTACTCATTTACTCCATCAGGCACTCCATGACGTCCTCGGCGAGTCAGAAGGTGACCAGAAGGGGTCTAATATCACTGCGGAACGTCTGCGCTTCGATTTTACTGGTATTAAATTGACTGATGAGCAAAAAAAGAAGGTTGAGGATATCGTGAATGAGAAAATTGCTGCCGCTCTCCCTATGAACAATGTCGTTTTGCCACGAGCTGAAGCTGATAAGACCGGTGCACGACATTTCTTCGGAGAAAAATACGGTGAAGAGATCTCTATCTACTTCGTCGGTAAGGATATCGCGTCTGCATACTCAAAAGAGTTCTGTGGCGGCCCTCACGTGAAGAATACAAACGAACTCGCTGGTCCAGAAGGGAAGTGGAAGTTCAAAATTCAAAAGGAGGAAGCTGTCTCTCAAGGGGTGAGGAGGATTAAGGCCGTACTTAGTTAAACCTTAAAAGACCAACTCAACAGTGCGTAATATACCCCTATATTAAGGGGTATATTTGTAATTGACAAATAGGCATTAGATGTGCTTTAATACTTAAAGCAATAAGGTCTTTGATTTACCAACGGGTTGGCTCTTGAAAGGAAGCCACGGTGACCCGAACAAAAAAACACCAATACAAATTGTTATGACTCAGGCTGAATTTGACCAAGAACTCGCATCAGGTAAACGTTCGTGGAGGAGTTGCAGTGTAGACGGTGATCTCGATATCTCCAATCGAGTAATTCACGGTGACATCACACTCGAGGAGATGCACATTGATGGTGACCTGATTCTCGCTGAAACGGTAATTCATGGAACGTTCGAGATGATGGGTGTCAGCATCTCGGGAGATATCGATTTGAATGGTCTGCGTGTTGATAAGTTTGACACTCGCTGGACCACTTTCATGGATGTCAAAGGTGACGTAATCGCCGATGACCTAATGGTTGATGGCCGTCGTCGCACTCTACCAGCCCGTATTACTCGCCCCAAGAACGTGGACTAATCGACAATCACTCCCACCGCTCGCACAACCATGCGAGCGGTTTTCTTTTGCACAACCATATAAACCACCTATGCTATAATTATTTGTAATGTTTTTCTCGCGCACAAACGGCACCCTGACTCTCATTCTCGACGTACAGAGCTCTATTGTTCGCGGTACGCTCATTCATATGCATCCCGAAGGTAAGCCACGCGTTATCTTCACGCACAACGTCGGCATTTCCTACAAACCTCATGCCCGCAGCGGATACTTGGTCAAAGCCGCACTCGCCGCAATCGAAGAAATTGTCGGGGAATCACTACGCTTCATTTCGCAGATACACTCCATCAAAGATCCAAGGCACAATTTGCCACGCAACATCTCTACTGTTCATTATGTCCTCGCATCGCCATGGGTCGTCTCACAAGCAAAGACCGTCACGCAGTCATTCAAGAAGGAAACTCCTGTCACCAAAGCCTACATCCTCAAACTTATCGGAGAAGAGCGCGCCAAGATGAGTGGAAAGGACGAGCACGACATCCGTGTTATTGAGGAAAAGATTTTCGATGTGCGCCTCAACGGCTATTCAGTAGCTTCATGGGAAAGTAGGACAACTACTCAGCTCGAAATATCATTCGTAAGCAGTCTCGCCGGCGGCCGTATGATAGAGCGCTTCATTCAAGCCTGTGATCGAGCCGTCGGTAAGAGGTCTGTGATGTTCCATTCATCACTCTTCCTCCAGCATCTCGCTATAGAGAAGGTTGTTCCCGATCGCGCCTCATACGCACTCGTGCACATTCATGGTGAACTCACCGACGTCGCAATCATGCATGCTCATTCCTGCATATTCTTCGGCTCATATCCATTTGGTGCACATACTATCGTCCGCACCATCGCTCGTGAATTGAAAATAAGTGAGCAAACTGCTGATTCTACACTCAATCTCATATCACAAGGTGCACTCGATGCTACGCGCGTCAAAAAACAGACAGTTATCGTCGAGAATATGAGTAATGGTTGGATCGGTGAGTTTCGCAAGCTCCTCAAGATGAATCCTTCCGCGAGTGGTATACCTCATCATGTGATTATCTCGGCTCGTGCGCACGAAGACTTCTTCATGGAGAGCTTCAAGAAGGCATATCCGCAATCAACACTCGAAGTGCTTGATTTCGAAAGCATACGCAAACTCGTCGACTATGAAAATTCTGTCGAGAAACTGCGCTTGACCGGTCTCTACATCATCGCTATTCACAGTATGGAAAAGTAACAGGTCGCATGGTATAGTTTACACAACGAAGTCCGTTTTCATGCATTAATCTTTGAATCATTCTCATGCCACGCCGCGTCCAAGACATCGTACCTAACAATCATCGCTCTATCAGGGATATTCCCGTCGAGCGCAACGATATACAAGCTCCAGTCGAGCCGCCACGCAGGCGCACAACAGGACGCCCTATAGCCGTCAAGAAGCCTGAACTAGAAATACGCAGGGAAGAGCGAGAAGAGAAAGAAGATGAGGCTCCTCATCCGATTAAGCGGATATCTGTCACACCTCCACATAAGAAGAAACGTTCGGGATCGAAGAGACTCCTCTTTGTACTCATGGGTATAGTTGTAGTAGTTGCTGGCGCCGGATATGTCGCATCAGTATATTTCTCGCGCGCAGCATTCACGATCGTTCCTAAGATGGTTCCTATCACAGTCAATGGCGCATATACTGCGCAAGCTGCTGGTACCAAAGGTACTCTCACTTATGAACTCGCTGTCGTGAAGGGAAGTGCAAATATTTCTGTAGTCGCTACCGATGGTCCAAGTATCTCAACTTCTGCCAAGGGTAAGATCACGGTATACAACAAATATGTAGCAGCTCCTCAGAGACTCATTGCGGGAACTCGATTTGCTGATAGCACTGGACGCATCTATCGCCTCACTGATTCTATTTCAGTACCTGGATATACAACATCTGCAGGAGCTATAGTTCCTGGAAGCATTTCTGCCTCTGTCGTCGCCGATCAGCCAGGTGAGTCATATAACTTTACCAAAAATGATGCTACCACTGACCTTACCATCGTCGCGTACAAAGGAACTCCCCGATATGACACTGTATATGGTCGCGTCTCGACAGATATCATTGGTGGATTTGTCGGAACCAAGAAAACAGTAAGTCCTGCAGTCCTCGCTTCAACGACTGCTGAGCTCAAGAACAAAATCATCGCTTCACTTTCGGAGCAAATCAAGAACACACTCCCCGCAGGCTACATCATGTATCCAAATGCGTATGTGCCAGTATTCTCCACAGCAACAGTTGGTGGCGGAGATCCCAAGTCAGCTACAGTCACTCTTCAAGGAACACTGTACGGTATTCTTTTCAAGAAAGGTGAACTTGTCGCACGCGTAGCAGGTGAGGAAGCTCTCTCTACTTTCGATGGATTCGCATTCGACACTCCTGGATTTGAATCTCTCGATTTCAGTATCGCCAATCAAAAAGATTTTTCTCCTGAAAAGAAAAATACTCTTATCATCAAACTCAAAGGAGACGCTCTCCTCGTAGGTTCAGTACCTATAGAAGAGCTCAAGAAAAAGCTTGCAGGTCTCTCACTCGCAGATACAAGTTCTGTGCTCCGTCAGTACAAGCCGGTCATCGAGATCGATAAAAGTTCAGGAGAAATCACTCCTCCATGGTCCAAAGTTCCGAGCGATTCGAGCCGCATTCGCATAGAGGTATTGACGAAATAGGCATACATCTGCTAAGATACCGAGACGCGCAAAATAACAGATGGATACCGCGCCGCAACCTAAGAATAGTTCAAAAAATACCGCAAACGGCATTGTCGTAGAGGCATTGCCTGATACGTTGTTCCGAGTGGAACTGAATGACTCGAAAGAGATCGTTCTCGCGTATCTCGCCGGTAAAATGCGTATGAATCGTATACGCGTTCTAATCGGCGACAAGGTTGAACTTGAGTTAGATCCATATGGTGGCCGCGCTCGTATCACTAGACGTTCATAAACATGAGAGTAAAAGCATCAGTCAAAAAGATCTGCCCAAAGTGTACCGTCGTTCGCCGATGGGGCTATGTGTATGTAGTATGCAAGTCCAACCCAAGGCATAAGCAGCGCCAGGGATAATTTTCAATATTCAATCAACCTAATCATATGCGTATCCTCGGTATCACAGTCCCAGAAAACAAGCGCCTTGAAATTGCGCTCACCGCTATCTATGGTATCGGACGCTCACGCTCTCTTCTTATACTCAAGACCGTAAAGGTCGACCCAGCTACGAAGTCTACTCAGCTCTCAGTCGAGCAGGAGAATGAGATTCGTAAGCTCGTCGAGAGCTACAAGATCGAAGGTGACCTCAAGCGCGAAGTTGCAAGCAACGTAAAGCGCCTCAAGGACATCAAGGCTTATCGCGGAAGCAGGCACGCTCGCCATCTCCCGACACGCGGCCAGAGGACAAAGACCAATTCCCGCACCGTTCGTGGTAACGTCCGCAAGACTATGGGATCTGGTAAGCGTAAGGAGGAGAAGAAATAATCATCAATAATTACTACCATGGGAAAGAAGCGAATTGTTACAACTGAAGGAGCAGAGAAGACTGGTGCAGACAAGGCACCGGTAGTTTCAGCCAAGAAGCGCATCGAATCTGGCATCCTCCATGTCCAGTCGACCTACAACAACACCAAGGTTATGGTTACCGACACCAAGGGTAACGCCCTTATGTGGGGTTCGAGCGGTGGCGCTGGATTCCGTGGTGCTAAGAAGGGAACTCCTTTCGCAGCAGCCAAGGTCGGTGAGACGCTCGCTCTCAAGGCAGCTAACATCGGCATGAAGGAGGTCGCTGTTGTGGTCAAGGGTGTCGGATCTGGCCGTGAGTCAGCTATCCGCGGCTTCATCAGCAAGGGTATTATCATCACATCCATCAAGGATGAGACTCCGATACCTTTCAACGGCCCTAAGCCTAAGAAGCCTCGTCGCGTTTAATCTAATCCATATCATTTAATCCTATGCAAATCGGCCCTCGTTACAAGAAAGCACGATATCTCGGAGCAGCAATCTTCAAAAAGACCCAGTCTCCGAAGTATGCTCTTCGCGCACAGGCAAAGACGAAGACCGGCAAGCGTAGGGGTGCAAAGTCAGAGTACGGACGTCAGATGCTTGAGAAGCAGAAGGCTCGTTACAGCTACGGTGTTTCTGGAGGTCAGTTCACAAACTACGTGAAGAGTGCTCTCCAGACCAAGGGTGACAACTCCAAGAACCTCCTTCGCATTCTCGAAGGTCGTCTCGACAACGTTGTTCTCCGCGCAGGATTTGCTCAGGGCCGTTCAGCTGCTCGCCAGATGGTCTCTCACGGTCATCTCTGCGTCAACGGAGGTATCGTCACCATCCCTTCATATCAGGTCCGCATCGGAGACGTCATCACCATCCGCGAGGGAAGCAAGAAGAAGGTCCTTTTCGCGAAGCTCGACGAAGAGCTCAAGGCAGTCAAAGCTCCAGCTTGGATCTCTGTAGACGCTGAGAAGAAATCGATCAAAGTCGAGGGTGAGCCTGCGACTGACACCACTGAGCTCTTGTTTGATGTGAAGTCAGTGCTCGAGTTCTACACTCGCTAGACAAATATCATTTTTAATGTATAATTAATCGTCTATTTACAAATACCATGACACACGACCTTATTCTTCCATCAAAGCCAAAGATTGTCAGCGAACAGGGCACTAGCGGCATCTATGAGATAGATGGACTCTATCCTGGATACGGACACACTCTCGGCAACTCACTCCGCCGCATCATCCTTTCATCTCTCCCAGGTGCAGCAGTTACCAAGGTCAAAATCAAGGGTGTTGAGCACGAGTTTTCTTCTATCGATGGCGTTAAGGAAGACGTTATCGTCATCTTGCTCGCTATCAAGAAGCTCCGCGTCCGCGTAAGTGGCGATGAGGCAGTCGTCATGAACCTCAAGGTCAAGGGTGCAAAGGATGTTACTGCAAAGGACATCGAAGCTCCTGGTCAGATCGAGATACTCAATCCTGAGCTCCACCTCGCAACTCTTACTGAGAAGTCATCAGAGCTTGATATCGAGATCACCGTCGAGAAGGGTCTCGGCTACGTCTCCAAGGAAGTTATCCAGAAGGATCGTGTTGATATCGGTTCTATCACTCTCGATGCCGCTTTCACTCCTATCCGCAAGGCAAACTACGAAGTTGAGAATATGCGCGTTGGAGATCGTACTGATTTCAACCGCCTCCGCATCTCTATCGAGACCGATGGTACTATGACTCCTCGCGAGGCTCTCGAACAGTCAATCACTCTCATGATTCACCAGCTCAAGGCAATCGTCGGATTTGCTGAGAAGGAAGAGGTCAAGGTTGAGACTGTTGAGGAAGCTGCTGCAAAGGCAGAATCTTCTGAGGGATCTCTCAAGGATATCGACGCTGAGCTCCTCAAGACTCGCATCGACAGCCTCGGATTCTCAGCACGCACTGCCAAGGCTCTCGTCAACGGCAATGTCCGCACTCTCGGAGGTCTCGCTCGCAAGAAGGAGTCTGACATCATGGACATCGATGGCCTCGGAGCCAAGGGCGTCCAGGAGATCAAGAAGCTCCTCGCACAGCACGGTATAACATTGAAACAGTAATCCCATGAGACATCATTCGAATAAAAGAAAGTTTGGCCGCGAGAAGAACCAGAGGAACGCTCTGATGTCATCTTTGGCGCGCAACCTCATCCGCGATAGCCGCATCAAGACCACTTCAGCTAAGGCTAAGGAGCTCCGCCCAATGGTCGAGAAGCTCATCACCAAGGCTAAGTCTGGTACTATCGCAGCACGCCGCCTCATCAACAGCCGCATCAAGTCTCCAATCGAGACCAAGAAGCTCGTTGAGGTTGTCGCTCCGAAGTATGCAGACCGCAAGGGAGGCTACACACGCATTATCCGCTTGCCAAACCGCGACCTCGACGGTAGCCCGATGTCTCTCATCGAATTTGTATAATTACTGCCATGAAATACACTATTGACGCACAAGGTAAGAAGATCGGACGCATTGCGACACAGGCCGCAGCGTTCCTCCTCGGTAAGAGCATGACTTCGTTCACCAAGAATACAGTCGCTGACGCCCAGGTCGAGATCATCAACGCCGCAAAGGCCGATGTCACCGCTCGTAAGAAGACGAACGATACTTATGTTACCTACACCGGTTTCCGCGGAGGTCTCGAGACTGAGACTCTCGGAGAGCTCATCAAGCGCCGCGGTATGACCGAGGTCTTCCGCCGCACCGTGTACCGCATGCTCCCGAACAACCGCTTGCGCGACGTTCGTATCAAGAACCTTAGCATCAAAGAGTAATAGATTTATCCATGACTGCAAAAACCACTACAACCAAGTATTTCGAAGCTGTCGGCCGCCGCAAGACCGCTACTGCTCGCGTACGTCTCTTCCCAGGAGCTAAGGCTGGATTCGAAGTTAACGGCAAGACTCTCGAGGCATATTTCCCGGTCAAGGAGATGCAGATGAATGTCACCGATCCTATCACTACTGCAAAGCCAGCTGAGAAGTTCCACATCACTGCTAAGCTCACTGGAGGAGGTATTTCAGCTCAGTCTGAGGCTCTCCGCCACGGTATTTCACGTGCTCTCCTCGTCTACGACGTAGAGCTCCGTGCCAAGCTCAAGAAAGTTGGTTTCCTCCGCCGCGACCCTCGCGCCAAGGAACGCCGCAAGTTCGGTTTCAAGAAGGCTCGCAAGTCTCCTCAGTGGAGCAAAAGATAACTGCTTATCTTTTGCTCCGGTGCCCGAAAGGGCAACGGCCGTTGTCGAGCGTAGCGAGACAGGCCGTAGGTGGGGCAAGCGTCTACTATTTTATATCAGAGAAAAGGGGAGTGGCAACACTCCTTTTTTCGTGGTAGCTTTGTATTCGGAACATCTTACAACCCAGAAAGCACATTACTATGAACATTCAACAGAAGATCCTGCTGGGGATATCTGCCTCAGCCCTTGGAATCATAATCATACGAGCACTATGGATGAACTCCAAGCGTTCGGAACGTAGGGGCGATCTCCGACGCTATATCGGAATAATCAGGGATGATGCCGGATGTGACCGCGCACCGTGTTACTACCGTGAGTGCAAGCATATCGTCGAACACTATGGAATCGAACTCTCTGAAGTCGGTTTCAAAGGTAACCTCTCAGCTCTCAGGATTGAGGCAGATCAGTCCGTCGCTCGGGCTATAGCTCGACGAAATTCAACCAAGCCGATTGTTACGCCAGAAATAATTCGTTCTCTCGCTTGAGGGGAGGTACCATCATCAAAGACTCTCGCTTGTCGAGGGTCTTTTTTCTTGCCAGAAACAGCCAAAATCCGTATACTCTCTATCTATGAAGACACCTCACGAAGACAGCGATATCATCCCTGAAGAAGAGAGTCTCAAGAAAGACCTCAATTCCGACGCAGATACCCTCGATGACAGCGTCGTGGCTGAAGAAGCCATGGGCGACACTATCAAGAAGCTCCGCGAGAAAATCAAGAAGCTTGAATCAGAAAAGCAGGAATACCTCACCGGCTGGCAGCGCGCCAAGGCTGATATGGTCAATGCGAGGAAGCGTGATGAAGATGAACGCAAAGATTTCATCAAGTACGCCAACGAAGGCCTTATTTCTGACCTTATTTCCGTCCTCGATAGTTTCGATATGGCCATGGGGAACAAGGAAGCTTGGGAGAAAGCTGACAAGAATTGGCGTGTAGGAGTAGAGTACATCTATTCTCAGCTCATCAAGGTACTTACCGAGAATGGTCTTGTGGAAATCAATCCTATGAATGAGAAGTTTGATCATGCCAAGCACGAGGCTATATCATATGAGCCAGTCACCGAAGAGAAGCTCGACCATGTCATTGTTGGAGTTATACAGAAGGGATATTCCTTGAATGGAAAGCTTTTGAAGGTTCCTAAAGTAAAAGTAGGCGAATTTAAGAAATAAAAATGACCAGCCTCATGCGCTGGTCATTTCTGAAAAGGGAATACTGTTTTGTGCTATGTGTCGAATGAAGTCACCATAACGACTCGTTGATGCCAGGCCATCAAACTCCACCAACCTTCAGCTGCACCAGCGATACCATCTGGAAAAATGAAGAATCTGCCTGATTTTCCGTAAGGATTATCGATTCTCATCAAATCGTATTCCCCAGGATCAATGCAAATCCACTTCTCTCTGGCCGGTTGTTTACCCGCACTCCTAGTGTCCAAAACTTGGACTGGTAAGATGACTTGTATCTTCATCGGTCAATCCTTAGTGTAAATTGTTGTATACTTTTGTTCTGTTTCAAATTATCATATATTTTGTGTTATGTCAAAATATTTTGTTCGAAAATCTCTTCAATTTTTCATCAGTTCTGCTATACTACACACATGTTAGCCACCCGTGAACTACAGCTCGTCCCGACCCAGAATCAGGCCCTTCAGAACGGCCAGCTGGTCTCGCGCATATTCACGGACACCTCGGGCCGTTCATTCCGCCTCACATTCTTCGTCACCATGGTCAATGGGGAAGCGAAGGGTCAGCTCGTCTCTGCACAGGAAATCGGTAAGAAAGTATCTTCGACTGATCAGGTTTTCTGTCTCCCATTCTCATGCCCGAAGATTGTCGCCTCCACTCCATATATTTCTGAGATTACCTCATTTATCTCACCATATTTTTCTCTCGATTTTTTGATTAACAGTCAACCTACCAGAGCGCCCTCATTCGTATAATCTCCGCGCGATGTATATCAAAGTCCGGGTCAAAGCCGGTCAACGCGCGGAAAAGGTCATCCAAGAAAGTGATGATCATTTCGTCATGTCCGTGAAAGAAAAAGCTGAACGGAACATGGCAAACAAAAGGATACTTGAAATTGTGAGAAGTATGTTCCCGGGAAAGTCTGTGAGGATCATTAATGGTCATCAGAGTCCAGGGAAATTGATAGCGGTTGATGAGTAAGGTTCATTGAAATTAGATGTGCTATATAAGGTAAAAGAAAAGGCGCCAACATTGAAGTTGGACGCCGATTGTGTTGAAGTTCGGATTTAGGAATAAATCCTTCAGTGGAATAGGCACATGACTAAACCGAAGATTAAAGTACCTGAAAATACATATAACAGAGGTTTCATCGGTAACTCTCCAGCTAGACCGGAAATCCATGCCATGTTATATCCGATAAAGTTTAGAAGAAGAGGTCCCATAGGGTCAGTTACCACGATAACGTGCAAACAGACCAAGACCATCGGGAATACAACAAGTGCCATGCCAATGACGTAAAGTGTCCAGCAAGTGCACTTGCCGAGTGAGAAACGAGATACTGTCTTCATAGATTGAATTGTGGTTAGTAAGATAACAAAGCGTCAATGCCTTGCAATCTCACCGCCACAATCCAAGTTCTCAAAGACCTAACTAACCTGTATATATTATAGCACATCTAATACCTATCTGTCAATCTCTCAAAAACATAGAATTACCAACACGAAATAGCAATTAAATTAACAAAAAACAATGAGTAAAATAATCGGAATCGACCTCGGTACGACATTCAGCGCCGTCGCAGTGATGGAAGCTGGCGTCCCGAGAGTGCTCGAAAACGCAGAGGGTGCACGTACGACCCCTTCGATTGTCGCCCAATCAAAAACAGGCGAACGACTCGTCGGTCTCTTGGCGAAGCGCCAGGCGGTCACGAACCCAAAGAATACGATATTCCAGATCAAGCGCTTCATCGGACACACCTTCGATGAGGAGAGTGTGCAGAAGGATATCAAGAACGTCTCATTCGAAGTCCGCAAGTCATCGAACGGCGGTATCGAAGTGAACATGGCGGGAACATGGATGAGGCCAGAAGAGGTCTCTGCAATGATCCTCACCAAGCTCAAGAAC
>JBDLTF010000008.1:0-35068 GCA_039799225.1 Candidatus Parcubacteria bacterium | reverse complement strand
ATCAGATATTTTCTTACATGCTTTCTTACCTTCACGCTTTTCTATTTCAGGGAAGAAAAAATGAATGAACACTGAACGAATGTTTGTCTCGATGAAAGGGTGGGGGATATTGAAAGCAAAGGCGAGAATTGATCCAGCGGTGTTCGGTCCTATTCCAGGAAGTTCTCTTAATTCGTCGTACGTGTGAGGTAATTCTTTGGAAGTCTTACCTGAATTGGTGATGGATTCGGCAATTCGTTTCAAGAAAAGTGCACGTCTGTTGTATCCAAGTCCGGACCATTCCTGAAGAACATCTGCAGTTGAAGCTTTCGCAAGTGCGCGCCAGTCGGGGAATCGTGTGATGAATGAGGGGAATTTCTTCACGACACGATCAACCTGTGTTTGCTGGAGCATGATTTCGGATATCACCACATAATATGGACGTGTATCTTCACGCCACGGCATCTCGCGACGCTGTTTGTCATAATAATTCCAGATTGTGCGGATGAATCGTTCCATGCTCATTTACTATGTTCACTTACTGCGGAGAGAGTGGGATTCGAACCCACGGTTCTCTTGCGAGAACGGCGGTTTAGTAAACCGCTGCCTTAAACCACTCAGCCATCTCTCCAGACAGTGGAAATCATAGCTGAACACGGCGTGTTGCGCTAGTTTTCGTACAAATTTCTCGCATACAAATTTTTTGATAAATATTGTATTTTATGCAAGAATGGCAAAGCAATTGGAGACGTGGTGGAGTGGTCTAACATACCTCTTTGCTAAAGAGGCAGGCCTTAACGGGCCTCGAGGGTTCGAATCCCTCCGTCTCCGCAACGAGTGAACATAGTCTGTAAGACTCGAATCCCGATTGAGTATAATCATCTGGACAAATTATTAATTCGTCATATAATGCGATTATTAGCATATAATCATTTACTATCATGATGTACGGTTTTTCATCTCATTCATGGGGCGCGTCACCTTGGCTCACGTTCGGTCTCGGCGGATTTGGTATACTCCTCGCTCTCGCACTTGCGGCAGCAATCATATTCCTCAAGGGATATGCGCTTTGGCACGCAGCTCGTCGCAGTGAGAAGTGGTGGTTCATCGCGCTTCTCCTTATCAACACGATTGGCCTGCTCGAACTCGGATATCTCTACTTCGTCGTAGGGAAGTGGCACAAGTTCAAGGACAACGGTACTCCTCCAGCTTCGAATTCAACTCCGACACCAGCCGCATAATGAAGGCACGGTGATCAGCGATTGAATCTCAAAGAAATGCCACGCAGAGATGCGTGGTTTTTCTTTTTCCGCGAATCACGCTACTATAGAGCCATGAAATCATCTGTAGACAAGGCACGCATAGAAGCCCTCTTCGCCCGTGCCACCGTGACTGATATCTTGCCGACGAAAGAAGCATTCGCCGCAAAGCTCTTGTCTGGCGAGAAACTTCGTATGTATATCGGATTCGATCCTACATTCACGTCACTCCACCTCGGTCATGCCAAGAACCTCATGTTCCTCGAAGAACTCCGCCAGCTTGGACATGAAGTCATCGTTCTCTTTGGTGATTTCACTGCACAGATCGGTGATCCGAGTGACAAAACTGCTACTCGAAAACAACTCACTTCAGAAGATGTGAAGAAAAATGTCGCTGGCTGGGTCAAACAGGTCAAACCACTTCTTGATTTTGATACGAAGAACAATCCCGCAACTATTAGATACAACTCGGAATGGCTTGCGAAGCTCTCATTTTCTGATGTGGTCAATCTCGCCTCAAATTTCACTGTCCAGCAGATGCTTGAGCGTGATATGTTCCAGAAGCGTCTCAAGGAGAACGCACCGATTCATGTTCATGAATTTATGTACCCGCTCATGCAAGGATATGACAGCGTTGCTATGGATGTTGATGTCGAGCTCTGTGGTACAGATCAGATTTTCAATGCGCTTGCGGGTCGCACACTTATGAAGCGTCTCAAAGACAAAGAGAAGTTCGTGGTTGCTCTCAATCTCGTCGCCAATCCCAAGACCGGCGAGCTTATGTCCAAGTCCAATGGTACAGGTGTCTTCATCGACCAGACACCAAACGACCTCTTCGGCGCACTTATGGCACTTCCTGATCCGATGATTGAACCTCTGTTCTTGAATTGTACGCGCATCCCTATGGAAGAGAAGGATGGGCTCATGGCCGCCGGGCCAAGATCGGCCAAGGCACGTGTGGCTGCTGATATCGTGAAGCGATTCCATGGTGAGAAGGCGGCTATCGATGCTGAACAAGCATTCATCAATACGTTTGCAAAAGGAGGTGTTCCTGATGATATCCAAGAAGTGAAACTCGTATCAGGAGATCAACTCTCTGATGTTCTCGTGAAAGCAGGAGTTGTACCATCCAAGGCAGAATGGCGCAGACTTATCGATGGTGGCGGAATCAAGACTGAAGACGACACAAAGATTACCGATTACAATTTCAAGCCGACAGAAACTATGGTTCTCAAAGTAGGGAAGCGCAGATTTGTGAAGATTATTCTCTAGTGCGCGAGTGACAGTGCCTGTATATTTACGAACCCTGCTTTTTTGAGTGTTTCTAGTGCCTCATGCAGAGTGCTTCCGGTAGTGATGACATCGTCGAGGACTATGATGTGCATATTTTTATTGTAGAGAGATACTTTTTCAGTGTTTACTGAGAATATGTCGTGAGCACCCTCGGCGCGTTCTTTTCTATTCTTAAGCTTCTGCTCTGAAGTGTTACCGATACGTAGTAGTAAATCTTTTTCGAATACGAGCGTGGATGTTCCCAATTGCTGTTGGAGTCGATCGATCTCATCGATGAGAAGTTCACACTGGTTGTACCCGCGTTCGCGTCGTCTTGAAGTGGTTATAGGTATAGGAACAACAAGTACGAGCAATATTTCTTGTGGTAGGGCAGATATAATATCTTCCAGCTCAGAAAAGAGTGCGTATCCACCGATATTTACTGCATGTGTGGATTTTTTGTATTTAATATTCCAGATAAGACGAGAAACCCGATCATCTTTGTATGCGAATACAGAATGAGCATAGGGCAAATCAACTATGAGACCAGAATAGTCTGGTGCAGGGGGTAATGCGCGTAAAGCTTCTTCAGGAGATAGACTGAGAAGAGCCTGCTCTACTGGCGATAGAGGGAAGAGCGCATCTAGTATAGTGCGATATAGATTGGTGAATATAGTCATGGGGCGTTGCAATTATATCGTGCAGTTTCCATCTTCGCCCCTTTCCATATATAATACATCCATGGGCTTGTTTTCCTCATTCCTCAAAAAAGACTCCAGTGTCTTGGGTATAGATATTGGCTCTTCTGCAATCAAAGTCATACAGATCAAGAAGAAGCGCGGCCGCGCGGTGCTCGAGACCTATGGTGAGCTCGCACTTGGGCCATATGCAGGCATTGAGGTCGGCCGTGCGGCGAGTGTGCCTGCAGACAAGATAATCGAAGCCATCAGGGATATTCTCAGAGAGTCCAAGACCACCACCAACCTTTGCGGTGTCGCTTTGCCACTCTCGTCGAGTCTTATTTCATTTGTATCTATCCCGCCAGTGCCTGAGAAGCAGATGGCCGACGTTATCGCTATTGAAGCTCGAAAATATATACCGGTTCCACTCAATGAAGTCTTGCTCGATTGGTCAGTTATACCTAAGGAAGATGGATACGTATCCGACGATGAGGCTGCAAAACCTGAGAAGCAGGGGAGCGATGTGCTCGTGGTCGCTATACACAACCAGTACATCAACGACTACCAGTCCATCATGCAAGGAAGCGGTCTCATGCCGAGTTTCTATGAGATTGAGATTTTCAGTTCTATCCGGGCGGTCGTCGATCAGGGAATTAATACAGTCATGATTATAGATATGGGTGCGCGCTCGACCAAACTCTATATTGTTGAACGTGGCATATTGCGTGCTTCGCACATTATCAACAAGGGAAGCCAGGATATTACTCTCGCGTTGTCTCGGGCATTGAGTATCAGCGTGAATGAGGCAGAGACACTCAAGCGTACACATGGTCTCAAGGGTGGCCCTGAATACAAAGAGCTCACTGAAATCATTACTGTTAACCTCGATTATATTTTCTATGAGGCAAATGCGACACTTCTCAACTACCAGAAGAAGTCTAATAAGAATGTAAGTAAGGTCATATTGACGGGAGGAGGAGTACTTCTCAAAGGATTTACCGACTTGGCCAAAATCAGCTTCCAGACAGATGTCATATATGCAGATCCCTTCGGCAAGCTCGAGACACCAGCATTTCTCGCAGAAGAATTCGCACAGGCAGGTCCAGAATTCGCAGTAGCTATCGGCGCGGCACTCCGCAGGCTTTCGGAGATCGAATAACTAACAAGGTGAGCGGGGTGTTATACACATCTAGTCCTAGACTCTTTCTGGTATACTTAAAGGGAACCTATGGAAACAAAATTCCAAACCTCATTCATCCCCAAGAAGCCGCTTATGCCTATGACTGGTGGGCTGAGCACTCCTGCTCCACGTAGGCATACCTCGAGCTTGTTCATGTCTATCGCATCTCTTTTGTTTATAGCCTCAATTGTCGCGGCCGGAGGTATATATTTCTGGAAGTCAGCACTCGAATCATCCCAGCAGTCTTACAAGAGTCAACTCGTTGAGCGCGAGAAGCTCTTCAATGTTGATCTTATCGAAGAACTCAAGCGTCAGAATGTGAAGATTGATCTCGCAAAGAATCTTGTCGCAAATCATATAGCGATGTCACAGATATTTGATGTGATAGGACGACTCACTATTGAGAAAGTGAGATTTTTGAGTATGGATGTGTCTGCAGGGACTGCGGCAGAGGGTATCAAGATCGCTTTGAAAGGGTACGGAGTCAATTTCCGTGTGGTCGCATATCAGTCTGATGTGCTTGGCCAGCTTGAGCAATATGGATTGCGCAAAATCATCAAGAATCCAATACTTTCCGATCCATCTCTCGACAGTTCAGGCATGGTATCGTTTGGATTCTCGGCAACTGTCGATCCTTCAAACCTTTCGTATGCCAAGAGTGTGATACCTGAGGCTGCACCAGCTGAAGTAGAAACTGATCAATCATCGAATCAATAATATGAATCGCAACGTCACCGCTACAATACTGATCGTCCTCGCCGCCGGAATATATGTGACTTTCACGCGCGCCAAGCTTGCTGAGGTCAAGGCTGTTCGACAGGTCAATGACCAGTATCTCGCCGCTATCGATAACGCCGACAAGCTCGTTGAGGTGCGCAAGAAAGTTCTTGATAACTACAATGCTATTTCGGAGACTGATCGTGAGCGATTGGACAAGATGATACCTGATACAGTCGATAATATCCGTTTGATTATTGATCTCAATGGTATCGCCGATGATCGTGGCCTTTCGCTCCGCAATGTCAAAGCTATTGCCGCAAGTGCCGCAAAGCAATCATCGACTCCTCCAGCCCAACAGCCAAGCACAGGTGGAGGTGCCGCAGCACCTCGATCGATAAATATACCGACGCCGACTCTGGATACTGTCACCGTTTCATTCAGCGTATCTGCATCATATCAGCAGTTTATTGACTTGCTTCATGATCTTGAGGCAAATCTGCGCATCATGGATGTGAGCCGACTCACTGTCGCTACAGGTAAGGATGGTGCATATGATTTTGGTGTTGAACTCAAGACATATTGGCTCCGCCAACAATAAAATTTCCCATGAAGAATCAACCTAATTCAAAGAAATCAACCATAGGAATCATAATTATCATTGTGATGGCTTGTTTGGCATATTACTTCTTCACCAAGGGCAATTCAGCTCCAGAAGGAGCACTTGTTCAACAGTCGACCCCTCAGGCTGATGCGGTGAGCGCGCGCATTCTCAGCTTGCTCAATCAGGTCAGCAAACTTGAGATAGACACCAGTATTTTCGAAGATGTGGTGTATATGACCTTCAAGGACCGTTCAATACAGATTCCGCCAGTCGAAGTCGGCAGACCCAACCCGTTTGCTCCGATACCCGGGGTAGTCGAGGCATCGACGGGCGGCGCAGCGAGGTAGTTGCTATAATATAGATGCGCCGCGCCGTAAGAATGAATGGTGCGAGAACTGCAGGATTAGCACCTGCTGGCAATTCAAGAGCAATAAATCTGTACTAGCCATGTCTGTACTCGATATCCTTCTCCAAAAAAGCCTCATAACCAAAGACGATATCCGCGAGATCCGTAAGCAGACGGCCGCGGGTTCTCCGCTCGATGATGCTCTTATTGCTCGTGGGGTTAAACCTCAGGATATTGTTGCAGCACGTGGAGAATTTTTGAATATACCCGTGCGATCTGTTGCGGAGAATTCAGTTCCGTTTGAGATTCTAGAATATATTCCAGAGGAATCAGCTGCTCACTATCACTTCGCTCCTATCGGTATGGAGGAGGGTACACTCCTTGTAGGTGTCGTCGATCCTGACAACATGGAAGCGCGCGACGCACTCAACTTTTTGGCGGCCAAGAAGAATATACCGTACAAAGTTTTCCTTATAACCAGTGAAGATTTCGGACGCATCATGGAGATGTACAAAGGTATTACGGGAGAGGTTTCAAAAGCTCTCTCTGAGCTTGAGAGTGAGCTCTCAGTCGACATCGCCGATGGTATCAAGAAAGAAGACCTCGCTTCCGACAAGAGCAGTAAAGGAAAAGAAAAAGGAGAAGAGACGCTCATCATCGAAGATGCGCCAGTGGTTAAGATTGTGGCTACAATCGTCCGTTATGCGGTTGAAGGAGAAGCATCAGACGTCCACATCGAGCATATGCGCGATAAGATTCGTGTACGCTTCCGTGTCGATGGCGTGCTCAACACATCGCTCATCTTGCCACCACAGGTGCACTCTGCGGTGGTCGCACGTATCAAGGTGCTCTCAAATATGCGTCTCGATGAGAAGCGTAAGCCACAGGACGGTCGCTTCTCCGCACGTATCGATGGACGTCGTATTGATTTCCGTGTTTCCACATTCCCGTCATACTATGGTGAGAAGGTTGAAATGCGTATCCTTGACCAAGCCAAGGGAGTTCGTGGTCTCGATCAGATCGGTCTCTCTGCAGAGAATCTGGCTATACTCCGAGAAGCTATCAATAAGCCATACGGAATGATACTTGTTACTGGTCCTACTGGATCAGGTAAGTCTACTACTCTCTATTCTATATTGAGTGAAGTTGATCGTGAGAGTTACAACGTTCTCTCGCTCGAAGATCCAGTCGAGTATCAGATGGAGGGAGTGAGTCAGTCCCAGGTCAGGCCAGAAATCGGATATGACTTCAGTTCAGGTCTCCGCACAACGCTTCGTCAGGACCCAGACATCATCATGGTGGGAGAGATCCGCGACAAGGAGACCGCTCAGCTCGCTGTGCAAGCGGCGTTGACTGGCCACTTGGTGTTCTCGACACTCCACACCAACAATTCCGCTGGTGTTATCCCACGTCTCATCGATATGGGTGTTGATCCGTATCTTATTGCGCCGACACTTATTCTTGCGGTCGCTCAGCGTCTTGTGGGATTGTTGCCTCCGGGAGCAGGTGAGCCGGTACCAGTCGACGGTAGTATCAAGATGATGATAGACAAGCAGTTCGAGGATCTTCCGGAAGAACATAGGAAAAAGATACCGTTCAGCGATACTATATATAAGATTAAGCCGACACCCGAACTTCCCAAGGGAACTCGTGGTCGCATGGCTGTCTTCGAGATGTTCAGTATGGACAAAGAAATAGAGAAGGCAATCCTGACCAACCCAACTGAGACGGCGATACTCAAGATTGCTCGCGCAAAGGGTATGCTCACACTCAAAGAAGATGCTCTCATCAAAGCTTTCAACAAGCAGATTCCGCTGGAAGAGGTAAATAAGCTATAATAGATTCATGTCAGACCAAACACCTTCAGCAAACAAGAAGATATTACTCGTGGATGATGATCGATTCTTGCTCGATATGTACGCTATAAAGTTCTCCAAGGCTGGTTATGAGGTTAAGACTGCCGATTCAACGGATAGCGCGCTCAAACTTATACGTGATGGATATATTCCCGATGTGATGCTTTCGGATATCGTGATGCCAGGAATGGATGGTCTCGAGCTCGTGTCTACGGTTCGCAAAGAGAAGCTTGCTCCTACGACAACTATGATTATGCTGACCAACCAAGGTTCTTCTGATGATATATCTCGCGCCAAGAAGCTTAATGTCGACGGATATATCGTTAAGGCAACGACTATACCGTCGGAAGTGCTCGCGGAGGTAGAGAAGATTACCAGCAATAAGAAAGCATCATAGTTCGATAGGATTAATATCCAGATTACGAACTTTAACAACTATTCATATGGACTACAAAAAAGAGATACAAGACTTGGTCGACCTGATCATCAAAGAAGGAGCTTCGGATCTACACCTTTCTACAGGCCGTACGCCGATTATCCGTATATCGGGAAATCTAATTCCTCTCGTGAAGAAACCGGTCCTGTCTGATGCGGATATGAAAGGATTCCTCAATGTGCTTCTCGCGGCTCCACATAAAGAAATCCTCGAAACTCAGAAAGATGTAGACTTTTCACACAATCTCCCGCATGCGCGATTCCGCGGTAACGCATATTTTCACCAAGGTGTACTCTCCATCGCTCTCCGCCTTATTCCCAAGGCTATCCGTACACTTACGGAGCTCAATCTTCCACCCATTCTTGAGTCCTTTACTCGCAAACAGCAAGGATTCTTCCTCGTGGTGGGACCGATCGGTCAGGGAAAGACGACTACTCTCGCAACTTTGATTGAAATGATCAATCAGACACGTACGGAGCACATACTCACGATTGAAGATCCTATCGAATACATTTTCGAATCGAAGAAATCTATCATTGATCAGCGCGAGATTCGTTTCGATGCTCCTGACTTTGCCAATGCACTTACTGCCATGTTCCGTCAGGATATCGATGTATGTATGGTGGGTGAAATGCGCGATAATACAACCATCGCTACTGCGGTCACTGCGGCCGAGACAGGTCACCTCATCTTTTCGACATTGCATACCAATAATGCTGCTCAGACTATCAACCGTATCATCGATTCATTCCCGCCAAACCAGCAAGATCAGATTCGTGTCCAGCTTGCAGGATCACTCACGGGTATATTCTCTCAGCGTCTCATTCCACGTATATCAGGAGGCATGATTCCTGCGTATGAGCTTCTCATCAACAACAGTGCTGTGTCCAACCTTATCCGTGAGAAGCGTATCCATGAGATCAACACGGTCATCGAGACAAGTTCTCAAGAGGGTATGATCGATATGAACCGCTCATTGGCAGAATTGGTCCGTTCCGGAGAGATTACTGTGGAGAGTGCCTACATGAACTCGCTCAATCCGAAGAACCTCGAAAGAATGATTTAGCTTTCCACAGCGAGCACGCGATAAATGCGCTATAATTAAACCAACATGTTGTTCAACTACGAAGCTATAGATCCGACCGGAGCGAAAAAAACCGGTTCGATCGACGCAGTCAACGTCGATATCGCCATTTCTTCCTTGCAGAGAAGAGGATTGGTGCTCACGACTATCAAAGAGAGTGATGCTTCCACAGGCCTTCTCAATATGAACCTTTCCATATTCGACCGCGTTTCCGGCAAGGATGTGGTTATCCTCTCTCGACAGCTCTCGACTCTTTTCGAGGCACAGGTCTCTGCGCTTCGTATTTTCAGACTTCTGGGTAGTGAGAATGAGAACCGTGTGCTCGCCAAGAAATTGACCGAGATTGCAGATGATCTCCAAGCGGGAAGTTCTATATCAGCTGCGCTGTCCAAACATCCCAAGGTGTTCTCGGAATTCTATGTGAGCATGGTCAAAGCTGGTGAAGAGTCAGGAAAGCTTGATGAGACTTTCCAGTATCTCGCTGACTACCTCGATCGTTCCTACGAGCTTACTTCCAAGGTGAGGGGAGCTCTCATATACCCAGCATTCGTGGTCATGACATTCATCACCGTGATGATTCTCATGTTCACTATGGTTATCCCTAAGATTAGCGGCATATTGACTGAGTCTGGTGCGGAAATCCCTGTGTACACGCAAGTTATCCTTGGCCTCAGTAATTTCCTTGTGGAATACGGATTTATCATCCTTGGTGTCGCTATAGTGGCAGGATTCTTCCTTGTTCGTTTTATCCGCACACCAGTCGGTAAGATGGCATTCGATCGTTTCAAGCTCAGCATTCCGTATATCAGTAGTCTCTATCGAAAGCTCTATCTCTCACGCTTGGCAGATAACATGACGACCATGCTTCTGTCAGGTATTCCGATGGTCCGTTCGCTCGAGCTGACTTCTTCAGTTATCGACAACCAAATCTACAAGGATTTGATTGCAGGATCAGTTGAGTCAGTCAAAGGAGGTAAGACGCTCTCAGAGTCTCTCTCTTCAGATTCTCGAGCAATTCCGACTATCATGATTCAGATGATGAAAGTGGGTGAGGAATCAGGTGAGCTCGGTAATATATTGAAGACAGTCGCAAAATTCTATGCCCGCGAGGTTACTACGGCCGTGGACAGCCTTGTTTCTCTCATTGAGCCGCTTATGATCGTTATGCTCGGCGGAGGCGTGGCTGTATTGCTTGCTTCCGTGCTTGTTCCTATCTATAACATCGCAAACGCGCAATAAGACGTCTCAAGGGAGAGGTCGTTATCCACAGGGTTGTTCACAGGGAGGATTGAGACGGGTGGTATAATTATCTCTGACAAACCTTATTGTTCAGAGAAGGGGTGTTATTACTATATTATTAAAATTATTCGTAAATTTCATATCATGAAAAAGTATACAAGAGGTTTCACTCTTATCGAATTGCTCGTCGTTATCGCTATTATCGGTATCTTGTCTTCAGTTGTTCTCGTTTCTTTGAACTCAGCAAGGTCAAAGGGTAAGGGTGCTTCTGTACAGGGAAGTATGACCAGTATGAGAGCAGCTGCAGAATTGCTTGTTAACTCATCTGGAGCATATCCTGGAAACCTTTGTGGTGTGACCGCTGGTGTTGGTTTGGGAACTCTTACAAATGCAGTTAACACTCTTACAGGTTCATCTCCAAGTGTTGTTAACTGTGATGAGTCAACCTCAGCTTGGGCTGCTGAAGCTCCTTTGGACAACGTAGGTGGAACAGCAGGTTCATTCTACTGCGTTGATAGCAAGGGTTATGCTGGTGTGCAGAGTGCTACAAAGGGAGCAGCTACTACAGCTTGTAACTAGTTTTGATTTAGGTATCTCAAACCACCCCTCTCCACAGAGGGGTGGTTTTCGTTATGTGGTACAATATTCGCATGAAAACATATTTCTCAAAAAATAAAGGATTCACGATCATCGAACTCCTCGTCGTGATTGCGATTATTGCTATATTGACCGGTATTGTCATGACCAACCTCCTTGGATCCAAGGCGAAGGCTCGTGATGCGAAGAGGGTATCAGACCTCGGTCAGATACAATTGGCGCTTGAGCTTTATTTCGATAGGTGTAAGCATTATCCATATACCCTTGATATAGAAGAAGAGGACAATGATTGTACTGTTAGTGGAGGAACAGTTAATCTCGGCACATTCTTGCCTAAGATACCGGTTGCACCGGCGGTGAGTAATTTGCCCTATTCGGATCAATATTACTATTTTCCTAACACCTATGGAGGATACCAGCAGTACTATCTCCTCGTGCGTCTTGAAAGTAACAATCCAGCGCTTTCTGATGATGTAGATGGTCCGTTCTGGGAAGATGCTGTGAATTGTGACGATCCTAACTACTGCCTCACAGATTAGTTCAAGCATGACCCCGCTCTCGCTTTTTATCTCCTTCATCTTTGGCGCCATCGTCGGTAGTTTCCTCAATGTCGTCTCTCTCCGCTTCAATACCGGAGTTGGTCTTGGTGGTAGATCGAAGTGTATGTCGTGTGGAGAAGGGCTTACCTGGAAGGAATTGGTCCCTATATTCAGTTTCTTGGCACAGAAGGGTGCTTGCAAGAAGTGCAAGAGCAAGATTTCGTGGCAGTATCCGCTCGTTGAATTCATCGCCGGTGCAATATTCGTCTTAATCTTTTTAACTTTTCCACCGTTCGACTTCCTGACTTCTTTCGTCACACTTACCCATGTCACTGCTGGCTGTTTGCTTCTAGTGATTTGTGTATATGACATTAAACACAAGATTATTCCTGATGGATTCTCGTATGCATTCTCTTTTGTTGCACTTGCAAGCCTCTTCATCGGAGGTTCTTCGTGGTGGCATATCCCCGGATACTGGGCTCTCATCGCAGGACCGCTCGCAGCTCTACCATTTGCAACACTCTGGGTTGTCTCACGAGGGAAGTGGATGGGTCTCGGTGATGCCAAGCTTATGCTCGGTATTGGATGGTTCCTTGGTATCTCAGGTGCAATCAATGCGACCATACTCGCATTCTGGATAGCCGCCGCAGTAAGTCTTATCTGGCTCTTCGTCACGTATAAGAAATTCAAGCCGAAAACTGAAGTTCCATTTGGCCCGTATCTTATTCTTGGTATGTATCTTGTGCTGTTGTTCGGTATACAGGTTATCGATGTTCAGCTAGTGAAGGAAATATTCTTGTCTGTGGTATAATTATACCCATGGTACGCTCTCGAAAACATACGCATGCGTTCACTCTTGTCGAGCTTCTCGTCTCGGTCGGCATCTTCACTATTATGACCACGCTCGTTATAGCGAAGTACGGTAATTTCAATAATGGGGTCTTGCTCACTAATGCAGCATATGATGTTGCACTTGCAGTTAGAACTGCTCAGACATATGGATTGAGCGTGAGGAATGCCGATGTTACCTCTGGGCAATTCAAATCAGGATATGGCGTTCATTTTTCTGATTACCAAGGTTCGTGGAATGATGACCTCAATGAAAATCAAGTAATTGTCTTCTTCGCAGATATACCACCTTCAGAAGGTGGTGGTACGGAAGGTGTATATGATAGTGAAGACCCTGTCGTTTCAACATACGTTCTCAAACAAGGCATAGTTGTACGAGGTTTCTGTTTTGATGCTGATGAAGAAACTTGTAGTCCTGAAGGAGACACTCTTGATGTTGTTTTCAAGCGTCCCAATCCTGATGCTGTCATAACACATGATAGCGATGTAGCATCGGATTCATATGTTGAGATTGTATTAGGTTCTACAGATGGATCAGTGAGATCGGTGATCGTTCGATCAAACGGACAGATAGCGGTCAAAAATTGATACACATACTATGTCTATGACATCATCTAATACATATATGCAGAATAAAAGAGGATTCACGCTCATTGAAATGATCGTCTCTCTCGCTGTCTTCTCAGTCGTCGCAGTTGTCGCGCTCGGTGCTCTCACCAAAATTGTTTCGGCCAACAGGAAGGCACAGACCTTGCAGGCATCGATAACAAATCTCAACTTCGCTCTCGAGACTATATCTCGCGAGCTCCGTGTTTCGCCCAACTATTATTGCGATAATATGGCACCTTCGTCATGGGGAGTCGAATCTAGTCAGGATTGTTCTCTTACAGAGAACAACGGTGAAGCGTACCTTTCATTGAACTCCACGAAGGTAATCAACCCAGCAGATCCAGATCCATGCGATGTAAGCTACACTTATGGTTTCATACTCAACGATGAGGGTACTGGATATAATCTGAAAAAGGCCATGCAGGATGTGTGCGGCAACGGTCAGATACATGATGATGATTTCCAGTCGGTTATCGATCCAAATGTGACAATTACGGGGTTTTATCTAAATGTTGATACGAGCGGACCATATGCGCTTGCCACTGTTCGTTTGTCAGGATATGCAGGAACCAAGGAACGCGATAAGACATATTTTGATGTGCAGACGAGCATTTCTCCGCGCGTTCTAAATGTCACACCATAGCCATGAATAAAACGCACCACATAACATCAGCGCGTATTCAGTACAGACAAGGCTTCACTCTTGTGGAGACGCTTGTTGCTATTGCTGTACTCATGATTGCTATTGCTGGACCTCTTGTCATAGCGACGAAAGGTCTTACGGCTGCACTCTATTCGAAGGATCAAATGATCGCTTCATTCTTGGCTCAAGAAAGTATGGAAGTTATTAAGAATATTCATGACAACAATATAGCCGAGATGGATGTGAACAATTGGCTCGAGGGGATAGATGCATGTGGAGAAAGCAGTCCCTGTGATGCTGGAGGCGCAAGTAGTCCGCGTGTCGTAAGTTGTGATGATGACGGATGTCCGATTTATTACTCGGAATCAAGTGGCTATAATGCTAACAATACAGGCTCTATTACCCAGTTCAAGCGTAGGTTTTGGTTGGAACCAGTTAGTTCAGTCGAGATACTCGTACATGTCCTTGTTGATTGGAATGTAAAATCGGTTCCGTTCGAAACTCATCTTGTAAGTACGATGACTGCAGCTATGCGTTAATCATTATGAATATGCATATAAAGAAACAAGGAGAAGGAAAGATATGGGAAAAAGGGTACACGCTCCTTTTCGCCGTGATTGCGGCGTCGCTGGTGCTCAGTGTCGGAGTTTTCATTCTTGGTGTGAGCAAGAAGCAGTTTGCTCTCTCTGTGGCCGCACGCGAGTCTATGTATGCATTGTATGCCGCTGATAGCGCTATCGAATGTGTTGCGCGCGAATATAACTACAATATCGCCCTTGGATCAGGTCTGTCTCCAACTGAGGAAGACGGTACAACATCTCGTGCTCCGACTATGGAGTGTAACAATGATACTCATCAAGGAGAGGTTTTTGCCGAAGTTGCCGAGCCTGATGAGGATTTGTGGTCAACTTCTGCTCCGGTCATCGAATCGAGCAATATGCACATCCCTCTCGGGTATGCTGGTCAAATCAATCCTCCGTGCGCAGTCGTCACTATTGCATATGGCACAGATACGGAAGGTGACAGTAAGGCTCGCATGGAGGCTCGTGGATACAATCAGTGTGATTCATCAGGAGTTCCTCTTCTAAGTTCACGTACCGTTGAGCGCGCTCTCCGTCTCAGCACTACTTATTAGTTTGGTTGCAAATAAGGGCTCAATTTCGCCGCCATTCCGCTCGGGCGGCTATTTTGCTATCCTTAGCGCATGACAGGAAAGATACCGAAGGACATACTCCAGCGCGCGATCAAGCTCAAAGAGACTATTGAGCGTCATCGTCGTGCCTATCACACACACGATAATCCAGAAATAAGCGATGAAGCTTATGACTCTCTTTTCAAGGAGCTCGAGACTCTCGAAACTGAATACCCTGGACTCAAGACATCAGATAGTCCGACCCAGCGTGTTGGCGCTGAGCCGCTAGCTGAATTTTCAAAAGTGAAACACACTCATCGTCAGTGGTCATTTGATGATGTATTCGATCTAGATGAACTCAAGAAGTGGGATGAGAAAGTCAGGAATTTCATGGAGAAGGCGGGTGTTGCAGATGAGAATCTCGAATATTGTTGCGAGCTCAAGATCGATGGACTCAAAATAGTTTTGACGTATGAAAATGGTGCGCTCATTCGCGGTGCGACTCGTGGAGATGGGGAAGTGGGTGAGGATGTTACGCAGAATGTGAAGACGATCAAGAGTATTCCAAAAAAAGTCGAACATGCACCGAGTTTGTTGGCTGTGGTTGGTGAAATCTGGATGGCGAAGGAGAGTTTGAAGATGCTCAATGAAGAACGTGTTAAGAATGATGAGCCCGTTTTCGCGAATACGAGAAATGTTGCGGCTGGGTCATTGCGTCAGCTCGATTCCAAAATAACTGCTTCAAGAAAATTGGATTCGTTCATATATGATATCGATGGATTCGAAGGCTCTGAAAAAATTCCTGGCACGCAGTCAGGTGAAATTGAATTGCTCAAAGAGCTTGGTTTCAAGACAAATCCGTATTTTAAAGTGCTCAAAGACGTTGAGAGTGTGCAAAAATTCTATGAGGAATGGACCACAAAGCGCCATGATCTTCCGTACGAGCTCGATGGTATCGTGATCAAGGTGAATTCACGCCGCATCCAAGAAGCACTCGGGTATACAGCTAAATCTCCACGCTGGGGTGTTGCTTATAAATTTCCGGCAGAGCAGGTGACGACAGTGCTTGAAGCGATTACATTCCAAGTCGGTCGTACGGGTGTTATTACTCCAGTCGCCAACTTGAGGCCGGTGCGTGTGGCTGGTTCACTCGTCTCTCGCGCAACTCTGCATAATGAAGATGAAATAAAAAGGCTCGATGTGCGTATCGGTGACACAGTCATACTTCAAAAAGCCGGCGACGTTATTCCTGATATTGTGTCTGTGGTGAATGAGTTGCGCTCCAAGGATTCCAAACCGTTCGTGTGGCCGACGCATATCGCTGAATGTGGTGGAGACGGTGCTATAGTCCGCATGCCTGGTGAGGCTGCATGGAAGTGTGCGAACCCAGATTCATTCGAACAACAGAAGCGCAAGCTCTATTATTTCGTCTCCAAACATTGTTTCGATATCGATGGGCTCGGCCCAAAGATTATCGATGTACTCTTCGAGAACAATCTGATTGCCGGATTTGCGGACATATTCAGACTCAAGCGAGGTGATTTGCTTGCTCTTGATCGGTTCGCTGAGAAGTCCGCAGATAATCTGTTGGCGTCAATCGAAAAAGCAAAGAAGATCACATTGCCGAGGTTCTTGGCGTCATTGTCTATTCCTCAGGTTGGACAGGAGACGGCGTATGATATTGCGCGCACATTCAAGAGTATTGAGACGATTTCGAAAGCATCTGAAGGAGATTTTGCTGCAGTTTATGGAGTTGGCGACGTTGTCGCACAGTCACTCCATTCATGGTTCAAAGATGCAGATAACAAAAAACTGGTTAAGGATCTCTTGAATCAGGTTGAACTTATTGCTGAGGAAGTGAATTCTAGTCGTCCGCTTGAAGGAAAATCTTTTGTCTTCACGGGAACATTGCCGACTCTAGAGCGTGAGGCTGCGCAGGGTATGGTGCGCAAAAATGGGGGAGATGTCTCGAGCTCTGTATCGAAAAAGACGACCTATCTCGTCGCAGGAAGCGATGCAGGATCGAAGCTTGATAAGGCGCGCGACCTTGGTGTCACCGTACTTACTGAAGAGGAGTTTTTGAAGCTCATCGGATAACATGCTAGTATCATCCACATGATAACCATCCCAGAACTTGAGAAGCTTGCGACGCTCGCGCGCATCAAACTCACTGATGCTGACAAGCAGTCTCTGGTCAAAGAATTTGGCTCAATCCTCGGGTATGTCGACCAGCTCAAGAAGCTTGATATCTCTCTTGATGCCGAAGGTCGCGTCGGTGCAGTCAAAAATACTATGAGACCCGATGAATCGAGTGATACGAGTGCAGAGGATCGAGAAGGGTTGCTCGCAGAAGCACCTCATAGAGAAGGAGATTTCATCGCGGTGAAGAAAATTATCGCGCAAGATTAATATGTCTATAGACCTCAAGAATTTAACCATCGTCAAAGCTCACGAAGCTCTCAAGAAGGGTGATTTTACTGCAGTCGAGCTTGCACAAATGTACCTCGACGAGATTGAGAAGAAAGATGGCGCTATCAATGCGTATCGTGAAGTATTTGCAGATGTACTTGAACAGGCCAAGGAAGCTGATCGCAAAATTCAAAGCTCACGCACGGCCGGTACAGATTTCAGCCCACTTCTCGGTATTCCGTGCGCTATAAAAGATAATATTTTGATAAAGGGAAGAATAGCTGGAGCCTCCTCGAAAATTCTCGAAGATTATCATGCGACCTACGATGCGACGGTTATCGAGAAGCTCAAGAGAGAAGGAGTTGTGTTCCTTGGTCGTACCAACATGGACGAGTTTGCTATGGGTGGTTCTACCGAAAATTCTGCCTATGGTCCAACCAAGAATCCGTATGACCTAACAAGAGTCGCGGGAGGTTCTTCTGGAGGCTCTGCCGCGGCTCTAGCGATGGATGGCGCACTTTTCACTCTCGGATCAGATACCGGAGGCTCTATCCGTCAGCCAGCGAGCTTCTGTGGTGTCGTCGGACTCAAGCCGACATATGGCGCAGTATCTCGCTCAGGTGTTATGGCTATGGGATCATCACTGGATCAGATTGGTCCGTTCGCCAAGAATATTGAAGACTGCAAAATTGTTTTCGATGTGATAAAAGGGAATGATCCAAAAGATGGGACGACGATATCTGATACTACATATCCGAACAAAGCGAATGCGAAGAAACTCACCATCGGTGTTCCAAGACATTTCTTGAAGGGTGATGGTATCGATCCTGCAGTTATGTCCGCATTCGAGAAGTCTCTCGATGAATTCAAGGCGAAAGGCTATGAAATCAAGGAGGTGACCCTGCCAAACATCGCATACTCGCTTATGGTGTATTACATTATTATGCCAGCGGAAGTTTCATCGAACATGGCTCGCTTCGATGGTATGAGGTTCGGTCTTCATGTTGCTGGTGCTGATGGTATCCAAGATTATTTCGAGTCGCGCCGTGCCGGTCTCGGTCGCGAAGTTATCCGTCGTATCCTGCTTGGTACCTACGTGCTCTCATCTGGTTATTATGACGCTTACTACAATCGCGCCAATGCTGTACGCAAAATGATTACTGACGATTTCATCAAGGCGTTTGAAGGAGTTGATATCATTGCGACTCCGACTGCACCATCACCTGCATTCAAGATAGGGGAGAAAACAAACGATCCAGTCGCTATGTATCTGGAAGATATATTTACGGTGACAGCCAACATCACGGGTATGCCGGCTATCTCTATTCCTTATGGAACGGTCAAGAAAGATGATGCGGAATTGCCTGTGGGCATTCAGCTTACGGCACGCCACGGTGGGGAAGAAACTCTCTTCAGAGCAGGAGCTGATTTGGAGAGCAAATAATATCTAACAACTAAATTCCAAGTCTTTTTGATAGCTGTATCCTGGTTATCGATTATTTGTTAGAATATTCCTATGCTCCCTACAGATATTGATGGTGTACCTCAGGTAAATGTCGGTCCTCCGGCCGTTGATTACACGCCTTATCTCAGTGCTCTCTACGACAAATTTATTGAATGGTCGCCAACTCTGTTTACTTGGATGAAAACCACGGTCGGTATTCTCGTTGGAATATCATTTCCAATAGCGATATTCTTGATAATCGTCATTGTGTATTCCATCGAACAGCTCAAGCTCATTCGCAAGAAGGAGGAGCTTATCTATGACACCAAGGTTGAACCTGCATATCAAGAGGCCAAGCAAAATGGTGGTCTTGCTGCTCGTTGGGAGCGCGTCAAAACGCATATTGATTCGCACAATCAGAATGATTGGAAACAGGCAATTCTTGAATCAGACATTATTCTCGATGAAATATTGACCTCGATGGGGTATAGGGGAGAGAGTATTGGCGAGAAATTGAAGCGCGTCAATCCAGGAGACATGAAGTCTCTCAATGAGGCTTGGGAAGGCCACAAAATGCGCAATCAAATCGCGCATGAACCAGGGTTCCAGCTCGGACATCACGAGGCAAAGGCCGCCATATCAAATTATAGGACGGTGTTCGAGGAGTTCTATTATATCTAGCTTTCTTGTTGCGGGGGCCGGAATCGAACCGACAATTTTCAGGTTATGAGCCTGACGGGTTACCGTTACCCTACCCCGCGATTACCGGTTGATTTTGCCATAGTATCTCCATGAATGCAAGTAAGGCGTTTGCATTGCGGACATTTTTGCTTTATTGTATGTCAATCGTCGGCGTAGCTCAGTTGGTTAGAGCGTGGGACTCATAAGCCCAAGGTCGAAGGTTCGATCCCTTCCGCCGACACATTCACCCTGTTTTCTTGTGTTTTTGCGCTTTTTTGGTAGACTGATGCGACTGGTCTGATATGCAGCTGTAGCTCAACTTGGTTAGAGCACTCCCCTGTCACGGGAGAGGTTGCGGGTTCGAGCCCCGTCAGCTGCGCAATATAAAAAGGCTGAACCCATAGTTCAGCCTTTTTATATGGCGCAGCTGTGAAGAGCGTAGCTCTGAAAGGGGCTCGAAAAGGTTGAGTATATTTTTGAGGAGCTTTGCTCCGAAAAAATACGAAACCTATACCGTCCCCGTAGGGGAAGAGCCCCGTCAGCTGTCTAACGATTGAAAATATCCACTAAATAAGCTATTGTTGTCTGGTTACGTAATAGTTAGATTATGCCAATGTAGCTCAGTTGGTAGAGCACGCCATTGGTAATGGCGAGGTCTCCGGTTCAATCCCGGACATTGGCTCCGAATTTTGGCCTTAACAAAATTCGCGTCGAGAGAATTTTCTTGGCGCGAGCCAAAAAAATTTCGAGACGTCGTCAGTTTTGTAAAAACGAGTAATTTTGCCAAAGTAGCTCAGTTGGTAGAGCATCCCCTTCGTAAGGGGAGGGTCGCCGGTTCGATCCCGGCCTTTGGCTCCGAATTTTGGTCTTAACAAAATTCGCGTCGAGAGAATTTTATTAGCTGATGCTAATAAAATTTCGAGACGGAGTTATTTTAAGACATAGATTATGGACAAAAAGCAACACATTGAACAAAAAATCGCCGAGCTTGAAGCTTCGATGAGCGATGCTGACTTTTGGATAGATAAGGTCAAAGCTCAAACAGCGGTCAAAGAACTCCAGAGACTCAAGGATGAACTTGAGGGAGTGGGGAAGTATGATAAAGGGGACGCCATCATGAGCGTGCTTTCTGGTGCGGGTGGTGATGACTCTGAAGATTTCTCAGCGATACTCGTGCGTATGTATCGAAAATATGCCGAAGGGAAAGGGTGGGGCTGGATGGTTATTCATAGCAATGAAAACGATCATGGAGGATATCGCAATATAACGATCGAGATTTCTGGCAAGAATGTATATGGATCTCTCAAGAATGAGTCGGGCGTTCATCGTCTGGTACGCATCTCTCCATTCAATGCTGCTCAGAAACGTCACACATCATTCTCGCTTGTCGAAGTGATACCAAGGCTCGAGAAAGCATCCTCGAGTGATTTGGTCATACCCGATAGTGATCTTGAAATTTCTATCGCAAAATCTGGAGGTCCTGGTGGTCAGAACGTGAACAAGCGCGAGACTGCTGTGCGACTTCTCCATAAACCTACAAATATTTCTATCCACGTAACGTCGGAGCGTTCGCAAGCGCAGAATAAGGAGAAGGCTATTGAAATCCTTCGTGCAAAAATCTGGAAGAGACTCGAGGATGAACGTATTGCCAAAGAGAAGGGTATGCAGATATCTTCGACAACTTCGATTGAGTGGGGTAATCAGATACGTTCATATGTGTTACATCCATACAAAATGGTTAAAGACCATCGTACTGATGTAGAAACCTCACAAGTAGACAAGGTGTTAGAGGGGGATATTGATGAATTTATTGAAGCAGAAAAAGAGCTCTAAGAGTAATCACCAATAACCAAGATGCAATAACCAAAATCACATTGGTTTATTTGGTTTATTGTATCTTGGTTATTGGTCATTTATGATATACTTCAAACAATGATTTACTACGACAAAGTCAGCAAAATATACCCAGACAAGTCCGTAGCACTCGATGGTGTTAGTTTTGCTGTGGAACCAAAGGAATTTGTCACTATCGTCGGTCAGTCAGGTGCTGGTAAGACTACGCTCATCAAGATGCTTATTGCAGAGGATTATCCAACAGGAGGATCTGTATTTCTCGAGTCTGTCGACATTCATAGACTTAATAAGCGTTCCATGAACAAGCTCCGTCGTAGGATTGGTATGGTGTTTCAGGATTTCCGTCTCATTCCTAATAAGACCGTGTATGAGAATATTGCATTCGCTATGGAAGCATCGGGCCGTGCGGACAATGAAATTGCTGCAGATGTCCCACATGTACTCGAGCTTGTCGATATTGGTCACAAGATATGGAATTTCCCACATGAACTCTCTGGAGGAGAGCGTCAGCGTGTCGCTATTGCGCGCGCTATAGTCAATCAACCGGATATTATTATTGCTGACGAGCCGACCGGAAACCTCGATCCGATCAATACGCACGAGATCATCCGTATCCTCCAGAAGATTAACGAACTCGGCACTACCGTTCTTCTTACGACGCACAACAAGGGTGTCGTTGATGCGGTCAAAGGTCGTGTCATTACCATGGAGAAGGGCAAGGTCGTCAGGGACGACAAGAACGGTAAATACGTCTTATAATCATGATTTTCACTACATTCAAGCGCATAACTCGCACAGGTTTTGTTAATTTCTGGCGCAATGGCTTCCTCTCATTTGCCGCAGTCGTCGTGATGACCCTTTCGCTCGTGACCGTCGGAGGTATCATATTTGCCGGTGCATTCAGCAAGAGTCTTATCGCTGATGTAAAAGATAAAGTTGATATCAATGTCTACTTCACCCTCGAAGCTCCTGAAGCGGATATTTTGTCACTCAAGAAGGATATCGAGCGACTCGCAGAAGTTTCTCGTGTGGAATACGTATCCCGTGATCTTGCCCTCGGACAATTCAAGGAAAAGTGGCAAGATAATGCGCTCATAATGCAGGGTCTCGATGAGATTGGCACCAATCCATTTCCTGCAGTTCTCAATATCAAAGCAAAGGATCCTGGTCAGTATGGAAGCATTGCAAATTTCCTCGAAAACAAGTCTCCGGTGAGTGAATCAGGTGATCCTATCGTCGAGAAGGTCAACTATCAGCAGAATAAGCTCATTATCGACCGTCTCGGACGCATCATACCGGCAGTGGAGCAGGCAGGCGTAATCATAGCCATTATCCTTATTCTTGTATCGATCGTGGTCGTGTGGAATACGATTCGTCTTATTATATATACCGCCAAAGATGAGATATCTGTCATGAAGCTCGTCGGAGCAAGCAATGTCTACGTTCGTGGACCTCTCGTGGTTTCAGGCATCATGTACGGCATACTGTCAGGCATTATCGCCCTTATATGTATGGCTGCGGTTGCATATTGGAGTGACGTGCTCGTACTTCGTTTCGCTGGCGTTCAGGTCGCGGCAGACTTCGAGCTCGCGGTGAACATTCTCTCCCGTTATTTCGTGGCAAATTTCACACAGATATTCTTGCTTATTATGGGTCTTGGTATCACGGTCGGGGGAGCGGCGAGCTACATAGCAGCCCGCAGATATCTCAAGGTTTAGGGCATAAATAGAGCGGGCATTCTCCACAGGCTATATCGAGCGGCTTCATGATAAAATGAAGCTACTTATTATGTCTGCATCAGCCAAAATAAAGCGCTACATCGCCCGAACGGTCGTTATCGTCGGAGGTACAGCCGTGGTAGGCCTTGGTGTACTTGTCTTGAGTCGCATGATGCTCCATAGTTCTCGCGTCGAGGCGGCGAGCGTCATATACTATCCGAACTTCTGTCTTGGTGGATGGAAATATCCTCAGCATGCGAGTGGTCCATCGGCGGTTTCTGCGGTGAAGTTCGATCCAGCCACATTTACTGCAGAGAATTCGGCATATCTCGAGTCATCAGTGGCATCCCAGATATTCTGTGGATATTTCTCGATAAGGAATGCCAAGAATCCTCCGACGAAAGCAGTCATATCGTTTAATTGGAATTTTGCTTTTCCAGACGGGATGGCATCATCAACTACTCCTGAAGAGGAGTCATACACTAGCCCTGAAGGATACATTACGATTCCTGCAGCAGATATTATAGTTCCTGTCGCATCAAGTACTGAGACTACCGGCGGATCTTCTCAGACGGATTCATCGGACACAAATAATTCAGATGAAACTCCTGTGGATGATTCGACCACCACTGATGTTCCGGTGATTCCAGGAAGTGAGCCGTCAGAATCATCTACAGATGATCAGACTGAGTCTGCACCTGAAGAGAAGTCTGAATCAAGCTCAAATCCCGAGCCTTCCCCAACAGAACCATCTTCTGAAGAGAGTTCTAGTGAGGATAATTCCGCGTCGGAATCTTCTGAATCTTCAGAGTCAGCTCCAGCTTCTGATGCACCGCAATCATTTAATGTAGATAACAGTATAAGCTCACTCATCGCGCGTCTCATCGCTTCACGAGTCGAAGCTGCTGAGCCTGTTGATTCAGAAATGTCTTCGTTCAAGGATTTCCTCGAAGTGAGCTACAGTCTCGATGGTATTCGTTGGACTGCTATTGGTCGCGTGAATAAGGATAACTGGAAAGGATATAAGGTGGAGATTCCGGTGACCTCATGGGACGAAGTTAAGCGTCTTCAAATCATGCTCGCAGTTTTGCCGACCATTGATCAGAAACCTGATATTTATCTGGATAGTATGTCGATGCGCGCAGAATACAATCAAACACTCGCTGAGCTTGCTGCACAAGGTCTCGCTGCAGTCACCAACGCTGTCGATGCACTCGTTGGTGATGGAAATGGCCCTGTAGATGCCTATGAGTTGCTTGAAGAGGCGAAGAAAGCTGCACAGCAGGTCGAGGTCAAGAAGAGAGTCCTTTCATTCTTCCTTGATGGAGATTCGAAACCTCTCGCATCAGAAGGTAAGTCTGCTGCACCTGCCGAGCTCATCGGAAGGTCGACGCCGAGCGTTATCAGAGCGACTCTCGAAGCGAAGAACGGGACACTTGTCGCTTCAGGGTCATGCTCGAAGAAATATTTCGTCATACTGACCTACAAGAGCGAAGCTGACTATCTCAAGAAAGTATCTTCATCGGTAATCAATGAGGCGCATGAGTGTGTCGATGGCACTTTCAGCTATGATATGGCATCATTGCCAGCTGATACTACCCGCGATGGACGTCAGTATCTGATCGTTGCAGAGCAAGGAGAGACAGGTCCATGGACGCCAATCAGTGAGTTGTATCCGATAGAGATCAGCGCCACTACTACGATAGAGATGATAGAAGAATAAACCCATGAATATAACAGCCAAACATATCCAGAGATCAAATATAGTCGTCACATTTGCAGATGGTGCCCTGCGCTTGCCTGAAGCGGCACAGATGTTCGCACTTTATACAGGGGAGGCAGCAAAGGGAAGTGTGTTCTCTGATACACCGTCGATGGCGACGCGCGTCTTCGAATTCCCCGTGCCTGGCCTTCAGTGGATATTCGAGCCTGACCGTATTCGCATTGAAGATAAGAGTATTCGTTCACCGAAAGAGTCTTCGCTTGCTCAGGAGCTTCACCGTGTTATCTCTGCGCTCTATCCTGACCGCAAGCCGGCGGCCTACGGATTCAATTATGATATGATATATCGCATGGATGTGGTCATTCCGACGCAGGAAATCATGAAGTCATTCGTGAAGCCTGTATTCCTCGAAGAAGTTGCCAGTTTTGGTTGGCAATATACGTTGACCAAAGACAAAGGGAAGCGCACTCAGACATATTTCTTCAAGGCAGTTTCGCCGATAGAGTATAGCGTGCACGCGAATTTCCACTATAACGATCCTACGCTTCCCAAGAGTGCCGATCTGCAGACTGCCTTCGAGCGCGCCTATGCTGATGCGGATGAAAGTCTGACGCATATGAAGTTTTCGTAATCGAGCGGTGCTTTTTTAAACAGAACCCCATTCAATGTCCATCAAAGACGGAAAAGTACTACTCTACATATCCAAGCATCGCAACCGCTTGGTGGTAGGAGTTCTCGTTTGCGTCCAGATGGTCCTTTCCGTCATCCTGTCTATTTCACTCGCAGGACATCTTATCTGGCCAGAGAATTCATCGGCTGCTGCGGGTGCTCCTATGCAAATCGCGTACGAAGGTCGCCTTACTGACTCGTCGGGAAATGCTCTCGGTGGCACAGGTACTGTGTATTGTTATCGATTCTCAATATATGACGCTGCAAGTGGTGGAGGTAAGCTCTGGCCTGGTGGTACACCATCACAGACAACAGCAACTACAACAGATGGTGTCTTCGCTGCAGTCGTCGGTCAAGCGGACACTCTGAGCTCGAGCGTCTTCGATTTCTCGACAACATCGACCGCCTATCTCCAAGTCGAAGTGAACACGACTACCTCTACTTGTGGAGGATCGTGGGAAGCACTCTCTCCTCGTCAGAGCATTTTGTCATCAGGATACGCACTTCAGTCTGCGAACGTGTATGGCTCATTACTGAAAACCGATACGGTCAACAACCGTGTACAAATCGGTACGGGAGCAGGAACACCATCACCAGTTTATCTCGGTCTCGACTTCCGCAACTCTGCTGACTATGTCGGTCAATCATGTTCAACCAACGGTCTCATGTGGTACAACTCGGCCAATTCACAAGCACTCATCTGTGAAGGAGGTCTTATCCAGAATGTGGGAACGGCTGGTACCACGACTATCGCAGCTATCACCGCAAATGGCGGAACACCCGCAAGTGTTGGCACGGTTGTACTCTCGAATGCCAACGGAGTGTCGTTCGGTATCAACGGAAACACAATCACTGCGAGCGTCAATGCGGGCGGAGCGGCTACTCAGACGGGATATATACCTATGTATCAGGGAAGTACAGCGAGCCAGACACTTGGTGCTATGGGCGTGACGACCGGATCAGCAATATTCTATCCAATCAACATCTCTGAGAATATCGCTTTCAACGTGATTAACATGCTGGAGAACGTATCCTTTGCCACGTCATCGATTTCCGGTCAGCAGACTATCAGTAGCCGATTTGGTCTCTATTCGAACAATGCGGGAACTCTCTCACTCATATCGAGCAGCAGCTATTCATTTGCAGTGACCAACAGTAGTGTGTCGGCAACTCTCTCGTATCCATCAGGCACAGGAACCGCTGGGTATACATACACGACAGTGACCGCTTCGACAACGGCACAGATCCATTCTCTCTTCGGTACAGTCGGATCACGTATATTTGGTCTACAATTCGGAAACAGCATGAGCTTGAGCCAAGGAGTATATTGGCTCGGTGTTCATGAGCGTAGGTCATCATCGAGTGCCAACATAGGTCTTTCTATTGGACTTGTGGGTAACGTTGTGAACTTCGGGGTTGCAGGTCGTCTTGGTGTTGGATCAACAGCAATTACGGGTAACTACAGCGCCCATCAGCCTCTTTTTGGATTTGGTCCGTATACCAGCACAAACTCGGCTGGCTACAGTGGAACGAACATCCCTACGTCGGCGTTCTTGTCAGGATTCGCGCACACTGCTACGATATTGCCTCTTATGACATTCGCAAGTACGACATAATACATCCTGATATGAAACCTCCCGCAATCATTATCGAAAATCTGAACCTCGGACTCCATAACGCAGATCTCCAAGCTACCGTCGAGCGTCTCAACAAGGGTAAAACCTACAGGGATCTTTCCACGATTATTGTGTGTCCTACGAGGGGCGTGATATCTGATCGTGTGGTCCAGGCATGGATGGGTCTTATCCGTCCGATGAACCAGAAATGTATCGGTCCGATATTTTTCCGTGGATACGAAGTTGGTGAGGCATACAATATGGCTTTCAATTTCGTCCTCAGCAATCCAGATCTCTCACAATGGAAGTATGTACTCACTATCGAAGAAGATAATCTTCCGCCTCCAGACGGCATCCTCAAGCTGTATGAGAGTATGGATCAATATGATGTCGTCGGTGGTCTCTACTGGACCAAGGGTGAAGGTGGTCAACCGATGATATATGGTGATCCAACGATTGAGCCAGTCAATTTTATTCCGCAAAAGCCGATTCCTGATACCGTGCAACCAGCTCGAGGCCTCGGCATGGGATTCAATCTCTTCAAGATCGATATGTTCAAGAATCCCAATCTTCCTAAGCCATGGTTTGAGACGAGGCAGGAATATACTGCGGGCGTTGGTGCAAAGATGTACACACAGGATCTGCACTTCTATGAGAATGCGGGCAAGCTTGGGTACAAATTCGCCTGCGATACGCGAGTGAGGGTAGGGCATCTCGATGCTGCGACCGATATTGTCTGGTAAGGCGCGTTATAAAAGCATGAAAAAAATCATCATCATTCAAATAGTGCTCACCATTCTTCTCGTGGCGCTATTTTTCGCCTATACGCGCAAGACAGCAGGAAAGCAACCTACTGTCACTATAGTGTCTGATAATTCGCTCGTTATGGATAAATCAAATAATGATAATTTCACACTGGTCAATCCTGCGGTGAGGGTGAATCTTGGTAAGCACTATATAATCAATTTCAAGGATTTACGTGAAAGTCTCGTCAATATCAAAGATAAACGTTCACAGAAGACGTTTATATATTTCGCATATCTCAACAATTCTTCATGGATCGGTCTCGACGAGAAGGAATTGTTCCCAGCGGCGAGTACGGTTAAAGTTCCACTCGCGATGGCACTCTACCATCTCCAGGAACAAGGGAAAATTAATTTGTCTCAAACATATACATTGACGGATCTCGATCTCGATGAAAATTTCGGGGACCTATATAAGGTGGGTACAGATCAAAGTCTTACAGTGGAAGAGCTTATTGGAATTATGCTTAAGTATTCAGATAATACGGCTATGAAAGCCGTCATCAGCGCCGCTGAACTTGTCGGAGTCGATGATCCTCTTAAGGGTGTGTATTCTGCTATGGGGTGGGAGTATGCAGAAATTTCGAGTGATAAGGTGACGTATATCGATATAAATCTCAAGACCCTTTCCAACATGTTTATTGCGCTCTACAATGCAAGTTACGTTAACATAGAACATTCTCAGAAGATTTTGAATTATTTGGCAGAGACGGATTTCAATGACATGGTTGTTGCGGGAGTTCCGGAAGGTATTACTGTCTCGCACAAGATCGGGGTGAACGACTTGGAGCTCGCATATTCTGATTGTGGCATCGTCTATGTGCCTAATAGGTCATATCTCATGTGTGCTGGATCGGTCGGGACCACGCCCGAAGAAGCACATAAATTCATAGCAGAAGCATCGCGCGCGGTCTATGAGTATGTTATAAAGAACTAATTATGGGAATTTTCAACAAAGACAATCTGGATTCCAAGGGTATCAAGCTCGATATTGCCTGTGGACAGAATAAGAAAGAGGGGTTCCTTGGTGTTGATATCGCGCCCGGCCCAGGCGTCGATATAGTCTGGGATCTTGAGCAGTATCCATGGCCATTCAAGGATAATAGCGTCAAAGAGGTCAATATTCACCACTATGCCGAACATACCAAGGATCTCATGAAATTCATGGATGAGATGTGGCGCATCTGTGAGGATGGTGCCAAAGCGATTATCACAGGTCCTTATTACACTTCGATTCGTTGCTGGCAAGATCCGACGCATACCCGCGCCCTATCGGAGGCGACATGGCTTTACTATCAGAAACCGTGGCGTGAATTCAATAAGCTCGCGCACTATCCGATCAAATGTGATTATGAAGTGACAAACATGATTTTGTATTTCAACGAGCCGTGGAATCAGAAATCTGAAGAAGCGAAACAGTTTGCTATCAAGCATTATTGGAACGTTGTAAGCGATATCATGGTTGAGCTTAGAGTTAAGAAAATATAAATGGTCAGAATCACCTCGAAAATAGAAAAGTTACTTCGAACAAATACAGCTCTTGTTTTCTTGTGCGTCATTTCCATAGGGGTCTTGGTTATCGTATTCCGCGGGAATGGATCTCGTGGTGATTCGACCAAGTCTGATGTAGAGGTGAAGACTATTTCAGGAACGGTCCATGAAGGTGAGGTTGTTGAGACGAATAGTGCTCCTGCCATCGCTGAAGCGTTCCGTGGGATGCCTGAGCCGAGCTCGTATACCTCATTTGTCTATGAAGGAGACCAAAACATATCTATAACTACGAAGTGTAATGATGATTTCAGTGTCATCATGATATTCCCTATAGAAATTGATTACCGTTCAGATGTTGCATCAGCCCGATACAATTCCGCGGAGCAGTGTATAGCAGGGAAACAGAAGACGGAGAAAGTATCTATCAGCGGATTCGGATTTGAGGATGGTCATGAATACTATATCGTGAAGGCGAGCCAAGGAAAGAAAGGCATGTGGCACGACCCGTACTAGGGGATTACTTTGGAGTCCCCATGCATTTGGGGTCATTTTTGCTATATAATGAAGATAATGAAGCGGAACATTATCTGTGGGGTATCTTTTGCGGTTGTGCTCTGCGCGCTTATGTCTCCTCTGCGCGTTCTTGCTGCGGTAAACCCTCCAACCCTTGTAGACTATCAACAATCCGATTGGACTGACAAAATAACAGGTAATGAAGTTACTCCGACAGTCACATGGCAGGCTGGCGATCTCGTTGTGGTTCTTGGTGCGACGGAAAATAACGATACAAGTGCTGCATATCTCAATACGCCAACGGCCACAGGATTGGCTTTTTCACTTGTTACATCGGTTAATACAACTCCTGTTCCTGGTGGTGATGGTACTCCTGTATATGCATGGTCTGCTGTTGCTGGTTCGAATGGATCAGGGGTGGTCACTTCTACAAGTGACGGATTCGCTTTTCAATCAAGAGGTATATCGGTATTCGTCTATCGTGGTTCTGGTGGAATTGGTGCCACTAATATATTGGATAACTCTACCAGCAAGGATATCTCACTCACGAGAGGGTCAGACAATTCCGCTGTCGCCGTGGTTATGTCAGACTGGAATGCGGTAAATGATACTACTGTGACAGCTTCTCCTTCATCAGGTGGAACTCAACGAGTTGCTCAGTTCGTATCCGGGTCAAACACATCATTTGTATTCAGTTGGACTGACCAAGGAACAGCTGGCACGACTAACTATGGAATCACCGACCATACAGGTACAGTAGATATGTCGGGGATTGTGGTTGAGGTGAAGGGCATCTCGACAATAACGGTTGGTAATACATCGGACGCTGGTAATTGGACTGGAGCCACATCGAGAACATGGTCGCATGTCCATGCATCAGGGTCAGACGGTGCTATCGTTTTATTGTGTTCGACCTATGGGAATCCAGGGGCGATGACAGCGACATTCAACGGGGTATCTATGACGGAGATTGGTCAGGCACGTATAGCAAGCCAAGAAGGAGTTGTTGCTTTCATTCTATCAAATCCAGCAGCTGCGACTGCAAATATAGTCTTCAACGTTCCTGGTGGTGGTGATGGTACCTGTGGTGCTATATCTGCATACGGGGTTTCAAGTACTATTGATGCTTCGAATATCACGACGATTCCCAGCGCGGTATACCCGATGACAGTGTCGGCCTCAGCCTCGACTGCGGGAAACCTTGTGTTGTCCACTTTCCAGTCAGTGATATATCCAAACATAAGTGTACCAGGGTCTCAAACTGAATTCGGTCTCGGATGCGGTGCCGACGGATCAAATTATTGTCTGAACTCGTATTCGCTACCCCTCAGTTCAGGAACACAGACTCATACATATAACAACGGTGTCACAACTGCTGATACAGGTGCTATTGCCATAGTAATACTCAAGGCGGCAGTCCAAACATCGACGGACCTCTCTGTATCTCCGCATGCTTCCTCGACGAGTTTTTTCATAAAGCATAGGACATTCTCGGGCACTGGAGGTAGCTCAGCGAGCGCATTCGGCACCTCGACCAGCTTCAAACTTTTGAGCGCAGTAGGTCAAGCTGCAATAGGAACATCAACCTCAGCATCATTCGGTATCCAGAGCGGATTCTTGAGAAATCTCTACAAAGGTCCAGCTCCTTCATATACCCAGATACATTATCATTGGCGCAACGATGATGGATCAGAAACAACTGCGACTTCGAAGACGAGCAGTGTGTCCGATACCAACATTACAGGATTGGCCGAATTAACAGGTGTTCGTCTTCGTGTTGAGGTAAGTAATGAGGGTGGGACGATACTCAATTATTCTACACAACAATTTCGTCTCGAGTATGGACTCAAGTCGCCGACATGCGCAGCAATCGTTTCATGGACCGATGTTGGTGCAGTGGGAGGGGATTGGGATATGTATGATTCATCAAATCTCACTGATGGAGGTAACACCACCAATATCGCTGTTTCGAGTGGTGGTGTTGCCAATGAAAACGCGACATTTATATCTTCGAACGGGGGAATCAAGGATACTTCAAGTACAGCCGCAGCAGTATCTGTATCTAGTGATGCCTATACTGAGCTTGAATATTCGATCCAGGCGCTCGTCGCGGCTTCAGACGGTGGAACATACTGTTTCCGTGTCACAAATGCGGGATCAGCTACGAATTATACATACACCGCATATCCAGAAGCTGCTATTGCAGGAGGTTCACTCACGTTTACTGTCGATGGAGCTACACAAGCATTGGGTACTATCACGCCGGGAGTTCTTGCAGCAACCTCAAGTATATTGACGGTGGCTTCTGGTAATTCAACAGGGTTCAACATCACTATTAATAGAGATAATGGCACTGGCACGATGTCGTCAGGATCGAACTACATACCCGATAAGACAGCTTGGGTCCCCGGAGTGGCAACAACCAGTGCTGGCAATGCGACTGCATCGACCACAGAGGCTCAGACACTGCAATTTAGGGTACGATCAGCTGGAACTGATGCACCCAACTATGCGTCAGCATGGTGGGGGACCGCTGATACCACGGCAAGTGCTCTTTTCGCAGGTATTCCTTCGACTGCTCGTCAAATCGTTAATAGGTCAACTCCTTCATTGACAGATACAGTAGTGAGAGTCCTCTATAACGTGACAACTCCAGTCACTCAGGTGAACGGATCCTATTCAGGTGGCATCACTTATACGGCGACCGCGAATCCTTAGCCAGCATGTGGATAAGCCGAGACTGGCGAGCGTGCTATAATTGTTAGTAATACGTGCGTCTTGTGCACCAAAAAATATTAATCAAATCAATTATCATGTCATTCCATTCAGTATCCAAGTCGACCGGTTTCGTTCGTGATGCGGTGAGCGCTGTTCTTGTGGCGGTCCTCGTCTTCTCTTCGATAGTCTATGCGATTCAGGCCAACGCTGCTGCGGTTACTCTCACAGCAACTGTCGCAACCTCCATCACCTTCACAACCTCATCGAATCAGTTTGGTACAGTGACCCCAGCAACCGTCGCATGGGCAACCACGACGCTTGATGTGCTCACCAACAGCACTAACGGATGGAATATCACCCTCTCTGGTGATAACAAGAGCGCGGTGAACAATAACCTTCAATTGTCTGGAAACGCCGCATCAGTCACTGACCAGACGGAATGGATTCCAGGAGCTGCTACTACCACTGGTGGTAATGCAGTCGTCCAAGCTTCATTGGCGAGCTCGGGTAATGTTCTTGCATTCCGCGTCATGACTGCATCAAGCACGAACGGCACACCATTTATTTCGACCGGATGGTGGGGAACATCAGATGCTTCTGGTACTGCAAAGTGGGCAGGTATTGCAAGTTCAACCGTTTCCCGACAGATTGGCAACGCGACAGCGGGATCTTACAGTGCAAGCAATCACCTCAATACAGTCCAGTATTACCTCAATGTTTCTGCAAGCCAGCCGACTGGAGCATATAGCGCGCCCTTGACATATACTGCCACGGGAAACTAGTATTCCCTCATGACCTATCGACTCATTACAAGAAGCGGTGTCGCACTAGCCGTGTTGGCTGCGCTTATCATGGGCGGCCAGGCTCCTATCGCACAGGCGGGCACAGGGCTCACTATACAGCCCATCAAGATATCTCAGACTATGAAGCCGGGTAGTTCGGTTTCAGGAACTATCCTCCTTTCGAATGCAAGTACAGAGGATGTTGTTGTCGACGTAAGTATTCAGGATTTCATTCCAACTGCGGGAACGGAAACATTCCAATTCGTCGGGCGTGCTCCTGGTGTGACCACTGTCCGCGACTGGATTACCGTCAATGGACCTCATCAGTTCACTTTCAAGCAAGGTGAGTCTAGACAGATGGAATACACCATCAATGCCCCACAAGACGCAGAGCCAGGAAGCCATTTCGGTGTATTCTTCTTCAAGGCGACCAATGTTTCGGATGCAGAATCTCAGATCAAGGTCGGTACACAGGTCGGTGTTCTTACCTTCGTTACTATTCCGGGAAAATTTGAGCAGAAAGGAGATATCAAAAATTTCTGGACGGATACTTTTGTCCAGAAGGGTCCCGTCAACTTCAATCTCGACTTTGAGAACACAGGAACGGTTCACTTCGAGCCGAAGGGTATGATTGATATCACTAATATCTTCGGCACCAAGGTCGGATCTGTTCCGATTGAGGGTTACGCAGTACTTCCTACAGGAATCAAAAAACTTAATTTCTCTTGGAACGTGGTTGGACTCCTTCTCGGTAAATACAAAGCGGTCGCCTCTGTATATGCGACCGATGGTACACTCCTCTCTTCCGCATCGACTTCTTTCTATGCAATGCCTGTCTGGTATATCGTCGGATTCGTTGTTACGGTCCTGTTCCTCTTCTTCCTGATTAGATTCATTAAGTCACGATTGAAATTTAGCATTAGCCTCAAAAAATAGTTCGATATGAATGAAAAAGCTCGCTTCACTCATCGTCATAGCTTGCGTACTCATACCTGCTGGACTGCAGGCCAATAGCTTCAATCTCACCGTTACTTTCTGTAATGGGCTCGATTGTGGCGATGTGACCGCGCCAACTGTACCGACGAATCTCGAAGTGACCGATGTCACTACATCTCAGGTCAATCTTTCATGGGACGCCTCTATAGATCCGGGATTTCCGTCGTCAGGAGTCTCGGGCTATCGTATATATCGCAATGGAGGAGGAAGTCCGGTAGCTACAACGACGGGAACATCATATTCGGACACAGGACTCTCAAATGGCACGTTGTATTCATACGCTGTCTCTGCTTTTGATGCGATATACAATGCGAGCTCACAAAGCTCGAGCGTTTCGACTACCACGATTGCCGTACCATCGAATGCTCCTGACGCCTCGAATGGAGCTCCCTCAGGAACATTTGCTGCAGGTACGACTGGTGCGACACTCTCGCTTGCTACGGATATAGCCGCGACATGTAGATATGGCACAGTTGCAGATACTGCGTACGCGAGTATCGCGAATACCTTCACGACAACGGGAGGCACCGCACACTCGAGTACACTCACTGGTCTCGTGAATGGAATAACATATACCTACTATGTGCGCTGTCAGAGTAGCTTGAATGTTCCTATGACGATTGATTATGT
>JBDLTF010000007.1:0-41012 GCA_039799225.1 Candidatus Parcubacteria bacterium | reverse complement strand
ATGGCACGATGTTTGACCGTGCAGGGCAGAATGCTTTCCCAACAAAGCATACAATCGTTGAATGACGATCCGAGAGCCCGTGAATCCATGTTCCAAATGGCTTCGAAGCATTCTTTCCCCGTTCTTCCTAACCGAGAGATCATCTGAGGGTCGAGATTTTTCTTCGAGAGCGGATTGTAACCGAGCGGTCGTGGAGCGATAGGTAGGATGTGCAATACCTTTTCGAGCCAGCGGAATCTATCAACATGTTCGATGGATGTGATGCTTGTTGGGAACTTTCCGCCATTAATGGCGTAATGATACGCGAGCTTGTTGATTCCCGGGTAGATGAGTCCGGCCATGTCTTGCGATCCACTCGGTGCAGACTTTCCTCGATTTTCAGCTTCATAAAGCTCCTTCATGAGAGTCTCTTTTGGCCGACGAGGCAGTATGCCATGCCATAGTATTGCTGCTGTGTTGCGTGTGCTTGTCGCCAAACCAGAACGTTCCATTGCGGGAAAGTTCGGCTCGATCTGAACGACTACCATTGACCCTGGCGGATCAGGATCATGTTTCGAGATGAATGGCTGGTCATACCATCCTCCAGCAAGAGCCAGACGGTATGGGAATGTGCCGATAATGTGTCCCAAAGGGTGTTTTTTCATAGTTCTAGTTCTCCTCTGACATCACGCTATCACGGTGGCTCCGGAGTCGCAATCCCGTACACAAAACTGCTAAATAGTGTAGTATTACTCGATATGAGAATCCTCATCGCTTCAGGTATATATCCGCCAGATATTGGGGGTGCGGCTCAGTATGCTCGTAACCTTTATGAGACCTGGAAGGGTGCTAACAACGATGTGAAAGTTGCCGCATATCGCTGGGAACGTGCATTTCCGCCGTTCGTTCGTCACATCCTCTTTTTCTTGAAAATCATCCGCAAAGGTTGGGATGCGGACTTGATACTTATTCTCGATACTTGGAGCTCAGGAGTTCCTGCTATGTACGCCTGCGCACTTATGCGCAAGAAATATATTGTTCGCACCGGAGGAGATTTTCTTTGGGAGACATACACTGAGCGTACGAGTGATTTAGTTTTGTTTAAGAATTTCTATGAGACGAGCATGAGCAAACTCTCGCTTAAAGAAAAAATGATTTTCAAACTTGGTGGATCAGTGATGCGCTCAGCGTCGAAAGTTATTTTCAGCACCGCATGGCAGAAGGATATTTTTGAGAAAGCATACAAGCTTGATACTACGAAGAATGTTGTTGTCGAGAATTATTGTGGTGACCGTGAGCCGGTTGTCGAACCTGAAAATCGCATGTTTGTCGCAGGAACTAGGCCTCTCAAATGGAAGAATACGGACTTCCTCAAAGAGTGCTTCGGTGAGGCCCAGGAGGCACTCCAGAGGGCCAATTTTGCCCCTGTAGAGCTCAATTGCGGCAAGGCGGTATATGACAGCTTCCTCGAAAAAATACACCGTTCTTACGCGGTTATTCTGATTTCCCTCGGCGACGCTAGTCCGCAGATGATATTGGATGCAGTTAAATGTGGCACACCATTCATCGTCACTGAAGAAGTCGGTATCAAGCATCTTCTTGGAGATGCAGCGCTCTATGTGAATCCAAAGGATAAAAAAGCTATTGTCGACAAGATCGTGTGGCTCGCTGATCCCAAGAATCGCGCGGCGCAGGCAGACAAGGTAAGGAAGCTCGCATTTTCACATTCATGGATGCAGATCGCAGATGAAATTGTCGCCATCTGGAAGAAACTCTAAACGGGCATGAAGAAACTGTTGATGATATCGACCGACGCCAAAATCCTTCAAGAAGGGAGCGCAGTCCGTGCACGCCAAGAAGAATACGCGAAGAGCTGGGACGAAGTTCATATTATTGTTTTTGGTGCATCGGGTGGTGAAGTTGTTATCACTCCAAACTGCTGGGCGTACCCGACAAACTCGTCATCGAAATTGATGAATCCATTTGCGGCCATGCGTCTCGGAAGATTCCTCGTCGAGAAGAGAGGTATTACGAATATCACCTGCCAAGATCCGTTTCTAACCTCTATGACGGGTGTTGCGCTTAAGAAGCAGTTTCCTCAGATCGAATTTGAAATACAGGTGCACACAGACATTGGAAGTTCGAATTTCACCTATACGCTTGGTAATAAGACCAGGAAATTCTTGGCGTTGAATTATTTGCCGAAAGCCGACCATATCCGTGTCGTGTCGAATAAAATAAAAGATTTCCTCATTGAGAAGCTTGTGATCGATGCTTCAAAGATAGAAGTGAAGCCGATAGTAGTTGATACAGAGAAGGTTAAAGCTGCACAAATTATTGAAGGTGCTGATTTGCATAAGAAGTATCCTCAGTTTGAAAAAATCGTTCTGATGGCTTCTCGCTTGGAAAAAGAAAAGAATATAGAACTGGCAATCAAAGCCTGGGTGAAGGTTATCGAGAAAATTCCGAAGGCAGGACTGGTCATTGTCGGTTCAGGTTCGAAACTTCCTTTTTTGAAGGCTTTGGCGACAAATCTCAAGGTTGAACATGAGATCATATTCGAAGGGTGGGCAGATCAAGCGACGCTGTATTCGTATTACAAAACCACCGATGCATTCTTGAATGCGTCTTTGTTTGAAGGATACGGTATGACTCTTATTGAAGCACAGGCGGCTGGGTGTAAGATTATCTCGACCGATGTCGGAGTTGCACGAGAAGTAGGAGTAGAGATTATTCCATTCGATAGTAGTGAGAAGGTTGCAGAGAGTATCATAACGAATCTACATGTCTGAAATACCTAAGAAAATCATATATATCGCTAACATCCGTCTCCCAACGGAAAAGGCGCATGGTATCCAAGTTATGGAGATGTGTTCAGCTTTTGCAAACAAGGGTGATGAAGTCACGCTGGTTGTTCCGCGAAGGAAGAATCATATAGACAAGGATCCTTTCCAATACCACGATGTGAAGGAGAATTTCCGCATCTTCAAGTTGCCGTGTATCAATAGTTTGGCGCTTGGAAAAATCGGACATATTATACAGACAGCCTCATTCGCTTTTTTTGCAGCACTTTTCTCTCTAATCAAGACGAATCATATTTTCTATACGCGCGATGAGATGGTGGCGGTGTGTTTGCGCATGCTTGGGAAGACAGTTGCCTGGGAAGGTCATGGTGGAGAGAAGAACATAGTGGTGAGGATGGCGATACTGCTCAGAGTCAAAATGGTCATGATTAGTGCCGGTCTCAAAGATTTATATATAGGAATGGGCGTATCAGAGAAAAATATTCTCGTCGCACCAGACGCGGCTGATATTGATCGATTCGATATAGAGATATCTCGAGCTGAGGCACGTGCGAAGCTTGGTTTGCCGAGTGACAAGAAGATTGTTCTCTACAAAGGCGGTATGTTCGCATGGAAGGGTCCCGGCACGCTCGCACAAGCTTTCCCGCATATGAAGCATCAGGAGGCGCTCATTGTTTTCATCGGAGGCGTGGAGAATGATGTGATCGCATTCAAGAAAGAGTTCGGACATATGTCGAATCTCCTCATTCTCGGTAACAGACCGCGCCAAGAGACGCCGGTGTACCAGAAAGCCGCAGATGTCCTGATTATTCCGAACAGTGCTAAAGAAGATATCTCGAAGCTCTACACGTCACCGATGAAACTTTTCGGTTATATGGCGAGTGGACGACCGATCATTGCATCGAATCTGCCAAGCATACGTGAGATATTGAACGAGACGAATTCACACTTCTTCACTGCAGATGATGCACTGAGCCTCGCACACTCCATCGATGCTGTTCTAGATAATTATTCTGAAGCTGAGAAGAGGGCTGAGAAGGCTTTGCACGAGGTACAGGTTTATTCCTGGAAGAATAGGGCACAATCAATTCTTGAATTCATCGGAGGTGTTAACAAATCGAACTAAATCCATGAAGCTTCTCATCGTAACTCAGAAGGTGAATCTGGAAGATCCTATTTTGGGATTTTTCCATCGATGGATCATCGAGTTTGCGAGACACTGTGAGTCGGTTGTTGTCATCTGTCTCGAAGAAGGTGCTCATGAATTGCCAGCAAATGTGAAAGTCCTTTCTCTGGGTAAGGTGAAAGGTGATAGTTCACAACTCAAATACATCCTCCATTTTTATAAATATATCTGGCAGGAAAGGGAGAACTACGATGCTGTGTTCGTACATATGAATCCGATCTACGTCGTCCTCGGTGGATTAATCTGGAAGGTGCTGGGAAAGAAAATATCTCTCTGGTATACGCACAAGAATGTTGATACGAAACTGATAATTGCAGAAAAACTGGCTGATCAGGTATTCACTGCTTCGAAAGAGGGCTTCAAGCTCGCAAGCAACAAGGTTCTCGCGACGGGACATGGTATAGATGTCGCGCAGTACGCTGATGCGCCACGAAGCAAAACTATTGGTGTCGAGCCGATTACCTTATTGAGCGTCGGGAGAATTACACCGATAAAGAATGGTGATGTTCTTATTGAAGCTGCGCATCTTCTAAAGAAGCAGTGGGGAAAGAAGTTCACTATCGACTTCATTGGCAGCCCAGTGACTGAGAATGATCGTTCCTATAAGAAAACATTAGAAGCTCTCATTTCGAAATATGACCTCGGAGAGATTGTACATTTCGTTGGTGATATTTCTCCAGTGAATATGCCTGAGAGATATGCATCTGCTGATGTGACAGTTAACCTAGCTCCAACAGGTGGTGCGGACAAGGTTGTACTTGAATCAATGGCTGCAGGAGTGCCTGTTTTGGCGACGAATGGCGCGTTCAATGGATATTTCGGTGTTCATGCCGGTAAACTCATGTTCATGGAGGGAGATGCGAGCGACTTGGCCACGAAGATAATGAAGCTCTTTTCTGGAGATGGTGCAGCGCAAGTCGGTGCAGACCTACAGAAGGTCGCGCGAGAGAAGGCTGATGTCGGCATGCTTATACAGACTATTTCTGCTAAGCTGAACTGATATGAAGAAGCAGGTAGATAAGGGTCACTATGATTTCAAGGCGTATTCTCACCTCGGTAGGTGGGCGAGCTATTTCTTCCAACTTAAGGAGGCTCTTGAGTTCAATCCTGCCTCTATATTGGAGATTGGTGTTGGTGATGGTGTTTTCGGTGACTACATCAAGAAGAACACAACCATAAAATATATTGCGGCTGACATAGCTGAGGATTTGATTCCCGATGTCGTAGCAAGTGTCCTTGATTTGCCGTTCGCTGATGATGAGTTCGAAGTTGCGTGTGCCTTCGAAGTGCTTGAGCATATCCCGTTTGAAATGTTCGAGAAAGCGCTGTCAGAACTTGCCCGTGTCTCGAAGAAAGCGGTAATCATCAGTCTTCCGCACTTCGGCCCCTCATGTGAGCTCTCATTCAAGATTCCTTTCATGAAGAGGGTTAAGTGGGCATTCAAACTTCCATTTCATCCCAAGCATGTATGGAACGGAGAACATCATTTCGAAATCGGTAAGAAGGGGCATGAGATACAGAAGATCAGGAAGATTCTCAAAAAGTATTTTTCAATACAAAAAGATTTTGTACCATTTGAGAACCAGTACCATCATTTCTTTGTGCTCAAGCCGAATAAGTAATTTGCGTGCATATCAGTTAGTCACATGAAAATCGCTTTCATACCGCCGAAAGTCCGCAGCGAATATCTCACCAATACCGTATTGGATGGTATCTTGCAGCACATGCGTGATGGCGACAGTGCATATCATGATATCGAGCTCGCACTGCCACCTGAGGAATATCTCTGTCCCTACGACCTCTCTCCCTATAGGCTCGATGAAGTATCTTTCGAGAGATTTGCAGCTACGGCTGATCTCATCATCTTCACTTGCGGGAAGAACACGACCAATCAGGAATTGGCGAATAAGATTGGTCGCTGGGACAAAACAGTTTTCATTGATGGAAGTGAGCTCGGCAAAGACAGACGCTATGATCGCGATATTCGCACTCAGCTCGAGAATCGAACCTATCCGGAATGGGGCAAGATAGATGAAGACATGCTCGCGAAGTGCGCACTCTATTTCCGCAGAGAAAAGCCGTACATCGGTGGCATCATGCCATTTCCGTTCGGTATAGAGTCACGCTATCTCGGCTCATATGATGCTGGTAAGAAAAGGGATATTGATTTCTGCTGTATCTTCGGGCAAGACGAATATCCAATCATGAGGAGACAGGCGGTCAAAGTTCTCGAGAAATTCTGCAAGAAAAATGGGTTGACCTGTCATACCAAGAAGACGAAAGGATTCACTTTCAGCGATGACCAGAAGGTTGCTGGCAGGAATGAGTTCTACGATATCTTGGCGCGTTCGAAAGTTGGCATCTCGATCGGTGGTGGAGGCTTCGACACTGCACGCTTCTGGGAGATTCTCGGCAATGGATGCATGCTCATGACTGAGACTATCGATATTTATGAAGAGGGAAGCTCGGCGCTGGACTATAAGAGGATCGTTCAGTTCAGTGATCTCGCCGATTTTGAAAAGAAACTCCAGGAGGTCGCCATATTCTTGAAAGATGGATACGCTCAGATAAATATGTCTGATGAATATGCAGGAATTATCTCAGCACACTCGACCAAGGCTCGAGTGAAAGGGATATTTGATGAAGCGGTGAAAAGAGGTATCATATCTACACAATAGAATACTCCTATGAATAATACACACGACTGCGCAGTAATCATTCCGTCATGCGATAGCTACGAGGATTCGTGGGGTCCTTTCTTCGCCTTCTTCTTCAAATACTGGCCTGATTGTCCCTTCAAGGTGTATCTCATAACAGAGACCAAGAAAGTCGTTGATCCGCGAGTGAACATGATCAATCTCGGCAAGGATCTTGGTTGGGCAAACAATATGATTGCTGCACTTGATACTATTCCTGAGAAGAATTTCATCTACTTCCTCGAAGATGTCTTCATCCTGAAGACAGTTGATACAGCCCGTGTCGTTCGACTGCTCGAGCTCCTCAAGAAGGATGGTGTCTCATGTCTCCGCCTGACACCGACACCAGGTCCTGATAAGCCATACAAGGATATCGCCGAGCTCGGCATTATCGGTGAGAGTGCTCCGTATCGTGTCTCTACGATGACAGCTATCTGGGACAAGGCGGCATTCAAGCGCTTGCTCGTACCAGGTGAGAACGCTTGGCAGATGGAGCTCGATGGTACCAAGCGTGCACACAAGATGAATGAACTCTTCTTGAGCGTGTGGCCCAAGAATCCTGCTATAGATATATTCATTACCGCTATCAAGCGTGGTCGCTGGCAGTACGATGCATTGGCACTCTGTAAGCGTGAAGGTATTCCTGTAATTACAAATAGAGCGAAGGAAGAGTATGTGGAGTATCTAACTCGCCGAGCATGCTACATTCCTGTTATCGGTGGAGTATTCCGCATAGGGAGACGCTGGTACTATCATCGTCCCAAGAAAGTGAAGTAGGTTTCATTTCAAATAAAAATGCGCCGTTCCTGCAAAGGAACGGCGCTTGATTTTTCGTGGGCTTCACACGTGCTTGAACAAACGTTTGATTCTGAGACGCTTCGCCTCGCGGTCCATTGCTTTCACGATACAAGTGCGCTGTTCGTCGCGCTTCGTCCTCATGGAAGCATCATCTTCCGCCAATTGTTCGGGCGGGTGATGATAGTCGACAGTGACCGACTCTATCCGCATGTCATTTTTGATGAACCAGACGATGGGAACAAACAAAATCTCCCATTTGTCACCATAGACGTTTTTCCCGCCTTGTCCGGTATAGCCGGCCATTATTGACGCAGCTTTCCGAGACATGATCCGTGGCCCGAAGAATGGATCAAGATCAGGTCGGCCAGTGATATTCCCGAGCTCACGATTTCCGCGACGCTCGGAGAGTTGCTGGTAGTGAGGATATCCGTCGAGGTTTTGCCGATGAGGGATGACCACATCGGCCTGTTTGGTCAGGATAGGTGTTATGCATGGTTCGAGCAGGGGAATAAGAGTATGCTTCTCCGGCTCAATCCAGGCAATCACTTCAGCTTCCGTCGCAATCCCTGCTTTGAGAGTTTGACGGCGAGATACACCCATTCCTCGTTCTGTCTGGTCGGTAACGGTCGCTCCAGTTCTCCAGAGTGCCATTTTGAATTCCAGGCACGGACTTCCCTCGACCACGATAATCCTGTATCCATGCTCGCGAGCTGCGAGACAGGTCTTGATTGCGAGCTGGGCTCGTATGTCATCAAGCGATGGACTTGATGTCGTCGTCACAAGGACAACTTTGTTTTTATCTGCTTCTTTTAAAGGAACGTTCACAATATAACCTTTGGTGAATTGTTTTGTATGCCAGCTTCTCGCTGGAATACTATTTCTTATATTATATCATTTTAAGAGTAGCGTGTCAATACTGTTTCTTTGGTAAACTATTGCTACACTCACTATCTATGAAAAAGGCGCTCATCACCGGCATCACGGGACAGGATGGATCATATTTGGCGGAATTCCTCCTCGAGAAAGGTTATGAAGTCCACGGACTCATTCGCCGCGCGTCATCTTTCAATACTCAGCGCCTCAGCCACCTTTTCCAGGATCCGCACATGAAGAATAAGAAGCTCATTCTTCATTATGGTGACCTGACTGATTCAAGCAATCTCTCACGCCTCTTGGAGAAGATACGCCCTGATGAAATCTACAATCTCGGTGCACAGAGTCATGTGCGTGTGAGCTTCGATATGCCTGAATACACTGGCGATGTAGTCGGTCTCGGCACATTGCGCCTGCTCGACGCTATCAAGGACACCAAAATCAAGACGAGGTTCTATCAAGCATCATCAAGTGAAATGTTTGGTAAAGCTGTTGAACTTCCACTTACAGAGAAGTCTCCATTCTATCCGCGCTCACCATATGGATGTGCGAAAGTGTACGCATATTGGACGACCAAGAATTATCGCGAGAGCTATGGCATATTTGCGACGAATGGCATTCTCTTCAATCATGAATCTCCGAGACGTGGAGAGACTTTCGTCACGAGGAAGGTCACTAGAGGTCTCGCTCGCATCAAGCTTGGTCTCGATCAGGTGATGTATCTCGGTAATCTGGATGCTCAGCGTGATTGGGGGTATGCCAAGGATTATGTTGAAGGCATGTGGCTCATGCTTCAGGCTGACAAGCCGGATGATTTCGTGTTGGCCACCGGCAAGATGTATTCGGTCAGACAACTCGTCGAGCTCACTGCGAAGATGTTGAAGATTGATTTTGCATGGAAAGGTAAGGGCGTGAATGAGATCGGTATCGATCGTGCAACTGGTAAGACCATCATCAAGATTGATCCGCACTATTTCCGCCCAGCAGAAGTTGAAGTGCTTCTTGGTAGTGCTGCAAAAGCGAAGAAAATTCTCGGTTGGAAGCCTAAGACGTCATTCAAGGAGCTTGTGAAGCTCATGGTAGACTCCGATCTCGAACAGGAGATGCGTGGTATGAAGAAAAATTCCTAATATGATCAAGCTCGTCAAATCAGCTTTTTATAATGAGAAGAAGACGCGCATGGCCCTTATGCGCTTCATCGAGAGTGGTAAACAACTTTCGTTTGGCGAAGAGTGTCGCGACTTCGAGAAATCATTTGCGAAGTGGCAGGGTGCTCGCCACGCGGTGATGTTCTCGAGTGGAAGCACGGCAAATTTTGCGCTTGTCCAAGCACTTATGCATGCGGGTATTCTGAAGAAGGGTGACAAAGTGGGATTTTCCGCGGTGACCTGGCCGACGAATATATTGCCCCTCATCCAGCTTGGTCTCACGCCCGTCCCTATCGATGTGAGTCTCGAGACACTCAATATATCTCCGTCAACGCTCAAGGACGCCTTGAAAGAACACAAACTCAAAGGACTCTTCATGACCCATGTGCTCGGTCTCGTCGACGATCTTGCTGCAATCAAATCTATCTGCAAGAAGAACAAAATAGCACTCTTCGAAGATGCATGTGAAGCTCTCGGTACAGTGTACAAAGGTAAGAAGCTCGGTTCGTTCGGTCTCGGCGGTACATTCTCGTTCTTCGTGGGGCATCACATGTCTACTATCGAAGGAGGTATGGTTGTCACTGATGATGAGAATATCGCGCGTGAGCTTAAGATTATTCGCAGTCATGGATGGGATAGGCACCTCGAACCGCATCAGCAGAAACATCTGCGTACCAAGCATAAAGTAGATGATTTCTATGCGCTCTATACGTTCTACAATCTCGGTAATAATTTCCGTCCGACGGAGATTGCGGGATTCCTCGGCAAGGGACAACTCAAGTATGCAGACATCATTGTGCGTCGCAGGAGGAACAATTTTGCCAAGCTGGCGGATGCTCTACATTCTATGACTGATCTCTATCATCCTGTTTCAACTGACCACATTGAGCTCGTCTCGAATTTTGCCTTTCCAATCATTGCTCGATCCAAGGAGATACAAGAAGCTATTCGTCGTCGCGCGAAAGGGAAAGTAGAGGTTCGTCCCCTGATCGCAGGAAACCTCACGGGTCAACCGTTTTACAAGATTCATGGCACAGTACACAGGAAGCTTCCGAATGCTGATATAATACACAATCAAGGGATCTATTTCGGCAACAACCCCGAGCTTACGGGAGCAGACATCAAACTGCTTATAGATATATTCTCAGATATAAAGTAGTCATATGCCTATGAATAAGAATTCGAAGATATATGTCGCAGGACACACCGGCCTCGTCGGAAGTGCTGTCGTGCGCATGTTGCTCGCCAAGGGATATTCGAATGTACTTACTCGCACAAGGAAAGAGCTCGACCTTCTCGACTCTCGAGCGGTCGACACATTCTTCGCACAGGAGAAGCCTGAATATGTTATTGACTCAGCTGCGCGTGTGGGAGGTATCAAGGCGAATATGACGTATCCAGCAGAATTCTTGTATGAGAATCTGCAGATACAAAACAATATTATTTGGTCGGCATTCAAGCATGATACAAAGAAACTCTTGTTCCTCGGTAGTTCATGTATCTATCCGCGCAACGCTCCTCAACCGATGAAGGAGGAGCATCTTCTCGATGGTAAGCTCGAGCCAACAAATGAAGGGTATGCTCTGGCGAAGATTTCTGGCATCAAGCTCTGCGAGAAGATTAGCGCTGAATACAACAGAGATTTCATCTCCTGTATGCCGACCAATATCTATGGCCCTGGAGACAATTTCGGTGATGATTCCTCGCATGTTATTCCTGCCCTCATTCGCAGGTTCCATGCCGCGAAGCTTGCCGGCGACAAGGAAGTCGTTATCTGGGGCAGTGGTATTAGTCGCAGAGAGTTCCTCTATGTCGATGATCTTGCAGAGGCAATCGTCTGGCTCATGGATAACTATAATCAGAAGGATTTCTTGAATGTAGGAACAGGCGAAGATGTCTCGATCAAGGAGCTCGCTACTTCGATCAAAGACCTTGTTGGATTTGAAGGGAAGCTCGTTTTCGATGTGTCCAAGCCCGATGGTATGCCGAAAAAACTTCTCGATGTATCGAAGCTCGCTGATCTCGGATGGAAGTCGACGACGAAGCTCGATGACGGTCTCAAGAAGAGCTATGAATGGTATTTGGAGAGTTTACGAAAATAAGTGATACTATACTTCCCATGAACACTACTACCCCTGATAACAGATTTGCTCCAGTTGCCACCTCGAAGACATTCAACAGAATGCTTGATGGACTCAATCTCCGTGAGACCAAGACGCTCGATATCGGCTGTGGCTATGGAGAATATCTGGTCAAATTCGGTCCAGGAAGCGTCGGTCTTACGACTACTTTGGCAGAGATTGAATATGGCAAGGAGCATGGGCTCAATATCGTGAAGGGGAATGCGGAGCTTATAGATTCCCTCGGTTTCGACAAGCTCTTCGGAGCAATCTGGGCGAACAATCTCTTCGAGCATCTGCTCGCTCCTCATGCATTCCTTTTGAAGCTGAAGAAGGTTGCCCGCGCGAATGGGCTCTTGATTCTCGGTGTTCCAGTCATTCCGGCGATTCCTATGCTTATGGACTTCAATAAATTCAGAGGAGCTCTTGCGGTCGCCCACGTGAACTTCTTTACACGGTTGAGCCTCAAGCTCACCGTCGAGAGAGCTGGGTGGAGAGTCGCCGCAATCAGACCATTTATCTTCTCGAATGGATTTCTCGATTTCCTTGCAAGCTACATCGCTCCACACTTGTATGTCGTCGCCCACAATGATCTCGATTTCAAGTATGATCCCAAGAAGCTCAAGGAATGGAAGGATGATCCTCACTATAAGCATTTGCTTGATATAACCAAGCAGTAATGAAAGACCAGGATTTCTACAACAAAGAGAGCGCCATCTATTCCGCCAAGAGATACCCGGAACGTGCCACGGACTATGTACAAAGTTTCTTCAAGAGAAGGCTCGCTATCACGTGTGCGCTCTTGAAAAAAGAAATTCATGCTCGAAAAGGTCTCCAACTTCTAGAGATAGGCTGTGCTGACGGCGTGGTCATGAAGGAGGTATCCAAGGTCATGGGCGAGTCATTTGCATCAATGACGGGTATCGACACGGCCGCTGAAATGATTGTCGCGGCTCGAAAGCTCAACCAAGGTGAGAATATGAGTTTTTTCGTGAGAGGGGAAGAGTCTCGTGATGCGCGATATGATGTCATTATAGAGATAGGTGTCGCGAACTATGCTGATTTCGACGAAGAGCTCGCCTATATATCTGAGCATCTCAAGGCGGATGGAATCTGTATCTTTTCTATTGCAGGAAGAGGATCTCTGAACGAACGCTTCGATGATAAGTCCGGATACAAGAATTTCCTGACATATCAGGAATATGAATCGAAGATGTGTGAAGTTTTCAAGATTGAAAAGATTGCGCCCGTAGGATTCCGTCTACCTCTCATCTGGCGCGTTCCATTCGCTGCGCGTATCATCCAGTCTGTTGTTGAAACTTGTTTCGCACCCCTTGCCTCTGGTCTCTATCACGAGAAAGTATACGTACTCAAGAAGTAGTCTTCTTAAATTTTTATCCAAGTATCAGGTGTAAGATCATCTGCTTTGACCGATGGGTCACCGAAGCGTTGTTTCGGTGTGACGACAATCTTCTCAGGATTTCTATTGAGCCATGCCGCCCACCAGGAGAATGAACTCTTGGCGATAATATTGTGCGCGCAGGTGCTCATAAGGATGAGCTCTTCATAATCGAGGATATTAGGCGAGCTCACATAGGTTGTCGGAAGATCGAACTTCATATGTTCTTTGCACCATGTGATGTCGTCTGAGAATACGAATAGATTTGGATTGGTAACTTTTCCTGCGATGTATTCAACTGCGGCGAGGTAGTACTTCTTGCCGAGGTCGCCGTGTTTCTTGAGAAGCCATGGATCTTGTACCTGATCGCCGCGACGAATGTGAATGGATATAGAACCTGTTCCAGCAGATTTAATATTCTCACTCATGCTCATTGCAGGAGAAGAGAATGGTGCTGACAGTGCAAAATCTTTTCGGATAGCATCTGTATGATCAACGAAATACTTCTCACTCTGCCAGACGCCGCAGAAATAATGTCCATCTTTCAAGTTGGCGATTTCAGGGCTGAAATCAAATCCAGGCTCGAGAATAGTTACTCTCTGACTGAGAGGTTTGCGCGAATCAAGCTTGCGCTTCAGTGTGCGGAGTATTTTCGACACGATATCTTTCTTCGCAGGATAGGGGATGCCAAGCTCCTTAAAATCCGTTGGTGTAGCAATCATGTCCGGTATACCAGATATACTGAAGTGGGGGAGCTTGAATGACCTGTCTGGCTCGATATTGAGGTCATAGACATGTGTATCAAGCTTGAGCTTGCTACCTGTGCGGAGCGACAAAGCTCGTCCAAATGCATATTGGAAGAGTTGGTTACCGATGCCTCCTGAGATACGGATGATGACCATGTTATTTGAGTGTATCGGTTGGTCTGAACAGATGAGCGTATTTCTGCCTATTCTCTAGAATAAATTTCGGCAGATCGGATTCATCGACCCAGAACTTGAACTTCCTCCCGATGAAATCTTTGTTGCCACGAATCATGTCTTCGATGCGGGATTTGATAGTGTCATTGTTGTATTCCTGATGCCCATATGACTCGATTTTCTTCCTGATCTGGTCAGCACCGCCCATATTGGTGAAGTGCCAGCCACCGTTGCGGACATAAGTATACGAAGTTTTCTTTTCCGAGCGGAGGTCATTCAAGTACTCATTCTTGATGTTTTTGTACTTCGCGACCAATGGACCAATCCAATTCTCGCTTGATCGATTGTTCAAGAAGTACGCGTACATATACTGGCGGAGTCTGAATAGATGGTCTTTTGAATAGTCCATTTTCGCGTGAGGATTCCATATTTCATCAGCATCGGAGATATAACAGATATCATTATCTTTTATATTGGCGAGGGCTTTTTTCAGAGATTCTTTCTGGTAGAGCTCCTTGGTCCAGTCAATATTACCTTTGCCGAGTGTATTATGGTTCAACACATCATTGATGATTTGAGCGTCTATGCTCGTCGAGAGATTCTTCCGCTTCAAGTACTCGAGACGGTCCTGCAACTCCTTTTTATCGACAGGAGTATCACGAATCACATGGTGGATAATTTTGTGCTCCCATTTCTTGAATCTATCTTTGTTGTCGGCGAAATAAAGAGGCTTCGGTTTCCCTGAAAATGTTTCTGTTGCCTCAACTATCACGAAGTGGTCCACGAATGGATCGAGGATATTGAGACGCATCTCGAGAAGGTCGAGCTCGTTGAAGAAGGTAAATATGTCGTACACCTCCGCACTCTTTCGGTGTCGCTGTATATCGATATGAGACGAGAGGTCATTCTTGAGTGATGAGATGGTTCTACGAGCAATATTTACATGCTCTTTTGACTCACTTTTTATTTTCGCTACGATCTTTCGAGCAAATTTCGATGCTATAAATGATTTGAGTCTGACGATGCTGCTACCCTTGTTGCCGTGGAAACCAAAAGGCTTATCATACGAATCGTCACATATTGTTTCTCTGCTAAATCGGGAAGCGACTTCCACGGGTGCGAACAATACTCCAGATTCTTCAAGAGTTTTTCGATGGTATACGCATACATTTCCATCTTCGTTGAAGTAGCCTTTTCCATTTCCACCATCAGTGAAAGGTAAGTTGAGCTTGGTCGGAGCTTCCAACAACTTCTTGCTACGGAGTGAGAAACCACCATTTCCTACGCGGACATTTACGCCTTCGGGGGTGAAATGCTGGTCTTTTCTCCATGGAGCGCCTATGTAGTCGTATTTCAAGAATTCGTCACTCCATGAGGATGGACGAGTTACATATCCGTCATATTGCACGACAAGGGCGAAGTCAGTCTTGATGTAATCCTTCAGCTTGTAGAGCATGAACTCGCTGTATCCTTTGTAATCAAGCTTTTCTATATGAACGACTTTGATGCCACATGCTTCGAGCGAGATCTTTTCGTTGGTGAGTAATAATACCTGGCCGAACTGGATGTCGGCCATACTTTTACGCATAGCCGCAACGGTCTCAGGTATCTTTATGCTCGTGACAGCAACAAGCGTTACATTAGGAAGGTTTTTCATTGGTTACTTCAGCTTAAGGTGTTGTGCAACCTTTTTCAACCGTATAACTGTTCGTCGGACATACATACTCGTTATTGTAGAAAGTGCATCTAGAGAAGAAGACTCATCTCTAAGTGTCTTAAAAATCCTTAATTCTTCACGAATTCTCATAGATGACGTTCGATGGAAAGTGTCAGACTCTGTGGAATATACTACCTGATTCTGTGCGATGTATTCATCCAGCTCTTTTTTACAAGAATCATAGTCTTGAAGGTTTCCATTTCTGTCCTGATACATCCATCCGGTGGTGATGCTGTATCCAGGGCACCAGAATCCATCTGATATGTTGTGTCGTGCCCAATATTTTGGTGCGATGCAGTACTTGAGTTTCGTCGACAGCCAAGCAGGGAACCATGCGAAGCTTGAGTTCGACAAGATGAGGTAATGAGCATTCTGGACTATGGAGTAGTCTTTCCCAATATCGAAGTGGTGTATCTCGAGATCAGGGAAGAATGTTCGCGCGGTCGCAGGATCCTCGGTAATCACGATGAACTTGAAGTTCGGATTGACCCTCCTCATATTCTCCATGGCATCTCTCCAGTATCTCGGTGGAAGCAATAATTCTTTCTCCACCACATAGCCACTTCCGCGGAAGTTGATGATGCAGATATCGTCGTTCGCATAGTCTGTGCAATCAGATTCATGTTTGATGCGGAGCCATTCTCGGATCTCATTCTTGCGGTGAGATATATACTGCTCATCCTGCATGATGCCATCTATTTCAGTATTATCAGCCACATTCATGAGATTATTATCGTAGAGTCTGATATCTGCGCCGTTGAGCGGATGATTCACCCTCTTTTCTTCATAGTGTGCCAAGGTATTATTCACTGGAGTTCCGAGATCTAGATTCAAAAAATCAGAACCCTTGAATTCTTCCGGCGATAGAATACCGAAACTGTATCCTTTATCTGTAGCTATGCTCCTGGTGACGACATAGCACCAGAGCTGATTGCCCAATCCTTGTCCTTTGTAAAATCGTGTAGCTATCATATGTTTCTTCGTAGAACGACATTCTCATCCTTGAGTTCACGAGTGAATCCGTATTTTTCGATTGCGGAATAGAATGCAGCACTCGAGCCAGGCTTCATCCTGTCATGAAGTTCTATGATGAGAGTATCTACTTTGCCGAGCCAAGATTCGTAATTCTTCGAGAACAGCTCCTTCTCAGCACCTTCGATATCAAGTTTCAGTATGTCTATCTTGTTGGATCCAGACATCTTCAAGATGTCATCGATTGTTAGTGCATCGATAGAAGCTGTACTGGTCGAAGAGGATTCAGTGGTCATGAATGCCCATTCGCCGAGGCCACTGTCTACGATATCCAGCTTTCCTGAGGTGTGCCACAAACCATTGTTGAGTGGATGTATATTGGGGAATCGAGAAGCATTCTTCTTAAGCACGGCGAAATTTGATGTCTCAGGTTCGATGGAATATATTTGCGCATGAGGGAATCTCTTCGCGAAGAGCACGGAGGTGTATCCGACGTTCGCGCCGCCATCGATGATGAGCTTCGGATTCATGTCTCCGAAATCTATATTGTAGTTCTTCTTGATGAAGACTTGTTCAAGTACAGAAACATCGGAAGTCCCGAATCTGACGCAGAGGGGATAGAATGTGATTCGGTATTTGATTACGGCCAGAACATTCGAGACACTTTTTTTGATTGATAGATACAATCGAGTAGCACCTTCGCCCATATTCCTCTTTATCAGTGACTTGAACTGACGCTTGAATTTCTTCACCTTGTATATAAGGGATAGTTTCCAAAATCCATGGATATGGTGTTTCTTCAAGATGTAGCGATATTCATCTTCGCGAATCTTCTCCTTGCTCGAATTACCCATCTGATTACCATGAACTCTGATGGCAACATTAACGTCTTTGAGTATTTTCGGTGCCCCATAACGCTCATAGCAGCGCTTGTAGAAATCGAGGTCTTGCCACCACACGAGTCGCTGATCGAAGAGTGTAGGGTCGTCGTTGATGAGAGTTACGACTGACGGCGCACTGATAGTGTTCTTGAATAGTATCTTCGTATCGTCATATGACGGATAGAATGGTCGGTAAAATTCGATACCGTCCTTGGTATGTATGCACGGTGTAAGAAGCCACTTATCTTTTTTGAGGTCGAAATTTTTCACGATATCTTCAAGGGAAGTATCTGAATACAAGAAGTCATCAAGAAACAATATCTTAATTAATTTTCCCTGCGCTCGGCGCATCGCGTTGTTGTTATTGTCTGAAGGGGTTGAAGAAGGGCTTTCTTTGAAATAGTGTATGTCGAGCTTGCTGGAGTATTCGTCGCAGACATTCTTAATTCCCTCATTTTTTGATTGATCGGAGATGACTACATCGAAATCCTTGAGAGTCTGTTTTGTGAGGCGCTCAAAGCTGAATCGCAAAAAATCCGGGCCTTTTCCGCCCATTTCGTATGTAGATATGCAGACGCTTATAGCTTTCATATGTTTAATTCTTATTGTCTTGCGAGCTTCTTCGACCACGTCACCTCGGAGAATTTCTTCCAGACGACACGCATCTTGCGTCGAGCTCTGAACAATAGTCGTGGCATGTCCAAGATATACGTCGACCCTTCTTTGTTCGCCGGATATTTCTTGATGAAGACGACGCTTCTGTAGAGATGCATAAATTCGATTGCATCCTCCCACCAGGTGAGTGTGGTCTTGTTATTTAGATGATATGGATCAATGTCATCGAGTGCATGGTTGGCAGTTCCTGATTTACCTGATGAATTGACCGAGTCGACAAGCTCCTTGATGCGGTCTATGAACACTGGCTTGCCAGCGTTATGAACCTTATCGTCCCAATAACACATATGCATATCCTCGATGACATAGATGCCGTCGGACTTAAGGAGAGGGAAGAGGAAGTCGAAGCTCGCCTTCATGTCCACGTTGATGTGGCTACCATCGTCAATGATGATATCGAAGGGGCCGTGCTTTTCATTGATCTTGCCCAAGAATGCCAAGTCACCCTGGTCTCCTTGTTCGATGGCGATACGGTCTTCTATGAGCTCTTTGCAATCCTCGATATCTATACCGAGAATAGAGGCTTTACCGAAATATTGCTTCCACATCTTGAGCGAGTATCCATTTGCGGCTCCGATCTCAAGGATCTTGAGCGGCTTGTCGCGGAGCTGTTCGAAGTATGACGCGTACAGCTTGGTGTAGTTGTGCTTCCTACTAGATTTGTCTGTTCCACAGGCCAAGCCGATTTCATCGAGTGTTCTCATGGTAGGTATTTATTTCTTGATTATAATCATGAAGTCATCAAACCCACCAGTGATTTTCCTCATGTCTCTCCAAGTGAATTTACCCGTAAGTACTCTCAGTATTCCTGCGAGCTTCGCTGTACCCAATACCCATGCTCGTGGCTGTTGTACATCCTCAATCATTAGGTAACCTTTTGGTTTCAGAAGAGGTAGATATTTTTTCGTGGTAACGAGCACATCAGAAAGCACATGACTTCCGTCATCGATGATGATATCGAATTTTACATCGAGATTTACTTCCTTCGCATCACCGAGGATGAAGGTTATTCTGTCGGTTGAACGGTACTCAGGCTTTCTCACATCGACAATGTCGATACCGTATACCTGTGCATTAGGGAAGTACTCAGCCCAAGCCATGATGCTACCACCTTTCTGTACGCCTATCTCAAGAATGTTGAGCTTGGCATTACGGTCGAATTTCTCGAAAATATGGTTGTATGTCCCACCATAGCAATGCCCGAAGACTTTGTCAGTGTTATATTTTGCCAGGATGTTTGAGATTCTTACGGTCTTCATGGTTGTGAGTAGTTATTTTATAGCAGCTATTATTTCGCGTATTTTCCTGTCTCTTTCCTCTTGATCTCGCACCGTCTTCCAACCTGACGATCCGTAGAGGTGGAGCCAGTCGCCGATGTATTCTATCATGTCCAATGAGTGGTCATTTACAATGGTCGTCGGGCTCATTGACTCATGTATTTTCTCAAGTTTCGATGGAGGGAATACGATATGTTTCTTCTGGTATTTCGAGTAGATAGGATCCCAATTCATGCCGCCTGTATCAACACCAATCGCACCAATTTTCCCATCAAGGAAGTTGAGCTTCGTCGGTACTGCGTCAGCTTTGAATGAGCAAAATCCCGCCCAGAGGTACCAGAGGCCATTCTTCCTCTCTTGTAAGAGTCCATATATAGATTGTGTATCGAGAATATTGATTAACCTTGTTTCTTTGATAGGGAAGATATCATGATCGAGGAATGTGAAATAAGAAGCCTTCCTTTTCTGGAAATAATTCCTGTGTATCCAGTTGAGTGATGATCCGTGAGATGACGATCGGGTGAGATGATTTTTCGGCAACTTCACATAAGCAACCTGTTCGTCGGCACATACACGTTGGATTTCATCAGCCTTCTTCGGATCATTTGAATTGTCGAATACGGTATAGAAATAAGGATCGCGGATATTTTTCTTAATCAAATCAATCTGCCACTGGATAACTTCAGGCTTGTTGAATGCCACAGTTGCAATATCGATGATATTTTTATCTTTCAATTCAGTCGTGTCACAATTGATGTGGAGACATTTCTCAAATCCTGTCGCATAGAATGTACGCTCTTTGTTTTTCAAATACAGACGTCTATAGGAAAATTTGAGCACATTGAGGATTCTCTTCGCCATGAATACAATCATGCAGGATATGTAGAGTGGATTGAATACATAAATACTCTTTATTAAGAAAGAAAAGTATTCCTTCTGTATAGTCATCAATTCTACTGCCTGCACACGACTCTCGAAGAATGCACTGAGTTGTTCAGGGTGAATTCTTTTCTTAACCAGAACCTCTGATGTGTTTAAAATCTTCAATCCTGTCTTAATTGCTGCGATATAGAAATCGTATTCGTTTTCATACCTGTATTTTTCAGGAAGTGAAATATGTTTATCTCTTATATCTTTTGTACGCATGATGACTGTCGATGACTCGATCTGATTTCCGAAGAGCATGCGACTCTGTATTGCGGCTACGCTTGTAGGATATAAAACCTGTTCATTCCTTGTTCCAAAAAGGTCTGCCCCACTTCCAGAGATAGATACATGAGGATTATCCCGCATGAATGCGACCTGCTTCTCAATCCTATTGGAAAGGCTGATATCATCCGCATCTGCACGTACGATGAATTCACCTCGAGCCAGAGCGATCCCTTCGTTCAAGGTTTTGGTGACACCTCTATTTTTCTCATGACGAACTCGGATGATTCGCGGATCAGTGAAGTCATTCAATATAGTCGCACTTCCATCAGTTGAACCGTCATCGATGACTATGAGTTCGAAATCTTCGAATGACTGACCTAGTATGCTCTTCACTCCTTCACGCAGGTAATTCTCTCCATTATATACAGGTAGTATGACCGATACGATGGGAGTTTTCATGGTCATGGCGGTGATAGGGGATGAGTGAAGCTATTCGTTCTTGAATGCGTATGGTATCAGGTGATCGGTGAAATCCTTTGTTGGAGGGAGTTTATAGTCGAACTTCTCCATGTCTGTAGTGACTTCGAATCGGAATGCATCGTCGATAGTATCGTGGTTGGTGTTATTTGAAGTAAGCCAGACATTTATCGTATACGAACCAGCTTTGAGATCTATATTTCCAGTCTGGCATGTGATGGTACCTTGCGCTGGCAGGGAATCGCCGAGATTCTTATTGGATATACCGCTGTTCATATACAGCACTCTCTGTTGGCTCGCTTCATTGAATATGATGATGCTTACTTGAGGTTCAGCAATAGATTTGTCGGACCCGCTCGAATATCCTAGTTTGATCTCAAGCTGACTATCACTTTTTATAGGACCACCTCCGACTGGCGCGACGGATATATCAGTAAAATGAGGAACACCCTTTTCTTTTTTTGTTGCAATCTGATCAGATCGGCGTGTTGTTACCATTTCTGCGCTGGGACGATCACTCAAATAAGCTTCGACAATTTCCTTGGTTTCACCAATTCTCTTGACGGTGCCGTGTTCAAGCCAGACAGTTTTTTTGCAGAGCATATCGACTGCAGCCATGTTGTGGCTCACGAAAAGTATCGTGCGACCTTCTTTTCGAGTGACTTCCTGCATTTTGCCGAGACATTTCTTCTGGAACTCTGCGTCGCCAACTGCAAGCACTTCATCCACGATGAGGATATCTGGCTCCATATGCGCGGCCACTGAGAAGGCGAGGCGAACATACATACCGCTCGAGTAGCGTTTGACGGGAGTATCTATGAATTTGCCCACACCAGCGAAATCGACGATGTCATCAAATTTGCGCGCAATCTCTGAACGCTTCATGCCGAGTATGGCGCCATTCAAGAAAATGTTCTCGCGACCAGTAAGCTCAGGATGGAATCCAGTACCTACTTCCAAGAGTGATCCGACACGTCCGCGAAGTGTAATCTCACCCTCTGTCGGAGGAGTGATCTGTGAAAGTATCTTGAGCAAGGTTGATTTACCGGCACCATTTCTGCCGATGATACCGATGACCTCACCTTTCTGTACGGAGAAATTCACATCGCGCAGAGCCCAGAACTCTTCTTTCTTCTCGAGTCCGACGGCGCGCTTGGCCCTAGTCTTCATGAATGCGAATGGTCTGCGTATGATTGATGCGAATACATCACGCAAGGCAATGTAGCGACCACGCTCATGATCGATGGTGTATCGTTTGCCTATATTTTTAACTTCGATGATGGGAGTTTCCATGGTGGTATTTATACGACGTCAGCGAAATAACGTTCAACCTTCTTGAAGACATATATGCCGATGAGAAGGAGAACTACACAGCCTGCTACTGATATACCGAGCTGTAGCCAGTTGACCTGTGCAGTTCCAAGGAGTGCGGCGCGGGCGTTGTTGATGACGCCGGACATAGGGTTGAGTGCGAGGAGCTTGGACCATTTACCTGCAATCGAAGCTGGGTATATGACCGGTGTGAGGAAGATGAGGAGCTGGATGAAGTAAGGCAACACATAGCGTACGTCACGATACTTCACATTGATTGCTGCTAGGAAGAGTCCCAATCCTTCTGCACAGGCAGCGGTAATAATAAGGAGGACTGGTATGACAATGATGCTCTGGAGACTTGGTGTTATGTGGTAGTAGACCATCATGCCTGCCAAAATAATGGCAGAAATAAAGAAATCTACGAATTTGGTAACAACTGTAGAAATAGGGATGATCAGGCGAGGGAAGTACACCTTGGTAATGATGGACTGATTGCCGATGAGAGATCCGCTGACTTCGGAAAGCGAGTCAGAGAAAAGTTGCCAGAAGAGAAGTCCGGTATAGACGAATATTGGATAAGGGACACCATCGGAAGGTATCTTCGCAAGTCCACCGAAGAAGACCGAGAAGACGACCATAGCCATAAAAGGCTGGACGATGGCCCATAGCACGCCTACGAAAGTCTGCTTATACCTCACCTTGAGATCTTTCCAGGTGAAGAAGTAGATGAGCTCCTTGTATGCCCAGAGCTCGGTGATGTCTCGCATCGAGAACAGTTTCTTCGGTCGTATGATGGTCGTAGGTACGTTCATGAAAGTAGATTTTACCACTTGTTGAGCTTATTCACGACTTTCTTCTTGAGCTTGAGGTATGAGTCGACAGCTTCCTTCTCGAGGTCAGGGGAGAGGACACGGAGGATTTCTTTGCCAAGAATTCGGTACTGGCCACCAACCTTGTTGGCACGGAGAAGACCTTTCTTGAGCATGCGCTTGATAGTACTCTCGCTCACACGCAAGAAATCACGAGTTTCCTCGGTCGTATATACGCCGTTGAACTTGATTTCATTGGTCATACGACTATTCTAGCAAAGTGTCAAAAGGTGTCAAGTCGGTTCATGACCCATTACCGGGGTTCGTGGTGCTTTGTATAGTGGCATGGTATATTTTCCGATACCTATCAATAAGCAATAATAGCCTTATCCCATGACTCTCCAGAAAATTATACGCTCCATAGTGCTCGGCGCATTATTTCTTGTCCCGTTCTTCGCAGTCATTGTCGCTAATCCTTTTTTCTTTCCGTTCATCACCGGTAAGGCATTCTATTTCCGCGTATTGGTAGAGATTGCATTCGTCGGATGGGTTGTTCTCGCATTCTTGGATGCAAAGTATCGTCCGAAGCTTACATCTCTCACGATTGCGGTGACACTTTTTGCATCTGTTGCACTTATCGCTGATCTTCTCGGTGCCAACCCGCTCCGCAGTATCTGGTCAAACTTCGAGCGTATGGAAGGGTGGGTGGTGGTCATTCATCTCTGGGCGTTCTTCATGGCTTCCGTGCATTCATTCGGTGCTCATGAAGATGGTAGGAGACTTTGGCATCACTGGTTCAATGTATCGCTTCTTGTTGCTCTATATACTGCTATTCACGGTGTCTTCCAGATCTTCGGCTTGGCTGAGATACATCAGGGAAGCACTCGTCTCGACGCTTCGCTCGGTAATGCTGCATACTTCGCTGTCTACATGCTCATGAATGCAGGTCTCGCCGCATATATGTTCTTGGCGGCTCGAGCCAAAGAAGTTGAGTACGCGAATGTTTTGAAATATGTCTATCCAGTACTTGCAGTCTTCTTCGGATATCTCGTATTCCAGACTCAGACGCGCGGTACTATCCTCGGACTCATCGGCGGCATCATGCTCGCCCTTGCTCTCTATGCAGTATTTGCTCGTGAGGCGAAAGCGAAGACCTCTCGAATCGTGTCAGCAAGCATACTCGGTGTTATTCTCGTCCTTGGCGTCGTCTTCTGGATGAATCGCGATGCTTCGTTTATACAGAAGAGTCCAGTTTTGAATCGTATAGCGAGTATTTCTTGGAGTGAGAATAAGACCCAGGCCCGTGGATATGTGTGGCCGATGGCCATCAAGGGTGCTCTTGAACGACCTATTTTCGGGTGGGGACAGGAGAACTTCAACTATATATTCAATGCAAACTACAATCCGAAGATGCATTCGCAGGAGCAATGGTTCGATCGTGCGCACAGTGTCTTCCTCGACTGGTTCGTAGCATCTGGATTTGTTGGTTTGATTTCATACTTGTCACTCTATCTTCTTCTTATTATTGCGATATGGAAGAGATCTTCACTCACTGTTGCTGAGAAGAGTGTGTTGACTGGCCTTATCGCTGGATACGCGGTGCACAATATCTTCGTGTTCGACAACCTGGCGAGCTACATCTCATTCTTCGCCCTGCTCGGCTTTGCTGGATCTATCGTGCACGTTAACCACGTGAGACGTTCCAAACTAGACAAGTGGATCGGAGAGAAGTATTTCAGCCCTGACTCGGTCGAATATGTTGTGATACCTGTCGCAGTAATCGGTCTTCTCGCATCTCTCTATTTCGTGAATGTCCGTCCGATACAGGCGAACACACGTCTCATATATGCGCTTTCTGCATGTGCAGACCGTTCAGTTGGAGCAGCTGATCCAAAACTTTTTGAAGATGCACTTGCTCTCGGATCAACGATGGCAGAGCAGGAGATTCGTGAACAGATGATCTCGTGTACAGGAGGTATCGTCAATAGCAATTATCCTGGACCTACCAAGCAAGCGTTCTATGAGATAACAGTGAAAGGAATTAACGACCAGATTGCATCGGCTCCGAATGATGCACGTATGTATATTATTGGTGGATCATTCTTCAACGGACTTGGTCAGTTTGCCGACGCAATCACGCTTCTCGAGAAGGCGCGCCAGCTTACTCCGAATAAGCAGTCACTTCTGTTCCAGCTCGCAACGGCGTATCTTAACGTAAACAAGATTGATGATGCAGTGAAAACTCTTAAGGAAGCTTATGAGGCAGAGCCTTCATATCCAGAAGCTCAGAGCGCGTATGCCATCATATTGGTCTTGAATAGCAAAGAGGCGGAGGCTAAGGAGTTATTCAAGGGTTCCCCTGAAATCTTCCAGACCGCACGCATGGCACAGGCATATGCGTCCCTCAAGCAATATCAGAAGGCTATAGCTATCTTCGAAAAACTTGTTGCAGCAGACCCTAAGAGCGTTGAGCTTCGTGCACAAATGGCTCAAGTACAACAGTTGGCAGGAATGACATGGGCAGCTGAACAGACACTTCTCAGTATTATTAAGGATTATCCAGAGTATAAAGATCAGATTGATGCCGCAATTAAGCAGATGAAGGAGGTTAAGAAATAAGCTTGATTCCTAAAAAGGAGGTGATATAATTGCTTTGTGAGTACCCAAGTGTGGGACTTCCAAGAATAAATGTTTCGCAAAGTCCCGCCCTCGGCGGGCTTTTGCGTTCTGGAAGACAAGGGAGCGTATGTGTGTTTTGTACATGTCATGTTTCGTACTGAAAACAGGGGTTCATTTAATCAACTAAGCATGACATGTACAAAACACACATACGCTCCCTTGTCTTAAAAACGCTTGGTACGATATACTGGTGCTAGATTGTACCAAGTGACGGCGACGGCTGTACTCACATTAAATTTAAACATTTTATTTGGAGCTCGCACCCGTCGCCATCACTCGGCGCAAAACATAACCTATGGCATTAACTATAAAGGAGCATATATCGCTCGCCCCCCATACAACCTTCAAGATCGGCGGGCCGGCGCGTTTTTTCTGTACTATAGGAAATGAGGCTGACCTTAGTGAGGCAGTCGCTTTTGCGCACGAACGAAAACTTTCTATATTTGTGCTCGGTGGAGGGTCAAATGTGCTCATCAATGACAAGGGATTCGATGGTCTGGTGATTAAAATAGAAATCATGGGTATTGAAGAACAGGGAAACATTCTCTCAGCAGGAGCAGGTGAACAGTGGGATGATTTCGTCGAATACACGGTCGAAAAGGGATTTTACGGTGTAGAAAATCTATCTGCGATACCAGGAACAGTAGGTGCGGCGCCGGTGCAAAATATTGGAGCATATGGCGCAGAAGCGTCCGAGACTATATCTTCTGTACACGTTTTCGATATCAAAGCACTTAAATTCGTTGAGATCAGTGCTACCGATTGTGGTTTCTCGTATCGAGACAGTATTTTTAAGCATGAAAAAGGGCGTTACATTATCGCGCGTGTCAGCTTTGCCTTGAATAAGAATGGTGCAGTCAATACTGAATACAAGGATGTGAAGGAGTATTTCGGCAAGAAGGGTATAGTGAGTCCGTCACTCACAGAAGTTCGCGACGCAATCATTGATATCCGCTGGAATAAACTTCCTGATTGGAAGCTCTGGGGCACAGCTGGTTCATTTTTCAAGAATCCGGTTATTCGCACTGAACACTATGAAAGGCTCAAAAAGGAATATCCTGATCTCCCCGGCTATCCAGAAGGTGATGATGTTGTGAAAGTCTCTCTTGGGTGGATTCTCGATAAGATCTGCAACATGAAAGGATGGTGCGTCGGCAATGTGTGTACCTATGATAAGCAAGCACTGGTGATTGTAGCTAAGCCAGGAGCGACCTCTGAAGAGGTGGTCAAGATGGCACACAATATTATGAAGACGGTCAAAGATAAGACGGGTATAGATATAGAGGGTGAAGTTGAGTGGGTGAATTAGTATGATTGACACCTCTCTCCTTACAGCGTAGGGTCAATATAGATTTGCTCGTTGCAAATCACTTCCATGAGGAAGCATCAGCTCCGAGAGGAGTCAACCATAACCCCGAGTGGGGAGAAAACAGAGGCTCGAGAGGGCCGGAAAGGTAGAGATGAAAAAAGAAACAAGAACAAGCGCCCGGAAGAGCCGCAATCTTCCACTACGAACCAGTAAGCAACAGTTGGCGGCAAAATTATTGACGGAGTACGCACCGTATTCTGATTCGAATACAAGGAGATTGCGCGAGCTCACAGTTCCCGTTGTTACGAATGGTACTCTGTCTGGGGTTGAGTTGATTACTGCGGTGAGGATGAGTGTTCTTTCACTGAAGTCGGTTACTACACAACCTCTCGAACTCGCAGATCTAATCACTGCGTTTGCCGTGATGTATCCAAATGAAATCGCTTGCATTCTGCAGGGTTTACGTGAGTCTTGCACACGGCACGACAAGCATGCCGAAGGTTTAGCTGTCGGTGCCCTTGAAGCGGTGAGTTCGGCGGATGTTCCGAGGAAGGAAGGTTTAAATGCAACACTTAAATTCCTTGGCTATGTTTTGGGCGGTGAACTATGGATTGGAGGGGAGTGCCTAACAACTTCTGTGGGTAGAAGCCGGCTTTCAACGGGCCTCTCTAGGGTTTTCGAATCCAGTTTGTGGATTGAGGGTCGCGGCTCCTCTGATATGCTCTCTCTGATGCCGAGTATGTCAGATCATCTTCACACGGAGTTGAAAAGAGCCATAGATTATCCTAAGACACTGCACGATTATCTGGTGAATGAAATTGTCGCAAAAATGTTTCTTTCGGCTCCGCCATACTACAGGGTTCGTATCCTAAATTTTGGTTTGCGGGAGACTATCCGAGGCCGTGAAGAAGAACTTGAGTGCACCACCTGAGTGACTTCTCTCATAGCGGATTACAATTCACACCACATACGTCAAAGGGCGAATGTGGTTTTTTTATTGCTCTAAATATGCTACAGTGCCATCTACTTATATGGCCATATTTTCCAACATATTTAACCGTTCCCACACCAAGAATGTGAAGGCATTCGAGCCTATCGTCGTACGTATAAACGCCTTCGAAGAGGCTCTCAAGACACTCTCTGATGACGCTCTTCGTGCCAAGACCAACGAATTCAAGAAGGTCCTCGCCGAAGGGAAGACTCTCGATGATATATTGCCAGAAGCATTTGCGGTCGTCCGTGAGGCTTCTCGCCGCACGCTCGGTCAGCGCCACTTCGATGTACAGCTTCTTGGCGGCATGGTGCTCAATTCTGGCGGTATCGCAGAGATGAGGACTGGAGAAGGTAAGACGCTCGTCGCTACTCTCCCTGCATATCTCAATGCACTCACCGAGAAGGGTGTTCACGTCGTCACTGTTAACGATTATCTCTCTCGCCGTGACGCGGTATGGATGGGTCAGATTTATTCATTCCTCGGACTTACTGTCGGTGTACTCAACAATGAAGCTTCTTTCATCTACGATCCTGCCCACAAAGATGAGCCACAGTCAGTCGAGAAGGATCCGCTCGACAAGGAGCGTGACCAGCTTGGTGCGTTCAAGGTTGTTCATGAATTCCTTCGCCCAGTATCTCGCAAGGATGCGTATGCTGCTGATATCACCTATGGTACGAACAATGAGTTTGGCTTCGACTATCTTCGCGACAACCTCGAGTATGCGCCTGACAAGCTTCGTCAGCGTGATCCCAACTATGCCATCGTCGACGAGATAGACTCTATCCTTATCGATGAGGCTCGCACACCACTCATCATCTCTGCACCTACGCGCGACGCCGAGTCTATATATAGACAGTTCGCTACGATGGTGAAGTCTTTCGCCAAGGATGCCGACTATACTGTCGATGAGAAACATCGCTCTATCTCACTCACATCTGATGGTATCACCAAGGCCGAGAAGACTCTCAACATAGACAATATCTATACCGACAAGGGTATCAAGTCTGTTCACCACCTCGAGACCGCTATCAAGGCGACAGCTCTCTATCACAAGGATAAGGAATACGTCGTGAAGGACAATCAGATTGTCATCGTCGATGAATTCACCGGACGCATGCAGCCAGGCCGCCGCTGGTCAGATGGTCTCCATCAAGCTATTGAGGCCAAGGAGGGAGTTAGCATCCAGCAGGAATCTCGTACCTATGCATCAGTTACATTCCAGAACTTCTTCCGTATGTATCAGAAGATAGCAGGAATGACCGGAACCGCCGCAACTTCTGCAGAGGAATTCTTCAAGGTGTACGGTCTCGAGGTATCTGTTATTCCGACCAACAATAAGCCAGTGCGTATCGATCGCAACGATCAGATCTTCAGAACAGAGATCGGTAAATTCAAGGCTCTCGCTCGTGCGGTCAAAGCCGTTCATGACAAGGGTCAGCCAGTACTCATCGGTACAGTTTCTATTGAGAAGAACGAGGTCCTCTCTCAGTTCTTGAAGGCCGAAGGCATTCCGCACCAGGTCCTCAACGCCAAGAACCACGAGAAGGAAGGAGAGATTATCGCTCAGGCCGGCAAGAAGGGAGCTGTTACTATCGCCACCAACATGGCGGGTCGTGGTGTCGACATCAAGCTTGGAGGCAATCCAAGTACTCCTGAGAGCTTCGCTGAGGTCAAATCCCTTGGTGGTCTCTTCGTTATCGGTACTGAACGTCACGAGGCACGCCGCATCGACAACCAGCTCCGCGGTCGTTCAGGTCGTCAGGGAGATTCTGGTGAGACTCAATTCTTCGTATCCCTCGAAGATACACTCATGCGCGTCTTCGCTTCCGATATGCTCAAGTCTATGATGGGCAAGCTTGGCGTTGCTGAGGATGAGCCGATTGAGCACAAGCTCATCTCGCATTCTCTCGAGAGTGCTCAGGAGAAGATCGAAGGTTTCAATTTTGATTCACGCAAACACGTCCTTGAATTTGACGATGTCATCAACACACAGAGAAAGAGTATCTATGGTCGCCGCAGGAAGATATTGCTCGGAACTGTCGATGAAGTAGAGGTAGAACTCAAGGATTTGATTGGTGACGATTCTCTTGATGAGGTTATAGCCAAGAAGATTGCTGAGTTTGGTCGCGACATGTTCATCAACGCGGTCCGTATGGTACTTCTCCAGGCTATTGATATGTACTGGGTCGAGCACCTCGAAGTTATGGATTATACCCGTTCGAGCGTCAATCTCCGTGCATATGGTCAGCGTGATCCACTTGTTGAATACAAGAAGGAAGGTTTGAGACTCTTCAGGGAGATGCAGGCTGCTATGAGTGCTCAGGTCGTCAAAGTTATTCCTCATGTGGTGCCAGTTACCAACGGTGCTCCGGCTGTACAGGAACAAAAGAATCTCACAGAAGTTCATGAGAATGCATCAATCATCGGAGCAGGGGATGGTTCGAGTAAGGCACAATCTACAGAGAAAAAAGAACCTGAAGTTGGCAGGAATGATTTGTGCCCATGTGGATCTGGCAAGAAATATAAGAAGTGTCATGGAGAATAACCTCGTAAAGCTCGGTAAATACAGGCATTACAAAGGTGGCGAGTATCGGGTTGTTGGCGTCGCGAAACACAGTGAGACATTGGAGGAAATGGTGATATATGAGGCATTGTATGAAAATAAGATTTCGAAAGTTTGGGTGAGACCGCTCAGTATGTTTCTAGGTGAAGTCGAAGTGAATGGCAAAAATGTCTTTCGGTTTACTTTTATAGAATAATTCGACCATTATTATGGAACCAAAACCAAGAAAACTCTTTACGCTTTGTATGATTCATCAGGATGGAAGGATTCTTCTTGGTATGAAGAAGATAGGTTTCGGCGCAGGTAACTGGAATGGGTTTGGTGGCAAAGTTGAGCCAGGAGAGGAGATCGATGCTGCTGCAGCCAGGGAAGTGCGTGAAGAAGCAGGAGTCAACCCTTTGGATATTCAGAAGGTCGGTATACTTGAATTTGAATTCCAGAATGATCCCAAAGTTATGGAGGTTCACATCTTTAGTGCTACTACATTCTCAGGTGAACCAGTTGAGAGCGACGAGATGAGGCCACAGTGGTTCGATCAGGACAAGATACCGTATGACAATATGTGGTCGGACGATCGTTACTGGTTGCCGATGGTGTTGCAAGGCAAGAAATTCAAAGGAAGGTTCCTTTTCGATAAGCCATCTACACCGGAATATTCCGCAAAAATCATCGAAGAAAAGCTCGTTGAGGTTTCAAGTATTTAAATATAAACAACAAATTCCACACGGATTAGGAGGTTTTCTTTCCTTTATTGTATAACCATGGTACAGTGAGGCCATGATAAATGGAACTCCTAATTACTTCTTTTACGGCCTCCTCTTCGCCGTTCTCACGTTGGCAGTACTCATGTTCTTGCCATTCCTCACCCCGATCGTCCTTGCGGCGGCTTTGTCAGTCGTGTTCGGACCACTCCATCGCAAGGTGCAGTCCAAGCTCTTCAAGGATCGTGAGCGTTCAAGCGCAGCCGCATTTGTAACTTTGTTCCTCGTTGCTCTTATTGTTCTCGTACCAGCTCTCTTGATCATCGGTAAGATATACTCTGAAATCCAGACCATGTATGCCTATCTCATTGATGAGGGAGGCCGTTCACAGTTCATCAGCAGTCTTAATTCATTGTCGGATGTGCTGACACTCAAGATATATAGTATTTATCCTGATTATGCGTTCGATACGCTCAATATCACTGCTGTTCTCAAGAGGGGACTCGAGTGGGCATTTACAAATCTCGACAGCGTCTTCACGAGTGTCGCCCTTATGGCGTTCAATGGATTCATCATGCTGTTGGCTCTCTTCTACTTCTTGCGTGACGGTCGTGAGCTCAAGCGCCAGATTATCGCACTTTCACCACTCGGCGACGCTGATGATGAGAAGATTATGCGTAAGATGCAGCGCGCTATCTATGCTATATTCGCTGGCTCTATTCTTGTCGGGGTCATACAGGGTATCTTGGTTGGTATTGGTTTCTGGATATTCGGAGTACCAAGCCCGGCTCTCTGGGGATTCGTCGCAGCTATCGCCGCGCTCATTCCTGGTGTCGGAACATCATTGGTCATCATCCCTGGTATCGCATACCTCTTCTTGGTCGGCATGACCAATCCTGCTATAGGCCTCCTTATCTGGGGCTTGCTTGCAGTCGGTCTCATCGACAACTTCCTCGGTCCAATCTTCATGAACAGGACGATTAAGGTTCACTCATTCATGGTCCTTATCTCAGTCTTGGGAGGCCTCTCATTCTTCGGCCCTGTCGGGTTTGTGCTCGGTCCTATTATCCTCGCGTTCCTCTTCTCGCTTCTCGAGATATACAGAACTGCAACTGGTAGAAAAGTAGAATAATTATATGGCATTCATAGACGAAATTATATTCCACGCGAAAGCGGGTAACGGCGGTACTGGTGTCGTCCGTTGGAGGCACGAGAAGGGCAAGGAGTACGCCGGCGCAGCTGGCGGAAACGGTGGCCCTGGCGGCGATGTATATGTACGCGCTGTTCGTGACGTCAACATATTGGCTCGCCACAAGGCGGTCAAGGAATTCCGTGCGACTAATGGAGATGCTGGTGCAAACTGGAGCAGACAGGGTGGTGCAGGCGAAGATAGATATATCGAGTTGCCGATAGGTTCACTCATCAAGAATTTGCAGTCTGGCCGCGAGGTCGAGCTTATCGAAGATGAACAGGTCTCCAAAATACTCCATGGTGGTAGGGGAGGTCTCGGCAACGAACACTTCAAAGCATCGACCAATGTGAAGCCTGAACAATCAACTCCAGGAATGGAAGGTGAGGAAGGTGACTTCACTGTCGAGCTCAACCTTATCGCTGACGCAGGATTTATCGGGTTGCCGAACGCGGGCAAGTCTAGTCTTTTGAATGCATTGACCCGCGCCAACGCGAAGGTTGGTAGCTACGCCTTCACCACGCTTGATCCAAACCTCGGCGCGCTCCATGGATATGTGCTCGCTGATATTCCTGGTCTTATTGAAGGTGCCTCAGAAGGTAAGGGTCTCGGACATAAATTCTTGAAGCACGTGAAGAGGACCAAGGCGCTCTTCCACCTCGTCTCACTTGAGAATCCTGCTGACAAGATCGAAGATATTTATACAACCATTCGTACTGAATTGGAGAAGTATGGACAGGGTCTCACTGACAAAAAGGAAGTCATTATCCTCACCAAGACTGATCTTGTGGATGCAGAGACAGTGAAGGCAGCACGCAAAGTCCTGAAGAAATATGAGAAGGAGATATTGGAAGTTTCTATATTGGATGATAAGTCCGTGAAGAAAATAGGTGAGGAGATTCTTGCGAGATTGAAGTAACTATTGAAACAAAAAAGACCTCATTTAGATGAGGTCTTTTTTTTGCGACGTAAATTTCTACCCCAACTTCTCGAGCAATATCTTCTTGATCATCTCTGGATTGCCCGCACCCTTGGTCGCTTTCATAGCCATACCGACAAGGAACTGGAGTGAAGCGAGCTTGCCTGCTTTGTATTCGGCAATGGCTTTTGGGTTGTCAGCGAGCACTTGTTCGATGGCAGGAACGAGGGCAGAAGGGTCATTTTTCTGGATGAGACCATTGGCTTCAGCGACCTTCTTGGCAGATACACTCTTCTCGGTAAAGAGGATTTTGATGAGATCCTTAGCCCCGCGAGATGACAATTCGCCTGCGTTTATCATACTAATGACCTCGGCAAAGACGGAAGGGGAGAGGTTCCAGAGCAGGGAAGGGGTGGCTTCGCCTGTCTTGGAAGCCGTTCCAGATGAGGCATCTTTGACCAATTTGAGGTAATCCGTAAGGAGGTAATTTGTCGCCAACTTCACAGACTTCGAATCTCCTGCGGCAAAATAGTTCACGAGCTCTTCATAGTACTTTGCAGTCTCAGGAGACTCGACGAACACAGCCGCTTCCTTGTCGGTCATACCAAAATCTTTTTTGAAGCGCTCACGAAGAACCCACGGAAGCTCAGGCAGTTCCTTCTTGAGATTGTCGATGGAGAACTCAGGGATCTCAGAGATCTTGAGCTTTGGTATATCAGGATCAGGGAAGTAACGATAGTCGTGTGAACTCTCTTTGGTACGCTGAGAATATGTCTCGCTCTTACCATCATCCCATCCACGTGTTTCTTGGATGACCTTGCCTCCATCACGGATGACAGTGGACTGACGTTCGATCTCATACTCAATAGCTTTCTCGACTGAACGGAATGAGTTGAGGTTTTTGACTTCGGTCTTGGTTCCAAATTTTCCTGCGGCAGTGTCGGCAGGGGAGGCGATAGAAATATTCGCTTCGATGCGCATCTCACCTTTTTCCATGTTCGCTTCACCAGCGCCGAGATAGCGGAGGAGGAGCTGGAGCTCGCTCGCAAACTTCACTGCGGTCGTTCCGTCATGGATGACTGGCTTGGTCACGAGCTCCATAAGTGGGACACCGGAGCGGTTGAAGTTGACGAGACTTTTCTGGTGCGTGTCGTGTGTCGACTGTGCGGTGTCTTCTTCAAGATGGATACGTTCGAGCTCGATACCGGCAAGTGAACCACCGGAGATGAGGGGATACTTGTACTGGCTGATCTGGTAGCCCTTCGGAATGTCAGGATAGAAATAATTTTTGCGATCCCATTCCGTGAAGTCGGCGAGAGTGCCACCAAGGGCGACACCCATTTTGAGTACGTGATTGATTGCTTCCTTGTTGAGGACGGGAAGGGTACCAGGATGGCCGAGACAAACAGAACAGACATTTTTGTTCGGAGTCTCTTCATCAGGATCATTCTTGCATGAGCAGAACATTTTGGATGCAGTGCTGAGCTCAGCGTGGATCTCGAGTCCTATGGTTGCGATATATTCCTGGTCGGTCATGATGGGTCTATAGTATATGAAAAGAGGGGGGATTTCAATCACAAAAGACCCCCAGAGCAGCATATGTCCCGGACTGTAACATGTAGTTTCTTGAATAGAATGTATGCTATTCACTGCATGTTACAGTCCGGGACATATGCTGCTCTGGGGGTCTTTTGTGGTACTAACTAGTCTCGGTCGAGGTGCTTCACTTGGAGTTTCCTGATCCCTTTCTTCGGAGTCCTCTTGGGTCGGTCAGGGGACTGGTTCTTTCCGATCTCCTCAATAAGCTTCTCAATATCATCTCTTTTGTATACTCGGTAGTTATTGAGAGGATGTCTAAGTGCTTTGAGCTTACCCTTATTGTCCCAGTTCCTGAGGGTGAGAGGGGTCACTCCGAGCATCTTGGAGGCCTGTTTTATAGTGACTATTTTCGATTCATTGGTCATATATTTGAATAATGCTTTATAAGTACCTCCTTAGTATAACATTAGTAAACATTAATAAACTATATATAAACTGTGGATAAAAATAGTAAGGTATAAAATAGATTAGTAATGTTGTATTTAAAATCAGTATTGCATACATATATGGTAATCAAGAATAAAATTTCTGTATGAACTTTCTAAAAACCCGATCTCTCACAAAAAATAACCTCTTAAAATGCGATATAGGGTTTTTATTTTTGGAAGAGCGATAATAGTGCTATCCACAGAGATTTTATAGGTCGATGATTGCTATACTATTGGGGAATGAAAGATTCAATCATCATCGAAGGAAGAGAGTTCATCTCGGTTGGCCGAGCTGCCGAGATAACCAAGTACACCAAGGATTACGTGGGACAATTGTGCCGCGGCGGAAAGGTCGCAGCACGCATGATTGGACGCACGTGGTTCATCGATCGTGAGTCTCTTTCTCTCTACAAGAATTCCGTTGATTCTGGAGCTGCTCAGGTGGCTCATACTCATGCAGCTCTCTATGCTGAGAATCAAATAGCCAAGCTCGCTTCTCAGAAACAGGTTGTTTCCCCAGTAATTCCTGCGGAAAAGGCCCTCGAAATCAAGTATGTTTCTGATGGACGCGCAGCTCTTCCAGAGCTCAATAAGGCCCAGTCTCAGACTAGCTCTGTCGTTACTGCGAACGAGAAAGTCTTGGCATCTGTTGAGTCGAAGCTCATGTCTCCTGCAACGGTGAAGGTTGTAGCTCAAATCAAGAAGCGTGCTCTTGGTTCTTTCTCAGGATATGTACCGACTACTCGCAAGATGATGACAGCGATTCTCCCGATAGTTCTCTTCGCAGTCGGAGTATTCGGTGCAATGCTTCCTTCAGGAACTATTTCTTCGTTGTCTCGATCAACTGCTGGTACTCTCTCGAAGACAAATAATTCTTCGATGACTGCAAGTGTGTGGAGTAGTGTTGGTTGCGGATTTGCATCAGTTCTCTTCGGTGGAAGCGAGTGGTGTTCTGTGTCAGGTTCGTCATCATTCGTCATTGTTCCTCCACAGGAGACGAAGTCGACGACTCAGACACAGGTCGCGACTACTCCGGTCATCAAAACCACAGCACCGATTCAGTCTACGGTAACAGAGAGAATTGTAGTTCAGCCACAGACAGTATATGTAAATCAAACTGATACATCACTTGCTCAGAGAGTTTCTGCTCTCGAGGCAGCTGATCTCACAGATCGTCTTTATAACCAACTCCAGACAGATCGTATCTTCAACAGTATAGAGAATTCTGATGGAGGATCGAACGGATCAAGTGGATCGTCGAATGTTGATATTACGAACATCGATGGTTCAACAATCACCAACTCTTCATTCTCAGGTAGTACAGGAATATTCTCGAGCAATGTCACGATCGGTGGAACAGTAGCTGTCTCGGGATCGGGAACATCGACCATCTCGAATGGTCTTGAGGTTGGTAATCTCCACATCAACGGCACAATCACTGGTGCAGGTCTCGCAGATTGTGCAGGTAGCGCTGATAAAATAATCTGGAGTGGTGGATCGTTCTCATGTGGAGTCGATGCTGGTGGCAGTGGTCTCGGTATCTCATCTCTCGGTGCGCAGTATTCTACGACACAAACAGGTGCATCTCAGACATTTGCAACTTCTTCAGATGCGAATATTCAACTCACCATCACTTCATCTGGTGACACTCATACGTTCACACCAGTGTGGAACGGTACACTCTCAGCCGCTCGCGGAGGTACAGGCATCTCGTCAGTATCAGCAAATCAAATTCTTCTCGGAAATTCTTCAGGTACTGGATGGACACAGACTGCTACGTCATCTCTCGGTCTCCCAACATTTGCATCTCTCGATTCATATCTCACACTTTCAAACTGGTATGCAACTACAACTGATGGTCTTGATGAGGGATTGAATAATCTCTACTTCACAAGCGATCGTGTTCAGACGTATCTCAATACTCTTGCTAAGGGATATTTCTTCTCGACCACTTCAGCAACATACTGGGACTCAGTACAGTCACGCTGGGCGACTACCTCGTCTGACTATTGGCTTACTACCAAGACGACTGATGATTTGGCCGAGACTGTGACCAATCGTTATTACTCGAACACTCTCGTCAATGCATACATCCACGCCTCAACAACGATTCCGAAGACATACACCACCAATACTTTCTCAGAACTTCAGACTTTCACTGCAGGTCTTACCACTAACGCACTTACTATCGGCTCTCTGAGCGGCATTCTCTATGGCACCAACGGATCAGTCGGCACCATCGCTACTTCAACACTCAATATCGCTCTCTCTGACACCACAGGCACACTCGCAGTCTCACGCGGTGGTACTGGTCTTGCTTCAATTCCGACATACGGTCAGATGCTTGTTGGAAATGGATCAGGATATTCACTCGTGGCGACGAGCACGCTTGGCATCAATTTCTCATCGATCATTGGAACTGTTGGCGTTTCGCAGGGAGGAACGGGAGCAACATCATTCGGCCAAGGTTGGATATATTCGACTGGTTCAGGTGCTCTTGGTGCATCAACTTCACCGACAGTTGCATACATAACTGCAACTTCAACGACTGCAACTTCAACCCTCTCAAATATCTTCGCAACCAACCTCCGCCTCTCAGGTCGCTTCTACGATGGTTCAAATTCTGCAGGAACCAACGGCATGATCCTCCAGACCACTGGTTCTGGTACACAGTGGGTAGCTACAAGCTCACTCGGAATAGTTTCAGGAACTTCTTACTCAGATGCTGATGTCAACGCATACATCGCAGCTTCTACAACAATTCCGAAGACATATACATCGAACACATTCTCTGGACTCCAGACCTTCGGTAACGCATCAACAACCAACCTCTCAGCATCATATGCTTCGACGACGAACTTGCTCACTGGTTCACTCACGGTTGGTTCTATCACCGGCGCACTCCAGGCGGTCAACGGTGTAGTGTCAGCAACATCGACACTTTCTCAGGTGTACGGAGGCACAGGCATCACATCGTATGTCCCAGGAGATATTCTCTACGCAGATAATACAGGAACTCTTACTCGTCTTCCGAAATCTTTTGACGGTCTTGTGCTCAAATTGAACGGAGGATTGCCAAGCTGGCAAACAGATCTCGCTTCAGGAGGCGCAGGCGGTGCGACTGCGTGGTCAACGACGACAGACAGTCTCGGTATATATTCGACCGATACAACCGATGTCATCATCATCGGTTCGAATGCTACTACATCAACAGGAAACATCCTCGAAGTCGTCGGTAACACGAAGCTTGGTGGCAATGTATCGGTCACAGGAACTCTCGCTGTCGGTTCTCTTACTGGTATCTTGTACGGCACCAACGGATCAGTTGGTACTATTTCGACCTCGACTCTCAACATAGCAATCTCCAATACTACAGGCACACTCGCAGTCTCACGCGGTGGTACTGGTCTCACCTCAACTCCTTCATACGGACAACTTCTTGTCGGAAATGGATCAGGATATTCACTCATGGCAACGAGCTCACTTGGTCTCGGTCCAGTCGGTTCTGTGAATGAAATCCAATTCAATAATGGTGGTGTGCTCGGCGCTTCTTCAAAACTCACATTCTCAACAACAACAGGAAAATTCGAGGTAAATAATTCCTCAACTCAATTCATCAGGTTCGATCCTGCGAATCTTATAACTGAAATAGTTGCAGGAACAGATTTGTATTTTGGTCTCGCCTCGTCACCAAGACAGATGCGCATTGTTGATACAGGCGAAGGTGATACTATCGAAATTCAATCGGATAACTATGATGATGCATACGCACTCAACGTAGGAAAATCTCAGCGTAATAGTGCTGGTGGAAATGGTATCCGCACGACGAGGTTGCATGTCAGTCATGACGATTCCGTTTTTACGGGTCCTTCATGGGATCTTTGGAGTGATCCTGTAACTGGATACATAGGTATGGGTACATCGTCTCCATATGCAGTACTTTCAGTCGTCGGCCAGACAGTCTCTGAGTACTTCACTGCAACATCAACCACTGCAACCTCAACCCTTCCAAACATTTTCGCAACCAACCTCCGCCTCTCAGGACGCTTGTACGATGGATCAAATTCTGCAGGCACCAACGGCATGATCCTCCAGACCACTGGTTCCGGTACACAGTGGGTAGCTACAAGCTCGCTTGGTCTCTCATACACCAATGCTGATGTAAATGCCTTCATCCATGCTTCTACGACCATTCCAAAGACGTACTCGACGAATACTTTCTCAGCTCTCCAAACTCTCACTGCAGGTCTAACTACCAATGCACTCACTGTCGGCTCATTGAATGGTCCGCTCCAGGCCAACAACGGTGTTGTCTCAGCTACTTCATCGATCGGTGTTCTCTACGGTGGCACAGGACTCACCACAGCTCCTTCATACGGCCAGCTTCTCCTTGGAAACTCCACAGGAGGGTATACGCTTACTGCGACGTCGTCACTCGGTCTTCTCAGTTCTTTAGCTATCGGTTCAGGCACTCAGGGTCAGATTCCGTTCTACAATGCTGCAGGCAACAATTTGACTGCGACTTCGTCGATCTTTATCGCGCAGAGTGGAAATGTAGGTATCGGTACAACATCTCCGACGACTAAACTCGACGTCAAAGGCAATGTTACAGTAACTCCAACTACTGATGGTCAGAGCGTATTCCGAATGAACCTTGCGAACGGTAGTCCTTCATTCCAACTTGGTTCATATCCAGGATTCTCACAATATAGCGGATTCTGGGCAGGCAACATCACTCCTTCAGCTTCTAATTTCACATTCATTGCTGATGGTTCAACGGAAACCATTTTCAACGTTCCTTCAGGTGGTAATATGCGTTTCAGGATCAATAACGCTTCTGGTCCTAATGCCATGAATTTGAATGCGGCTGGTTTGAGCGTGAATACAGATTCGGGAGCATCGCGTCTCTCTATTGCAGGCAATGCGGGAATTGGTTCAACGTATGCTGATTTAGCTGCTCCGACGAATGGTCTTATTGTCGAAGGTAATGTTGGTATTGGAACTGATACACCAGCTAACGCTCTTGATGTTGTGGGAACAATAAATGGAGATGCGCTGACTTTCAATGGTACAGGTTCAATCACGGTGGATCAATTCGTTGGAACCGGATTCGATTTCAATTTTGGAGGTGGCGCTGGAGCATTCAGGATGACAACTGCTGATTTATATGGAACTAATGATCAGTTCTTCCAGTTCAATAACAATTCTGGATCATATGGTGCGATTGAAGCAGGAGGCTCTGGTCTGGTTCTTGGAACATACAACACCTCACCAATTATCTTTTCACCGAATCGCATTGAAGCCTTGAGAATAGTCAATGGTGGCAACATCGGCATAGGAACCACCTCTCCATACGCCAAGCTCTCAGTGGTTGGTCAGACAGTCTCTGAGTACTTCACTGCAACATCAACAAGAGTCGCATCAACTTTCCCAT
>JBDLTF010000006.1:0-59326 GCA_039799225.1 Candidatus Parcubacteria bacterium | reverse complement strand
TTTTTATCTTTTTTATAAAAAATAACTCCACCACCCACACCCCCCCCCCCCCCCCCCCCCCCCCCCCCCCCCCCCCCCCTTGCGGGGGTTTCGTCACGGAAACTCTATCGGTTCCTCACGATTTCTTCATCTCAGAATGGTATGGTAGTGAAGCCTCTCCATATCCTCCCTGCAGGGAAGCGATACTCTTGCGCATGAGGAATTGTCGTGGTAGTCTCCATATACATTATTAGTAATCGCAGTAAGTCCCTGTTGAGCCATAATCCTGGCAATACAGGGTCCCAGAGGATCATTCCGAAGGGGAGCTGACTGCACTACACATGACAGAAGCAATTCACGACGAACAGTCCGTGTACGAGATAGGGTATTTGATCGCATCGTCCATTCCTGAGGAAAAGGTCCAGGGAGAGGCAGATGCAGTCAAGAGCATTATTACCGGATCAGGAGCATCAGTCCTCGCCGAGGAAGCTCCTCATCGCCAGCACCTTGCATATACGATGAGCAAGAAGACTGTTTCAGGAGGCTATGACAAGTATGACATCGCATACTTCGGTTGGACCAAGTTCGAGCTCGGCTCGGACAAGATCGAGGCTGTTAAGAAGGCCATCGAGCTCCATCCTTCAGTGCTCCGCATGCTCCTCATATCAACTGTTCGCGAGAACACTTATCTCGGCAAGCGCGCTCAGGCCCTCGTTTCAGCTTCAGCTCCATTGGGAGACAAGGTTGAAGACAAGAAGGACGCCGCTCCAGCAACCATCGAAGAGATGGACAAGAGTATCGAAAACATGGTCAAAGAGGTATAATATATACCACTATGTATCTCAACAAAGCATTCATCATCGGTAACCTTACCCGCGACCCAGAGCTCAAGGCTTTGCCGTCGGGCATCAAGGTTTGCAGTTTCTCACTCGCTACCAACCGCTCATTCAAAGATAAGGAGGGCACTCGCCAGGACTCTACTGAGTACCACAACATAACTGCCTTCGGACGCACGGGCGAACTCGTCGCTCAGTACCTCAAGAAGGGATCACAGGCATATGTTGAAGGCCGCCTCCAGACTCGTTCATGGGATGGTAAGGATGGTGAGAAGAAATACCGCACCGAGATTATCGCTGAGACTGTCCAGTTTGGCAGCCGCCCAACAACAGGAGCTCCGTCATCATCAGCAAGTTCAGGAGCCAAGGCTCCAGAAGCTGGAGAGCCATCAGGAGACAAGATCGACTATCCGACTGAAGAAATCAACCCAGAGGACATACCGTTCTAAATCCTAAATACGAAACCCTAAACCCTAAAATTACTATTATGAAAAAGCAGTGCTATTTCAGCCAACACAATATAAAGTTCATCGATTATAAGGATACTGAGATTCTCAAGAAGTTTCTCAACCCACACGGACGCATCCTCTCAAGGAAGCGCACAGGTATCGCCGCAAAGTATCAGCGCCAGCTCGACGTCGCCGTCAAGCGTGCACGCTTCATGGGACTCCTTCCATACGTTGCAAGTTAATCTCACGAGAGATAACAAAAAAGAGGCTTTGAAGCCTCTTTTTTGTTTGCCGGTAATATTATTTTCCGACGCGCTCGCGGTACTCTGCGGCTTCGGTATTGATCTTGATGATATCTCCTTCGTTAATGAAAAGGGGAGCATTGATGGTTGTGCCATTCTCGAGAGTAACAATCTTGCTACCACCAGTCGCGGTGTCGCCCTTGATGCCTGGAGGAGCCTCAGTCACCTTGAGTTCGACGGTGATAGGGTATTTGAATCCCATAGGCTGCTCATCGAAGAGGAGTTGATCGATAGTACTATTTGCCTTGAGGAAACGCGCTTGCGGACCAGCCTGTTCATCGGTGACCTTGAATCGCTTGGATGGGTCGCTTGCCTCGCAAAACCACCACTCGCCACGGCTGTTGTAGAGATACTTGACCTCGCGAGACTCAATCTCAGCTTCCTGCACCTTCTCAGACTGATGGAATGAGTACTCGGTAACCTTGCCGGTCATGAGGTTCTTGAGCTTAGTGGCATTCACTGGCTTGCGCTGTTGTTTGCGGAAGACATGAGATGAGAGGACCTCATACGGCGATCCGTCGAGGACGATGAATTTCTTTTCGGTGATTTCACTATATTCGAGGATGGCCATAGGAGTCGGGCTAGTTATTGATTCTTGTAAGCCCGAACAATATAGCCGTTTTGAGAGGAAAAAGCAAAACCCCGCCTTTCAGCGGGGAATTACTCTATCTGATAAATTCTATTTAACTACTGAGCATTCAACTTCCCACGGATTGCTTTCAAGATTTCACTCTTCACCTTTGGATTCTCTTTGAGGAATTGTCTTGTTGCATCATAGCCGCGACCGAGCTTCACTTCGCCGTAGGAATATGAAGAACCTGACTTCTGGAGAAGTTCATACTTCTCGCCAAGCGCGATAATTTCACCTTCTTGGGAAATACCTTCGTTGTACATGAGATCGAACTCAGTTTGCTTGAATGGGGCAGCGACCTTATTCTTGACGACCTTCACACGACAACGACCTCCCATAATCTCTTCACCCTTCTTGATCTGGGCGATACGGCGGATGTCGAGACGGACAGAGGCGTAGAATTTGAGAGCCTTACCTCCTGGGGTAGTTTCAGGATTGCCGAACATGACGCCGATCTGCATACGGATCTGGTTGATGAAGATGACGACAGTCTTGGACTTAGCGACGATGGCGGTCAATTTGCGGAGGGCTTGCGACATGAGGCGAGCTTGAGCTCCGACATGGTGTGCTCCCATATCACCTTCGATTTCTGCACGGGGAGTGAGTGCGGCGACAGAGTCGATAACGATAACATCCATCTTGTTGGTACGAATGAGACTGTCGACGATCTCGAGAGCTTGTTCACCAGTGTCAGGCTGAGAGATGAGGAGGTCACTGAGCTTCACGCCGAGCTTACCAGCGTATTCAGGGTCCATAGCATGTTCTGCATCGATGTAGGCGCAGACACCACCAAGCTTCTGGGCCTCAGCGACGACGTGGAGGGCGAGAGTGGTCTTACCGGAAGATTCTGGACCGAATATTTCGATGATGCGTCCGCGGGGCATACCGCCGATACCGAGCGCCCAATCGAGACCAAGTGATCCGGTAGGGATGGCACCGACATTAACCTTGGGCTTGTCACCGAGCTTCATGATGGCGTCATCGCCAAATTTGCCGCGGATGGCATCGAGAGCATCCATAATACCGGCGGAAGTTTTCTTCTCAGCGGCTTTGGATGCGGTAGATTCAGCGGACTCTTCAGTAGTTTCTTCTAGAGGTGAAGCGACTTCCTCGGATGCGGCCGCTTTTCCTTTGCTTTTCTTTGTGGACATAGGGTGTGTTTAGTATTGGTAAAGTCGCAGGTACCTATAATGATACGGGAAAAAGAAGGGGATGGAAATATTGAACGAATATCGCGTCCGTGTCCTAATCTCTGCGTATCCTAAGGAGTTTTGGTCAGGATGAGACGTTCCTCGACCGACCTACCGAACTGGTCTTTTGCGATGAAGGTGATGAGATTCGTGCCAGGGAATACAATGATGATTTCACTGAAATTTCCTGCTTCGTCTATGGATACCGGCTTACCATTCATAGTGACGATATGAGCACGTTCAACAATGCCGTGGATAGGAGTAGTGGATGCTTGTATAGAGCTCCAGTTCAGAGGATCCGTTATGTTGATGCGTGGACCACGTGCGTAGTCTGAAGATCTCCAGATGGAATATCCCGCGACGATGAGGACGAGGAGTATGCTAGCACCAATCTTGAGGATACGAAGGAGGGAGGTGCGAGTCATGTTTGATTAGACAGGCTCTTCAGATGAAGCGGGAAGAGCTTCGGCCATAGCAGTCTGGTCTGCACTACTGCCGAGGACTTCTCGAGGCTTGGACCCATTGGCAGGACCGATGACGCTGTGCTGTTCGAGGAGATCCATGAGCTTTGCTGCACGAGAATATCCGACACCAAGCTTCCTCTGTAGATATGAAGTCGATGCTTTCCCAGCGGCAATGACAGCTTCGCGAGCGGATTCATAGAGATCATCCTCTTCTTCAAGAGAGTCACTATTGAGCATTGAGTCGAATGCGGCGCTTGCTCCGACTTCAGTCGGCATAATATTGACCTCATCCATGATTTCATCTTTGTATTCGTCGACGAGGTGCTTCACGACCTTCTTGACCTCAGCTTCAGATATATATGCGGACTGCAGACGGATAGGCTTGGCCATCTCTCCTCCAAGATAGAGCATGTCTCCCGCACCGAGGAGTTTTTCAGCACCTTGCTGGTCGAGGATGGTGCGTGAATCGATCTGTGAAGCGACCTGAAGCGCGACACGAGTAGGAATATTGGCCTTGATGAGACCAGTGATGACATTCACACTCGGACGCTGGGTCGAGAGGATGAGATGGATACCGACAGCGCGGCTCATCTGTGCGAGACGGACGATAGCGGACTCGAGCTCTCGAGGATAGGTCTGCATGATGTCGGCGAGCTCGTCGATGATGACGACGATATATGGCATGGTTTCTGGGAGCTTCACTGCCTCATCGCCTTCTTCAGGCTGCTTATCTGCACCACTCTTCTTCCAAGCATCGAGTGCAGGGGCGAGAATGGTCTTGTGATATGAGTCGATATCGCGCACGCCATTTTTCTCGAGCACATCATAGCGGCGACTCATTTCTTTACCAGCCCATTTGAGAGCAAGAATAGATTTCTTAGGGTCAGTGATAACGGGAGTGAGAAGATGAGGAATCTTGTTGTAGAGGGTGAGCTCAACGCGCTTCGGGTCGATCATGATGAAGCGAAGATTCTCAGGAGAGTTGCGATAGAGGAGTGAGGTGATGATGGCATGAATAGTCACGGACTTTCCAGAACCAGTTGCTCCAGCGATAAGGGCGTGAGGAGCCTTGGCGAGGTTCGAGAAGTGAGCTTTTCCCGTAATGTCCTTACCGAGTGACATAAGAAGAGGTTTATCTGATCCCTGATAGTCCGATGAACTGAGCAGGGTAGCGAGACCGACAGTGGTTTTGGCTGTGTTTGGGACTTCGACACCAACAAGTGACTTACCTGGAATTGGAGCTTCGATACGGATAGGGTGAGCGGCGAGTGCAAGTGCGAGGTCATTGTTGAGACCGACGATACGCGAGAGCTTCACTCCTTCAGCTGGCTTCAAAGCATATCGAGTGACTGAAGGACCGATAGATATCTCGTCCATCTCCACGGTGATATTGAAATTTTGAAGAGTACGCTTGATGATGTTGGCGTTCGCCTTGATGTCGCCAGTTTCTGGCTTACCCTTATCTTTTTCGAGAAGTGAAAGTGGGGGAGGATTGAATGGCTTGAGGTGGGGGGTGATGGCGGCAACCATAGCGAATGATCCATCGTCATCGAGGAGACCACCTGAAGAACTCTTCTTGCTCGTCTGTCTCTTGTTTGCCTCATCACGCTTACGTTGTTCCTCTGCGACGCGCATGGCTTCTGCACGCTCAAGATTGCTCATACCAGTAGCCTTGGCGACGACACCATCTATATGTTGTTCTTCATCTTCCTCAAGTTCAGCTGCCGTTTTCGCGTCCTCTCCATCGACTTCTGCCTTTTTGAAGTAATTCCAGAACATCAGATGCTGTGCAGAGATGTGTAGATTGAAGGTCATGATGACTGATACAACAAATATAACGATGAGGAGTGCGAGTGCGGCCCAAAAGTCTACGAATGTGACCAGAGGTCCTGCTATCCAACGACCAACACTGCCACCTGCTTCTGCATACGACATATGGATGATGCCGAGTCCTGAGAGTAGGAAGAGACTAGCACCGATGAGCTTGGTGATCTCTACCTTCTTCTTGAGTCCTTGCAAGAATGATACGCCGAGCATGGCGAACATGATCGGAATGAGATAGTAGCCGACTCCACAGAGCTGGAGGAGGAAGTTGTATATATAGTTGCCGAAGCCTGCTTTGCCGAAGGCTGCGAGAAGGGACAGGATTGTTATCAGGAATGAGAAGAGAGCTAATATAGTGTGGACAGTCTCATCTTTGAGTTCATCCCAGAAGTGGGCTTTCTTGCCGAGGTCATTTTTTTTCTTTGCCATGCATAGGATTATAGCACCGTCATGCACCAAATAGAAAAGCGCCTATAAAGCGGGACTTGCATCCTAGCCAGAGTCGTCTATAATGGACACATCAAGGACAATAAAGTACACCTTTTGTAAAGGACTTTCATGTCAGACATATAGGACAGAATATATTCACATAATGGACAAAAAAGAAAACAACCAAGGATTCGCTGGAGACCCTCTGAATTGGAAATCACTGGGCTTCTTCTCGGCGCAGGAGTATCTTCTGTATGTTTTCAAAAAGACAGAAAAGATTACCGCAGCCCTCTATCTCGTGTCCGGACTTCTCAAGGACGACGAGCCAATGAAGTGGGAATTGCGCGACCACGGTATGGACCTTATGTCTTCGTCCTTTATGGCATCAAGCAATATGCCGGGCGATAAGAGCGCAGTTATCCAATCGTTATTCACAGCTGCACTTGAGACAATCTCTCTTCTCAATGTTGCCAAGATATCCAATCTCATCTCTGAGATGAACCATTCACTCCTCGTACGTGAGATTGATGGAGTGGTCGCCATGCTCCGTGATCGCCTCGCTGAGAACGCCGAAAACGCAGGGTATGTCCTTTCTGAGAACTTCTTTAGGACGCCAGATATGTTCTCAAGTGGGTTCAAAGCCGACCATCGTCCGGATAGTTCTTCACGAAAAGGTACTCAAGGACAGGGTTCGATGCATACGAAGCCAGAACAAGGAAAAACAAGGGTTTTGGAAGGACATACGACTGTTCAGGCCAAGAAGGATGGTCGCCAGGAGGCTATCATCAATGTCCTTAAAGGCCAGTCAAATTTGACCATCAAAGACTTCTCAAAGGTCATCAAAGACTGCAGTGAAAAGACTATTCAGAGGGAATTGATTGATCTTGTGGACCGAGGAATCGTCAAAAAGGAGGGTGAGCGTCGTTGGAGCAGATATTCTCTGAAATAGAGCTCAAAAAGTATCAAAAACACCTATTTTGGCAGTCTATATATGTAATAGATAGCCTGCCGGTGCGTCATTGACCATAGACCTCGTTTCTGCTAATATTGGCCTGTTACCCATAAATGACCATTTTGAGCCATTTCTACAGGTTCATATAGGCGGCCAGCGTTATCCACAAACGCTTTTTGCGCCGTGGTCTAGAAATGGGGTACAATGCTTTGTAACGAGTGTGTAAGGGCCTACTCGCTTTTATACATTCGTACCCAGAGCAATCTGCGGTAGAACGAACTTTGACAACTTAATAATCAGTTAAAGTTTGTTATTGTCTTACCACAACATGTTTTATTTGCGTGTCGATAGCGTGAATAAAATAAGTGGAAAATTATTAGTATTACAAAACGCATTAAACCTTCTTCGATATTACAAGTAATAGAAGGACATGCGCTAAATTATAAAATCAATGAAAAAGTTTCTTATCGCTTCAGGCGTAGCCGTTTTGGCTTTCGCTTCAGTTGCAGCAGCACAGGGAACCGCGTTCAACACCAACCTCACCGTTGGTTCAACCGGTTCTGACGTTGTTGCTCTCCAGTCATGGCTCATCGCCAACGGCTACAGCATCCCAAGCATCGCTTCGGGCGCAGCAGCTAAGGGCTACTTCGGTTCACAGACCAAGGCAGCAGTTCAGGCTTATCAGGCCGCACGTGGAATTCCTTCGACAGGTTTCGTAGGACCTCTCACACGCGGAGCTCTCAATGCAGGTGGCGCAGTTGTCACCCTTCCTTCAGCAGCATGCCCAGTTGGCATGATCTGTACTCCAGTTGGCGGAGGATCACCAGTTGTTTCAACTGGCGGTCTCGCTGGAACTGACGGAAACATCTCTGATGTTCAGGCCCTTTCTCAGTACAGCAACGAGGAAGTCGGTGATGGACAGAGCGATGTTAAGATCGTCGGTTTGGAAGTTGAGGCTTCAAACGATGGAGATATTGCTCTTAAGTCAGTTAACTTGACTTTCGATGGTTCAGCAAACACCAGCACAGCTTCAAAGAAGCTTGTTGACTATGTTGAGACAGTCTCTATCTGGAAGGGTTCAACGAAGATCGGCTCAGCTGATGCTTCAGCCTTCAACAAGGACAGCACAGGCGTCTATTCAAAGACCCTCTCACTTTCTGGCGACACAGTTGTCCGCGCAGACAAGAAGGAGAAGTTCTACATTGCAATTGACTCTGTAAGCAACCTTGATTCTACAGATATCGCAAACGATTTTTGGACCGTTGATGTCAACAACATCAGGTTCGAGGATGGATCAGGAGTCGTCACTTCAGACGACACAACTGGTGACCTCGGTGGTTCACTCGACAACGTCGCTCTCTCATTCGTCAGCTTCTCAACAGCTGCTGATACAGAGTTGAAGATCTCAACAGATTCTTCTACTCCGGATGCAGATTTGGTCACTGTCGATGATACCGACAACACAGATGATGTTCTCCTCTTGGTTGGTAAGATGAAGCTCGAAGGTACATCAGATGTCACCATCGATGCACTCAGGACTACTCTCACCTCAACTGGAAACAGCATTGCTGGAATCACAAACTCTCTCAAGCTCGTGCTTGGTGGAGAGGAGTATTCTGAGACAGTTTCTTCAACCACAGCAGGTTTGAGCGGATCTGGAACTTCAGGAACTATCACCTTCGACAATCTTGATTTCGACATCTCAGCTGGTTCGACCGTCACCTTCAAGGTGTACGCCGACATCAATGACCTCGAAACCAATGTATTCGCAGGAGGAGATACCCTCAAGGCCTCACTTACATCAACCGATCGCGGTTTGATTGATGCTGAGAACGAAGAGGGAGATCAGCTCGCAGCAGGCGAGAAGACCGGTTCAGCTACTGGTGAGGCTCAGGAGTTCCGCACCGATGGTGTTGCACTCACGCTCATCAGCACAACTGCTGGTTCTACCGCAGGACAGTCATCAAGCGATGACCTTGCAACCTTCACTATCAAGTTCAAGGTCAAGGCTATCGGTGATACTGTTTACGTAGCATCTCTCGCTGGCGCAACCCTCTCGGGTACAGCTAACGTTGGTGCCTCAGTCATCGTTGATCGTGCTGGTACAGCCACAGTTGGTGGAACATCAGTCACTATCATTGATAACACTGACACTGATCTCACAGCAGCTGGTAACTACATGATCGAAGATGGTGAGGAACACTCATTCACTCTTACGACCACTGCTCAGTTGCCTGCAGCAGGATCAGCTGGTCAGTTCCGTGCAGCTCTTGCCGGAATCGATTGGGATACTGATGATGATGCAACTCCAGACAACGTTTACACTTCAAACCTTGATAACTTCAAGACTGACTACATCGGTCTTAACTAACCTCGGTTAGAAGATTGTAAGTTGTAAGTATTGTCACTACAAAACCGCCCCGAAAGGGGCGGTTTTGTTATTCCTGGGTAGTACTTTATAATGGTCCCATGACCAATCTGATAGCCTATCAAGGAAGCGGTTCTCCACTCTGGAAATGGATGAACTGTATCGTGTTCGTTTTTTTCGCGACATTCCCGTTCATCATGTTCAATAGCTTCCTGTATGGAGGAAGTTCTACAAGAGCAGTTACCCTTATGGGTGTTTCCATCGCATTGTCTATTCTGTTCGTTATATGGGTGTTCAAGTCCAAGAGTGAAGTCTCAGTCCCGTGCTCTTATGTTGGTATAGCACTGCTTGTCTACTTCGCTATTGTCATTGTTTCAGGAATAGCGGGCATCGATCCTCATACCTCATTCTGGTCTACAGCAACGCGTACTACGGGTATATGGTATCTCTTGCACTTAGGATTGATTCTTTTTTTCTTGGTTGGATTGATCTCGGACAAGAGTAATCATCGCAAGCTAATCTTAACAATCGTTCTGTCTACCGCACTCTATTCGTTTCTCGCTTTTTTGAGCCCAGAGGGTATCAATTTGTTTTTTAAAGGCTGGTTCAACTACGGCTTCACATTTGGGAACTCAACGTTTGCTGCTATGTATCTCTTCGGAGCATTTATACTGTCCTTGTATTATCTTCTCCAGGCACAGGTGAAGAAATGGTGGATGTATGTTCTTCCGGTCGTCATGGTCATCAACCCATACATACTCAATCACAAGGTGTGGTTTGGTGATCTGTCCGGTGGCTTGATAGGTGATGCGCGTTCGTCAGCATATGTACTTATACTTTCGTTGATTGCACTGGTTGTTACGTGGCTTGTCTCGAAGATTACTAATACGAAGAAGCGCTCCGTTGTTTTATATTCATTGTTCGGAGCTTCTCTCGTTGTAGCTACTCTCGCTTCATGGTCTCTTTTCTCAAATGATGGGTATTTGAGGCAAGCGTATCTCTCTCAAGCTACTGCAGCTCGACCACTCATCTGGGATATGTCGGAAAAGGTTATCATGCAGAGACCATTCTTCGGATGGGGAATCGACACCTTCGAACGAGTCTTCGAGTTGAACTATGACAACAGACTCCTCCAACCTGACTATGGTAATGAACCGTGGTTTGATCGTGCACACAATGTTTTCATCGATCAGGCAGTGGATAATGGTATTTTCGGACTCGCATCGTATTTGGCAATATATATTACGATTATTCTTTCCCTTATATATGTCACCCTCAAATCGCATGAGAAGGAAGATAGAATATTTGCATCTCTGCTCATCATATATTTTGCTCTCCACTTTGCAGAGTTACAGACGGCATTTGATACGAGCATCTCATACCCGCTCGTAATATTCATGGTGGCATCCGCTATCATCCTTTTCCAGAGGACGGTGGCGCATAACAAGAAAAAGAATGAGGCGCCGGAATATATTTTGAATGTTCCACTTAAGTACATACTCGGTACAGCCATCATTGCATTTTCTTGCTGGTCTCTATTCTGGGGTTGGATTCCATTTGTCCGTGCGCAAATTTCTAATGGCACTATCCGCACAATTGGGGATTCCACGAAGCGTCTGCCAATATATCCGATACTGTTCGGTTCGTCTGTTGATAAACATCTGTTCCTCTGGAGAACGACAACTGATTTCCAGCGTGGCATCGGGCAGGATCCAAGAGTTTTGGAGAACCCTGCCAAGGTCGCTGGTCTCAGGAATGAAATTGCTTTATTTGAAACTGAATATCGTAAGTATGTTGAGGAGAATCCCCTCCACTTCCGCGCCCACCTCAATCTCGCCGATACCTTAATCTATGAGCGCTTGTTCGGTGTCGATAAACTTGCGGATGCTCAGAAGGTTCTCGATAGGGCGATAGAGCTGGTGCCGCAGGCTCCACAACCATATTGGATGAAAGCCGTCGCCTATGTGTATATGAAGAAGTTCGATCTGGCGCGCGAGTATGCGAAGAAAGCATATGATCTCAATCCAAAGATCGAACAGAGTGCTGAGGTTATGAAGTACGTGGAGACATCAATTAAGAATTTCCCGGAAATAGAACTCTTCTTCTTCAAGTATATATGATATAAATAACACACAATATTATGAACAAAAAGAACATAGGTATAGGTATATTGATTCTTGTAGCGATCGGAGCGGTTGCTTATGGTTTGTACCGTCAGGACGCTCGTACGTACACGGACCCTGCGGGGAAGTTTTCGGTCATGATTCCCGAAGGTTGGGCGTTCCAAGATGTCGTCCATGCAACATCGAGTTCTATGACATGGTTCGTCGGTCCTAAGCAGGATAATGGTGATGCTTTGATGAGAATGGCTATCACGAGATTTGATAGGACTCCTGAGTCGAATGCAGAAATGAAGAAATATACTGAGGAAGGATTCTTCCAGCTCACGGCCAACAATATTAAACTCAGTCTCAATAAGTACAATGAGACAGCAAATGAGACTGTCATGATGAAAGATAGGAAATATTACAGAATCGCAGGAACATATGTAGGTCTGAAGAGTCAGAAAGAGGTGACACAAGAGCTCTATGTAACTTTGACCGATGATGCGTACTATGTGATCGGTATAGATGTCTATTCGAAGATTTGGGAGCAGCAGAAAGGATATGTGCTGACGTCTCTGGATTCCTTCACTATAATCTAACATTCCTATGTCCAACCCCTTCGACCGCAACTTCCTCAAATTCTTCTCTGGCTTTCTAATCATTCTCACACTGAGCTTCGCCGTACTCTATTTCGTTGGACAGTGGAATATTCCGCAGTAAGATCCATCACACTTTCTCTATCAGTTCATCACGATTCCTTCATACGGGATTGATACGATAGACGCATTATCAGAGAGTTAATCTCATAATGCGCCATGAAGAACATATTCTATATAATTTCGACGGGAATCGTCGTAGGGTTTTTTGTCTTTGTTGGTATGGTACAGATTGCTTATTCGGCTGGACCTGAAACACAGGGTACAGTTGTCTCAGGAACTTTGACCGGAAATATCGTATGGAGCAAGAAAGGTAGTCCATATATTTTGACGGATACGGTAACTATTGAGAAAGGTACGCTTACGATCGAGCCAGGAGTAGTTATACGAAGTCATCCAGATGTACAGTCCGTCAGAGTTATTGTCTCAAATGGCAATGCGATATTGCATGGTACTGCAGAAGAGCATATTACTATCGAAGGCATATATGCATTCTCTGTTGCACGTGGGTCTGCTGATATATCGTATGTTGATACACGTACCGGAGGACCAGGACTACTTCTTTACTGGTCTACAGTCTCTGTCGCAAGTTCGACATTCTCGCAGTCCACGGGTGCAGGAGTATACATATGGGGAGGTAAGGTCGATATTCGTAGTAGTAGATTGGAGCACAACTTAGGAGGCGGAATATTTGTCGCCAAAGATGCCATAGGTGAGTCGAAAGCATCGGTATCCGTGCGTGAATCCGCTATTGTCGATAATGGAAACTTCGCTATTCGTAACAGCAATCCGACATCGGTTATGGCTGAACAGAACTGGTGGGGAAGTCCGGATGGCCCATCATTGTCTGGTTCAGGTGCTCTCATAGGTGTTGTTTCCTACAAAAATTGGCTCGTCGCTGATCCTGCGATAGTGTCTCCAACATGCTGTTCGAGTGTACTCTTCATACCAGGGCTTCAAGCGAGTCGTATGTATCGTGATGAGCGTGATGCATTCGGTGTTATGCACACCAATCAACTCTGGGAGCCCAATCGTAATGACGATGTACGTAAACTATTCTTGGATACAACAGGGTCGAGTACGGATACTACTATATATGCAGGAAATCCTATAGATAGCGCTCTCGGTGTCGCCGAGGTATATGGTTCATTCATGGAGTATCTCGATGGGCTTAAGAAGAGCGATAAGATTGGCGAGTGGAAGTCCTATGGTTATGACTGGCGTAAGCCGATAGTCGAGGTGGTTGCGGGGAATCAGAGAAGAGCGACAACAACCGACAAATCTTTGGTTGAAATCATCGAAGACCTCGCTTCACGATCCGAGACAGGGAAGGTCAGCATCGTTGCTCACAGCAATGGTGGTCTTGTCGCGAAGTATCTCGTGAAGAGATTGGAAGATATGGGCAAGACGAATCTTGTTGATCAAGTCATATCGGCCGGTGTTCCGTATCTTGGTACACCACAGGCGATGCTTGGACTGCTTCATGGAGACAACCAATCTATTGGAGGAGGAATGATATTGAAGCAGAGCATCGCGCGAGAATTGGGAATTAATATGTCGAGTGCATACTCGCTGCTTCCGTCCAAGGAATACTTTTCGAAGATACTCGGTCCATCAATAGCGTTCGCCTCGACTACCATTGCAGGAATCAATGAGGGGGCATATCAGAAGAGTATAGATACATATAGTGGACAAAAAGATTTTATTCTAGATGTGAAGAATTCAAGGGACACGACTACCTCCTCAAAAGTTACGTTTCCAATCGAAGGGAATAAATTCTTATTCAACGCCGCTGAAGCTCTACATGCAATACTCGATCCATTCTCCTGGCCATCTACTATTGCGCACTGGGCACTCGTCGGATGGGGCAACAAGACAGCGAAGGGGATCATATATTCCGAGAAGACTGAATGTCGTGGTCCAGGAAAAAGGCCAGCATGCGATACTTCAGCTGTATATGAACCTACGAATACATCGCTCGGTGACGGCACAGTAATAGCTTCAAGTGCAGCGCATGATGCAGATACTTTGATTTCAGTGGATCTGCCGGTTCAGAGTGATATTGACGGGACTACTATAAAACATGCGAACATTCTTGAGTCCTCAACGATTCAAAAAGCGATAGGCGATATTATCACGACGCAGACTAGTAGTGATGATCGAAAAGAACAGATACAAGGCGAACTCGCGAAGCTTCCTGGGGTGAGTGTTGGAGAGATTGGTAATTTAGATGAAAAGGAGTTCCTTATGATAAGTACACACTCTCCGGTTGATTTGCATCTATATGATGAGAGAGGTAATCACACAGGACTCACAGCTCCTCCTGTAGGAATGGAATTCGAAGATGATGATGAATTGGATGCAGATCTTTATTCATTCTATGAAGAGAAGGTGCCGGGGACGAGCTTCGAGCTTCATGAAGGTGAGGATGGAAATGAAACATACATAACGATGCCAAGTGATTTTTCAGGGACATATGATGTTGCTATCAGAGGTACAGGAATAGGAACGTTCGATTATATTGTTGAGCGAATAAGGGGTGATGAAATCATAGATAGGGCAGAGTATCTCGATATACCAGTTAGTCCACTCACGATGGCTACAGGGACTGTGACTACATCTATTGAAGGGCAGACCCAAGTACTCGCTTCATCGACTATTCTTAGGGTTGATATCGACAGGAATGGTTCGCCAGACCTATTCCCGTTATCGAAATGGAGTAGGGGAATGAGCTGTCGTCACCAAGGACCTTTCCGTTGCCCGATCAGGAAACTCCTAAGATAGGATACTTGATTGCATCCAGATGATGTGGTATCGTCTCGATAAGGCTCAAGACAGAAGGCATAGCGCCAAAGTCCGCCACAAGCGGGCTTTCACGCGATAAGACCTTCCGAGGTTTCAATCTCATATAGTCAGGCCGAGGTCGATAACATAATAATATATTTTCAGAACCGGATTTCTGAGTCCCGATGTGGGATGCAGAGTCTAGGATTTTGAACTTAACAAACATGGCTCGTACAAAAGCACAGAAAGTAGAAATCATCGAGAAGGTGGAGTCACTCATGAATGGAGCAAACTCGCTCGTGTTCGTGAACATCCACGGCCTCAAGATTGGCGAAGCTACGGCAATGCGCCGCAAGCTCAAGAGCGACAATGTTGGATTCTTCGTTGCGAAGAAGTCCCTCACTGCACTCGCACTCAAGAAGAAGGGCTATGCTGGCGACATGCCAGAGCTCGTCGGAGAGGTTGGATTCGCCTATGGCGCCGATCTCGTCGCTCCTGCTCGCGGAGTTTATGAGTTCCAGAAGAAATTCAAGGACCAGCTCGCGATCATCGGTGGAGTCTTCGAAAGCAAGTATATGAATAAGGATGAAATGGTTGCTATCGCTTCCATCCCTCCTCTTACCGTCCTTCATGGCATGTTCGTCAACGTCATCAATTCTCCTATCCAGGGATTTGCTGTGGCATTGGATCAGATAGCCAAGAAGAAGATCGCATAGTTTATTATCAAATCGCATTATCATCATTACCATGGAAAATACATCAGTAGAAGTTCCGGCAAAGTTCAAGGATATCGTAGAGACCATCGAGAAGATGTCAGTCCTCGATCTCAATGAGCTCGTCAAAGTGTTCGAGAAGAAGTTCGGTGTCTCAGCTCAGGCATCAGCAGCAGCCGCTCCAGCAGCAGCCGCAGCAGGTGAAGAGAAGTCAACCTTCGCAGTTCACCTCGCAGCAGTAGGTGAGCAGAAGATTGCTGTTATCAAGGTCGTCAAGGAAGCTCTTGCTCTCGGTCTCGCTGAGGCAAAGGCTCTCGTCGACAGCGCTCCAGCTCTCCTCAAGGACAACATGAAGAAGGAGGAAGCAGACGCTCTCAAGAAGGCTATCGAGACTGCAGGAGGAAAGGTCGAACTCAAATAGTAGACTTTACCGCTTACGATCGATACAAGAAACCCCCGAAAGGGGGTTTCTTCGCATATTCTTCCATTCTTGGCGTTTTCTGCTAGAATAGCCTCACATTCAATAATTTGACTATATGGAAACTCTTATCGCATTATTTGGCAACCAGACCAAGGTTAAACTCCTCAGACAGTTTCTCTTTAACCCGACGACTCCATTCTTGCCCAAGGAACTAGCTTATCGTACCAAGTGTGCCCCTACAGCCGTACGCAAAGAGCTTAGTCCACTTGCTAAGGTAGGTATCATCAAGCGCAAGCAGGTATTGAAGAGTGTCGAAGCTCGTCAGGGAGATAAGATCGTCTTCAAGAAGCTCCAAGGGGAAGGGTACATTCTCGATGATAGGTTCCCGTATCTTGATCCGCTCAAGAATCTCCTTACAGTCGCTAGTCTCCATGCGGACGAAGCTCTTGCTAAGCGCTTCTCAGCCGCAGGTCGCATCAAGTTCTTCGTTGCTTCAGGTATATTCATCCAGAATTGGGATTCGCGTGTCGACCTCCTCATTGTTGGTGAAGATTTGAACCTTACGAAAATAGAGTCGGTCATTCAGACTATTGAGTCAGAAATAGGGAAGGAGATCGCATATTCAGCTTTTGAGATAACAGATTTCGAATATCGCCTTGGTATACATGATCGATTGGTGAGAGATATCCTCGATTACCCGCATATTACCTTGATAGATAGGATGGGAGTTGAGACTCAGCAGTAATTTACTACCCTCACAGAGGACTGCTCCGAGGTAGTGCACCTCGGGTTGTCCCCAACCTCGATTTGCGGGACTCTATCCGTGGTATAATAGTTCCATTACAAGGAAATTATTATTTTAACCATAATTCTATGATGTTCATTGAGAATTGGGGTGATGTATTCGCCCGTTCACTCCAGGGCGTGTGGTACGGCGTAGCAAGTTTTGTGCCGAACCTCGTTATTGCCCTTATTATCTTCGCTATCGGATGGGTGCTCGCTGCGCTCATCGAGAAGCTTGTCGAGGCAGTATTCAAGAGTCTCAAGGTCGACGCTGCTCTCAAGAGCGCTGGTCTCGAAGACGTTGTTAAGCGTTCAGGCCACAATCTTAATTCTGGCTTGTTCGTAGGTGCGCTCGTTAAGTGGTTCGTGATCGTCGTCTTCCTCATCGCTTCATTCGACGTTCTCGGTCTTACTCAGGTTACGAGCTTCCTCCGCGACGTTGTCGGATATCTCCCGAACGTCATCATCGCAGTTCTCATCTTGATGGTGGCAGTCATTATCGCCAACGCTATGCAGAAGTTGGTTGTTGCTTCATCACGCGCCGCTCATGTGGTTAACGCCGAGCTTCTCGGTCGTGTCACCAAGTGGGCTATCTGGATTTTCGCAGTTCTCACCGCGCTTATCACTCTCGGTATCGCACCAGGATTGATCCAGATGATTCTCACTGCAGTCTTTGCAGGAGCAGCTCTCGCTATCGGTCTCGCATTTGGTCTTGGTGGCAAGGATGCCGCACAGAAGATTGTCGAGAAGACACTTCACGGTGTTATGGAGAAGGAATAATTCCATCATTTAATTTGTTCACAAAAAGCTCCCGAAAGGGGGCTTTTTTGTTCGAATATTATCCACACGCTATCCCCAAAACGGCTAAATCGGTGCAGGACTTGACATATTTTTGGCTGTGAGTATACTTACTCTCACTACCGAATGATTATACAGATTAACCCTATCCAGACGCGGCTATAGCCACACTCCAGCGATGGGGCGTAGCTCGTAGCCGCTCAGAATGCGGTTTTTCTTTTACAGAGCGACTGACACTTTGAAAATCACATATATTAAGTAAAGTAAATGTTGACTGACGCTCATAGGAGCTCAGGTCGACATAGCCCGCATAGGATGGCAAGTCCTGTGGCGAGGCGGTCTACCGGTTCGGGTCGAACCGGTGGGCATGATGTAGGTATAGTATAGATAGACTCGCCGCTTCCTCTTGTAGGGTTGCGGCGAGGGTAACAACAAGCGGTTTTTAGATTTCCTAGTAGGAAATTTAAGGGCGTATGGTGGATGCCTTGGCTAGAAAAAGCGATGAAGGACGTGGCGTGGCGGCGATACGCTTCGGGGAGGTGCCTAGCAACCTTTGATCCGGAGATTTCCGAATGGGGAAACCCCTTCAGGTATAACCTGAGGACCGACGCAGCAATGCGCGGAGCGTACCCTGGGAAGTAAAACATTTCAGTACCAGGTGGAAAAGAAACAAACATGCATTCCGTCAGTAGCGGCGAGCGAACGCGGAGAAGACTAAACTCATCCAAAATCGTACGGGGTCAGCCGAAAGGTTGATACTGTGCGATTTTGGATGGGGGTTGCGAGGCAGAGACGTGTCATTTATGACAGAGAAGTTATCAAATCTTTTGTTAGCTTGATGAGCTGGAAAGCTCGACCCTAGCGGGTGATAGTCCCATAAGCGAAAACACAAGATCTTCTTTGTTTCTGTTCTCAAGTACCCCGGGACACGAATAGCTCGGGGGAATCAGCCGGAACTAACCGGCAAGTCTAAATATTTTTCTAGACCGATAGTGAACAAGTACCGTGAGGGAAAGGTGAAAAGCAGCCCGGAAGGGCGGTGAAATAGATCTGAAACCATATGCCTACAAGGAGTCGGAGCGGTTTGCACAATGTGTACCATATATAGTATGGCGCTTATTGTGCAGACCGTGACGGCGTGCCTATTGAAGAATGAGCCAACGAGTTTTAGCAAGCTGCTCGACTAAGGACGAGAGTCCGGAGTCACAGGGAAACCGAGTCTGAACAGGGCGCTCGTAGTTTGCTAAAGACCCGAAGCCAGATGAGCTTGCCACGCGCAGGGTGAAGTTCGCCGAAAGGCGGATGGAGGCCCGAACCGGTGAGCCGTGCAATACTCTCGGATGACGTGTGGTAAGGAGTGATAAGCTAATCGAATCTGGTAATAGCTGGTTCTCTCCGAAAGAACTTTTGGGTTCGCGTCGGATGTACCTTTGTGGGGTAGAGCACTGGAAGGTCTCGAACGGTCGAAAGATCACGAGACCTATCAAACTCCGAATACACAAAGTAATTATCCGGCAGTTAGACTGTGGGGGCTAAGCTCCACTGGTCAAAAGGGAAACAGCCCGGATCTCAATTTAAGGTCCCTAAATCGACGTTCAGTGCGCTTAAGGTAGTGAAAATTCTATGACAATGAGGATGTAGGCTTAGAAGCAGCCATCATTCGAAGATAGCGTAACAGCTCACTCATCGAGAATTTTCGCGCCGCAGATAATCGGGGCTTAAACGTCGTACCGAAACTGAGGACTGGACAATACTTCGGTGTTGTCCATTGGTAGGAGAGTATTCGCATCGCGTTGAAGGTGAAGGGGTGACCCACACTGGAGCGTTGCGAAGTAAGAATGTTGGCACAAGTAACCGCAATGCGGGTGAGATACCCGCACGCCGAAAGATCAAGGTTTCCTTGGCAATGTATATCAGCCAAGGGTTAGTCGGTCCTAAGGGGATGGCGAACGCCGCACCCGATGGACATATGGTTAATATTCCATAACTTTTGCGTAGTGCGATGGAGTGACGGAGTGTAGTATGGTGCGCATATAATTGGATTTAATGTGTGAGCTGTAAGTGTGGGTCCTGGCAAATCCGGATCCTGACTTTGATGTCGAATGCAAGCAGAACACAGTCGCCCGTAAAAAGGCTAATGCACCAAAGCACGCTTCCAAGAAAACCTTCTAAGCATAACTACGTAAAAACCGTACCGCAAACCGACACAGGTGATCAGGTCGAGTAGACCTAGGCGAACGAGTGAGAGGTCTCCAAGGAACTCGGCAAAAAAGCAGCCGTAACTTCGGAATAAGGCTTGCCCTTTGTTTACTCAAGGGGCCGCAGCTAAAGTATCTCTGGCAACTGTTTATCAAAAACACAGCTCCCTGCGAACTCGCAAGAGGATGTATAGGGGGTGACACTTGACCAATGCCAGAAGGTCAAATAACGGCGTTGCTATGTCGCAAGATATAGTGGTGACTGTTATAAGCCCTGGTGAATGTCGGTCGTAACTATAACGATCCTAAGGTAGCGCAATTCCTTGTCAGGTAAGTTCTGACGCGTTGAATAGTGTAATGACTGGAGAACTGTCTCGGAGACTTGCTCGGTGAAAATACAGTACCGGTGAAGATGCCGGTTACCTACAGCTAGACGAAAAGACCCTAGAAGCTTTACTGTAATTTTATATTGACCATACGTTCTTTATGCGTAGCGTAGACGGTAGGATTTGAAGTGTACCTCTCGGGGTACATGGATCCGACGATGAAACACCGTTCTTAAATGATGTATGTTCTAACCTCGATGGTACAACCACCGGGAGACAGTATATGATGGACAGTTTTAGTGGGGCGCTATCCTCCTAAACAGTAACGGAGGAGCCTATTAAGGTCAGCTAGCCGCGAATGGAAACCGTGGCGATAGTGTATGGGCACAAGCTGGCTTGACTGCGAGACGTACGTGTCGAGCAGATGCGAAAGCAGAGCCAAGTGAACCGACCGTTCGCATTAGATGCGGCGGAAGATTATCGGACAAAAGCTACTCTAGGGATAACAGGCTAGTTCCGCCTAAGAGTTCATATCGACGGCGGAGTTCGGCACCTCGATGTCGGCTCACCACATCCTGGGGGTGGAGAAGCTCCCAAAGGTTTGGCTGTTCGCCAATTAAAGTGGTACGCGAGCTGGGTTCAGACCGTTCAGAGCACACACGTGCCTTGGACAGTCTGAATCACTTCGAGAAACTTTTCGTGTAATGGTCATATCGGGTCATTTAAGCCCGGTATGATAACAGATGCAAATTCCGATCTGGTGCACAGAAATGCATCAGTGAGGATGAGGAATGATCAATCAACCACGGCGGTCTATTGCAGCAATGCAGTAAGATCAAGTCGATTAGTATCGGTGGAGTCCGCATAAAACGGATGATACCGAGGGAATGCGCCGATGAGGTGCAGCCCGTAGAGACTAAACATCGACGTTCCATATTCAAGGTGAATAGGGAATAAGCTATAGTCCAATGCACAAAGTAATTTGTGGTAACATGCGTGAGACAGGTTGGTCTCCTATCTGCTGTAGGCGTTGATACTTGAGGGGCTTTGACTCTAGTACGAGAGGACCGAGTTGAACGAACCTCTGGTCTACCTGCTGTCCTGCCAAGGGCACCGCAGGGTAGCTAAGTTCGGACCGGATAACCGCTGAAAGCATATAAGCGGGAAGCCGACCCCAAGATTAGGTATCGTTGAGACCCGTAAGAGATGATTACGTTGATAGGCTTTAGGTGTACGCACCGTAAGGTGTTGAGCCGTGAAGTACTAATCCGTCGATCTTACTAGGAACTCTGAACGTCGCTTGTTGTGATACGATAGATACATCATTTTTATGATACTTAATATGTGTGAGCAGGATCGAATCCTGTGTTCTGGTGATTTGGCGCTATGGCAACACCCGTTCCCATTCCGAACACGGAAGTGAAACATAGTTGCGGCGATGATAGTCCTACGGGGCGAAAGTAGCTTGTCGCCAGAACAGAGGATTCGATAAAAAACACTGCCGTTGTAGGCGGTGTTTTTTTGTGGGATACTTATAGACATTAAGGGTATTAAAAGCCCGTATATAATGAATCCTATGGAACCAACTACTCCAGTACCCGTTTCTTCGACTGATCAGACAGCTCCAGCCCTGCTCCCTAAGCTCGAAAGCCCGTTTGTGACACTTAAGTCCACAGGGGATATGTTCGTCAAGAATTGGAAGAAACTGATTCCTGTGGCGATTGTACCTTCAGTGACCACCTATGTAGGGATGGTTCTCTTCAGTCTCGGAAACAATATATTTTTCACGATACTCGGCATCTTGTGCGTAATTGCAGGAATAGTATTCTCTGTAGTCGCTATTCCCGCAGTCATCAAGGCTGTTGAACGTTTGAATTCTGATCAGACAGCTCAGATCTCACCCAAGGAATATTATCGCCTCGGCTTCAAGTATTTCTGGTCAATTATCTTGGTAGGAATCATCTCTGCACTCGCGGGCATTGGTGGCTTCATGCTTCTCATTGTTCCTGGAATTATCGTGAGCGTCTATGTGATTTTTTACAATTACATCTTGGTTATAGATGGTAAGAAAGGATTCAGTGCTCTTATAGAAAGCTATCAGCTTGTTCGTGGACGATGGCTCGCAATCTTCGGCCGTGCACTTCTTATAGGTCTTGTCGGTCTCGTGGTTTCTCTCATAGCTAGCCTCATTGTGGGCCTTTTTGGAGGCAAAGATGCTCCAACTGTTATTTCAGGTTTAGTAGATATATTGAGCCGTGCAATCATTTCTCCGCTGACGGTCATATTCACCTACAAGGTGTACACGGCACTCAAGACTATTCGTCAGCCTGAGGTTGATTCGAAGAAGTTCAAGAATATTCTGGTAGGTTTTCTGGTGATTGGAGCACTCGCTATCCTATCAGTTGCTATCATTACACCCGTGCTCATGATGAAGAATATCAAGGGTATCAAAATGAATGCCGATGCTGCTCGAGTGAGTGCTGAAGCAAATTCAACTGAGATACAGAGACTTATTCAGGAAGCTCAGTCGAGTGCAGGTCAGCAATAGGATTCTGGGTAAACATAATTTTTAATAGTCATGTCCTCTTGGTCAAAACGCCGCAGAACACTCTACGCGACAGTCATCGTAGTTTTTCTCGTAGGTGTGGTGCTCATTCCTGCATTTCTGATTTTCTACAAAGCACCAACTTGTTCAGATAATAAGAGGAATGGCTCTGAGCAAGGAGTCGACTGTGGTGGATCATGTGAGCGCCTCTGTCAAAGTTCATTCTTGCCGCCGTCTCTCGCCTGGGCACGTTTCGAGGAGGTTGCACCGAAGCTCTATAACATTGCCGCATATATAGTAAATCCGAATACTGAGGGAGAAGCTATCAATGCTCCGTACCACCTCGCTCTTTATGATAGTAGGGGAGTTTTGATTACTGATACCACAGGCATAGTCACACTTCCTCCACATAGGAATACCCTCGCTTATAAGGGTGCGGTGGCTGTAGGAGAACGTATTCCAGCTAAGGCCCTCTTTGAGTTCACCTCTGCTCCTGTTTGGCGTAAGAAGGTAGATACATTAAAGTCACTTATAATTGGCGACAAGAAATATACTGAGGATGAATCAGGTTCATCTCTCCTAGTGACTCTCAAGAATCCGAGCGTCTACCCGATAGAGAGAATATCTGTGTATGTGATTCTTTATGATAAGGATGGCAATGCTCTCGGATTCTCCAAGACGGTCGTTGATGAGATTCCTGCAAAGGGCGAGGCGCTTGCTCCGTTTACTTGGCCTATTGATCGTAAGGGTGCAGTTATCTCTATTGAAGTATTGCCGGTGGCGGAATGAAGCGGTAGACTCAGTCAATGGATTCATTACCGATACAATCGTCGACCTATAGGCTTTTCGGCGCAATACGCCGTGGCATGGATTGGTGGATTATCTGCGCCGCAGTTCCCATACTAGTTGCAGGGCTCATGACGATGTATTCGTTCACGGGTGACAACTCGTTTGCAAGCCATCAATTCGTGTGGATTCTCGTGGCCGTCGCCATTTTCTTCGTGGTAAGTTCGATTGATGCGCGGTTCTTGAAATCAACGTGGGTATCTGCAAGTGCGTTCGGTATCGCTTTCATTCTTCTCGTTATTCTCTCAATCCTCGGTAAGGTCGTGAACGGTGCTCAAGGATGGTTTGATTTGGGAACATTCTCATTCCAGCCGTCTGACTTTGCGAAAATAGCACTTATAATTGTACTCGCGAAATACTTTTCTCGTCGTCATATTGAGATCGCCAATGTCAGGCACATTATCATTTCAGGGCTTTATGCATTCGTGCTCTTCGCGCTTGTCCTTGTACAACCTGACCTTGGTTCGGCCATGATGATCTTCTTCATCTGGCTCGGCATGACCATGGTTTCGGGACTTTCCAAGAAGCATCTGTTTGCCATGCTTGGTATTGGTCTCGTCACCTTCATCCTGCTTTGGAGCTTCGGTTTCAAGGAATACCAGAAGGATCGTATTCGCAACTTCGTCGATCCACTCTCTGATATCCATGGGGCGGGCTATAACGCGTACCAGTCCACTGTTGCGGTAGGATCGGGGGAGATGTGGGGCAAAGGCCTTGGATACGGTACTCAGTCGCGTCTCAAGTTCCTCCCGGAATACCAAACTGACTTTATTTTTGCCGCTTTTGCTGAAGAATGGGGCTTTGCGGGTGTCATCATATTGTTCGGTCTATACGGAATCATCATCTGGCGCATCATACTTAATGCGATGAATGGGGCGAGCAATTTTGAGATACTCTTCGGTGCGGGCGCGGCGGTGTTTTTTATCGTGCATATCGCCATCAATATCGGCATGAATATGCAGCTGCTTCCGGTCACGGGAACACCTCTACCGCTCATGAGTTATGGAGGAACACATCTTCTGACAGAGTTTATTATCCTCGGTCTTGTGGTATCAATGAGGCGCTATTCACGCGGAGCCCATCGTGATGCGGTCAACAACGAATTTATCGGACCGCAGTAGTTTTTATTTATAGACCGCTTCGACACCAGATACCATTTTCTCGAGAGAGAATTTTGTCGTTACGCGCTCTTTGAGAGCTGCACCATATTTCCTGCGTTCATCAGGGTGTTCAATCATGAATGATATAGCGTGTGCGAGTTCGCGGACATTCTTGGGCTGGACGAGGACACCAGAGCGCATATCTTCTATGACGTCAGGGATGCCTCCGACCGTGGTGGCTACGACAGGGAGGGAAGCGGCTCCGGCTTCAAGAATTACATAAGGAACTCCTTCTTTGATGGATGGAAGAGCGAACATGGTGAATGCTTTCAAATATTCAGCGGCATGATCCATATATCCAGCCAGGAATATGCTCTGTTCAAGACCCTTCTCTTTTATGAGCATATGGAGCGCAGCTTTGTCTTCACCGTCGCCAATTATGATGATAATAGCTTGCGGATATTGTGATGCTACTGATGAAAATGCTTCTATGAGATGAGGTAGTCCTTTATTCGGATGTAGCTCAGCAATGGTGCCAATCACTATTTTTTTATTGAATGCAATCAAATCCATAGATATGTGCTTGGCGATGCCTTGCTTCGCACCGTCTATGGAGATGAATGTTGGGCTTTTGATACCTATAGGTATGAGAGATAATTTATTTTTGACCGCAGGGAAATGAACTGCTTGAGTGTAATCTCGTTCACATATCACGATGGTTTTGTGTGAGAGGAGCATGGTGAACCATGAGAAAAGTGCGATGAGGATTTTCTGTTGTGGTGGGCGAGCTTCATTCCAAGTCCATCCATGCACTGTATTGATGATGAGTGGTACGCGGAAGAGTCTACCAGCGAACGAACCGAGACCTGCTGCTTTTGGGCTATGTAGGTGAAGGACATCGGGGCGACGATGACGGATAATAGAGATTATTTCTTTGAGCGAGCCTACATCATTCTTGGCTGATACATCTCTATTTAACGATTGAATCGAATGGGTGTATATTCCAGCCGCTTCGAGTCGTGTACGTAGTGTCCCATCTCCGCCGAGAGCAACTGCCACATCATGGCCACGATCCTTCATGGCTGTTGCCAAATCGAACACATGTCGCTGGGCGCCACCCCAGTTCGATTTGGTGATGATGTAGAGTATCTTCATAGCCCTAAAGTAACACAGTTTTGAATGTTTGTAATGCTTCCATGAGCCCCATGGTGGTATTGAATTAATCATGAAATCATGGTAACGTAGTGGCCATGACCTCATTTGCGAATTCTCGCGGAGCATTCTTTCTTCTCGCCGGCGACCTTATCGCCTACATATTCTCGCTTATTTTGACACTGACTATCCGTTACGGAGAGATGCCTCACAGGGATTTGCTCATGAATCATCTCCTCCCTTCGTTCGCTACACTATTCTGTGTATTCTTGCTCGTAAGCTTCAGTGCAGGCCTCTATGATAAGCAAGCAGCTCTTTTCCGCGGCCGCATCAAAGGTCTGCTCGTTAGAGTGCAGATCATTAACCTTATTGTCGGCATAACCTTCTTCTATTTTGCACCTGTGGTTATCGCGCCGAAAGCGAACTTGTTTATCTACTTCATTGTATCGACGCTCATACTGTTCCTCTGGCGTCTCGTCATGTTTCCAGTCATCAATTCTTCTCGCAGACAGTCGAGCGTATTGGTTGGTGTCGGTGAGGATATACAGGATCTGTACAATGAGGTTAAGGACAATCCCCGTTACGGAATCTATTTTAATGACATGGTAATTCCGCAAGGATCGACGGAGAGTTTGGTGGAGGCCATATCTGAAACAACACGACGCACAGGTTCATCCATTGTTGTCGCTGACTTCAACAATCCAGCTGTCCAGGCTGCTATGCCGTTCCTTTATTCTCTGGTCTTCTCAGGTATTCAGATTATTGATGCAGGGAAGCTCTACGAATCTATCTTCGACCGTATCCCACTCTCAATGGTGGGTGAGCGTTGGCTCGTCGAACATTCAGGGACAGCTCTCGGCAGCCGTCGAACTTACGACATATTCAAGCGTCTGATGGATATCGTCGTTGCAAGTATTGTCGGTCTAATTTCGCTTATCGTGTATCCTTTCGTATACATCGCTATCCGTTCGGATGACCGTGGTCCAGTATTTATCACACAGGAAAGGATTGGCAAGAATGAGAAAGTAATAAAAATGACCAAATTCAGGAGCATGAGTACCAATGACAATGGTTCATATGATGCGAATGGCGGCAGAAGCCAGTTGAAAGTCACGCGTGTGGGCAAGTTCATCCGTATGACTCGTATCGATGAGTTCCCACAACTCTGGAGCGTCATTCGTGGTGATCAGTCGCTTATTGGTCCACGTCCGGAATTGCCAGCTCTTACTAAGGTCTATGAGAAGGAGATCCCATACTACAATGCACGCCACCTAGTGAAGCCAGGTCTTTCTGGTTGGGCACAAATATCGCATCAGGCACATCCTCATCATGCGGTAGCTGTCGGCGACACGAGAGACAAACTTTCATATGATCTCTACTATATCAAACACAGGTCTCTTGCTCTTGATATCCGCATCGCACTCCAGACAGCAAAAGCAATCATTTCGAGGCAGGGGGTATAATAGTAGTTACGCATGAAAAAAAGACATTTTGTCGTCACGGGCGGTGCTGGATTTATCGGATCACATATCACCGACGCTCTTGTTGCACGTGGTGATAAAGTCACGGTCATCGATGATCTATCTAGTGGAACAAGGGAAATGGTCAATTCGCAAGCAATATTCCATCAAGTTGATATTCGCGATGTTGATGCTTTGAATCGTATATTTAAAACCGACGGTATTGATGGTGTTTTTCACTGCGCAGCAATCATCAGTGTTCAATATTCAATCGAGCATCCAGAAGAGACTAAAAGTGTGAACAGGGAAGGTACGAAGAATGTCTTGGAGGTTTCTTCGCAGAATGGAGTCAAAAGAGCAGTCTTCTGTTCATCGGCAGCTGTATACGGAGCAACTTCGGATAGTGCTGTATCCGAGTCGACACCTGCAAATCCTCAGAGCCCATATGGTATGGACAAAGAAGCTGGCGAGAAGGAGTTTTTGCAGTATGCGCATCAGTCATCCCTTGAATCAGTCATACTGCGTTATTTTAATGTGTACGGCCCTCGTCAAAGGGGTGATAGTCCTTATGCAGGAGTGATTGCTCGGTTTATTCAGCGCAAAAAGGATATGCAGCCAATGACCATCTTTGGCGATGGGTCTCAGACTCGTGATTTTGTACATGTTTCCGATGTTGTGTCTGCAAATCTGAAAGCTATGGATGAGCCTGGTATATCAGGGCAAGTTATAAATATAGGTTCTGGATCTGCAGTCTCAGTGAAAGATATCGCCAATATAATCGGAGGGAATATAGAGCATGCTCCTGCGAGAGAAGAAGTCAAAAATTCTTTGGCTGATATTTCGAAAGCGAAATCGGTTCTCCATTGGGAACCACAGATATCTCTTCGTGAGGGGATAAGGGAGCTTTTGGTGCTGTAAATAGCGGCCATTTACAAATCATTACGTATCGTTATATGATACCCCTACTATGTTAAAACACCGTGCACGAGCAGTCATGCTCCTTATCCTAGCCGCAGCAGTCGGTTATTTCGTTTATTCATCACAGCAGCCAGGAGGTTCAAAGCCGTTCCGTCTCGGTCTCGATCTTTCTGGAGGAACCCATCTCGTATATCAGGCAGACGTATCCAAGCTCGCTTCATCGGACATTTCTGATTCCATGTCATCTCTTCGTGACGTGGTTGAACGCCGTGTGAACCTCTTCGGTGTCTCTGAGCCTCTCGTTCAGACTGAACAGGGAGCAGCTCTCTCATCAAAGGAGAGTGCATACAAGCTCATCGTCGAACTTCCTGGAGTTACCGATGTCGACGAGGCGGTCAAATCAATCGGTGCTACACCTACTCTCGATTTCAGACTCGTAACAGCAGACGCTATGCGTGAATTTGAGACGAAGAACGCAACATTGTCGAGCACTACTGATCAGACTATCGCATACTTCCAGTACCTCGCTCTTTTCAAAGAGACAGGTCTTACAGGCAGTATGGTCGCCAAGGCAAACCTTGAATTTAACACCACGACCAATCAGCCAGTCGTCGGACTCACCTTCACTTCAGAGGGTCGTGATCTCTTCTCAACTATCACCAAGGATAATATCGGAAATTATCTCGGTATCTTCCTCGATGGAGCTCCGATCTCTGTTCCTGTCATTCGTGATCAGATCGCTGATGGCAAGGGACAGATCAGTGGTACATTCACTCTCGACGAAGCCAAGAAGCTCGTCCGTGATCTCAACTATGGTGCACTTCCAGTACCGATCACTCTTCTCTCGACTCAGACCATTGGTCCATCTCTCGGACAAGCCGCGGTCAAGGGTGGTATGGCTGCAGGCATCGCGTCATTCTTGATTATCGCAATCTTCCTCATCATCTGGTATCGCTTGCCAGGCGTCGTCGCAGTTATCGCACTCGCGGTCTACACGATTATCATGCTCGCACTCTTCAAGCTCATTCCTGTTACGCTCACGGCCGCAGGTATCGCAGGTTTCATTCTCTCAATCGGTATGGCGGTGGATGCGAACATCCTTATCTTCGAGCGCATGAAGGAAGAGCTCGCCCGAGGCAGGGGAGTCTGGGATGCTATGCATGAAGGTTTCGCCCGCGCATGGCTCTCGATTCGCGACTCGAACATTTCGAGTATCATCACTGGAGCAATCCTCTTCTACTTCGGAAGCACAGCGGTTATTACCGGATTTGCCCTCGTCTTCGTGATCGGTGTTATCGTCTCGATGTTCACCGCTATCACAGCTTCTCGATTGTTCCTCTATGCGATCGCTCCGTCGAAGACGACTCGCTTCACAACATTCCTTATCAGTAACGGCTTCCGCAAATAATTCTATGTGGGTCATCAATAACAGAAAGATATTCTACGCAATCGCACTTCTCCTCGTCGTTGGATCATTCGTATCCTTCGGCATCTGGGGACTCAAGCCAGGCATCGATTTTACTGGAGGCACACTCATCGAAGTCTCATATACAGCTGAGCGTCCTGCTCAGGATGTCATAGCGGCCGAGCTTACCTCGATTGATTCAGCTGCATCGATTCGTGCTGCGGGTACAGACGGATACATTATCCGCATGAAGCCTATTAGTCAGGAAGAGAAGGCTACAGTATTCGCCGCACTTTCACCTGATGCGACCAACAAGGCTATCGAGAAGAACTTCTCATCTATCGGACCTGTTCTCGGTAAGGAGGCACTCCGCAAGTCGCTTATGTCTATCTTCTTCGTCTTGCTCGCAATCGTGCTTTTCATCACATTCGCCTTCCGCAAAGTGTCTGAGCCAGTCTCTTCATGGAAGTACGGTCTCATCGCCATCGTATCTCTTGCTCACGATGTGATTATTCCGACGGGAGTCTTCGCATTTCTCGGTCACTATGCTGGATATGAAGTCGATACACTCTTCGTCACCGCACTTCTCGTTGTCCTCGGTTTCTCAGTGCACGATACTATCGTTGTGTTCGATCGTGTTCGCGAAAATCTTCACCATGCATCTTCCAAGAAGCCATTCAGCGAAGTGGTAGGGGAGAGTGTGAGTCAGACCTTCACCCGCTCGATCAACACCTCACTCACGACGCTTATAGCGCTCGTAGTGCTCTACTTCGTCGGTGGCCCATCAACAGAACACTTCTCACTCGCACTCATCATTGGTATCGCCGCAGGAACATATTCATCGATATTCATCGGTTCACCATTGCTCGTTACGATGGAGAAGTGGGGCAAGAAGCAGTAGTTTTACTACCTCATATTTTGGTCAAAAAAGACGCTTTATGATGAATAAAGCGTCTTTTGTTGCATACCCCTTGACTTTATTTCTGTGGCCTGTAATATAGACCCTACGCCCTGAAAACAGGGTCGGTACTTTGAAAGTCGCATAAAAGCTCTATAGGAAATAATATAGAGCATTGAGAATGTATTTAAATATTCTTCGAAACCCCCTTAACTAGGGGTGGAGGAAGAAGCCATGCAGACTGTCCTTAGCGGGGCACCTGCACGGTGAAGTGCAAATACCAAAATATTCCAAATAATAATTCAAGCAACGATATAGATTCAATATCAGTTGTGAGAGCTAGATCAGACAGTAAGTGAAATATAAAGTAAGGGAGCGTAGCGCTTTCTATTTTGTTCCGTTCGCTTATAGTTAAGAGTTTGATCCTAGCTCAGGATGAACGCTGGCGGCGTGGATAAGGCATGCAAGTCAAGGGGGCTCCGCAAGGAGCAACCGGCAGACGAGATAGTAATAATTAAGTATGTACCCCAGAGTCGGGCATAGCTCGCCGAAAGGTGAGGTAAATCTCGATAGTCTCGCAAGAGTAAAAATTTATTGCTCTGGGAACAGCTTGATCGGTATCAGCTAGTTGGTAGTGTAAAGGACTACCAAGGCTATGACGCCTAGGGGACCTGAGAGGGTGACCCCCATCGATGGAACTGAGACACGGTCCATACACCTACGGGTGGCTGCAGTCGAGAATCTTCCGCAATGGACGAAAGTCTGACGGAGCGACGCCGCGTGGAGGATGAAGTGCTTCGGCATGTAAACTCCTTTTGCCAGGGAAAAAGTTATTGATTGTACCTGGAGAATAAGAGGTTGCTAAACTCGTGCCAGCAGCAGCGGTAATACGAGTGCCTCGAGCGTTATCCGGAATTATTGGGCGTAAAGGGTGTGTAGGCGGTAGTGTTAGTCTTGTGTTAAATCTGTCGGCTCAACCGATAGGCTGCATGGGAAACGGCACAACTAAGAGGATGGAAGGGGTCTGCGGAACTCATAGTGTAGCGGTGAAATGCGTTGATATTATGGGGAACACCGAAAGCGAAGGCAGCAGACTGGTCCACTCCTGACGCTGAAACACGAAAGCGTGGGTCGCGAATGGGATTAGATACCCCAGTAGTCCACGCCCTAAACGATGATCACTAGATTTGGGGAGTATCGACCCTCCCCGAGTCGTAGCAAACGCGTTAAGTGATCCGCCTGGGTAGTACGGCCGCAAGGTTGAAACTCAAAGGAATAGACGGGGACTTGCACAAGCGGTGGAACATGTGGTTTAATTCGACGCTAAACGAAGAACCTTACCAGGGTTAGAAATCCATTCGAAGACTAGCAGAAACGTTAGTCGCCGCAAGGCGGATGGACAGGTGCTGCATGGCTGTCGTCAGTTCGTGGTTTGAACTGTTCCCTTCAGTGGGGTAACGAACGCAACCCCTGTTGCCTGTTACAAGTGTCAGGCGAGACCGCCCAGCCCTCACAATGTGAGGTATGGGAAGCTCGGATACAGGTTTTGTTATTTTTTCCGATCTTCTTCAGCTCTCGTTTTTTGAGGGCTGGGAGGAAGGTGGGGATGACGCCAAGTCAGCATGGCCCTCTGATACCCTGGGCTACACACGTGTTACAATCGCATCTACAACAGGACGCAATGTCGCGAGACGGAGCAAACCCTTAGAAAAGATGCGCCAGTTCGGATAGGAGTCTGCAACTCGACTCCTTGAAGCCGGAATCGCTAGTAATCGCAGGTCAGCTATACTGCGGTGAATACGTTCTCAAGTCTTGTACTCACCGCCCGTCAACCCAAGGGAGTCGGAGGTGCCCGAAATCTCGCCTCGTGCGGGCCTACGGCAAATTCGATGACAGGGGGTAAGTCGTAACAAGGCACGGGTAGCGGAAGCTGCTCGTGGAATATTTCAAGAGAAACAACGTTGCTGTCTTTGACAGTGACTTATAGTCGATCGTTTGTTTAATTACAGATGAGGCCATGGTTCTATGTGCCTTAAACATGAACCCTTAGTCCCCGAAGATAGGGGACACACATGGGTGATCTCAATTGAATCACTCATGGGCGAACGGAACAAAATAAAGAGCGCTACTCACCTCGCGGTGACAAAAAACGTCCAGAAATGGACGTTTTTTCGTACCTGAAATATATCTGAGGATTAATTGACTTTGATATAGAAAGGTGATATAATAGTAACAGAGTATACAGGGCGTTTGAAAGAGCGCCGGAACAATTCAATCAAAGAAAGAACCGAAATCATGAGTGGTGAATTCTTGAAAACAGATGATGATTTGACTCAGATCAAACCGACGAAGGATGTGATGGATGTCGAACCTGAGCCGCAACGATCTATGTCACTATGGGTGTGGACGTCTATCGGTATTGCAGCTGTCTTCATCTTCGGGTTTGGTTACGCCATCACTGCCATCTTCTTCATATGGTAATCCGTTTCAAAGATGAATGTGTGGGCCGCTGGTACAATCCGGCGGCCCTTTTTCTTTTGCCTATTTATTTGATTTGGCATATAGTACTCACTATTGAAAATGAAATCTGGTCACGTGGCGGAACTGGCATACGCGTACGTCTCAGAAGCGTATCCCGTAAGGGTTGGGGGTTCGACTCCCCCCGTGACCACTATCTTGAATTTATAGGGGATTTCTGGTAATGTACCTTTACTGGTTTGAGGTATCAGCTCTGATCCAATCTCTCTGTGGGTTCTAGGTTGTAACCTCTTATCTGTAGCGCATATCTTCGCTTCGCTCGATATCCGCGCGGCGTTCGGACCAAAAGTCCAAACGAGTTTGTTCTTTTTGTCCTCACTTGCGCGCATAGCTCAGTTGGTAGAGCATTCGACTGATACTCGAAAGGTCCTAGGTTCGACCCCTAGTGCGCGCACCAAAAAGTCTCCGAAAGGAGACTTTTGCGCGTAAGCATGTGCCTAATGGCACATGCGGCTAGGGGTCGAAAAGGTTGAGCATGTCGCACGGAGCGTAGCGAGTACGACGCGAAACCTATACTGTTCCCGTAGGGAAAGACCCCTAGTGCGCGCACCAGAAAACCGCCTGAAGGCGGTTTTTTCGTATACGCGCAAACATGTAACATTTACAGCGCTATTCCGTCTATATTGGTATAATACAACTATTATGAAAACCACACCCAAAGACTTCTTTTTGCACCTTGGTGCAATCGTCGCGCTCTATGCAGCCGCAAGTGCACTTATCAATCTCTCGTTTAGTGTCATCAATTATTATTTCCCTGATGCTCTCGCCGGCTATTTCTACGGCAATGCCGTCGCGTGGCCGATATCAATGCTTGTCGTATTGGTACCTATTCTCTATGTTCTTGAATGGGTTATTAATCGTGATATTACCAAGATGCCTGAGAAGGCAGGACTTTGGATTCGTTCATGGAAGACCTACATCATTCTCTTCTCAGCAGTTATTCTCATGGGAGGCGACCTTATCGCTCTCCTCAACACCTATCTAAGCGGTGAAATTACTTCGCGCTTCGTATACAAGATTATTGTCGTATTGTTCGTAGGAGGTGCAATTGGAAAGTATTATTTCTATAGCTTGTATCCTAATTTCCGTTGGGCAAAGATGGCCCGTACGGCCAATGCATGGTTTGGAATCATATTTGTACTTGCAGCAATCATTGCAGGATTCATCGCAGTTGGATCACCAGCTTCCCAGCGTGCATATCGCTTCGATAGTCAGCGCGTGAATGACCTTATGAGTATCCAGGGTCAAGTTGTCAGCTATTGGCAGCAGAAGGAGAAGCTTCCACAGGCTTTGGCAGATCTCAGCGACCCATTGTCATGGTTTACTGTTCCGACGGATCCGGAGACGAAGCAGGCGTATGAATATTCAGTGAAGGGAGTTATGGGAACAAAAGATACTCAAAGCGGTCTCTCATTCGAGCTCTGTGCCACCTTCTCTCGTCCTACTAGGGATGATGCAGGCAAGGGAGAGTATGGATCTGGCAGGGGTGGTATAGGAATCGCATACCCATCATACGACATGGCATACCCAATTATCGGAGATCAGGACAATTGGAAGCATGAAGAGGGTAGAGCTTGCTTCACGAGAACTATAGACCCAGATAAGTATCCTTCGATGAAGCCTGTCCCAGCGGCAATGTAAGAAAATATATACACGAATCGAAAGGTCGCCCTTGAGGGCGATTTTTCGTGAGAATTTGAGAATCCGAGAAAATGTGCTATAGTGACGCTTCATTTTATTGAAGAAACCGCACTAACCCACAACCAAAAGCAATGAACCTCGGCAAGAAAACCAAGATCGTCTGTACTATCGGCCCTGTCACAGAAAGCACTGAAAAGCTCACAGAACTCGTCAATGTCGGTATGAATGTCATGCGCCTCAACTTCTCTCATGGAGATTTTGCTGAGCACCAGAACCGCGTCGACAATATCCGCGAGGTTATGAAGAAAACAGGCAAAACAGTCGCTATTCTTCAGGATTTGTGTGGCCCGAAGATTCGCATCGGCACATTCAAGGATGACAAGGCTATCACTCTCAAAGAGGGTGCAAAGTTCACACTCACCACAGATGCTTTCGATGGTACTGAGGAGAAGGTTTCGGTCAACTATCCATTGCTCGCCAAGGAGGTCAAGGTTGGTGGTGCCATCCTCATCCAGGACGGTCGCAAGCGCCTCGAGGTCGTAGAAATCAAGGGTAATGACATCATCTGTAAGGTCATCATCGGCGGAGAGCTCAAGGGCAGGAAAGGAGTCAACGTCCCAGGAGCAAATCTCTCTATCAGTGCTCTCACTGAGAAGGATAAGAAGGACGTAGAATTTGGTATCAAGAACAAGGTTGATTTCGTGGCACTCTCATTCGTCCGCCGTGCAGCTGACATCATCGAGCTCCGCGATATTCTCGACAAGGCTGGTTCCAAAGCTCATATCATCGCTAAGATAGAGACCCCTGAGGCGCTTGATGTGATCGACGAGATTGTAGCCGCAGCTGATGGTCTCATGGTTGCTCGCGGAGACCTCGCTATCGAAATTCCTGCAGAGGAGGTTCCAATCGCTCAGAAGCTCATGATCAGCAAGTGTAATGCTGTCGGTAAGCCAGTCATCACTGCTACTCAGATGCTTGAATCGATGATTAAGAGTCCAGTCCCAACTCGCGCAGAAGTCTCTGATATCGCCAACGCTATCATTGATGGTACTGATGCAGTCATGCTCTCAGAGGAGACCACTCTTGGTGATTTCCCAATAGAAGCGGTCAAGATTATGACCAAGGTTGCTATGCGCGTCGAACAGGAAGTCTACACACGCGATACCATTGCTGAATACGAAGAGTCACACGGTGTCACTGATGTTGTTTCTCAGTCTGCAGTCCGTGCCGCTCACGCTGTCGGTGCCAAGCTCATTGTTGCTTTGACCCGTTCAGGTACAAGTGCTCGTATGATTGCTCGCTACAGGCCTGCAGAGCGCATCTTGGCTCTCTCTGACAAAGCAGAGAACATCAACAAGCTCATGCTCTCGTTCGGTTGTTATCCAATGGTTTCCAAGACTTTCAAGACTGTCGATGAGATCATGGAAATCGTCCGCAACGCTACTCTCGATACCAATCTCGTCCAGAAGGGCGACAAAGTTGTTATCGTCGGAGGTATGCCATTTGGTACTGCAAAGGATACCAACATGATCCTCGTAGAGACGGTATAAGCTTTATTTCAAATAGATAGAATAAAACAAGGATTTATTTCCTTGTTTTATTTTTTCTTATATAATATGGGTATGCAAAAGAGCATGTATGTCATACCAGATAGCACGTTCATTCTCGACGGAAGCCTGCAGGAGTATCCACTCTTGCTCAGGGACCTGCCTTCTGAAGAGAAACCACGAGAGAAACTCCATGCTCAAGGTCCGGAGGCTCTTTCGGTTGCAGAGTTGACGGCTCTTTTGCTCGTGACGGGGACGACTAAGGAAGATGTGCGCGAGATGACCTCACGTATCATCAGAGAATATGGCGGTAAGAGCGTATTTTCATTCCGTGATCCAAAGAAGTTGGCGAGTGAACTTGGTATACCTCTCACCAAAGCCGCGGCTATTGTGGCCGCAGGTGAGCTCGGGAGACGATTCTATGATAGGTCTTCATCGGTGTTCACAACCATCCGTAACGCTCAAGATGTTTATGACTACTTGATTGAAATGCGAACTCTACCCAAAGAACAGCTCCGCGGAATATATCTTAATGTCCACAACCGGGTGATTGCTAATGAAGTGATTTCCATGGGAACCGTCAGTTCCAATGTCGCCCATCCGCGCGAAGTGTTCCGTGCAGCTATCGAATACAATGCCGTTGCCGTCATCCTTGCGCACAATCATCCATCAGGAGAGGTAACGCCAAGCGATCAAGATATCGCTATTACGCAGCAGATAGTCCAGGCAGGGAAGATCCTGGGCATCAGAGTGCTTGATCATGTCATCATCACCAAGGACGCTTTTGCGAGTGTGAAAGCGGACTACTAACTACATATAGCTATGAGAGATTACCAACTTGTTACACCCTCACTCGAAGGGGTTTTCCGGCATGATACGTTATCGTACGAAGGGATTGAGAGACCAGAAAGGATACTCCGCATTATGGACGGTCCTGCAAGTAAGGGGCCCAAAGATGGCCGCCCGAAGCATGAATATTCAGAGAAGGATCAGAAGATTATCGAACAGTATTTCCATGACCTGTATGGCATCTTCATGAAGAAGCTTTCTCGCTTCGCTGTGGAGATGGATATTACTGACGATGATTCGTTGAAGCTTCAGGCATTCCTGCAAGAACTCATCAAAATCAAGCGTCTTATGCGCGAAAGGTTCACTATTGAACATTGATGCTTTCATGTGTACACTGTGCGCATGTCATCCAAAGATTATTTCAAAGGCAAACGCGTGGCGCTTGTCGGCCTCGGCGCGCACGGCGAGATGATTGAGGATGCGAAGTACCTAATCAAAGCAGGGGCATGGGTCTCCATCTATGACCTCAAGAGTGAAGCCCGACTCAAGAGCGAGCTGCTCTTCTTGCGTTCGGTTGGCCTCGCCAACTATGTGTGCGGGTCCATCCCGTCTGAAGATTTGCTCGATATGGATATGATTATCCTCTCGCATGAGTATCCCCGCAGCTCTTCATTCTTGAAGGGTATACATGCGCACAATCAGTATGCAGATGAGAATAATAAGAAGAAGATTGCTATCGAATATTCTGAGACACTTTTCTTCAAGCTCGCACCTCCAGTAACTCTGGTGGGCGTTATGGGTCCGTGTGGCAAATCGACGATTGTATCTATCCTTGGTCCAATGCTCGAGCATGTCTGCAAGGAGCATGGAGGACAGTCACTCTTCACGATAGATCCTGAGTCATCCGATGGTGCGCTCGCGCATCTCAAGAAGGCCAAGAGTGGAGATATTGTGCTTCTGCACATACCCGACATCCTTCTCGGTGAGCTCCATGCTATGCGCATCAGTCCCCATGTCGCGATATTCACCGGTGTTCCAGGGAAGCAGGCATACAAAGACTCGCCATTCGAGATCTTGGCATATCAGACCTACAACAACTTCTTGGTAGCATCAGATGAGATTGTTGATATCGCACGCGCCGGTGCAGTACAGCCTCGTGCGAAGATGCTCCGTACAAAGCCGGCAATCGTTCCTCTCGAGTGGGGTTTCCTCGGCAGGGGTTCGCACGACCGTGCCAACGCAGCTCTCGCACTCCAGGCAGGGAGACTTTTCAAGCTGGATGATGACGCGGCGCATCGTATCCTCGGTTCATGGAAAGCGCTTCGCGGCAGGCTTGAATTGGTCAAAAAAGTGAAATTTGTTGAATTCTACAACGATACAATGTCGATGACTCCCGATGCAGTCCTTGCAGGTCTGTCAGCAATATCGAAAGGTCGCGATACGGTACTCATTATCGGAGGAGCAGATCTCGGACATGACTACCGCACATTGTATGCGGAGATACCGAAGTATGCGCACACAGTCATCTCTCTTCCCGGAAGTGGCAGTATGAAAGAGCGCACAGCTATTCAGGGTATCGAAGGAGCTACAGTCAAAGTGGTTCCTAGTCTTGAAGAAGCGGTTCTGTTGGCCGCAGAGAGTGCTCAGAAAGGAGATAAAGTGTTGTTTAGTCCAGGTTTCGGCGCGGGAGGTGTCGACGGATCCAAGAAAGAGCGTGGCGAGAAATTCGTGCGTATCGTGAGGGGATTGTAGGGAAATTTAAATTCCCCGCAAGGCGCACAGCATGTGTATTTCTGCTGTGGCTTCGCAGAACGGTTCGCTAAAGTGTAGTGTACAAATACAACGAAGCCACAGCAGAAATACACATGCTGTGCGCCTTGCGGGGTTCTTTAGTCACCACAAATCATACACACTACTGCACCGTCAATTTCGTGACCAGTATAAGCTGCTTTCATGGCTCCGGCGACGGAGAGCGCGCTATTGGTTGAGATCTCGAGACCTGTTTGTTCGCGGGTGAATTCTTGTGCGGCAGAAATGTCGTCATTGGTAGCAATCCATCCGGTGCCGCCAGTTGATTCGATAAGGGGAATGAGCTTCGCTTTGCGTTGTGCTACCTGATCAACGATAGCGTCAGCAGTTGAGAGTTCATCATGACCGTCATATGCTTCGAAGACTTCGGCCATTGGGTGACAGGAAGATGTTTGAACTATGTGAACTTGGATAGGAGATGCATTCTTGGAAAAATATGCCGCAAGAGCTTGAGCTGTGGTGCCAGAAGAAGTGCCGATGAAGACTGCACCAATAGCATCCTTCTTCGAGCTCGCGATTAATTCTTCGGCGAGAGATTCATATCCTTCGAGAGCGATATCGTCAGTCGACTGGCGGAGACTACGCATACCTTCTTGCGTTGATTGCATAAGTGCTTGAAGAGGACGTTCTTTCTTGAGGATGCGGATACGCTCTCTTGTAACAGGATCTGGTATTGCCGAGCGAATCTTGTCGAACTTCTTCTCAGAGATATGGGTGCCAACGAGAACATCGAGAGATGCATCAGTGAGCTTCACGATATGGAGTACTGCGGCGAGAGCAGCATTACCTGAAGACGATATGACGAAGCGACGGTCGCCCTGCGCATAGTAGTGGTCGATCATAGGCGGTATAGAGCGTCCCTTATGTGACCCATAGGGATGGAGGTCTTCTCGCTTGAAATAGAGGGCAGGGAGGCCTATTTTTGCCGCTAATTTGGGGTATGATTCGAAGGGGGTAGGCATTGAATATATGCGAAAATCTATGTTGTCATAGTACCTTTTTTCGGGTACCATGTGAAGAACGACTTTCGAGTCGTTTTTGTACTGTATTACCCGTATGTTTCATCAAAACCTCAAAACTATGAATATGCTCTGTGTATGCCCTGAATGTAAAAACACTATAGATTTGTCTCGTTATCCGAACCTTGCCGCTGGCATGGTCGTCGAGTGTAACCACTGTGGAATGACCCTTCTCGTGAAGGAAATCGCTGCTGATGGTGCAGTTAAGACTGAGATTGTCGACGAAGGAAAATAGGAAGTCTAGGAGAGCTTCGTAACGATCTCTTCTATCATTCCTCTGAATCCATGCGATCCGAGAAAGGCGATAACATCGCCTTTTTTCGTATTCGAAATAAGATATTCGATGAGCTTCGTATCATCATCCATGTAGAGTGCATTCGAGTGCGTCTTAGCTATAGTGGCGGTCAATTCATCGCCTTCCATAGGTTGGTCGGCTGCATCTTCAGCGACTTTGAGCTTGGTCAAACGGGGAATGATGACAGTGTCGGATTCTGCAAATGCTCGGTCATATTTCGCAGCAGATTCACGGCTACGGCCGCCAATGTTCGGTTCGAAGAGAGTTATAATCTTTCCCGCATAAATATCTTTGAGTGTGGAAAGCACAGATGCGGCTTTTTCTGGTGAATGAGCAATGTCATCAAGTACGGTGACGCCAGATACAGAAGTCTCTCCACCAAGACGCTTCTCAAGTCTACGCTTGAGGCCTTGGAAGAGTCCGATAGCTTCGACAATCTTGGTAGGCTCTATGCCGAGCGCGTGCGCCATAGCGAAGCACCCGGTAATATTCTCGGCTTGGTACGCACCAAGCATAGGAGAGTTGATTTGGTAATCAGCATTATTAAATCTGACCGTGAGATTGATACCTGCGGTGGATTGAGAAATGTTTGAATAAGTATATTGTCCTTCACCACCTTCTCGTCCGTAAGTTATTTTCTTTCCGTTGAAATCATTCATGACAGTGCGAGCTCCTTCATGATCTGTACATACGGCGATGAATCCGTGCGAAGGTATATTCTTGAGGAGTTTCTCAAAAGCGGCAAAGTATTCTTTCTCAGTAGGGTAGAGATCGGCATGATCCCATGATACGGCGGTGAGTAGAAGATGCGTTGGCTTGTAGTAGAAAAATTTCGCAGTCGGGTCTGTTGGTGAGCTCTTGTATTCATCTCCTTCGAAAACGCTCCATGAACCATCAGTGAGCTCCGCTGAAGAGTCATGTGAGAGGGAAACACCACCGAACATATAGGTAGGATTCCAGCCTGCGTGATTGAGGATGAATGAGAGAAGGGCAGTCGAGGAAGTTTTGCCCCAGGTACCGACACAAACGACACAGTTTTCCTTGGCGAAGAATTCACCAATAGCTTCTGCAAATGAGTACATGCGGATACCATGTTCCTTGGCATAGAGAGTCTCAGGGTTCTGACTTCCCGAGGCTGTACCGACGATAATGACGTCAGGATCGCCTCCTTCAGTCATCTTGTCGACATGCCAGCCGGCATAGAAGGAGACCTTATGCTTCTCGAGCTCGGTCGAAACAGGCGGGAAAAAGCCCTTGTCACTTCCGGTGACTTTCACGCCTCTCTTATGAAATGCGATGGCAAGCGCGCTTGTAGCGACGCCGCAGATGCCGACTATATGGACTTTCTTGGGTAACGGTGACATGGGGCTATGATAGCGCAGAATCAGCCTAATTTCTAATGCGTAATAAAAAATCCCTCACCGCGTTGTCGCAGTGAGGGAAATGTGAATAGACTATTGAGTGACTAGTCTGAAGAACTTCTGGCTACCAGATACGTCTACAGCTGCACAGAACTGTCCGTTATTGTTGACGATGGTCGCATTGAGATTTGACCATGTACCCTGACTCAGGTTGGTGCATGTCTGGATGACGCATGTCTTACCAGGAGGGAGAGGAAGCGGTTGAATCCAGGAAAGCTTGGCTTCCATGGTTACCGTTTTCTTCTTTCCCTGCATATGAATGACTTGGTATGGCGTACCCATCGTAAGCACTGGAACCAAGTCGAGATTGAGCTGAGTGAACTTGCTCAATTGCGCCAACGCGATGATATCGATTGCTGTCGGCATCATCCGTGAACCTGGAACGAAGGAACCCGACATGACGCAATCTCCGATATACTCAATGTGACTTGTGGTCAGACCGGTTATGGAGTTTGTCTGCATCGGGATGATGCTCCATGCACATGGCCCTTGCGTTACATCGATGTCTCCGTCAGTGCATTCATCGATGAAGCTGAAGTTGCCGAAGCTCATGCCGAGCGCGTGGCCAACCTCATGCAGTGCGATGGTGAACAGGTCGATGTGTTTGTCTGATGTGGAGGGGTAGAGATAATTCCGCCCCGCATTGATTGGACCCATGCCGAGATTCACTGTCTTCACCACATAGTTCGTGGCATCAGAGCATGAATACGGTGTAGGATCCAGATACCACGGGAGATGATTCGGGTCGTTGTCATTGTTGAACAACAGCGAACCGGAAGTCTCACGATTTGGCGTACCGCACTGTGTGAGGAGATCATGCTGACCTCCACCGACAGGTGCCCAGCCATAGTATAGGGTCACGGTGTGTTCATCGCGAATAGCCAGTTCCCACGTATCGCAGGCGGCGTTCACGATGTCGGTGAGGTTGCCCGCACCGATGCTATTCGTCGGAGGAGTTCCTCCGGTGAAGATTCTGACGATAGTCAGTGAGCTGGCACGTTGTATTCCGCAAAGGGAAACAAGCGCCACTACCAGAAGTAGCAATAGTTTTTTCATAATTCAAGGAGCTTTTAAAGTTTTTTGTTTGGTTTCTTGGTTCCCTAACAAACCTGTATATATCTTATCATAGACAACTGCATTTGTCAATACCCTCGAATAGGCCTCAAAATAAGGCTATTTTGGAGATATACACAGTTTTTATAGGCTTTAAGCCATATAAAAGAGGTTCAGGCCTATTTCATGCCTGGTGGACAGCGTTTCTCAGGTAAAACAAGGCTATTTCTCCGTAGAGAGGATTTCACGTACCTTTTCGAGGTCAGAAGACCAGGTAGATCCATCGAACCATTCAAGGCCTTTGAATTGGAGTTTGTAGGTATCCGTTGGACGCTGAAGTGAGCCGAGATAGATGTATTTGAGACCGGCATTCTTGGCGTGTTCTATAGCGAGCGTCATCATGCCGAGACCCATATCTTTCGGAGATACATTCAAGTCATAGAATGGATAGGAGTAATGCAGCATGTCAGCATTTGTATACGCAATGCAGTAACCGAGAGGATCGGTGCCTGCGTATGCGAGCAGAGTATTGAAATTACTTTTTGTGCCGTCAGTCAACATCTCTTTGACCTTCACTGCGCTCATGATGCCAGGGCCAAACTTCGTGTCATAGAAATCCTTCGCGAGTTTGCCGAGCTTGAAATCATAGTCAGCAAAAGGAAGTGTTTTGATGGAAAGGGTAACAGGTTCAATCTTCTTGAGAATGCGTCTGTTCTCACTCGAAGGTTCGAATGCAGAGAGGTCGATGCGTACCGAACGAGTCTGATGCATGGCACCTTTGCCTATGCGAGTGAAGACGTAGCCGCGAGAATACATATCAGAGATGTTTTTCTCCGAAAAATCGGTGATGACTTGTTCATCCCAGTGGAGGTAGTTCATTTAGTGAAGCGCGAGCCAGAAGCCGAAGATGACGAACATGAAATGGATGACCCAGAAGCGCATCACAGTCTTCTCCTCGCTCCAACCCTTGAGTTCGAAGTGATGGTGGAGTGGTGCCATGCGGAAGACGCGGCGACCGAGAGTGTATTTGGAAATAACCTGAATGACAACAGAGAGTGCTTCGATATAGAACATGAAGCCGAGGAAGAAGAGAGCAACGGTCTCTCCGATGGCCATGGCGTTGACGGCGAGAAGAGCTCCGACACCGAGGGATCCAACGTCTCCCATCATGAATCGAGCAGGTTTGATATTGAAATAGGTATAAGCAACGAGTGCTCCGGTAGTGGTGGCATTGAGGATGGCGACCTCACCGAAACCGTTGATCCACGAGAGGATAGTGAGTGCACTGAATGTAGTGACAAGCATGCCACCTGCGAGACCATCCATACCATCAGCGATATTAACTGCGTTGGCAGTGAACATCACGATGAAGATGACGATAGGGATAACGAGCCATGAGAGATCGATGCCAGGGCCAAAAGGAATATAGAGATAGTGCCATGCAGGACCGAGCTTGGTATAGACCCACCATGCAGTGACGACACCAGCGATGAATTGGAGGATGAGCTTCTCGTGGACGAAGACACCTTTCCTTGTGTGTGAACCGAACCAGACTGAGAGACGCTTGAATGCACTCCACGGAAGTGTGATGGTATACCAGAGGCGCATTTTCCAGTCATTGTGGATGCGGATGAGGTTCATGATATGACCCATCTTGCGTGAGCGGCGCTCGGTACCATAGACGCTCATGAGGTCGTCGATACCACCGAGGAGGGCAGAGATGAGCATGACGCCGATAGGGACATAGGTGAATGAACGGTTCCAGTTGAAGAGAATAGTGAGGATGCTTACGGTGACGACGATGAGGAGGCCTCCCATGACTGGGGTATTTGCTTTATAAGCATGGGAACCGAGAGCTGCGAGCTCAGTCTTTGCTCCCTTGATGATGTTGAATTTGTAGAGGATTCTGGTGAGGAGGGGTGCCCAGAGATAGGCAAAAGCGGCGCCAACAAGCGCAAAACCCATGATATAGGCCAGATCTGCGGTTCCTTCCAGGAAAGTTATCATGGGGACTACGATACCATGAAAATGGCCTATTTTCAATCAAAACCCCCACGGCAGGAGCGACATGTGTGCTCTGCACGTGTCATGCTTAGGTGCTTAAATAAGCTTTAATTTTCAGTACGAAACATGACACGTGCAGAGCACACATGCTGCTCCTGCCGTGGGTCTGAAACTAATTCAATCTCCTCAGTTCTGTTTTCGATTTCTGCGCTCTCAAATAGATACGATTAGAATCACCTTGGTTGCCGCCCTCAATCCATGTCTGTTCGTTGATAGCCTTATCCATGTTTGTGATGTCGATTTCACCTTGTTTGATACCGGTGCCGTAGATACCATCTTCTGGATATGCTGCCGCATGAGAATAGTGGAGCTTCGTTGGTGTCTGTTCGCGATGCTCGACATGGTGGATCATGAGGATGTGATCTCGTTCACCCTCAGCGTGATTGTTAAGCATAGTGATGAAATCACCAGGAAGAACATCTTTGATTGAGATGACTGAGCTGTTTCTATCATCGGCAAGTGTTACAACGTCACAGTTCTCGACAGGGCGGAGTGTGCAGCGGATTTTGTCGAGAATGGTACGACAGTTTACAAATGTGAGACGTTTCTTTAACGGAGTTTTTTTTGTTTCGAGGGATTCTGCATTTAATATATAGTACGCGAAACCAGAGCAGTCGATGCCAATGTTTTGATCGACGAGTACTTTCTTGAGTGATTCAGAGGTAAGAGAATCGACTGCAACATGAGACTTCACTATGAGTGACTGGACATCATCGAGAATATCTTCAGGACTTCCTTTGCCAACATTTACGCGCAAGGCGAGGCGAGAAAGCTTGGTTTTGTTATTGAAATAAGGGACAGAACAGAATACTGAACCTATCTTGAAATGAAGATAGTGATCGATGACGGACAGAGCGCTTTGCGAAAGAGTCTTCGTGTCCATAGTTATTTTTTTCCGAGAATTACGCTAATTTCCTTACCACGCTCGTTGAATACGCCATGTCTCTCCATGATACCGCGTGCACCTTGTATTCTGAGGAGATCCTCGTTGTGACCAGAATTCGGATAAGAGATGACATTGTAGCCGGCTGTTTCAAGTCCAGAGATTGAACTTTCGGAGACAGAAGTCACCTTTTTGGTGATGCGCTGGATGATTTGTGCACCATCATTTACTGGAATGAGGTCGTCTTCGATAGGTTCATTGTTGAGTGCCTTGAGGTGAGCTTCGAAGGTAGTTAGGCCTTTGACGCCTGCGATACGATTTTCCTTTTGTAGATATGATTCGAACGTTGTTGATGCTGGTTGGCGTGCATTGATCTCGATGAGGTGGATGGTGCCACGCTCTTCATCACGGATAAGGTCGACGCCATAGAGACCGCGCCAACCACTCACGTTGAGCTTCATGCCGATATCATTGACCATAGTGCGTACATACTCGAGTTCGTCTTCACTCAAGAGATCCTGAGAGATGCACCAGTCGTTGCCGACAGTTGTGAATATGCCATCGGTGAATGGTTCCATACCAGTGATTTGGTAGCTCACATTTCCGACAAGAATCTTGTTTGTGGCAACTACAGCGTTTACCGTGTATGAAGATCCTTTGATGTAGAGACTGCGACGCGACATACGGAAAGGGAATTTCTCTTGGAGATCCTTGAGCTCTGCTTCGGAATTGACGAGTATGGTGCCTCCACCGGTATGACCATGTGCCCATTGTAGGACGAATGGTTCACCAGTCCAGGTAAGCTTCTTGGTAGGAAGGATGGCGTGTGGAGGAAGGTATTTCTTGCCGAGATCACCGAGCCACTCGACCTGAGTCATCTTGTTCTCAATTGTTTCTGAGAGTGAGGCCTTCGGATTGAGAAGTTTGATGCCAGCCTTGGTTGCAGCTTCTTCGACGCGGGAAGTATTTTTGAAAACGATGGTATCGGTATTCGGAGGCATCATACGCTTCGCTGCTGCTTGTTCGATAAGTTCGCGAGTACCGAGTGTCTCGGGCGCGTCTATCAACATGACATGTCCCGGGAATTGCGCGGCAATCTTCTCGCCATAGGGGGTTTTGCCAGCCACTATATAGTAATTGCCCACGGGATCTGCCCCGAGTGCGCGCTCTATCTCGCGGGTGACATAGGTGAGTGGTCGTTCTGATGACATAGGTTTAATCTAGCAGAAAATGTCTCAAATTAAAACGGCTCGCATAATCGACGGATTCGTATTAGTATGCTCCTATGACCACTTTTTCCGTCATCGGTACGCCTATAGGCAACCTTGGAGACATCACGCTCCGAGCTCTGGAGACGCTCAAGAAGGCGGATCTTATTCTCTGCGAGGATACGCGCATGACCAAGAGGCTTCTCGACCACTATTCTATTTCGAAGCCAACACTTTCATATCATGCACAGAGTGCCATGGCGCGCACAGAAGATATTGTTGCGCATATAAAGGAGGGAAAGAATTTGGCACTGGTCTCTGATGCTGGCACCCCAGGAATTTCCGACCCAGGATCGCATCTTGTTCAAATACTTCGTGCCGAATTTGCTGAACAACTGAAAACAGGTGATCTTAAAATTGAAGCTATACCAGGACCATCAGCACTTGCGAGCGCACTCTCTATCGCAGGTGTGCCCTGTGCTGATTTCACATTCTTGGGATTTTTGCCGCATAAAAAAGGGAGGGAGACGTTGTTTAAGGAGATTACTGTCGCAGAACGCACGATGGTGTTCTATGAATCCCCTCATCGTATTATGAAAACACTTGAATCGTTGGAGACATATGTTGGTCCATCAGGAAAGACAGTGACAGTGTGTCGTGAACTCACCAAGATATTTGAAGAAGTTGTGCAGGGAACTGCAGCTGAGGTGAAGAAATATTTCGAAGACAATGCAGACAAAGTGAGAGGAGAGTTTGTGGTGATGGTTTCAGAGAAGAAATAAATCCAACAAAAGAGCCGCGCATGTGAACATGTGCGGCTTGTTATGGAATCCCAAGAATTTTTTGCACGAACTGGATATCAGGCGGACGATAAGAGAGATGAGCGAATCCGTCTAGATATTGAATACCGAGTACTCCACTGTTTTCAGTAAGAGTTGAGTGGACAATCCTGGCTGCATCCGAGAGTACGAATCGGCGCTGTTTGTCTTTTGTCCCGGGTACAGCACGGTCGATTGAGGGTTTGATTAGGGTGTCACATGCAAGCCATGGATCGCATTTGCCATCTCGTTCGAAACGTATAGAGCTTTTGAACTCGATAGCGACGATATCTACATGGTTGAGTGTGCTACATCTGAGAACACCGACATACCAGAAATGCGGTCGTTGGAAGACTCGTGCAACGAAGAGTCCTTCCTTTGTTTTGTATTGCTCGAAATGCTCCTCAATGAGAGGAACAGTCGTAAACGGATTACTCATAGCTATTCCTTTGTTAAGGTTTTCTGGCATTATCATAGCATCATGTTGTATACTGTTGCCATGTCAAAAAGACAACTCCTCATACTTCTCGGCATTTGGGTTATGGTATTCACATTCCTCGGATTTCCGCCCGCATGGAAGCAAGTCTTCGCTGTCGCCGCTGGTGCACTCATTGTCACGATAGCGGTCGCCACGAAGCCAAAAGAGAAAGTTCAGGTTAACAAGAATTCAGTCTCATTCGTCGAGCACAGGTCAATGGATATGAAAGCTCCGTCCGATACTATTATCAAGATTGATCAACAAATGAACGCATGATCGGGCTCTGGCGTGAGTACGGATCCACTCGCTCTGCAATCGTAATCACGACAGCATTTCTCATCGTCGTCGCCATCTTTGCTCTCGCATGGTTCATTCCTCTGGGACGTATTGATTATTCAGCTACGCTCCAGTCTCCCGTCGACGCTGCTCTCGCTGCCGCCGTAATTCCTGCTGAAGTGGCTTCTACAACTCCTGTATGGAAGGCGACTCATATTTCTACACCTGATCAAGTTAAGGCAGTCTATATGACGAGCTGGGCCGCAGGTAGTCAGAAATTTAGGAAGCACCTCTTCGAGCTTGTTGATACTACAGAAATTAATTCAGTGGTGATTGATGTGAAGGACTACACTGGTCGCATCAGCTTCGAGATGGATGATCCAGCAATCATAGAGACAGGTGCTATAGAAAAGAGAATACCAGATATCAAAGAGTTCATTGAAGAATTGCACAGCAAAAATGTGTACGTCATCGGTCGCATTTCTTCATTCCAAGACTCGTATCTCATCAATATCCATCCAGAATGGGCAGTGAAAACCAAGGAGGGCAACATATGGCAAGACTATAAGGGTGTGAAGTGGCTCGATGCTGCAGCAACACCGGTATGGGATTATCTTGTTGCTATCGGTAATGGATCATATGAAGTTGGTTTCGATGAACTCAATTTTGATTACATTAGATTCCCCTCAGATGGAAATCTCGAGAATATTTCATACACCTGGGCAGGAGGTAGGCCACGTCACGAAGTCATGAAAGATTTCTTCAGCTATGTGCATAGTAAGTTCGAAGGCACGGGCATACCAACATCAGTCGATCTTTTCGGACTCACGACTGCTGCTGAAGGTGATCTCGGCATCGGACAGATTCTCGAGTATGGTCTCGAATATTTCGACTATGTCTCACCGATGATTTATCCGTCACACTATGGAAAAGGTTTCAATGGATATGCCAAGCCAGCTCAGTATCCGTACGAAGTGATATCGGCAGCTCTTATTGCAGGTATCGCCAAGGCGGAAGCGACCACGACACGCATCTCATGGCTCGGGGAGGAACCTATCGCATCGACGACACCCCAGCTCTATACCAAGAAGGCTCATGACAAGAATAAATTGCGCCCCTGGTTGCAAGCATTCGACCTCGGTGCGGTCTATACGCCAGAGATGGTTCGCAAGCAGATTGATGCGACATATGACTCGAGTCTCGACAGCTGGATGCTCTGGAATGCAGGCAGTATTTATGACCTCAACGCACTTCTCCCCAAGTAATCAACAGGGTACTTGCACTATTTTTAAAAGGTGGTATCATTTATTTCCGGATAAGTATTCTCGTACGTTTTGATTATTTAGAGGCCCTGGATGACCTTGGTCAGGACGTATGTAAACAAAAGTCAGTACAACGAAAAGAAAGCAAAACAAAAGTTATGGAAACTCAAACCTCCTCCACTGGTTCTGTAGTTGCAAAAACTCCCAAACCTGTACGAGTTCACACGGCGCCGGCGAATGCCATGAGCATTCTCGGAGTTCCGTTTGGAACCGTCCCAGCTACTCATGCGGATCTCGCAGACTCGCGTGATCGTCGGGAGAGCGCGACAACTCAGAACAACCGTCACCGCATTTAATGCGCTCCGGTCAGAACAAAGTGGAATGTGTTGATTAATAATAACCCCAGGCTGGACTAAGGAGACCAGTTAAAAGTCTACCCCGTCGCTCATCGAGCGGCGGGGTTTTATTATGGTACAATAATGGTATATATGGCTCCTGTATCCACCGATGAGAATCGCATAACCTATTTCGGCGAAACTGACGCTCGTAACAAGCGCCTCAAGTTTGGCATCAAGGCCAAAGACCGTACACGCCACGTGTACGTCATCGGAAAGACGGGTATGGGAAAGTCTACTCTTCTCGAGAACATGGCCGTCCAGGACATCCAGGGCGGCGAAGGCATGTGCTTCATCGATCCGCACGGAAAGACAGCTGATCTCATGCTCGAATATGTGCCCAAGGATCGTATTCGTGACGTGATTGTTATTGCGCCTTTTGACCTCGAAAATCCAATCTCCTTCAACGTGCTCGAGAGTGTTAGTCCAGAGAAGAGACATCTCGTCGTCGGTGGACTCATGAGTACTTTCAAGAAGATTTGGGAAGATGCATGGTCTGCGCGTATGGAATACATCCTCACCAACACACTCCTCGCACTTCTCGAAGCGCCAGACACTACACTCCTCGGTGTGAACCGTATGCTCTCCGACAAGGCGTACAGGAATGAAATCATTTCGCATGTCACTGATCCTTCGGTGAAGTCATTCTGGGTCAAAGAGTTTGCCAACTATACCGAACGTATGGCGGCTGAGGCAGTTCCTGCTATTCAGAACAAAGTTGGTCAGTTCACCGCCAATCCACTCATCAGGAATATGATCGGTCAGTCCAAGTCCTCATTCGATTTCCGTAAGGCGATGGATGAGCGCAAGATTATTATCATTAACCTTTCAAAGGGAAGGATTGGTGATGAGAATATGAAACTTCTCGGGGGTCTCCTTGTTACCAAAATATATCTCGCAGCTATGTCACGCGCAGATGTGCCAGATCGCGTCATGAAGATGCTTCCGAACTTCTACCTTTTCGTGGACGAGTTCCAGAACTTCGCCAACGCATCATTTGCAGATATTCTCTCTGAAGCTCGAAAATACAAACTCAATCTTACAATTGCGCACCAGTACATTGAACAGATGGATGAGATCGTCCGTCCTGCGGTATTTGGTAACGTGGGAACCATGATTGCATTCCGTGTTGGTGCGACTGATGGTGAAGTATTCGAAAAAGAATTTGCACCAGTCTTTGTGCTTGAAGACTTGGTCAACCTCGGTTTCGCGCAGATCTATCTCAAACTCATGATTGATGGTTTGAGCTCGTCACCATTCTCAGCTACAACTTTGCCACCAATAGCGCATCCTGACACGTCATACGTCGAGGAGATTCTTGCTGCATCTCGCGAGCAGTTCTCGAAGCCAAAGGCTGAAGTCGAAGTGGAGATTTCGAAGTTCCATGACTCGACACCAGCGATGAAGAAAATTGAAGCGCTTGGTGATCGTGAGAAACCATCTCCTAAGGTTGGTTCTGCTTCGCTTGCTGCAATGCCTAAGATCCAACCAGTTGTAGTCGCACCAGTTACTCCCGTTCCTAAACCTGTTGTTCCAGTTGCTCAAGCGCCAGCTCCTGCACCTAAGCCAGTTATTGCGTCAGCACCTGTTCCTGTAGCTCCAGTGAAGAAGCAACCTCTCGCAACTGCAGTTCCTAAGCCTGAACTTGAAGGTCATCCAAGCCTCAAAGATGCACTCGCTACTGCAATGGCGAAACCTAAGGCGATAGAGCCTGTGAAAGTTGTTGCTTCAGAATCTAAACCTCTTACTCCGAAGCCTGCACCAGAAGCGACAAAACCAGTCTCTCTGTCTACGCTCGAGTCCAAGCCTCAGTCTCCACGCCATGATCCCAAGGCTCAGACGAAAGAGAATGTAAGTGGTCTCAAGAATGCGCTTGCCGCCGCGATGGCGAAGAAAAGCGAAACGCCAAAAACTGCCCCATCCTCTGACGCTCCAATCGCTATTCCTGCGCTCAAATCTGCTGAGAAATTGAAACCATTGCCGAAGATTGTGTTCACCGAATCAAAGGCTCAGATAGAAAAAGAAGTGAAAGCTGCTCCGGTGGCTGATGAGAAAGAGAAGCCCAAGGAAGTTCCTGAAGAAGTGCTCAAGAACGTGCTCGATATAGACTAGTTGTCATCTTGAGGCTATATATGCCATCATGAAGATGCAATGCGCCGCGTCCTCATATTCTCGCTCGTATATTATCCCCGCGCCATCGGAGGGGCAGAAGTCGCTGTGAAGGAGATTGCTGATCGCATCGATTCTTCCGAGATTGAGTTCGACATGATCACTCTCCGCAAGCATGCTCCTGTATTCGAGCGTATCGGTAACATCAATGTTCATCGTGTCGGTTTTCCATGGAGTGGTAGGAACACTCAGGGCTCGAAACTTTTTCCTTGGTCGAAGATTCTCTACATACCACTGGCCGGACTCAAATCAATTTTTCTGCATAAAGAGAAACCATATGATGCCGTCTGGCCAATCATGGCGAGCTATGGCGGATTTGCTGCACTCATCTTCAAGAAATTTTTCCCCGAAGTACCTATGCTCCTTACTGTCCAAGAAGGAGACAACTTCGAGCGCCGTGCAGGAATCCTCAATTGGTTTTTCAGACAAATATTCAAGCATTCCGCCCGCATTCAGTGTATTTCGAACTTTCTTGCTGATTGGTCAAAACAAATGGGCGCAACCTGTCCTATTACTGTGATTCCAAATGGTGTCGACGCAAGTATATTTTCCACGAAGATTTCTGACAAAGAGGCACTCGAAGTCAAAGAAAAGCTCGGCAAGAAAAATGGCGATGTATTTCTCGTCACAACTTCTCGGTTGGTTCCTAAGAACGGTATTGCCGATGTTATCGCCGCTCTCGAACATCTTCCTGCGAATGTAAAATTCGTTATTATGGGCAGTGGTCAACTTGAGTATGAGCTCAAGGCACAAACTGCTGAGCTTAAGCTCGAAGATAGAGTTATGTTCCTCGGCTTCATGCCGCACGCAGAAATGGCGAAGCGTGTGCAGGTTTCTGACATATTTATCCGCCCATCACTCTCTGAAGGTCTCGGAAATTCATTCTTGGAAGCTATGGCCGCTGAGATTCCTGTCATCGCGACGCCGGTTGGGGGTATCTTGGACTTCCTTGTCGATGGTGAGACTGGCCTCTTCTGTGGAGTGAACGATCCCAAGAGTATTGCCCTCAAAGTTGAGAAGCTTATGAAGGACCGTGAATCACGCGACTATATGGTGAGGAATGCGAAGAAGATGGTCGATGAGAAATATGGATGGGAGGGGATTGCGAAGGAGATGAAGAGGTGGATGGAGGGGAGATAGGGTATTAAAAAACGGGAAGATTGAATCTTCCCGTTTGTGTTTCGAGTGGTGTGCTACAGAAGGCCGATATTATCGGCGATGGCCGCCATCCCATTTGCTGTCGTACCTTTGCAAGTGCCACCTTGAGTAGAAGCAAGCTCGCTTTCAGTCAATGCAATTACTGCTTTCGAGGCGAGCATTTTGTCCAAGAGTTCTTGCGAGCCAATCATGGTGAACTCGTGGAAGAGTCGTCGAGAAGGGACATCTTTCTGTTCGAGAGGCGAAGTACCCACTCCCATTTTTGGGATAGGTTGTCGGACTGTTCGATGATATACGATATCAAATCGAAGTGCTTCGGAGGTGGTGAGTATCGGAAGTATTCCAGGCCGCTCACTTATCGTAGGGAACTCAGTCGTAGTGAGTTCCTCGATGATTTCCCGAAGAGGTTCAATCTCGAAAAATAAAGGGTCGCGCATTTGGAAGAAGCGCATAACCATATCGAGATGCTGTTCATCAATGATGAACCGAGCGTCATTCTTGTAGAAATCCGTTGCGCGGTATGTTTTCTCAAGATAGGTACGACCTGTAGGAGTCAGTTCTGCCGCTCCGCCGATGGCACCGAAGAGCAGGTCGCCCTTTTTCCAAGCTCCCGAATTGAGAATAGCGAGGTGAGTGATCTTTCCATTTGAAGTGTCTAGGAATCGAGTAGCGATGTTCCCGATAGATATGCGTACTTTCATGTAGTGAATCCTTCTATATATTGATTTTTGTTGTTCTGTTTCCTTATCTTATTAACATATTTATAAGCGCATGTCAATTAGATAATCTCCTTAAACAAGCTACAATTAGGCCACTTAATTATATTTTCATGACCACCAACCGCTCCTCATTTATCCTCTCCACCATCATCGAAGCAGGTGAACTTCTGCTCAAGACACGCGAGGAAAAATTCACTGTTTCTTCCAAGAATGGCGATAGTCGCGATCTCGTTACCTCAGTCGATATTGTCGTCGATGAATTCATTAAGAAAGCGATTAAAGCGACATTTCCTGGAGAGATTGTTTATTCTGAGGAATCAGCTAGCTCTATTGATGAGTCAGGATCATTTTGGACCATCGACCCTATAGATGGCACTTCAAATTTTTCCCAAGGAATTCCTCACTATGCAGTCTGTATTGGGTATGTTGAAAATGGTCAGCCTGTAGTCGGTGCAGTGTACAATCCTGTTACTAAAGATTTATTTAGCTTCGAAAACGGTGCAGGTGCATCCTTGAATGGTTCACCGATCAAGGTTCGTACTATTGAAAAACTTTCTGATGCACATGTCTTGCTCCATATCGGCCGCAAACCTGAGCTCGCTGATTGGGGTCTTAAACTACAGAGAACATTGCTCGCTACCGCGAAGAAAAATCTCAACCTCGGCTCGTCCGCACTCGATATCTGTTTCGTCGCCGCAGGGAGAGTGGATGCGTCTGTGTATGGAACGCTCACCACTAAAGATATTTCTTCAGCTGTTGGAATACTACGAGAGGCAGGAGGTGAGATCTATGACGAGAATGGAAATCAGGCTGAGTTGAGTGATAAGCCGCAAAAGGTATTTTCAGTCGCTACAAAAGCGCTGTTTCAGGAAATTGTAGACGCAGGGAAGTAATCTCTACGCCTTCGCGAATTCTTGCTGTCTCTCTTTCTCTTCTGGTGAACGTAGTCCGTCGCGTCCCTTTCGATAATCTTCAGATATCTTCGCGTCAGGCTGTACATCGTTGACTACGGCTTTGAGCATTTCTAGCCAGAATGACAAACGCAGCTTGGTGAGCTCACGCAGGTCTCCAGAGGTCTTCTCGAGAGATCGGGCATAGTATTCGAGCAGATAGCCAATCTTATAGGTGCGCATCAAGCGGAGATCGAGGTATTCGTCGGCACCACGGTTGCTGCGGATATATGTACTCAAGACTTGTTCGAGCTTGGGATTGTGGATGAGCATGTAGTTTAGGAAGCGTGCCCAACCTTCGTACTTGTTACCGAAGTGCACCGCAGAACAATCGAGCATGTAGAGGGCGTGGTCGCGTACACGGAAATTGTGTGGCACGAAGTCGGTATGTGTCAGATAGTTGGCGTATTTGCCGAGAATAGCGGAATTGGACTGGAGTAGCTTGAACGCATCAGTGAGAGGTTGAGTATCAGCTTGTATTTCAGCGAGTGCGGCGTGGAGTTTCCCCGGGAATTCCTTGAATGACTCGACATACTTTTCTGGACCGAAGACGGTGAAGTTTTTCTGGATAGTTTTCAAATGCTCAAAAGTGGTTGCGTGGAATGATTCCTGTGCCTCGAATGCGCGCAAGATGAGGAAGAACTGTTCCTCGGTCGAGTGATCAACGAAGACTTTGTCCTGAGGGACATATTCAGCGATCCAGAACATGTATCCATCCTTTGTTCCAAAATATATTTCTGCAGGGAAGAGGATGTATTCAGAGGCGAAATCAATCGACATGAGAGTGTCACGCGCAGTCTTCTCGGTGGAGATTTCTTTCTGACCATCAGGATGGTTGCTCGCTTTTATGATGACAATCTTCTTGTCGGAAGTTCTAGTCGCTGCAAGCACGAGCTTGTTGCGCGTCATAAGGTAGCGTTCACCGCTTATATGAGGCTGATGTTCGTCGAGTTCGAACCCGAGAGGTTTGACCAGAGCAGATATTTTGGAGAGTTGCTCGGCGACATATTCCTTCCATTGTGCTTCGGAGTGCGTTGATTTCATCACCGTTTTATCCTATAGTACAGAGCGACTTTCCGCAATCTATGGATACCGTACTCATAACAGGTGGCGCAGGATTTATCGGGTCCCATGTGGTCCGCAAGCTTATCGACGCTGGATACCGCGTCGTCTGTGTCGATAACTTCAATGATGTCTATGATCCTACATTCAAAGAAGATAATGTAGCACCTCTTCTTGCGTATCCGAATGTATTCAAGCTTGAACGTGTCGATATTCGTGACAAAGCGGCTCTCAAAGCAGTCTTCGAACAAGAGAAGCCTGCATATGTTATCCATCTCGCCGCACTCGCCGATACGCGCAATGCTGTCGACAATCCCGGTGAATATGTCGATGTAAATATCAACGGCACACTCAATGTGCTCGATTTTGCGCGCGACTACAAGGTCAAGAATATAGCCATGGCCTCATCTTCTTCGGTGTACGGAAATACACCACGATTCCCGTGGGTTGAATCAGAGACTGCTGATATGCCACTTTCTCCATACGGTGCTACCAAGCGCGCGACTGAACTTTTCGCATACGCGTATCATCACAACTTCGGTTTGAATGTCACCTGCCTTCGTTACTTTAATGCGTATGGTGAGAACAATCGTCCCGGAATGGTTCCGTATGTCTGGACCAATGCATTGCTTGCAGGAAAAGAGATCGAAATCTCTGGTGATGGATCTCGTAAGCGTGACTATACCTATGTAGGTGATGTTGCCGACGCAACAGTTCTCGCGATGCAGAAGCCACTTGGGTATGAGGTCTTGAATATTGGAAACAGCAACCCAACCACGCTTCTTGAATTACTCGCGATTCTTGAAAAGGCGACAGGTAAGACGGCAACTCGCAAGATGCGTCCAAGTCATTCCGCAAGCGTAGAGACGACTTGTGCAGATATTTCAAAAGCGAAGAAATTGATTGGGTGGGAACCGAAAGTATCTCTTGAAGATGGAATGGGGAGGTTGGTGGAGTGGTTCAAAGAGAAGAGGGTGAAATAAAAAACCATTGTTGTGAGACAGTGGTTTTTTATTTCGCAGTAATCTTTTTGAAGATCCCCTCCAACCCTTTCAAATGCCCCTCCCAGGAGAATTTCTCTTTGAGTAATTTCGTGCCACCTTCAACCAATTTCTTGCAGAGCGCTTGATCAGTGAACAATCTTTCTATTGCAGCAGCAAGCGCAGCATCATCGCCCGGCTTCACAAGAAGACCAGTTTTCTCATGATAGACCGCTTCATTGGTCCCTGAAATATCCGTAGCGATGACGGGTATCTCTGCGGCGAAGCTGGTGAGTACGGTGTGAGGAAGTCCTTCATAGGTAGAGTTGAGGACATAGACTGATGAATTCTTGCGGACATGCCAAGTCTCGGCACGCGAAACTTTTCCGAGGAAGGAGACATTTCCTTCGACACCGGTATCATGTGCGAGCTTCTTGAGTGTATCCGTCTCTGGTCCGTCACCAGCAATAATTACTTTTGCATCAGGATATTTCTTGCGGATGATAGCCATGGCACGAATGATGCCGTCGATACCTTTCCAGGCAGTGAGGCGTGCAGTCACAGCAATCTGGTGTGCTACCGGAGGCTTCGGTTCAAAAGGGAGAACTTCGGTTTCTTCTGCGGCATTGTAATTCACGATTGCACGATCAGCGAGCACTCCATAGGTCTTGATCAATTCCTCGGAGAGATACGCAGAAGGAGTCGTCACACATGCGGCACGGCGGAGTACCCAACCCTGAATGCGCATCATCGCACGAATTTTCCAGGTACCATCGGGGTGAGCCAAGAATTCTTCGAGACGCTTGTTGGTGAGGCGCTTCTGAGTGGCACGTTCCCACGCTTCATCACCGACAAACTTGAGGACGAATGGTTTGTGGAGAATCGTACAGACAATCGCTACAGGAAGACCGGATGCCATGGCATTTTGCACATAGATGAGATCTGCGCCGCGAGCAGCTTTGAATACTGCGAGGATATAGAATGCGAGGCGAATCGGGAGAGGTCTGCGCTTACTCACGGGTACGAGCTTGGTCCCTTCGAATGCCGCACCAACGTCGGTGTATGCAACAACCGTAATATCGTGGACGCTGTGGAGACGTTCGCAGAGCTCTTTGGTATAGGTGGCTGGGCCGCCGATCTCGGGAGGGTAGATGGGGGTTGCTATGACTATCTTCATGCAGATAAAAGTAACACAAAAATGCCGAATAGTGTATTATACCTCGTACGAATCTCTCTATGATTTCCGCCCCAAAACCTCGCATTGGATTCATCGGTCAAGGATTCATCGGCAAGAATTATGCTGATGATTTCGAGGAGCGTGGATACTCGGTGACCCGCTATAGTCAGGAGCCTGCACATATTGGTAACAAAGATGCTATCGGAGAATGCGATATGGTGTTCATCGCTGTGCCAACTCCCACAACTCCAAAAGGGTTTGACGATCATCTCATTCGCGAGGTGATTAAACTCGTCGGCAAAGGTAAAATCGCGGTAATAAAGTCGACCATCCTTCCTGGTACAACAGTTTCTATACAGAAAGAGAATCCAGATATATTCGTTTTTCATTCACCGGAATTCTTGACCGAAGTAACGGCTGCACACGATGCTCGACATCCTATGCGCAATATCGTCGGTACGCCCGTCGATTCTGATGAGTACAAGAAGAAGGCTGCTCAGATTCTCGCGATCCTCCCGAAACCGCCGTACGAGCTCATCTGTTCTTCTCAAGAAGCTGAGCTTATCAAATATGGCGGCAATTGTCTTTTTTATACGAAGGTCGTCTACATGAATATGCTCTATGACTATTCTGCCTCGCTCGGATGTGATTGGAATACAGTCGCTGAGGGTATGTCTCATGATCCACGTATCGGCACCAACCATATTCAACCGGTTCACAAATCTGGTCGTGGCGCAGGAGGAAATTGTTTCATCAAAGATTTCGAGGCATTCATTGAAGGATACAAGAAGAGTAATCCGAATGATGCTACTGGTATCGAGGCGCTCGAAAGTTTCAAGGATAAGAACTATGACCTGCTCAGGTCATCCAAGAAGGATCTTGGTTTGCTCAAGAGTGTGACGGGGGAATAGTTCGAGAATGAAAAAACGGCACAGGGAAATCCGGTGCCGTTGTGATGTGTGCTAGCGAGTTTTGATTTTGATTTTGAATGCACCCGGAACTGGTTTGTCGGAGATGACGAATAGATACCCGCCGCCGCATCCTGAGTACATGGCGCCCAAGTAGTTTTCTTGGTAAGCGTTG
>JBDLTF010000005.1:0-69601 GCA_039799225.1 Candidatus Parcubacteria bacterium | reverse complement strand
TCGAGCAGGTCATCCGTCCGACTGGTCTTATCGATCCTGTTGTCGATATCAAACCAATTCGCGAGAGCGCCGGCTACAAGGGTCAGGTCTTCGACTTCATTGAGGAAGCTGAGAAGACTATTAAGGCAGGTTTCCGTGTCATCGCTACTACGCTCACCAAGAAGATGGCGGAGGATCTCTCAGAATTCTTGAAGGAGAAGGATATCAAGGCCGCGTATCTCCACAGCGACATCAAGACTATTGATCGTATCAACATCCTCACTGATTTCCGCAGAGGGAAGTACGACATCGTCGTGGGTGTTAACTTGCTCCGTGAAGGTCTCGACCTGCCAGAGGTTTCTCTCATCGGTATTCTCGATGCCGACAAAGAAGGATTCTTGCGTTCAGAGACCGCGCTCATCCAGACTATCGGTCGTGCTGCTCGTAACGCCGCTGGTCGTGTCATTCTCTATGCTGACAACCTCACTGGTTCTATGGATCGCGCTATCAAGGAGACCAATCGTCGTCGCGACATCCAGGTGGCATACAACAAGAAGCATGGCATCACGCCGCAGACCATCATCAAGGCTATTCATGATATTACCGATCATCTGCGTACTGACCATGATAAGGCGGTGAATGAGATGGTGAAGATAGATGAGGAGCTTGCGCGTACCAATCCGAAACAGCTCATGAAGATGAAGCAGGATCAGATGGAGGAAGCGGTGAAGGCGCTTGATTTCGAGACGGCGGCGTTGATTAGGGATGAGTTGATTGCGCTTGAAAAGAAGTTTGAGAAGGAGAAGAAAGTGGTGAAGAAGGGGAAAACAATAAAGAATAACTAATGGCTAATATAACTCCAACAAAACAAGTTCTACTTCTCGCCGAAGCTTTGAAGAAACGTGGTGTCGAATTCAAGCTTGAACATTGGGATGGTTACAAACACATAGATATCTATATCCCCAAAGATAACCTCTATATCGAAGTTGACGGACTTCATCATTACACGAAGCATGAGCGAATGATTTCAGATTTCAATAGAGATTATTTTTCATTCAAAGATGGTTTCTTTACCAAAAGGATTACCAATGAGCTCATAGATCACCACGTTGAAGAAATAGCTGATGCGATTGCAACGGTTGCAAAAAATGCTCCGAACAAGATAGGGGAAAGGGTGATAAGGAGTTAGTTATCCTGTAACTGATCCCAGAAAGAGTCCTGCAACAAATGAGCCTAAAAGTATAGCGATGATGGCTATAATTAATCCTTGAACCCATTTGGGTTTTTTTGTGTTTGTGCTTTTGATTGCAAGGATGATTCCAATTATTGCCAAAGGAAAACCAAAGATAAGGCTCGATTTGTAAAATGCATATGTAGAACAGCAGAAAAAAGCGATTGAGAGGAGTGTATATTTAAGCTCAGAGTGCTTCATGAGTATATTTTATCATAAGCTACGAACCTTAGTAGAAAATTGACAATCATCATAATCAAAGGTACAGTGCATCGAAACAAGTACAACCACAACAAGAAAGGCAACATATGGGCGTTAAATTCCCACGTTCACAGGAAATAGCATACGGTACGGAAATGTCCGCCGTGCAACTCCTTCACGAGATTCAAAGATCCACTGCTCCAGAAGTTCTTAACCGAACCTTCAAGAATGCTCTCCTTGATCATTTGGAGGTGAGTCCGAAGAAAGGGGTCGTTGAAATCGTCATCGTCAGTCACAAAGATCTCGGCATCGACGGGGTGGCCACCAGGGGCGAAGTCTTCCGCCGAGCATCCCGAAGAGGTCTCGAACCGTGTACCGTTGAAATTGCGGTCTTCTGGTGTCTCCTCAATTATATTCTGGAGCCAGATGAAACGGTTATCATTGCCACGAAGCCCTTAACCACTTCAAGGAAGCATCACCGAGTTCTCTTGGCCGTGCGGGAAAAGATTGGTGATGAGAAGAGAACTTTCGGGACGAAATATACGTCTCCGAGCACTCACTATCGTCCGGAATTGAGTTGGGTGTTCATGCGTCGCGGTCCGAAGAAATAATAGTCAGTACCATTGCACAAAGCGGGAGATTCAGTCTCCCGCTTTTTTTGTTCACAAATCAGGTATTGCACCGAACTCTATCGTGCTACAATGAACCCAACATGGATTCATCTCCCAAGAAAGAGAAAGTACTCATTATTGAGGCAAACGCTGATTTCGCTACGCGAGTAAGTGACGAGCTCAAGAAGCACGGCTATTCTCCAGTCGTCGTTGCTGATGGTGCACTCGGTCTCAAGACTATCTATGACAGCATGCCACACCTCATTCTCGTAGATATCGTTCTGCCATCCATGACCGGGTACGAGATTCTTGATAAGAAGAATGCTGAACCGTTGCTCGCCAAGATTCCCGTCTTCCTCCTTTCGACTCAAGGAGTTCCGATCAATATGCAGCTCATCCCACAAGGATCGGTCAAGGAATACATTCTTGATCTTCACGCGGATCCTCATGAAGTGCTCAAGAAGGTGAACGCATGTTTTGGTTACTCGACCAACGATATCGATGTTCCTATTGTTCATGGTGGCAAGAAGATCGTATGGGTCGAAGATGACAAGCTCATCGGCACCATTCTCGCCAAGAAGCTCATCGCATCTGGTTTCGATCTTTTCCATGCCAAGAATGGGGACGAGGCGCTTGAAGCTCTCAAGACAACTATGCCTGACGCTATTGTGCTCGATCTCCTCATTCCTGGGCTCAACGGTTTCGATATACTCCAGCGCGTCAAAGCGACACCTGCACTCGCGAAGGTTCCAGTCATGATTCTTTCCAATCTGAACAAGCAGAGCGACATCGATCGTGCCAAGGCTCTTGGTGCCAATAAGTTCGTGGTCAAAGCGGCCGCATCACTCGATCAGATCGTTTCGGAGATTCGCGCGATATGTAAATAGGGAAGACATCAAGATAATTAAAAACCGCCGACATCATGTGTCGGCGGTGTTTGTTTGTGGTGGATTGGCAGTGATAGGTTTTCCATCTTTACCGATAATGGTGAGCTTAATCGGAGCGGGGAGTTGTACCAATCCGCATTTGACCGCATAGCGAGTAAGTCCTGCGATACCGTGAATGTCGAGCTTGCGCATGATTTTTTCGCGATGAGTGTCGACAGTTCGATGGCCAATATTGAGGGTCGAAGCGACCTCTTTGTTGACCAATCCTTCGGCGAGCCAAACTAGCACTTCTCGTTCTCTCTTTGTAAGAGGTCGCCCTCTAAGCTTGTCTTCAGTAGGAGGATTCTCCATGACTAGTTCCTTTCGATGTTCAATGTGTTCATTAATTATAGTACATTAAATATTAGAATTGTCAATATCTCTGTAATAACCTCAATATAGACAATCCTGAGAATATGATTGCTTTGGGCCATTTTTCATGGTATTATCGCCCCACTTATGACAGCCGCACGCAAACACGCTCCAGGGCATGGTGAGGACAAGATCGTGGTTAAGGGCGCGCGTACGCACAATCTCAAAAACATCACCGTTGAGATGCCACGCAACACGATGATTGCCGTCACGGGACTCTCTGGTTCAGGAAAATCTTCATTTGCCTTCGACACTATTTTCGCCGAGGGACAGCGACGCTATGTCGAGTCTCTCTCTGCTTATGCGCGCCAATTCTTGCACAAGATGCAGAAGCCAGATGTCGACGAGATTACTGGACTCTCTCCAGCTATTTCTATCGACCAGAAGTCTCGCTCGAACAACCCACGCTCAACAGTTGCCACTATTACTGAGATCTATGACTATCTCCGTATTCTTTTTGCACGCGTTGGTAAGCCACACTGTCTGACCTGCAACCGCATCATTCATCGCATCTCACAGGAAGAGATTCTCAATGCCATCATGAGCACGGTCACCACTAAGGCTGTTCAAGCCAAGAAAGTGTACGGTGTTGATATTACTGATGCCAAGATTCGCGTCTATGCTCCCGTCGTCGTCGGTAGAAAAGGTGAGTACTATCAGATGCTCTACGACCTTCTCGGTAAGGGATATGATCGTGTACGTATCGATGGTGTCATCAAGCGTCTCCGCGATCAGATCGTTCTTGAGAAGAATAAGAAGCACGACATCGATGTTCTCGTCGATGAGATCTATGTGAGTGAGTTCCGTGATCAGAAACAGGTCGGCAATGCCCGCGAGCGTCTCTCTGAAGCGATAGAACGTGCAGTCCTTGAAGCGGAAGGTCTCATCCGTATCGAATATCCATGGAAGGAGGAAGGTCAGGAAACCAACGAGACTCTTATGTCTGTGAAGTTCATGTGTCCATACGATGGATTCTCATATCCTGAAGTTGAGCCACGCTTGTTCTCATTCAACTCACCATATGGTGCATGTACTGCATGTAATGGTCTTGGTACTGAAGGTCTCTTCGCTGAAAATGTGTGTAAGGTCTGTAACGGTGCACGTCTCCGTGAAGAAGCTCTCTATGTGAAGATTGGCGACAAGAATATCGTCGATACTACGTCGCTCTCCATCGAGCACGCCATCAAATATTTCGATACCATCAAGCTCACTGATGCAGAGAAGGAAATTTCAAAGGTCGTGCTCAAAGAGATTGAGTCGCGCCTTTTGTTCATGGTTAACGTCGGTATTGAATACCTCACACTTGATCGTCGTGCCAATACACTGTCAGGTGGAGAAGCTCAGCGTATCAGACTCGCATCACAGCTTGGCTCTGGTCTCGTCGGAGCCCTCTACGTGCTCGATGAACCGACTATCGGACTCCATCAGCGTGACAATGATCGTCTCATTGGTACTTTGATCAAATTGCGCGACCTCGGTAACACTATTATCGTGGTTGAACACGATGAAGACACTATGTATGCCTCTGACTATATCGTTGATATCGGTCCTGGCGCTGGTGTTCATGGTGGTAAGGTCGTCGTCTCTGGATATCTCGATGATCTCCTTACGGCCAAGAAGAATACTTCAGGATCTCGTACGCTCGCATATCTTCGCGGGGAAGAGAAGATTCCTGTACCGACCAGTCGTCGTGAACCGAAGGGTAAGATTATGGTTCGTGGTGGACAAGCTTTCAATATCAAAAACATGGATGTAGATGTTCCACTCGGATGTCTCGATGTCATCACGGGTGTCTCTGGATCTGGTAAGTCGTCATTCATGTATGAGATTCTTCACAAGAATCTTTCTGCGCGTCTTGAGATGCGTCATCGTTCAGACAAGCCGGTGAATTGTACTGAATTCAAGGGCTCTGAATATGTTGGTCGCGTCATCCTCATCGATCAGTCTCCAATCGGTCGTACACCAAGGTCAAATCCTGCTACTTATACTGGTGCATGGACGCATATCCGCGATCTCTTCGCATCAGAGCCTGAGGCTCGCGCACGTGGCTGGGGAGCGGGAAGATTCTCATTCAACAGAGCTGGTGGACGCTGTGAAGCTTGCGAAGGAAATGGTGAAATCGCGGTTGAAATGCATTTCTTGCCGACAGTGTATGTCATCTGTGACGTCTGTAATGGTAAGCGATTCATGAAGGAGACACTTGAAATACAATTCCGCAAAAAGAATATTCATGAAGTTCTTGAACTCACGATCGAAGAGGCTCTTGAATTCTTCAAGGATATTCCTGCTGTCGAAGATCGTCTTCTGTCACTCATGGATGTCGGTCTCGGCTATGTGAGACTTGGTCAGTCAGCAACAACACTCTCTGGCGGAGAAGCTCAGCGTGTGAAGATTTCCTCAGAGCTCTATCGTGCGCATATGCAGAAGACAATTTACCTTCTCGATGAGCCTACAGTTGGTCTCCACTATGAAGATGTGAAGAAGCTCATCGATATTTTGCAGAAGCTTGTCGACAAAGGAAATACAGTCGTTGTCATTGAGCACAACCTTGATCTCATCAAGAATGCTGACTATGTTATCGACATTGGTCCTGAAGGAGGTGAACGTGGTGGTAAGATTGTCGCCAAAGGAACTCCTGAGGATGTCGCGAAGAGTGAGAAGAGTTATACCGGAAAGTATCTCAAGAAGATGTTGAAGAAGTAGTATGAAATAAAAAAGCCCCATTGCTCGTGAGCAGCGGGGCTTTGAAGTTTACGCTGTTGGATGCGTAACGAATTGGTACCAAATGATGCAGATACCGATGACCACCCAAGCAATTGGGGGGATGAGTATCGCGCCAGCGATGGCGACCAGTCGGAAACATTCGCTGAGGGCAATCATCAAGACGAGGCACATGCATCTCATGAGGAATGACGCGGCTTGCACCCAGAAATTATCAGTGACGCAGCGCGCTGGTTTCGAGTGAGAGATCTGATCAATTACCTGACTGGTCTTTTTCCAGTGGGTAGTGAAGTATTCCTTCATTCATCATCCTTTCTCTTCATCATCTTTGTCCAGGTTATCCCACCATTTGCTCACGGAATTGAATCCAGTATTCCAGATCCAGCGAACGAAGTACCAGGTGTAGGGAATCGCGAGAATACCGATAAGCACTATGCAGAGGATGATGAATGGTGAGCTTGCATACACCGTACCGATGAATAGAGATGCTACAGCAAGAAGTAAGATTGATAGCCAGAGCATCTGCTTTGCATCCGTTTGTGTGAGACAGGGCGAACTCGTCGCCAAACTTCCGTAGGATATTTCCCATGAGGGTCCTTGGGTTTATGTGGTTTATGTTGTACAAATTTCTCCTATACGGTACTCTTGATTTCATGACTAGTCAACAGCTGGCAAAACTCAAGCTCCCCGACGTTCCAGGGGTCTATACCTTCGTAGATGTGAAGGGAAGACCTCTCTACATCGGTCGTGCGACCTCACTCAAGGACCGTGTGAAGAGTTATTTTTCTGCTGACCTCATAGAAGCTCGTGGACCACGCATTGTGGACATGGTCACCAAGGCTAAGACGGTGAAGTGGCAGGAGGCGGACTCAGTACTCGAAGCCATCATTCTCGAGAGCAACCTGATCAAGCGCTACCAGCCTCACTACAATGTTGATGAGCGTGATGATAAGAGTTCACAGTATGTGATTATCACCGATGAACTCTGGCCGCGTGTATTCTTGGCGAGAGCGCGTGATTTTGATGCGGCGCGAACAGAGGGAACGCTTGGGTACAAGGTCAAAGAAATCTTTGGCCCCTATCCTCATGGAGGTCTTATCAAGGAGGCACTCAAAATACTCCGCAAGATGTTCCCATTCAAGGACAAGAAGTCATTTGATGCACGTCATGATGCTTTCTATCGCGCACTCGGTAGATCTCCACAAGAAGATGACGAGAATGCGCGCCGCAGGTATCGCAGGACCATCGAGAACCTCGCACTTTTCTTCGAAGGTAGGAAAGATCTCATTCGCCGTCGCATCGAGAGAGACATGAATGCGTACGCGAAGGAACTCAAGTTTGAAGAAGCAGATCAGAGTAAGCGTATTCTCTACGCACTCGACCATATCAATGATATGGCGCTCATCAAGAGAGAAGGTGAACGAAGCCTCGGCTCTGCTGGATCTTCGAAACCAGATTTCCGTATGGAGGCATACGATGTCGCGCACCTCTCGGGTACCAATGTAGTCGGTGCATTCACTGTCTCCGTGAATGGAGAACTTGCTCCTGCTCAGTATCGTACGTTCAAGATCTCGCGTCAGGTCAATGACGACATTCGGGGACTTACGGAAATTCTTGATCGTCGTCTCAATCATCCCGAATGGACATACCCCGACCTTATTGTGGTCGATGGTAATGAAACTCATCTCTCTCATGCCGAGAATGTTCTCAAGGCTCGTCGTATCTCGATACCTGTCGTTGCAGTGACCAAGGATGAGCGTCACAAGGCTTCACGCCTTATCGGGAATCCTGAAATTATCGCAAGCTATGAGAATAACATCATCGCTTTGAATGCCGAGGCACATAGATTTGTCATTGCGTATCATAGGAGGAAGAGGAGTTCGATGTTCAAAGCATAGGATTTGAGCTTTTGATTCTGCTATAATGTTCGTATGAAGCATCTCATCCGTGTCGGCGTGCTCCGCGGAGGTCCGAGCAATGAATATGACGTCTCCCTCAATTCCGGTGGCAATGTTCTCGCTGCACTCCGTAAACATTTCGAGCATAAGTATCATCCCAAGGATATTTTTATTGATCGTCAGGGTAACTGGCATATCGATGGTCTTGCAGTAGATCCAGAAAATCTCCATTCCAAGATAGATGTCGCATTCAATGCGCTCCATGGATCATATGGAGAAGATGGGAAGGTACAGGCCATCCTCGCTGCTCACGGAATTCCATTCACTGGCTCTGATGCACTCGGCTCTGCAGTTGGTATGAACAAAATTCTCTCCAAGAAATCATTCGCGGCACACGGTATTAAGAGTCCGTACTGGAAAGAAGTCCCTTCGAGCCGCGTCATTGAAGATTCAGATGCTATAGCGCGTGAATTATTCACAACCTTCATCTTACCGGCGGTTATCAAGCCGGTTTCGAGCGGTTCATCAGTGGGTGTTTCTGTGGTCCGTGACTTCGCAGGTCTATCGCCAGCACTTCTCGCTGCCGCGGCTCATGGTGATATCGTGCTCATCGAGGAATTCATTCCCGGAATTGAAGCGACCTGCGGAGTTATCGAAGGATTCCGTGACCATGATCTGTACGCACTTCCGCCAGTTGAGATTCGTCCACACAATGGCTTCTTCGACTTCGAAGCGAAGTATCAAGGTAAGTCACATGAAATAGTTCCCGCTACGTTCGCAGAGTCTATCAAGAAGTCTCTCGAAGAATTGGCAGGCAAAGTGCATCGTGCGCTTGGTCTGAGGCACTATTCCAGGTCGGACTTCATTATCCATCCCCGTCGCGGTATCTATGTGCTCGAAGTGAATACACTTCCCGGACTCACTGATGAATCTCTTATGCCAAAATCTCTACGCGCAGTGGGAAGTGATACACATGAACTCATAGATCATCTCATTGCTTTGGCACTCAAAGGGAGGAAGTTGTAGCCATGAAGAAGTCATCTACAAAGAAGGTTGTCGGTTCGAAATCACTTGAGCGATTTGTGCATTTCCAGTGTGGATCATGCACCAAATGGTGGGGTATAGGTGATGCACCTGCCCGTAAGGAGTGGTATTGTCCGTGGTGTGCCACCAAGCAGTCCTTCGTGGATAAGACGCCCAAAAACCTAGGAAATTGAATAATTTACCCAAATAATGTATATTACTTGGGTTCGAAAATAGTCCAAGTAAGAGTATCTTTCGTTCATCACTTGGGCCCGTATTTCATACCGGCCCGGCGTTCGGACCAAAAGTCCAAACGAGTTTGTTCTTTAGTCCCTCACTTGGGCCCGTATTTCATACCGGCCCTGCGTTCGGACCGAAAGTCCAAACAAGTTTGTCCGTTCGTCCCTCACTTGGGCCCGTAGCTCAGTTGGTAGAGCAGTGCTTTTGCAAAGCAAAGGTCGGAGGTTCAATTCCTCTCGGGTCCACACATACAAAAAAACCGCCTGATATGGGCGGTTTTTTAATATGTGTGATGTTCAGTTGTGAACCCTTTTACACTGATTATTTACATGGTAATATTTTTATTATGAAAAAAACCACGATCGTAAACGTCTGGAGCGTAATACTCATAGTGGTGATATTGTTTTCTTTATTTGCCGCAGAGACTAATTATTCAAGATATGGAGGTGGTGCATTTGGATTCTCTCCACATTACATACTGTATGTTATTTTGTACGTATTCGGTTATCTGTATATATCTGGTCTTATCGCTACAATCATTAGTATTTTTAAAAGTTCTAAAATTCTTGATATTGGCGAAAGGGTTCGACAGATCATAGCAAAATCAATATTGCTTATTTTTCTTGTATTACCTGTAATTTATTATTTTTTCTTCTGGTAGATGTACCATTTAATGCTTAGTGCTACAATTATATACGAAAGGTCGCTTTATCAGCCCTAACTCTTTTACGATTATGGCAGATGCACCAGTATGTTCCGCATGCGGACATTCACACCCAAACACGAAGTGCGATTGTGGATGCGAGGCTAAGTAGCCATCCGCACAATAAAAAACCGCTTATGAGCGGTTTTTTATTTCTGGGAAACCAGATATTACATCATCGGTGCAGAAGAAGCTGGAACAGCGCAATCCTTGCATGACTTCTTGTGGGTAACAACCACGAGGATAGCTGAGACGCCTACGAGAATGTAGACGATCTTAGCAATCATAGCTGGGAGGAGGGCGACAAGGTTAAAATTGGCAACGCCGACGAGACCCCAGTTGATACCTCCGATAACGACGAGGATGACCGCGATAGTATGAAGTGCTTTCATATGTTTATATTAAATTTCTACTAATAAGTTGTACGATTGTACTGCGCCAATTATAGCAATAGCGGTGAAATAGGGATATTTCAGTTATACACAGCCCTGTTATGTCACAGGCGTCAACTATTTTTTGAAAGTTGCTCAAATCTGTGGTAGATTTTGCCCCATGAGCCGTGAGCTCATCTGGTCAAAAATCGGGCTGTAGTATAGTGGTAGTATACACGCTTCGGGAGTGTGAGGTCCGAGTTCGATTCTCGGCAGCCCGACAAATAAAGAAGAGAAAGCTAACCTTGCGAACATTTCTCCAGTAGGATAAGATACTTTTTCGCTATGATTGAGTTTTTCAAGAAAATCATCCATTTCTCATTGTGGGTCATCCTCGCAATCGTCGTATTGCCGTGCGTATTCGTCGCAGGCAGTATTTACCCAAAGTGGGTCGAGTGGGGAGAGGGATTTTAGCTTGTCACCAATGGTTTCTGCCTGTACACTAGCCGCATGACGCCAGCCGTAGATAACAAACCCGTTCTCCATCCGACCGTCTTTGTCATCTTCGGTATCACTGGTGACCTCGCGTCCCGCAAACTTATTCCTGCACTCCTCGAGCTGTATACCAAGAAGCTTCTCCCTCAGCGCTTTTCAGTGATCGGTTTCTCACGCCGCGTTTTTTCTCGTGAAGAGTTCCGTGAATTTATTCGTGATCGCATGAATGTGAAGCCGGGCCAATTCCGCGAGGAGGATATCAAACACTTCCTCGATCACATGTCATATGAACAGGGTATGTTCGATGATCTTGGTGCCTACACTCGTCTCGCATCCAAGCTCAAGAATATCGATGATCGTTGGGGTCAGTGTTCCAACAAAATTTTCCATCTTTCGGTCCCACCAAATCTGTACGAGGGCATCCTTACACATATTTCGAAGTCTGGTCTTGCTGAAGCATGTGACGATGGTATGGGTTGGACACGCATCCTTATCGAGAAACCTTTCGGCAATGATATCGACACTGCACGTAGTCTCGATAAGCTTCTCGGATCACTTTTCAAGGAACAACAAATATTCCGCATCGATCATTATCTCGCCAAGGAAGTTCTCCAGAACATTCTTGCATTCCGTTTCTCGAACTCGATGTTTGAGCCACTTTGGAATAGAAAATATGTCGACAAGGTGCACATAAAACTCTTCGAAAAGAACACCACTGATGGCAGAGGTGCTTTCTACGACCCTATCGGGGCAATCAAGGATGTGGGACAGAACCATATACTGATGATGCTGGCTATAGTGGCCATGGAAGCCCCAAAATCGCTCACTGCGGCCGGTATCCGTGCCGAGCGCGCAAAGGTCTTATCTCGTCTCAAAACCATCCCTCCGCGCACTATGAGCAAGCAGGTAATTCGTGGTCAATATATGGGGTATATGCAGGAGCCAGGCGTCCTACCGACCTCGCAGACTGAGACCTATTTCCGTATCCAATCATTCGTGAATTCTACACGCTGGAAGGGAGTTCCGTTCTATCTCGAAAGTGGTAAGGCACTCGCTGAATCAAAGGTGGAGATTGACGTATATTTCAAGGATACGAAGAAACATAAGGACAAGCCAGGCGAAGATCGTCAGAACATTCTCACATTCCGTATTCAGCCAGATGAAGGTATCCGCGTACGCTTCTTCGTGAAGGTTCCGGGCTACGATTTCAATACCGAAGGCAAGACGCTCAAGTTCAAGTATGCTGATTCGACATTCTCAGATGATATTCCAAATGATTATGAGCGCCTTCTTCGTGATGCGTTCGTCGGAGATCAGACATTGTTCGCATCGACTGATGAAATCATGGCATCATGGAAATTTATGATGCCGATTTTGAATAATCTGAAAAATATTCCGCTGAAATTGTACGAAAAGGGAGCGGGGTATGTGGAGTAGGTTGGTTTGACAGCACTCTAAACGAGTGTAGTATCAAATTAAACAGTTCAACAAACAAAGAGAAAGGTTTTCATGGCTCGAAAGAAAAAGCCGTTCGAATATAATCAAGATGTGGTTATGGGCGATTATGAGACGGTCTTCGCACTTACCAAAAGGAAGCATAAGAAGGGTGATTTGCACATGTTCTTCAGTCCGTTCCGCGTACCCGTCGGTCTGACTGATGAGCAAGTCGCTATATGTGCGCTGCTATATCCGATTCGCCGAGCACAGGTGGAGGCGTATCAAGACATTGTTAGGAGACATGCGCTTGATAAAGGTTTGGACGAAGTGATAGCCGAGTTGCGAGCGGCGAACGTGCAGTTGCGATTGCCTGATGAATTCGATTTTGGAAAGCCTATGACTCCCGCACGCTTCAAGCGAGGCATTTATAAGTTTTTGTCTATTGCAGCAAGAACTATTTGATAATGAATGCAATTTCAACCGCCTTTCCGGGCGGTTTTTTGTATTATTTGTTCGTGGGTTATCCTCATCCGAGGATTGCTCCGAGATAGTACATCTCGGGTTATCCACATCTTTTATTTGTATCAAAAAAGGTCAAAGTGGGATATAATATCCATCAAGTGGGATGAAGTGGTAAATTTATAAATAACGCCCCTTCACCTCCCGCACACAATGCTCATCGGGGAATACAGGCACACTATCGACGACAAGAACCGCCTGTCGCTTCCATCCAAATTCCGAAAGGAAATGGGGAAGCGAGTGGTGGTGACCCCAGGCTTGGACTCCTGCCTCTTCATCTTTACGGTGGACGAGTGGGAAAAAGTCTCGGGTCGCTTGTCGATGTCTGAATCCTCGATGTTGCAGGCGGACAATCGCGGCTTCAACCGCTACCTCTTGGGCAGGGCGGTTGAAGTCGAGGTTGACGCAGTGGGTCGCATGCTTCTCCCCGAACGCTTGCGCCACCGCGCCAACCTCGAATCCACGGTCGTCTTCGTCGGCGTGAAAGATCGCGTCGAGTTGTGGAATGAAGCTGCATGGGATGCCTATGTGAACGAAGTTGAGTCTCGTGCAGACGAGCTCGCCGAGAACCTAGGTAAACCAGAAACCAAATAGCCATGGATACAGTCCATGAACCCGTTCTTTTACACGAGATCGTAGAGGCATTCAAAGCTTCGAATCGATCCAACCCCGTCTATCTCGACGGCACCCTCGGTGGAGCAGGACATATGCTCGCCATGACCAAGGCTTTCAGCGGCAAACTGACCGTTATCGGTCTCGACAGAGACCTTCAAGCGGTACAGAGAGCTGAGAAGTCATTGCAGGGCAAGGCTGACAAGGTCATTCTCGAGAATCAGGACTATCGTATGCTCGATCAGGTGCTCAAGAAGCACAGTATCGAGGGAATAGACCTCTTCTTGCTTGATCTCGGGATATCTTCGGATGAGTTGGACAACTCGGGCAGAGGATTCACGTTCCAGAAAGATGAGCCGCTCCTCATGACTATGGGTGATCCGAAGAAATATCCGTTCACTGCACGAACAATCGTCAATGAATGGGAAGAAGGAGTTATCGCGGATGTGATATTCGGATACGGAGAAGAGAAGTTTGCACGACGCATCGCTCGAGCAATCATCGGATACCGAGCCAAGAAGCAGATAGAGACGACACTCGAGCTTGCGGAGATCATTTCATCGTCAGTTCCGGGATTTTATAAGAGAGGCAAGATACACCCGGCTACGAGAACATTCCAGGCACTACGCATAGCGGTCAACGATGAGCTTAATGCGCTCAAGGAAGGTTTGGACAAGGGATACACAGCACTCACGACAGGCGGACGCATGGCAATCATCTCATTCCACAGCCTCGAAGATCGCATAGTCAAAGATTTTTATAAAAAGAAAGCATTATACGGTTCGAAGATACTTACGAAGAAACCACTAGTCGCTTCCGATCAGGAACGAGCAGAGAATCCAAGATCAAGAAGCGCAAAATTGAGGATATTAGAGAAATAACAGACATATTTTCCAAACACAATGACCAAAGCACTCGCACAGACCTATACGATAGCCCACATGTACCGCAGGAGCATTACCTCTGCGCTTCTTATGGCATGCATCGTCTCTGCGTTGTTCTACGCGGCAAATCTCTACCGCGTCATTTCTCATACAGTAGCTCTCCAGAATATTGCTCAGGAGACAAAGACACTCAATGCGTCAGTCCAGGCTCTCGACGCTCAATATCTCGGCATTTCCAAGAACATCACTCCAGATACCATCCGCTCATACGGATACGATCAGGCGACAGTAAAGGCTTTCATCTCACGCGCTTCGCTCGGCAAGGTAGCTCTGGCGGGCCATGGATTCTAATCAGAAACTCCGCGCGCGAATCGTCCTCGGCGGCATCATCGCGGTCGCATGTGGGCTCGTGGCAGTACTCTACTCGATACAGATCACCAATAGTTCTTCGTATCTCGCGAAGGCTAACAAGCAATATGATCGTCCTGGCGCGCATCTCTTCGATCGCGGGACTATCTTCATGAGTGGCAAGGACGATACTCGTCCCGCAGCAGCTACGCTCACGAGCACTTATATCGTTTCGATGACACCGAAGTTGATTTCAGACGGTATAGGGACCTACGAGGCGCTCTCTCACTACATGGATATAGACAAAGATGACTTCATGATGAAGACGACATTCGCAAGCGATCCGTATGAAGAGATTGCACGCAAAGTAGATGAGAAGACTGCACAATCTATCAAATCTATTGCATTACCAGGCATCGCTGTAGCCAAGGAGAGTAAGCGTTCATATCCAGGAGGGGAAACTGCTGCGCATGTAATCGGTATTATCGGTGAGGGTGAAGCTGGTGTGATCGAAGGTAAGTATGGACTCGAGCGCGCATATAACGAAGTGCTTTCACGTTCAGGCACATCAGCGGGAGGTTCACTCTTCGCACAACTGTTTGGAAATTCTGACGGATCTACAAACATGGGAGGCGAAGGAGATATTGTGACAACCATTGAACCGATTGTGCAGGCATATCTCGAGAAGGTATTGGCGAAGACGAGTGCGTCGTGGAGACCTGATGAGATCGGGGGTATCATCATAGACCCTCAGACAGGCGAAATTATTGCCGCAGCAGCTCTTCCAACGTTTGACCCGAATGATCTCTCCAAGATTCCAAGTGCGGCTGTGCTATCCAATCCTCTTATTGAAAATGTATACGAGATGGGATCCATCATGAAGCCACTCACTGTTGCGACAGGTCTTGATTCGGGAGCGATCACCACAGCTTCGACCTATGACGATACGGGTACGATGACTCTCAACAACAAGAAGATATCGAACTTCGACGGCAGGGCGCGCGGCGTGGTCAATGTGCAAGAAATATTGAGTCAGTCACTCAACATTGGTGCGGCTACAGTGGCACTCAAGGTAGGCAAGGATGATTTTATTGATTATTTCGTCAGCTTTGGTCTCGGTGATAAAACAGGTGTCGACCAGCCCAACGAAGCGACCGGTCTTCTCGCAAACCTCAAGTCTGGTCGTGATATCGAAATCGCGACTGCTGCCTACGGACAGGGTATTGCGATATCTCCGATTGAAACTGTGCGCGCACTTTCGGTCTTGGCGAATGGCGGCATGTTGATGACGCCACATTTCGCAAAAGAAATTGATTATACCGATGGGACCAAGAAGATACTTGATTTCGGAGCAGGGAAGCGTGTGCTCAAAGAAGGAAGCTCTGAAGATGTGACGCGCATGCTGGTCAAAGTGGTGGATAATTCTCTACGCAATGGTGCGTTGAAGATAGATGGTTACAGCGTCGCTGCCAAGACGGGTACTGCACAGATCCCTGATCCAGTGAGCAAGAAATATTTCGACGACAGATACCTCCACTCATTCTTCGGCTATTTCCCGGCCTATGACGCGAAATTCCTCGTGTTCCTCTATCAGAAGCATCCGAAGGGCGCGCAGTATGCGTCTGAGACTCTGGCAGAGCCTTTCCATGAGTTGACCAAGTTTTTGGTGGATTATTACAACGTGCCACCGGATAGGTAAGGTTTTCTTTTTGCCCAAAATCCGACTATAATGAGATTCACCCGCACTACCCGCCAAATACGCCCAAAACCTATGAATCTCCTCAAGAAAGCTGTCGCATTCCTCCTCAAACTCGAGTCTCGCCTCATTATCGCCAAGTACAAACCGTTCATCGTGGCTGTCACTGGTAGTGTCGGCAAAACATCAACGAAGGACGCTATTTACAGCGTGTTGAAGGATCAAGGCGGCTATGTAAGGAAGAGTGATAAGAGTATGAACAGTGAAATCGGTCTGCCACTTACGGTCATCGGTGTTCCAAACGCATGGAAGAGTCTCTCGGGCTGGATGAACAATCTTTCCGAAGGATTCAAGCTTATTATTTCGAAAACAGAATATCCTGATACTCTCGTGCTCGAAATCGGCGCTGATCATCCAGGAGACATCAAGAATGTTGCTTCATGGCTCCGTGCGGATATTGTCGTCATCACACAGGTGAGTACTACGCCAGTTCACGTAGAATTTTTTGCATCTCCTGAAGAAGTATTTGAAGAGAAGGCGAGTCTTGCTGGTGCACTCAAGAATGGTGGAGCACTTATTCTTTTTGCTGATAATGAGAAAGTCATGAGTATTGCCGAGCGCGTCAAAGAGAAGAATCCAAAAGTTATTTCATTTGGTATCGCTGAGAATGCATCAGTGAAAGGTTCTGATGACCAGGTTACTTATGCTGAGAATGTACCTGTTGGTCTTGGATTCACCATGACAATAGATGGTGCTCCTCAGCCGGTGTACCTCAAGGGAATCATCGGCAAGACGTACATGTATCCATTGCTCGCTGCTGCAGCTGTGGGACAGGCTCGGAATGTTCCGGTTGCTGCAATTATCGACGGTCTCAATCGTTATGACGCTCCCAAGGGTCGCATGCGCCTCATTCCTGGCATGAATGGATCGACGATCATAGATGATACCTACAACTCTTCTCCAGATGCCGCACTTGCCGCACTTCACACATTGAAGAGTGTTGAAACATCTGGTGCGAAGATTGCTGTTCTCGCAGATATGATGGAGCTCGGACAGTATTCGTCAGAACAACATCGTTCTATTGGTAAAGAAATTATCAGTGTCGTGCAGATGCTCATCACCGTCGGTCAACGTTCTCGTGGTACAGCTGATGAGGCTTTGAAGTCAGGAATGGCACCAGATGCAGTCCATGCATTTGATACTGCTCTTGAAGCAGCTGAATATCTCAAGCCGATTGTAAAAACAGGAGATGTTCTTCTTATAAAGGGTTCACAGTCTATGAGGATGGAACGCACAGTAACAGCCCTTATGAACAATCCTGAGCAGGCAGGGGAGCTCTTGGTGCGCCAGGAGCCTGAGTGGCTTGATAAGAAGTAAGTTTTGGGTTATAACTATATTCACGGCCCTATCGTCTAACGGTTAGGACATTGCCTTCTCAAGGCAGTAATCGGGGTTCGATTCCCCGTAGGGCTACTCGGTAGTCTCACTTTTGTAAGTATAATCTAATTGCACCAAGCTCGCGCCTGCGCGCGAGCGCCTCGGGGAATCGAAGAGGCTGAACATATTTTCGAGGAGCTTCGCTCCGAGAAAATGTGAAGCCTGTACCGCGCCTGTAAGGCGAGATTCCCCTCAGGCCGACCCTCCTTGCTATCTATTATCCCCATACTGTGCTAGTATGTGCAGGCAAAGAAAAGCGTCGACTTTCTGCGAAATAGTAGTAACAAGCAAAAACTCACATGATGACAGGAACAATCAAGACCATCACGGACAAGGGATTCGGATTCATTGCCCGCGAAGGCGAAGCAAAGGACCTTTTCTTCCACTCCAATGATCTCCAGGGCGTCTCTTTCGATGAGCTTCGCACAGGTGACACCGTCACTTTCGAAGTAGTCCAGGGCGACAAGGGCCCAAGCGCAAAGAGCGTCAAGCGCGTATAATACCGCGTTAGATATCTTTAACAAAAATACCCCAGCAATGGGGTATTTTTGCACCAAAAAATTGCTTACAGTCGTATATATCTCACGCATGATATAATTCAATGCACGTTATTACCTTCGTTCTAACTCATATCCATGTCAAAAAAATCAGTCATCATATTCATCGTGATTGCTCTCGTTGCGATTATCGGCATAGTTCTCGCGACCAGCTCGGGTAATCAATCCGATTATCAACCTCAAGGACAAGATATTGTCTCATCCACACCCGAGTCGACTACTACGACTGATACATCTCGCATGAAGATGTATGGAATGACTGAAGTCGCAACGCATAATAATGCTTCAAGCTGTTGGAGTGCTATCAACGGTAGTGTGTACGACCTTACTTCATGGATTGGCCGACATCCTGGTGGTGAAGGGGCAATCTTGAGTATCTGTGGCAAAGATGGCTCATCTGCATTTAATGATCAACACGGCGGCGAACGTCGTCCAGCAAATGAGCTCGCCGGATTCAAGATAGGATTACTCGGACAGTAACTACTACATATATGAAATCATTTACTATGAAGGAAAGTGGACCTGTAGTTCTCCGCATAGCCATGTCCCTCGTGTTTCTCTGGTTTGGTTTCCAGCAATTGACTGACGCATCGAGTTGGATTAGGCTCGTCCCTGAATTTGTCACATCTATTAGTGGCATGTCTCCAACTACACTCGTACACCTCAACGGAGCGATGGAAGTAGTGCTCGGTATTTGTCTGCTTCTCGGATTCTTCACGCGTCCCGCGTCATTAATTCTTGCTCTACATATGACTAGTATCATAGGTGCAGTTGGATATGGTCCGACCGGTGTGCGTGATTTCGGCCTTGCTCTCGCTACACTCTCAGTGTTTCTTAATGGCCCAACAATGCTTTCAATCGACGCTTATCTTGCACGCAAGAAGTCGCCAGAGGCGTAATTTTTTGCTAGAGTTACTGGCGATATCGCCATGAATCAGAAATTCCTCAAGCCCTACGATCCGCAGGCGACCGAAGACCGCATCTACAAACTCTGGGAAGAGAGTGGTTTTTTCAATCCCGACACATTGCCAGAGCGCAATCAAAAAGGTGAACCATACTCCATCGTTCTTCCGCCGCCAAATGTGACAGGAACCCTCCATATGGGTCACGCCGCTATGTTGGCTATCGAAGATATCATGATTCGCTACAAGCGCATGCAGGGCTTCAAGACACTCTGGCTTCCTGGTACTGATCACGCTGCTATTGCTACACAGTCCAAAGTGGAGAAGGAAATCGAGAAGAAAGAAGGCAAGCGTCGCCACGATCTTGGTCGTGAGGAATTCCTTAAGCGTGTGGATGCTTTTGCACAAGCGAGCCATGACACCATCGTCAATCAGGTCCGCAAGATGGGTGCGTCTATTGATTGGTCTCGTGAGGCATTCACCCTCGATGAGAAGCGTACCCGTGCTGTCCGCACTGCATTCAAGACCATGCATGAGCTCGGTCTCATCTATCGCGGCCACCGTATCGTGAATTGGGATCCAAAAGGACAGACCACCATTTCCGATGATGAAATCGTGTATGAGGAGCGCAAAGCAAAGCTGTATACATTCAAATATTCCAAGGATTTTCCTATATCCATCGCCACGACTCGTCCCGAGACCAAAGTGGGTGATGTTGCGGTCGCCGTGCATCCTGAAGATGTACGCTACAAGAAGTATGTCGGCCAGGAATTCAAGGCTGATTTCGCTGGAGCGCAGATTTCTATAAAGATAGTTGCTGATGATGCTGTTGATCCTGAGTTTGGCACAGGTGCGGTCGGAGTAACACCGGCTCATAGTTCGACTGACGCGGATATTGCTTCACGTCATAGCTTGAATTCGGTCCAGGTCATCGATGAGTTTGCAAAAATGATGCCAGGCACTGGCCAGGTCGCTGGTTTGAAAGTCGGTCCCGCGCGCGAAGCTATTGTGAAGTGGCTCGAAGAAAGTGGTTTGCTCGAGAAGACTGAAGATATCACTCAGAATATCGCCACTGCAGAAAGAACAGGTGGTGTTGTTGAGCCGTTGCCGAAATTGCAGTGGTTCATCGCGGTTAATAAGCCATTCAAGATACCAAATTCGAATATTCCGGGAATAAAATCGGGTCAGGAAGTAACCTTGAAACAAATCATGCGTGCATCGGTAGAATCAGGTGCAATCAAAATAATTCCTGAGCGATTTGAGAAGATTTATTACCACTGGATCGATAATTTGAGGGATTGGTGTATTTCTCGTCAGATCTGGTACGGTCACAGAGTTCCTGTGTGGTACAAAGGGTCTGAAATTTCAGTTGGTCTCGAGGCACCATCTGGTGATGGATGGACTCAGGACGAAGATACGCTCGATACTTGGTTCTCATCAGGTCTCTGGACCTTCTCGACGCTCGGCTGGCCTGATCAGACTGAGGATTTGAAGGTCTTCCATCCGACAGCAGTGCTTGAGACTGGCTATGACATTCTTTTCTTCTGGGTGGCTCGTATGGTGCTCATGACGGGATGTCTTATTGGCGATGTGCCATTCAAGACAGTGTATCTCCACGGTCTTGTTCGCGACGGCAAGGGCAGGAAAATGTCCAAGTCACTCGATAACATCATTGATCCTCTCGATATGATTGCGAAATATGGTGCAGATGCGACGCGTCTCTCACTTATTATCGGTACTGGTCCCGGAAATGACTTGAAATTGTCTGAAGACAAGGTCAAAGGCTACAAAAATTTCTCCAACAAGCTCTGGAACATCGCTCGTTTCGTTATTTCGGCCGCAGAAGGTGAACGCTATGACCGCGAGGCAGGGAAGTCTGACTTTACCGCAGAAAAAGTTGAGTTCGATCCTCATTTCAGCGATTGGACTCCTGCAGACGCCGCACACGTGAAGAAATTGGATGATCTCATGGCAGAAATTACCAAAGAAATGGAGGAATATAAGTTTTATCTTGTCGGTGAGAAGCTCTATCACTACGCATGGCATGAATTCGCAGACATTATTCTTGAAGAAAGTAAGCCAATCATCGCTGGTGATGACAAAAAGGCCATGGTTTCGCGTATCCAGTTCCTCTTGAGGGCATTCCGTACTATTGTTCAGGCACTTCATCCATTCATGCCTTATGTGACCGAAGAGATGTGGTCTGATATAGATCAGAAGGGCAGTATGCTCATTGTTTCAGAGTGGCCTAAGTAGGTTCATACCTGCTATCCACACGCCACCATCGTGTATTAATTGAATATACGATAAAATGATGGGGTAATTATCTCTTTTAACCTCTATTTATCTACATGAAGAAATACCTTTGGGGAGCTCTTGTTCTCATCGTCTTGCTAGCGACGGCCACTCTTGCCGTCAATGCGCAAGCAACTACTCGAGATTTGAGTGGTTGGGCATGGTCATCCAACATAGGATGGATGAGCTTCAATTCTTCTGACTCAGGAGCAGGTGGCGGACCATACAAGGTTCAGCTCGAAACTGATGGTGATCTCACTGGATATGCATGGTCATCAAATGTTGGATGGATTAAGTTTGGTGGGCTTACTGGTATGCCATTGAGCGGTTCAAACGCATCCGTGAACACTACAAACGGCAATGTGTTTGGATGGGTGCGCGCTTGTGCGGGAACCGTCAATAAGGATTGTGCGAGTGCTACACGTTCTGATGGATGGGATGGTTGGATTAGTCTTTCTGGAACTAATTATGCGACGGGAAATACAGCTGGAACAGGAGGTGTTACTTATGCAGTGGACAGTGGCACAGCTACTCTCAAAGGATATTCATGGGGAAGCGATGTGGTTGGTTGGCTTAGGTTCAGTCCAACAACAGGTGTTGATACGACAGTTACAGGTGGTTCCAGTAGCATGAGTCTCACTGTTGGATCAGCCACTGTTAACACGAGTTCATCAGGATCAGTTACTCTCACTGCAAATTCCAGTGGCGAAGCTACAGCACTAACATCATGGACAGCCACTGCTGGATACTCTTCTTGTCAGAAGAGCTCAAGTGGAGCTGCTACTGTCACAAGTGGTTGGACGAGTGGATCGGTCGCTAATTCAGGATCAGGATCGATACTGTTCACAAATACGTCAGCATCAGCAACAACGAAAAGTATAGTATTCACATGTACAGAAGGAGGAACTCCTCAGACGAGAACAGTTAATGTGACTGTTAATCCATACTCAGCTCCTACATTGTCATGTACTCGACCGACAAGATCATTACAATGTGCAGATGTCACATATAGTCCTCTTCCAGACGGATATGCAGGTCTCAGAACAGATTTGAGGACTTCGTGTCCTACACCGGGAACCGGTCTCTACTGTGTATATACCTGTGAGACAGGATATAAAGTCAATGGAAACAGATGTGTGGTGTCTGATATTGAGGAGATATAGAGGAAAGAAGTATCTATCAAAAATCCCAACCGAACTGGTTGGGATTTTTTGTATAACGCTTATTTCAAACCTTTCTTTGCATTCTCGAGAGATTCATTCTCTTCTTCCGAAAGCTCATGAGCAGATTGATGTTTGGAGACTGGCTTGCCGAAGACACTCACATGGTCGCGGGCATAGAGACTGGAGATGATGACACCATCGCCGTCCTCTGTAAGGAGAGTAGTAGCGAAGCTCTGGTTGCTTCCACCACCAGTACCCTTGAAAGGATTGAAACGGACCGTGTGAACTGATTGCACACTCTTGCGAAGACGCTTCTCGACGTTGATGAGATATTCCTCCATATTGGTGCGGAATGACTGGAGGTCTCTGAGATCACCAGAAACACTTTGGAGCGAATCACCGATATGGTGAGCGTCGACGCCGATGAGGAAACGGCGGAGTTTGAGGTACATCCAGATGACAAGGCCGAGGAGAATGATTGTTGCGATGCAGAGAATGATAAATCCGATGAGAAGGGGGTTGGAAGTGAGGGGTGTCATGCGGGACATTATATATCGGATGAAGAGAATTGAACATGCCGATGTTCGTTGAATATGTCCGCTGAGTGCGCTATATTCACGGGTAGCTATGTACACTATCAAAGAGGGTAGTTCAGTTACGGTTACGTTGCTCGGTGCGGTGTTTTTCTTCCATTGGGCTCCCCCAGAGCCTGAGTTGGAACCTGAAGACACTGTTGAGCAAGAATCACAGCAGGTTCAACCTGTAGATCGTAAACGGCCATGCTCATTAGGGTCGTTCATTCCTAGTCCAGCATTCAGGTTCGCCTTGGAAGGAGGATTCGCATGAATTGGAATCACCAAGAAGGTTGTTGCAGAATGTACTTGTTCCTCGGAGCAGTGTGTCATTTAGTTGTTTTACCGGCAGGAGTCAATGATGAGTGGCTCAAAATAAGATCCAAGACTCAGACGTTCACCTCTCCTGGATTGACGGTGAATAACGGGCCTCAGATGCCAGGTCGTACTGGTGCACCGCGCAACCTCCCACGCCCCATTCGTTCGGCGAAGGTTCGTAAGAAATAGAAAAGTGTTCACGAGTCGCAGCCCACAAGGTTGCGACTCTTTTTATTGACTGTGTCAAGATTTTGCACTACCATGAAGTTCTATGTTGAATCGTTTATTCAAGCGTCGTATATATCTCGACTATGCCTCACTGACCCCTATCGACCAGCGCGTCGCGAGGGAAGTTTTGAAGCATTCCTCTGAACAGTTCGCCAATCCTTCTTCTTTGTACAAAGAAGGTGTCTTCGCCAAGAAATCATTGTCCGCAGCTCGAACATCGATTGCGAGTTTCATTCATGCTCATTCTGATGAGATTGTCTTCACTTCGAGTGGTACTGAGGCAAATGGCTTGGCACTGGAAGGTGTCGCTCGTGCAGCGGTCAATTCCGGTATTGAGAAGCCTCACATCATCATTTCTGCTATCGAGCACTCGTCTATCCTCGAAACCGCGAAGATGATGGAGAATCATGGCTGTGAAGTGACTCGTGTCCCGGTGAATGTTTCAGGAGTTGTATCTATCGAAGAAATTAAGGATGCTATCAAGCCGAACACCATTCTCGTCTCAATAATGACCGTGAATAATGAGACGGGTGCAATACAACCTATCCGTGAGATTGCGAAGGTTATCAGGCAGGCCAAGAAGGCTTTGAATAAGGCAGAGTCACACTACCCACTCTTCCATACTGACGCCGCTCAAGCTGTTCTCTACCAAGAATTATTCGTCGAGAAGCTCGGAGTTGATCTACTTACTCTCGATGGTTCGAAGGCGTATGGACCGCGTGGCATTGGATGTCTCTATGTGAAGCGTGATACACCGATCGAGGCTATTGTCCGCGGTGGAGGTCAGGAGAGAGGACTCCGCTCAAGCACAGAAAACATTCCTGGTATTATGGGCTTTGCTAAGGCACTGGAAATTGCCGCGGCTGAACGTGGTTCAACGGAGACAGATAAGAATACTGAGGTTGAAAGAATTGGTGAACTACGAGAGATGATGGTGTCAGGTCTGAAATCTATTCGTTCAGATATCTCTGTAAATGGAGAAGGCGCCGAAGTTTCGCCACATATCTTGAATGTTTCTATTCCTGGAATCGATAACGAGTTCTTCTTATTCCAGCTGGATGCACGCGGCATAGCATGCTCGACCAAGAGCTCGTGTCTTCGCGATGAGGATGAGTCATATGTGCTCAAAGCCATGGGAGCTGACACCAAGAGTTCTATGAGATTCTCGTTCGGTAGGTGGACGAAGAAGAATGATATAAGGGCAGCATTGAAGGCTATCGGTGAAATCTTGAGTAAATAACCAATAACCAAGATACAATAACCAAATAGCAGAAACGGATGTTTGGTGATTGTATCTTGGTTATTGGTCATTCAAGCTGATTTGCATTTTTTACAAGCTTCTGTTAGTATTTCTCGACACATGTTGATGATCCGCCTACAGCGCACAGGACGCAAACACGAACCAACGTTTCGTGTCGTTTTGACTGATTCCAAGAACGGCCCTAAGAGCGGTCGCTATCTCAAGATTCTCGGCTGGTATGATACTCGCATCAAGAACAAGGTAGAACAGCTCGAAGTCGAGGCTATCAAGGACTGGATGTCCAAGGGTGCAAAGCTCTCAGTTACTCTCCACAATTTCCTCGTTTCAAACAAGGTTATCACTGGCAAGAAAATCAACGCTCTCCCAAAGAAGACTGTCCAGAAGTCAGAAGCTCCAGCCGAGGCCGCTACACCTGCAGCAGCTCCTGCTCCTGCCGCTGAAGCAACTCCTGCTGCTGAGGCAGCTCCAGTAGCGGCATAAGGAGAAACTCTAAACCCTAAGCTCTAAATCCTAAATTCAGCTTCTGAGTTTAGGATTTTGAATTTAGGGCTTTGGATTTGTTTAGAGTTTAGTACTTAGGATTTAGGGTTTAGGGTTTCGGATGTTGCCTTACCTACTAAATGTCTGTTACAATTATTCCAGTACAGCGAACTGTACGATTACGAGATAAACCTAACGATTATGCAGAAAGATCAAGAATTCCTCGACTATGTTATCAAAGCGTTAGTAGACAATCCAAATGAGGTAAAGACGACCCGTACGGTCGACGAAATGGGCGTTCTCCTCACACTTGAGGTTGGCGCAGCAGATATGGGCAAGATTATCGGTCGCCAGGGCAACACCGCCAAGGCAGTCCGTACACTTCTCCGCGTTGTCGGTATGAAGAACAATTCCCGTGTAAACCTCAAGATTAACGAGCCTATTGGTGGTCTCAAGGATCCTGAGCGTATAGGTCAGACCAATGCAGTTCCACTCGTTACTCCAAATTCCAAGACTGTGGATGAAGCGATGGCAGATCTCAAGCTCGACTAGTAAAATAGTGACATTTTTTGAAAATCGTGGTACTCTAGGGTATCACGATTTTCGTTATACATGACCACCTACCACCTCATAACTCTCTTTCCAGAAAGTACCGAGTCGTACCTCAACGCCTCTATCTTGAAGCGTGCCCAGGAGAAGGGTCTCATCGCTCTCAAATACTACAATCCACGCGACTTTACTATTTCAGCAAATAAGAAGAAGCAGACCTATGCAGAGCGTCGTGTTGATGATAGACCATATGGAGGAGGACCGGGAATGGTTATCGAGGCATTACCGGTAATCAAAGCCGTTGAATCCGCTATTGGAAAAAAGGTGAAGACCAAGTCTGGCAAAGCAAAAGTGAAGATCGTTTTCTTCAGTCCAGCAGGGAAGCAGTTCACCAATGAGATGGCTGAGACATTCAAGAAATATACTGACATTGTCTTCGTCTGTGGTCGCTATGAAGGTATCGACGCTCGCGTGAAGAAGGCTTTCCCTATGGTAGATGTTTCAGTTGGCCCCTATGTCATTACTGGAGGAGAATTGGCGGCTATGATCATGATAGATACGATAACTCGTCGTATTCCAGGGGTTTTGGGTGATATTCAGTCTATAGAAGAGGAACGCATCGCCAGCCCAGATGTCTATACTCGCCCTGAAGTTATCGAATACAAAGGCAAGAAATATAGGGTACCCAAGGTACTCTTGAGCGGTCATCATGCCAAGATGGATCAGTGGCGCCTAGAAAGGCGGGCCGACGAAGGTCAGGGTAAGAAGAAGGGGAAGTAGGTTATCCTCACAGAGGATTGCTCCGAGGTAATGCACCTCGGGTTATCCCCAGCCCTCAAAACGCTTGACTTTCTATATGTATATGATAGGGTAGACACAACTTCGCAGATTGTGTTCTGCTTTAGCGGAGGATTAGAAAGGTCCATCATTAATCCTACTCGTGTCTATCACTCGCTAGCCCCGCAGTGAAATCAATACCCGTTTATCCACAAACGGACTTTTTGCGTGTTTGTCGTCGTTCGGTTCCCGTCAGCATTTAATAATTTACAAAAAACATGACCACTACCATCCGCCCGAAGAAATTCTTTTCCCGCTACCAGGCCCCGCTCACAGAGATGCCGCACCTTGTGGAATCCCAGCTCGTCTCCTTTGCCCAGCTCATTGAGAAGGGTATCAAGGGACTTCTCGACGAGTTCTCACCGATTACCGACTATGCCGGTAAGAAGTTTGAGCTCTCCATCGGCTCTCCTGAGCTCATGCAGCCGAAGTTCAACGAGCACTATGCCAAGGACAACAAGCTCAACTATGAGGGTCAGATCAAGGTCAAGGTCACTCTCAAGAACAAGTCTCTCAATGTAGTCAAAGAGCAGGAGATGTTCCTCGCTGATCTTCCTCTCATGACTGATCATGGTACATTCATCATCAACGGTGTCGAGCGTGTCATCACTCCTCAGCTCGCACGTTCATTTGGTATCTTCTTCACGGGCAACGAGGTGAAGGGTAAGAACTATTTCGGAGCAAAGGTTATCCCAGCTCGCGGTGTATGGATGGAAATCGAGACTGACACTGATGGATCGATCATCTGCCGTATCGATCGCAAGCGTAAGTTCCCAGTTACCTCACTCCTCCGCATCCTCGGTGCAGAGAGCAACGAGGCTATTATGGCGCTTTTCAAGGGAAATCCTGAGGCTGTAAAGGTTTTGGAGATGACACTTGCTAAGGATCATGCCAAGACCAAGGATGAGGCATATATGGAGATCCACAAGCGTCTCCGCGATGGTGACCTCGCTACTGCAGAGAACGCACGTACTTTCGTTCAGACACTTCTCAAGGAAGATCGTTACGACCTTTCTCGTGTTGGTCGTTTCCGTTTCAACAAGCGCTTCGGTAAGTCTATGGAAGAGAAGGAGCTCGAGCGCCGCACGCTCTCAATCGATGATATTGCGACAACAATCGCACACATCGTTACTCTTACGACTACTCCAGACACTCAGCCTGACGATATCGACCACCTCGGTTCACGCCGTGTTCGCTACGTTGGCGAGCTTCTCGAACAGCGTATCCGTCTCGGTCTTACTCAGATGAAGCGTAATATCCAGGACAAGATGTCGACTGTCGAGCCAGACGTCACTCTCCCTGTCTCATTCATCTATCCACGTCCACTCCAGGCACGTATCAAGGAATTCTTCACTACCAACCAGCTCTCCCAGTTCATGCAGCAGGAGAACGTTCTCGGTGAAATCGAGAACTTGCGCCAGCTCACCGCCCTCGGTCCTGGTGGTCTTTCACGTGAGCGCGCCGGCTTCGAAGTCCGTGACGTTCACCCATCTCACTACGGCCGTCTCTGTCCGATCCACACTCCTGAAGGTCCGAACATCGGTCTCGTGCTTCGTCTCGCTATGTATGCCCGCATCAATGATTTCGGCATGATCGAGACTCCATACGCTAAGGTCAAGAATGGCGTCATCACCAAGGAGATCATCTACATGAATGCTCTTGAGGAAGAGAACTTCCGTATTGCTCACGCCGCAACCGCATTCAATGAGAAGGGAGAGATTACTGCCAACGATATCGAAGTCCGCATCAACGGTAAGCCAGCTATGGCTCACAAGAAGGATGTCGACTATATCGACGTTTCGACCAACCAGGCTTTCTCTATCGCAACCTCACTTATTCCATTCGTGAACCATGACGATGCAAACCGCGCACTCATGGGATCGAACATGCAGAAGCAGGCAACCCCATGTCTCGTTCCTGAGGCTCCATTCGTCGCAACCGGCATCGAGAAGAAGGCAGTCATCGATACAGGTCGTCTCATTCTCGCTCCTGAGGATGGTGAGATCACTCACGTAGATGCCAAGAAGATCACCTTCGTTTCCAAGAAGGGTAAGAAGCATGAATACAAACTCGTGCTCTTCTCTCGTACCAACGGATTCACCGCTTTCCATCAGCGCCCGATCGTCTCACCAGGCGATAAGGTTAAGAAGGGAGATGTGCTCGCTGATACTTCAACTTCAGAGAATGGTCAGATCGCTCTCGGACATAACGCGCTCGTCGCCTTCATGTCATGGTCTGGAAACAACTACGAGGACGCTATCATCCTTTCGGAGCGCGTCGTCAAGAACAGCAAGTGGAGCTCTATCCATATCGAGGAATTCGTCGTCAACGTGCGCGACACCAAGCTCGGTCCTGAAGTTACTACGTGTGACATTCCAAACGTTGGTGAAGTTAAGCTCAAGAACCTCACTGAGGAGGGTATCGTCCGCATCGGTGCAGAAGTTCGCCCAGGCGACATTCTCGTCGGTAAGATCTCACCAAAGGGTGAGACACAGCTTACTCCAGAAGAGCGCCTCCTCCGTTCTATCTTCGGTGAGAAGGCTCGCGATGTGAAGGATACTTCCAAGCGCATGGAGAACGGTAAGCGTGGTCGCGTTATTTCAGTCAAGATATTCTCACGCGAGAAGGGAGATAAGCTCGAGTCAGGAATCATCAAGAAGATCTACATCGAGGTCGCCCAGGTTCGTAATATTTCAGTTGGAGACAAGATGGCAGGACGCCACGGTAACAAAGGAGTTATCTCAAGGATTCTTCCTGAGGAAGATATGCCATACATGGAGGATGGTCGCCCGATCGATGTGATCCTCACACCTCTCGGTGTTCCATCACGTATGAACCTCGGACAGATTCTCGAGCTCCACCTCGGACTCGCAGCAAGCGAGCTTGGTTATCAGGCTATCGTTCCTCCTTTTGCAGGAGCTACTGAAGCCGAAATCAAGGAAGAGCTTGTGAAGGCAGGCTACGATGCTTCAGGAAAAATGAAGCTCCGCGATGGTCGCACCGGTGATCACTTCGCACAGCCAGTCGCAGTCGGATACATGTATATTCTCAAGTTGCACCACATGGTTGAGGACAAGATCCACATGCGTTCTATCGGTCCTTACTCTCTCATCACGCAGCAGCCTCTCGGAGGTAAGGCTCAGGGTGGAGGTCAGCGCTTCGGAGAAATGGAGGTCTGGGCATTGCTCGGTCACGGTGCGGCTCATACCCTCCGCGAAATCCTCACGGTCAAGTCGGACGACATTGTCGGTCGTTCACAGACCTTCGATGCTATCGTCAAGGGTGAGCGTCCAAAGGCTCCAAATCTTCCTGCATCATTCAATGTGCTTCTCAAGACGCTCCGCGGTCTGGCATTGAACGTCGAACTTACCAGCAAGCCTCGAGTCGACGAGGAATAATATTGAATACGTCAATCTTCAATCTTTAAATCATTCAATACTATTATGACAACCATCACCAAAAAAACTCTCGATCCAGTCCACTTCGATGCAGTGAAGCTCTCACTCGCTTCGCCGGAAAAAATCCTCGAATGGTCACACGGCGAGATCACTAAGCCGGAGACCATCAACTACCGCACCCAGCGTTCTGAGAAGAGCGGTCTCTTCGATGAGCGTATCTTCGGTCCAGATCGTGACTATGAGTGTTACTGTGGTAAGTATCGCGGTATCCGTTATAAGGGAATCATCTGTGAGAAGTGTGGAGTCGAGATCACTCGCTCTATAGTTCGCCGCGAGCGCATGGGTCACATCGAGCTCGCGTCTCCGGTCTCTCATATCTGGTTCCTCCGTTCGGTTCCTTCACGCATCGGCCTCATTCTCGGTATGACCACTTCGGATCTCGAGAAGGTCGTCTATTTCGCTGGATACATCGTCACCAAGGTCAATGAGCACGAGAAGGAATCTTTCCTCAAAGAGCTCGATGGTGAATACAAGAGCAAGCTCAAGACTGCACAGGATGATAAGACCAAGGAGGCTCTTAAGGAGCTCGTAGTTAACGCACGTCGCGAGATCGAGAGTTTGTCTCTCGGCATGGTTATGGATGAGGCTACGTATCACAAGTACGCAGTCAAATACGGTGCTCTCTTCGAGGCTGGTATCGGTGCAGAGGTCATCTACGATCTCTTGAAACATATCGATCTTCCGAAGCTCAAGGTTGAGCTCGAAGGATATCTCGAGAAGGCAGGTGCCGCAGATCGTGAGAAGCTCGGCAAGCGCTTGTCGCTCGTTAAGCAGATGATCAAGGCTAAGCTCCGCCCAGAATGGATGTTCCTCGTTCGTATTCCAGTTATTCCACCAGGCATCCGCCCTATGGTCGCTCTTGATGGTGGTCGCTATGCAACCTCTGATGTTAACGACCTCTATCGCCGCGTCATCAACCGCAACAATCGTCTTTTGAAACTCAAGGAGATCAATGCTCCAGAGGTTATTCTCCGCAACGAGAAGCGTATTCTCCAGGAGGCAGTTGATGCTCTTATCGACAACTCTATCCGTCACAGCTCATCAGCAGGAGCCGCAGCAGCTGCAGCTCAGAAGCGCGCGCTCAAGTCTCTCTCTGATAGCCTCAAGTCCAAGCGTGGTCTCTTCCGCCAGAACCTCCTCGGTAAGCGCGTGGACTACTCAGGTCGTTCAGTGATCGTCGTCGGTCCAGAGCTCAGGCTTGACCAGTGTGGTCTTCCGAAGCACATGGCTCTCGAACTTTTCCGCCCATTCGTTATTTCAGGACTCCTCAAGAAGGAGCTCGCCTACAATATCCGCGGTGCAAATCGTCTCATTGATGATGGTGCCAAGGAAGTGTGGGAAATCCTCGAAGAGGTCATTGAAGGCAAGTATGTGCTCTTGAACCGCGCTCCTACTCTTCACCGCCTCGGTATTCAGGCATTCCGCCCAATCCTTATCGAAGGTAACGCTATCCAGGTTCACCCACTCGTCTGTACCGCATTCAACGCTGACTTCGACGGAGACCAGATGGCTGTCCACGTGCCACTCTCAGAAGAGGCACAGATGGAAGCTCGTGAGATCATGGCTTCTGACAAGAACATTCTCAAGCCAGGTAACAACGATCCTACAGTTGTCGCTAAACTCCTCGATATCGTTCTCGGATGTTTCTGGGTTACCAAGAAGGTAGAGAAGGCAGGTGCCAAGGCAAATTCAATGAAGTACTTTGAATCTCCTGAGGCTGCAGTGCTCGCTCACAATTTCAAGGACATTGACCTCCGCGAGCCAGTTAAGGTTCTCGCACCAGACATCGCTAAGTATGCGAATTTGAAGGGTACACTAGTTGAGACTACTGTTGGTCGCATCCTCCTCAACAATATTCTTCCGGAAGACTATCCATTTATCAACGAAGAGGTCGGACGTAAGCGCATCGCTACTATCATCGACGACATGATTACTCTTCACGGAGTGAATGACGTCGCACCGATTCTCGATCGCATCAAGTCATTCGGATTTAGCTACGCAACATTCTCAGGAACTACTTGGGGTATCGACGATATCGTTATTCCTCCAGAGAAGTACACCATCATTGCCAAGGGCAAGGAGCAGGCAGATCGTGTTACTGAGCAGTTTGATGAAGGTCTCCTTACTGAAGAGGAGCGCATCAGGAAGCACATCGAGATCTGGCAGCATGCCAAGAGTGAAGTTGAGAAGGTTATCCCAGCATCTCTCGACAAGAATGGATCTGTCTACGACATGGTCAACTCTGGCGCTCGCGGATCGCTCTCACAGATCACTATCATGGCAGGTATGAAGGGTCTTATCGCATCGGTCTCTGGAGAAACTATTGAGTTCCCAATTCTCTCATGTGCTAAGGAAGGTTTGACTCCTATCGAGTACTTCATTACCACTCACGGTTCACGTAAGGGTCTTACTGACACCGCGCTCAACACCGCGAAAGCAGGTTACCTCACTCGTAAGCTCTTCGTCGTTGCGCAGGATGTCGTTGTCTCAGAGGATGATTGTGGCACCAAGGAAAGTATCATCATCCGCACTCAGACTGCATCAGGTATGGCTATCCCACTTTCCAAGAACATTCGCGGTCGCGTGATCGCCGAGGATATCATGGGTATGGATGGTAAGCTCCTCTTCTCGAAGAATCATCTCCTCAGCAAGGCTGATGCGATGAAGGTTGAAGAGGCTGGCACCACTCAGGTTCATGTCCGTTCACCACTCTCATGTAAGACTATCCGTGGTGTGTGTGCACAGTGTTACGGAATGGATCTTGGTAAGAACAAGCTCGTCGATCTCGGCGAAGCAGTCGGTACCGTCGCCGCACAAGCTATCGGTGAGCCAGGAACTCAGCTTACTATGCGTACCTTCCACGCGGGAGGTGCCGCATCAGCAGCAGGAGACATCACCGCAGGTCTCCCACGTGTCGAAGAAATCTTCGAGAAGCGCCGCCCAAGGAACCCAGCAGTCGTGGCATCAGTAGATGGCATGATCAGCGAGGTCAAGGATCTCGGCAAGGAGAAGGTTATCCGCATCCTCCCAGAAGTTGAAGATGCTAAGAAGGGTAAGAACAAGACATCAGAAGTTGAGTATGTCTTCCCATATCGCCGTACCGCATTTGTGAAGGTTGGTGACAAGGTTAAGAAGGGAGACCTCCTTACCGATGGATCAGCTGATATCGATGAGGTCTTCGAATTTGGTGGTGAAGAGCGTGCCAAGGAGTACGTCATTACCGAGGTTGGTAAGATTTACGAGCTCCAGGGAGAAACCGTGTCACGCAAGCACATTGAGCTCATCGTGAAGCAGATGTTCAGCCGCCGCCGCGTCAAGGATGCAGGTAGCACCAATCTTACTGAAGGTATGATCGTTGATGATACCTATCTCTCAGAAGAGAACATCGCAGCTAAGGCTGCAGATGGATCTGCTGCAAAGGTTGAGAAGCTTGTTATGGGTATCACCGAGACTTCGCTCTCAAGGAAGAGCTTCCTCTCAGCGGCCTCATTCCAGCACACAACTCGTGTTCTCATCGGCAACGCAGTTCGCGGAGCAGAGGACAACCTCGCAGGTCTCATGGAGAACGTCATCATCGGTCGCCTCGTCCCCGCAGGATCAGGATACAAGGGATCACCGAAGCAGATTATGATTGATGCAATCGCTCCTAAGGAAGGAGAGTCTGAAGAATAGTCAGTGGAAATAATTTAAAAATTGTACACTATCGATAAATAGATAGGCGATGAACCGCTCGAGAGTTTCGAGCGGTTTCGTCGTTGGTACAAAAAGGTGTACACTAATCAAATCGTGCATATGGAATACAACTATAGAAATTTGTTCCAGTACTTCAAACGGTTCATTAGGCCATACGGTGTGAGGTTTATTTCCGGATCAATCCTACGACTTATCGGTGCAGTAATAGGACTTTATACGACGTATGCCTTTGCTCAAGTGGTTACTTTTGTGGCAGACGTCAAGGCAGGCGATGCACTTGCTCCTCTCTATATTACTTTGGTCTTGTGGGGATTAGCATATCTAATCAGGAATGCGTTGTTCTTCTCTTCCAAGATGCTTTGTATCGTTGCAGGGCAAAGAGCATCATTGGATATAGAAGGTGGGGCACTGGATCATCTGTCGCGCGTAGACATCTCATGGCATCAGAAGGAGAATGCTGGTAACAAAGTTAAACGCATCCAGAAAGGCGCAGAAGGTGTTCTCACACTCTCTCGAGTCTGGGTAATAAATATCATTGATATCATTGTGAACTTTATTGGTGCGTTTATCATTATTTCGCAGTTTGATTCAGCTCTTGCGGCATTAATCATCACGTATCAGGTCATATACTATGTGATTGCAAATACGTTGCGCAGTAAAACAGTGGTAGCCGCACGCAAGACGAATATCAAGGATGAAGAGGTGACCGGCCTTACATTTGAGATTATGAACAATATCAGAAGCGTCAAAGTGCTTGGAATGATCGCGCCACTACTTGAACGTGTAAGAGCTTTGAATGTTGAATTGGCGCGTTTTATGAAAGAAAATATATTCTGGTATCACGCTGGTCTGTGGGCACGTACTTCATGGCAGAGTGTTGCGCGTATCCTGCTCGTCTTATTCGTTATACTCGGCATCATGGAAGGACGCTATGAGATAGGATTCCTAGTGCTTTTCTATGGGTATTTCAACACGTTGAGTGTATCGGTCGATGATCTTTCAACTGCGACGCAAGATATCGCGCTTGCCAAGACTAATGTTGCCAGACTGGCGGAGTTCTTCGATGAGCCGGTAAATATAGAGAAAGAGGAAGGTAAAGTAGGATTCCCTCATGATTGGGATGCTATCCATGTCCGTAATCTTTCTTTCAGTTATGGGCATGGCACAGTCCTGTCCGATATTAGTTTTGATATCAAAAAGGGGGAGAAGGTCGGAATTGTTGGCCTTTCTGGTGCAGGAAAAACCACCCTCTTCAAGCTTCTTCTTAAGGAACACGAGAGTCCTGCGGACGATATATTGATCGGCGATGTCCCACTTCGTAATATCAAGAAATCGGAATACGTTACTCATGTTGCGGCTGTGCTTCAGGAGACGGAAGTCTTCAATATGAGTCTGCGTCAGAATATCGCTATCACAAATAGCGCAGCATCAGGAGGGGGTGATGCACTCCAGAAAGCACTCACAATATCTCATGTGAATGATTTCGTGGGTAAACTTCCTGAAGGAGTAGAGACCCTCATAGGAGAAAAGGGAGTGAAGCTATCTGGAGGAGAAAAACAAAGACTTGGCATTGCTCGTGCGGTCTTCAAAAGCCCAGAAATTCTCTTCTTGGACGAAGCGACTTCACATCTCGATGTCGAATCAGAACAGAAGATACAAGATTCGCTCAAGCACTTCTTCCAAGATGTGACAGCCGTCGTTATTGCTCATCGCCTCTCGACAGTGAAAGAAATGGATCGTATCGTCGTTCTTCAGGATGGCAAGATATTGGAGATAGGTACATTCGATGAGCTTTATGAAAAAGATGGTCGTTTCCGTGAGTTCTGGGATAAACAGCAAGCATAGATGCAAAATATTACTTCAATCATGAAGAACGTGGGCGAAACACCGCTCGAAGCTCTCGAGCGGTTTCGTCGTTCACAGATAGAGAAGGTCACGGATGCTGAGAAAAAAAAGATATGGGAGACCACACCTATGACCTATGCAGGACGTCTCGATCCGTTGGCGGAAGGGGAGCTGCTTATACTTATAGGCGATGAATGTAAAAACAAAGACAAGTATCTTGGTCTTGATAAGGAATATGAAATCGAGGTTGTGTTCGGCGTAGAAACGGATACTTATGATGCACTGGGAATCGCCTCGAAACCTGTTGATCCCGTGAAGGTCTCGGCGCATATTGGTACGAATGAAGCGATAGATGATTTAGATCTACATAAATACATTGGTACATTCACGCAGGAATATCCTCCATACTCATCGCGTACTGTCAACGGCGTCGCATTGCATGAATTGGCCCGCGCCGACAAATTACCGGAGGAAATGCCGACCAAAGAAGTTCAGATATATGAGATTGAGGAGTTAAAGAGGGAACGAATCTCAGGCTTTGAATTGGAAGCGCATATACTCGACAAGGTGGACCTGGTGAAAGGTGATTTCAGACAAGAGGAAATAAAACGTCACTGGAGCGCCATGCTTGATGATGGAATTTCGAATGAGGAACTATTTGATGTGGTGACGATCAGAGTGAAGTGCTCAAGTGGCACCTACATGAGATCCTTAGCGCATCAGATAGGGAAGGATATTGGGGCTGGGGCGATTGCACTGTCGATCAAGAGGACGAAGATATTCCTCAACTAGTCCTTGTCATGGTTCGAATAAAGGGCTAGTCTGAATATAGAATCGTTGTTTGAAATGGCGCACTGCGCTATGGCAATGATCGTAATCCTACGCAGCCACCACGAGGTGGCAAGGAGTACTCATGAAAAAACCAAAAGTATTAGTGCATCGGTTGTTAGATGTCCCGTGGCCTGAGGTTGTAGCCCCCGAAGTGTATCGGTTTAGAGAACTATCCCAGCTCATTCCTGAGAAAAGATACGGGGATTGGGGGTGGTATCAAGTCCAAGATGTAATGAAGATTATCAATCGCATCGCTCATCAGTTTGCGACGAAGGGACGCATCAAAGGAGGTTTTTTCGGTGTTGATTTTACTTCATTCCTTGAATTCTTGGAGTTCCAGGGTGAATATCCGACGTGGATCAGTATACTCTCAGTTCCGGCTCCGCTGGGGAGGGAGTTCGAGATTCATGATGGTGAAGGTTTGCCAGAACGCATCATGCAAGGTCATACTCTGTTTATTCCATCAGGATGGGGTGGCAAGATTATCGAGCTTGCGAAAGCGGGCGTTGTGCGGATGATTCCGACTAACGCAGAACATACGACTTGGAAAGCAATCCTGTTCGATGCGAGGGAGATTGCTGATTACCAGAAATCTAAGCCGCATGTTTTCAATCCTGGTAACAGGGACTATCTTGTACACATTCTCATTGATCTCGGGTTCATCACGGGTGACCAGGTCGCTGAAATTGTGTCAGCGACAGCTGATGGTGAGAAAGATGCCGTTGCCGCCTTGCTCGAAAAGGAAGTTATCACGGAGGAGCAAGTCCTCACTGCAAACGGTGCTCATTTTGGGTGCGAAGTGGTCGCACCTGGAAAGCTGAATATTCCTGACGATGTTATCGCCATTGTTCCTCGAGTGATAGCTCGCAGGTATAACATTGTTCCTATCATGGTCCATGGTGGTAATCTGACGATTGCTATCGAGGATCCAACGAGGATTGATGTGATTGATTCGTTGCAACATTTGTTAAAGTCGGTGCACAATATTGAGGTATGCATCGCATCCGGCATCCAGATTCGCAACGCCCTCGACATGTATTATCCTCTCTGAAAGCTGAATAGGGTCGGCTCTCAAAACACAAACCCGAGCGGCAAGCTCGGGTTTTTCTATTTTTAAATTCTCCTTCCACCAACTGTCGAACCTTCACAATGCAGCAGCAAAGGAAGGTTCGACGCTTGGTACAAGCGCGGCCAATAAGGCCTATCTAGTGTTATTTCAAATCCTTTCTCTTCGACTTTGCACGATCCAATTCGGTGAGGAACTTCTTGCGCAAACGGACATTCTTCGGAGTGATCTCAAGATATTCATCCTCGCGCATGAGCTCGAGACCACGCTCGATAGTGAGCTCAAATGGAGGAACGAGCATGAGTGCCTCGTCCTTACCTGATGAGCGCATGTTACTCATAGCCTTACCCTTGGTTGGGTTCACATCCATGTCATCACCCTTTGCGGTGTCACCGATAACCATACCTTCGTAGACTTCGACTGCAGCACCGATGAACATGCGTCCACGATCCTGGAGGTTCCAGAGTGAGAATCCGAGAGACTTACCAGATGCCATAGAGGTCATAGAGCCAGTCTCACGCTTCTCGATGGTGCCAGCGAACGGCTTGAAGCCGATGACGCGTGAAGACATGATACCTTCACCCTTGGTGTCGATAGTGAAGACGTTCTTGTAGCCGAGGAGACCACGAGTTGGGATTTCCATAACGATGCGGACCTGGTTACCGTGAGTGGTCATGTTGGTCATAACACCCTTGCGCTTGCCGAGGGTCTCGATGATTGCACCAGAGAAATCCTGAGGACAATCGATGATGAGTTCCTCGAATGGCTCGAGCTTCTCGCCACCTTCTTCCTTGAAGATAACCTTTGGCTGAGAAACCTGGAGTTCGTATCCTTCACGGCGCATATTCTCGATGAGGATAGCGATGTGGAGCTCACCACGGCCGTAGACGGTGAAGAATTCATTTGAGCTGAAATCAACCTTAAGACCTACGTTGGTCTCAAGCTCGCGCTCAAGACGTTCGCGAATCTGGCGACCAGTGACGAAAGTACCTTCGCGACCAGCAAATGGAGAGTTGTTCACGAGGAACTGGAGGGAAATAGTTGGTTCATCGACAGTGATAGCAGGAAGAGCTTCGACTGACTCAGTGTCAGTGATAGTCTCTCCGATATAAATGTCAGGAAGTCCTGCGACAGTGATGATGTCACCAGATTCTGCCTCTTTGGTTTCGGTACGCTTCTTACCATCGAAGGTGAAGAGCTTGGTGATCTTGCCGGTAAATGTCTTACCATTCACATCCTTGACCCAGACATTCTGTCCATCCCTGATAGTTCCGCTGTAAATACGGCAGATAGCGAGACGTCCAAGGAAGTTGTCGTAGCCGAGGTTGAAGACCTGTGCCTTGAGAGCATCACCAGCGTTCTTGGCTGCATTTGCAGGTGGAACATGCTCGAGAACCATGTCGAGGAGGGGAGTGAGGTCCTTGCGTTCGTCATCGAGCTTCTTCATAGCGACTCCCTGGCGACCGATAGCATAAATAGTAGGGAAATCGAGCTGAGAATCGTTGGCACCGAGCTCCATGAAGAGTTCAAGAACTTCGTCATGTGCGCGAGCTGGGTTTGCAGCAGGCTTGTCGATCTTGTTCAAGATGAGGATTGGCTTGATACCGAGCTCGAGGGACTTCTTGAGCACGAAACGAGTCTGAGGCATCGGACCTTCCTGGGCATCAACGACGAGGAGAACGGTGTCGATAGAACGAAGCACGCGCTCAACCTCTGATCCGAAGTCCGCGTGACCTGGAGTATCAACAATGTTGATCTTGGTACCCTTGTACTGAATCGAGGTGTTCTTGGCGTAGATGGTAATACCGCGTTCCTGCTCGAGAGCGTTGGAGTCCATGGATCCTTCATCGCCATGGCCGCACTGGGTCATGATGGCGTCTGTGAGCGTGGTTTTGCCGTGGTCCACGTGCGCGATAATAGCGATGTTTCGGATATCCATGAGGGAATAATGGGTTAAAGTGACGAAATAAGAATGAGAGTATAGTTTACATTATCCGTGCCTTTTTGTCAAAATAAGGGCTATGCTCGGCTGTTTAGTGCTTTTTGGCCAATAAAGGACACTCCCTTTCTTGTGACTGCGCTCAGACGTCGTGCATGTAATGCACACGATCTTCGCTTGTCACAATAAAAAAGCCCATCCGTGGTGAGCGGAGGGCTGTGAGGGGTGAATTGGATCCGTTAGGCGGGTACACTGGCAGGTTTGCCGTGACCATTGTTGCGATGATGCGAATGTGCTTGTGGGAGCGCGGTTTTGTACTTGCCTGGGTTCAGTACCTTGTCCAAGTGCTTGAATGCTTCGCAATGCGAATTCACGAGCTGGAAGTGAAGCGATCGGTACTCGTTACTCATGAGACCCATGGCCTTCAAAAGAATCAGACTTTTGGTCAACGGGGCGCGCCGGTAGTCGATTGTCACGAAGCGACCATCAGCTAGATGTTTTGCCCGGTATTCTTCAATTGCCGGTTCCGTCTCTGCGTGGAAGTTTTTCCAGCGCCGTTCGAATATGGCAGGTTTGTCATCAGGACGATCGACGCCATCTTCGATTCGTTTGAGCCGGCGGCGGTTAGATTCATCCTGGGGACAATCGATGTAAGCAAGGATGAACGAGGGGAAGTGTTCCAACAGAAGCTCTGCTTGTAAGGGTTTACGGGGAAGACCACTAATGAGAATCTTCCGGATGTCGCCCAATGAAGAGTGGCGTTGTTCCTGGACGAGATAGGAGACGAACCCTGCAAAGATAAGGTGATCGTCCACTAAATCACCACGTTTGCGCGCACCTTCCGCCGCAATGAATGAATCTTGCAGCGAAGAATGGTTTTCAGGGTTTTGGTGCCAGTCCATGATCACGCTCATGTCAGTGATGACAAACCCACCCACATTACAGGCGGCGAGTTGCATAGCTTTGATGAGCGTGGTTTTCCCGGAACTTGCCCCTGATAGGAGGCCAGTGACAGGTATTTCTCGTTGGTTTTTGAGGGCACAGAGGCTCTCGTTAATGGTTACTTCCAAATCAGTACGTGTGAGTATCATCCGTCATATCCTTCCGTTGATGTTGATTTTTCGGCAGACAAATATCTTTTGGATCCAATTTCCAAAGAACAGCCAGTTGTGAATACTACCATAAAAGTGGGTTTTGGCAACTGGGGTATAAAAAGCCCCTCATACCTGGTGGTAAGAGGGGTTGAAAACATCCTTTGTTCGGGGTGACTAGGCGGGAACGAGCTCGCGGGAGGCTGTGGACAAAGGGTTCCGTACGGTGATTTGCTGCGGAGCTGTCACGGTGTACTTCATCTCGGTCATAGCGCGTTGCACGATGAAGTCAATCGGCGCTAGCGGTTCGAGATATTCGCACCGATGCTTCGTTGCAGCGAGCTCTTTGATGGCGTTCGCAATATTGCGCGTCGCATGATTGGGATGAGGCGTCTTGATATTTGGGCCGACGTAGACTGCCTGAGCATGAGGGCAAACTCGATGGATGGCTTTGGCCTGGTCGCCTACCTGTGGAGCACCAACGATCATGACGCGCGAAACAGATTGGAACCGACGGTTCTCGATATGTGTGCGAATACGATTTTCCAGTGTGTGCATCCACTCGTAGATGTCCAAACTGTGGAATGACCACACGATGAATCCGTGGTCTTTGGCACAGATATTCAAGGCCTGTTTGATCTTCTCTTGTCGTTCAGGGTTGATACAGGCGATACAGGTCATAGGAATGACGACTTGAGGGATTTCTCGGCGATTCGGTAGTAACATGAGTAACTTCAGTAGTAGTTGAGTCCGTATTTATGCGCCTTTTGTCTCCCGAATGGGATGGTTTTCAAAAGAACAGCGACTGAGAATAATAACACATCTATAAGGAAAGTGCAAATAAAATCATAAGAATCTGTTCATCATTGTTTCTCTACCACTTCATCACGGTTCCTTCATAGTGGTTTGATAAAGTGTGTCCATGAACACACAAGAAATAATCGGAAAATCAGCACAAAAAATCTTCGACCACGAGCCATCCACGGCAACAGAAGCTATAGATGCATTCCTTTCATATGCTGCTTCGGTGCGTGCTTCGGATGTTCACTATGATCCATTTGAGGACGGTGTCCGTATACGTCTTCGTATAGATGGTCAGGTCGAGGAAGTGGCGCTCATGTCACGCAGGCTCCATGAGGAAATCATCGCACGTCTCAAAATACTTTCGGGTGCACGTACAGATATACATGCTGTTCCGCAGGATGGGAGATGGAAGTCTGAGATATCTGGCGATGATTACAATATACGCATCTCATTCATGCCTACATATCATGGTGAGAATGCTGTCATACGTCTTCTGCCTGCACGCATATCGTCGGAAGTGTCTTTCGCCAAGCTCGGATTCACGCCGGACCATGTTCGTGCAATCGATGGTGCACTCGCACAAGCATCTGGACTCATTCTCGTGTCTGGTCCGACTGGTTCGGGGAAGACGACGACACTTCATTCATGTCTGTCTCTCAAATCTCGCGAGCCCATATCCATAATCACTCTTGAAGATCCAGTCGAGTATGAGATACCACTCGTTCGTCAGGTACATATTCGACACAGTCATGGAGTGACCTTCGCTTCAGGTCTCCGTTCAGCGTTGCGACAAGATCCTGATGTCATCATGGTTGGTGAGATTCGTGATGCTGAAACTGCGCGCGTTGCTATTCATACTGCACTCACGGGACATCTTGTGCTGTCGACAATACATACCAATTCTGCGCTCGAAGCAATTCCACGCCTCATGGATATGGGTGTTGATCCGTATCTTCTCGCATCCACGCTTCGTCTCGTCGTTGCTCAACGGTTGGTCCGCGCCATGTGTCGAGAGTGCTTATTAGATGGATGTGATAGGTGTCGACATACGGGATATAACGGGAGATCTGTGATTGCAGAAGCCTGCGCGGTCGACGCGGGATTGAAGGAACTTATTGTTGAGCGTTCGAGCTCTGCCAGCATGCTCGCGTATGCAAAATCAGCAGGTTTTGTTCCTATGAGTGAGGATGGTCACGAGAAAGTGGAATGGGGAATTACCACAGAGCAAGAAGTTGCTCGAGTATTAGCTGATTGAGTATATGGCATCGACTCGTATACATAGAGCGCGTTGGCGTCGCAGGGATCTCATGCTTCTTTTTGAACACATAGAACTTTATGTATCTTCAGGTTTGAGTATCGACAAAGCTCTCGAGACAGTTGCGCAGGGCATGAAGCAGAATCAAGCCAAACAAGTAATGCGTGCGCATCACGGCATTCTTAGTGGTACATCTCTCGCCACGTCACTATCTTCAACTGTACGCATACCACCGATGATTGTTGGTCTTATCGATCATGGTGAACAATCGGGTGGCTTAGCACAATCACTCGCAATGGCACGTATGCTCATGGAACAACAAGATGATATTCGTCGCAAATCTCTCTCAGCACTGACATATCCGGTAGTCATTGGCGCTTTTGCGGGCATTCTCACAATTGGTCTTGTGCGAGGAGTTATGCCGCAAATTATTCCAATGCTTAAGAGTCTTCGTGTTGATCTGCCAATTCTCACCCGCATCGTTATGTTTATTTCTGAGCACCTCATCGACTACGGACTTTTTATTTTTGCAGGAATTTTCGCGATCGCATTGGTTGCGTTGGTGCTGTATCGAACCACCCATGTATTCAAAAAAATCATGCATATATGTATTGTTCACGTGCCGCTTATTGGAAATATCATCCATACCTATTCGTTATCTGTGTTCCTTAGATCTTGTGGAACATTAATCGATTCTGGAATATCAGCAGTCAACGCATACACTCGTGCGTCAGCTTCGGTTTCTCTTCTCACGCTTGCTTCCCATATGAATTCTCAGGCCGAACAAGTATCGAAAGGAATACCGCTTGGAGTAATTCTTCGAAACATATGTCGTAAGACACCATATGTATCACCGCTTCTCTTAGCCGGTGAAGCTTCGGGGAACTTGGGCAAATCGATGGTTCGCGCGGCTGACATCATAGATAGAGACATTGATCACAAGTTAAAACGTGCCACAGCACTCATTGAACCCATGATGATGGCTGGCATGGGAATCGTGGTCGGAGCGATTGCGCTCTCCATCATGATGCCTATCTATGACATATCGAAAGTTCTTCAACGCTAACAAACCATGATTACTCGCTCAAACAAAAAATCAGGATTGATTCTTGTTGATATTCTTCTGGCCCTCGCGCTCGGGACAGTGTTCGTCGCATCCATCGCGCAAGCATCTTCATCAGCACGAGATATGTTCGAGACTGCACGTGAAAGGGAATATGCTCTTAATTTATATGAGGAACATAAAAGTGAATTTGAAGATATGATGCCTCATGAGTCGCGGAGCATTAGTATTTCTCCTAGTATATCTTTTGGCACCACGACCATAGATGCATTGGCTCGATGGTTTGGGAATAATCGAATTGAGACAGATATTTCCCTTGAGGTGGATTCTCCATATATGAATCGAGTTGGACCTATTGTATTCAATGCGGTCCGTGCGTACCCATTCGAGTCTATGGAAGAAATCCGCGGAACTCCTTTGTGTACAGTTAATTTTTCAAGTACAAATCCTGTTGGTTCATATGGATTCCAGCATCCAGCATTGAAACCATTTGTTGCGTCTATAGTTCCTATTACACTACCTATAGATCCACTGCTTCCGCTCACAGATATAGAGGTGCGAAATGGTGTTGCCTATATTTCTACGGATTCATCCGTGGCTGGAGATTCAGATCTTCTTACTGCTGATATTAGAGATCATGATAATCCAACTGTAATTTCTTCAATAAACACTGGTCCGGGAATCGCCTCAATTGCCTTAGTCAAAGACAAAATCTTCGCGGCTGCAGCGAGTACTGCGGCACAACTCCATGTTATTCGATTTAATAGTTTAGCTACGCCTATTCTCGAATACAAATACCAAGTACCACTTCCATATGCGACCGCGACGCCACCGGTTGCGAGTTCAATATTCTATAACAATGGATTGATATACCTTGGAACTGAAAAGTGGATTGGAGAAGAGTTTTCAATTATTGATGTGGCAGGCTCTACTACACCTCATCGAATAGGTGGGCTTGAAATAGGGAGTAAGGTCACAGACATATTCGTGCGACAGGGAAATGCATATCTTGCGACCGCTGGACGCGAGCAACTGATTTCAGTAGATATTTCTGAACCAAGCACTCCGCTCATTACAGGTGAATTCGAACTGTCTGGCTGGGAACGTCAGGAAGGGAAGTCAGCGACCTCATTCGAGGATTCCATTTTCTTAGGCAGGACATCGGGTGGTTTTAATATCAAAAATGACCATGAGCTATTTGCTGGGTTGGTGCCTTCAATTGAACATCCAACGCCATCCTTGAACATGTCTGTCGATGTTGTTGGTGGAATATACGGAATCATTGTCGACAGATTTCACCTCTATGCTATAAGTCGCGCTGTCGGAAAAGAATTACAGGTATTCAATTATTCTATGTCAGCAACATCTTCAACAGCCTTTCCTCTCCCAAGTACACCACGAGCAATGACTTGTGATAGAAATCGGATTTATATTCTGGCGAGTACAGCACCCATCATCTATGAGGTCACATTCAAATGATTTATTCTTCAAAGAAAAATCCTACACAAGGAATGATCTTAATCGAGGTTGTGATATATACCGTGCTGCTATCGTTCTTAATCGCGGGGACGATTAATTTTCTATACTCAATTCAAATGAAGGACGCTTCGCTTCTTGATGATATCAACTATGCGCAACAGAATTAGCTACAATTCAATGAGTGGCTTCATGGCTGTAACGGCTATTATCTTGCTTGCTATGGGATGCATCGCTTCGGTCATAGTCGTATTTACCGCATCTATATCATATGCGGATAGTATTACTCGGAGAGAATATCGCATCCAGAAAGCGTTGAATGAGAAGGCGTGCCAAGATATTCGTGAGTTTATCTTAATTAAAGATTATTTTTTCATAGGCAGTACCACTGTGTCAGAATTCGACTGTGTTATTGAGAAATAATCGAAATATCTGATAGGAAGCAAGATGCGCTATAATATGCGGACATGGCATTTACCGTCAAAACTCAGTCATTCGAAGGTCCTCTCGATCTCCTACTTGACCTTATTGAGAAGAGAAAGCTTTTCATTAGTGACATCTCACTCGCCAAGGTTACCGATGACTTCATCGCTCATGTCCGTTCATTCGAGCAGATGCCAATGGGGGAGTCTGCACACTTCATTCTCGTTGCTTCGACGCTTCTTCTCATCAAGTCCAAGTCACTTCTGCCTGAATTGAGCCTCACTGAAGAAGAGAAAGGAGACATTCAAGACCTTGAGACGCGCCTCAAAATATTTAAACGCATAAAGGATGCGAGTGTCCATGTCAGCAAACTCTTTGGCGCTGAAATGATATTCTCACAATCCGCGACACGACCGGTTCAGCCAGTGTTCGCCCCTGCGCCAGAATTCACGTTGGAGAAGGCGCTGTACTCGCTCAAAGATTTGATTAATCGTCTACCCAAGAAGGAGAGTCTGCCAAAGCATGTGGTCCAGAAGGTCGTCAGTCTCGAAGATATGATCGGTACACTTACCAATCGTATTACGAGTAGTCTGCGTATGAGTTTCAAACAATTTACCGGTGAGCATAAAGGTGAGAAGGTGAATGTCATCGTGAGCTTCCTGGCGATGCTCGAGCTGGTCAAGGAAGGCGTCTTGCACGTTACCCAAGAAAGGCAGTTCGACGATATTCATATGGAGACCAAGAATGTTGGGGTGCCGAGGTATTAATGATATTATTTCATCATATGAATCTATCTGCTCAACTTGAAGCCATCCTTTTCTGGAAAGCTGAACCCGTTTCTATCAAGAAATTGTGCACATTGCTCGATGTGGGCACTGACGCTATCAACGCTGGCTTGCAGGAATTGGAAAACGCCCTGAAGGGAAGGGGTTTGACCCTTGTGCGTACTAACGAAGAAGTTATGCTCGGCACCGCCAAGGAAATTTCTCCTCTTATTGAACAATTGACCAAAGAAGAATTAACGCGAGATCTTGGCAAAGCAGGACTTGAGACTCTTTCTATTATTTTGTATCAAGGTCCCATCTCTCGTGCGGATATCGATTACATCCGCGGGGTCAATTCTCAGTTCATCGTGCGTAACCTACTCATTCGTGGACTCGTTGAGCGTGTAGAGAATCCACAAGATGCTCGTAGTTTTCTCTACAAGACCACTCTGCAACTCTTGTCACATCTTGGAATTCCAAAAATTGAAGAATTGCCGGAATATGAACAAGTAAGGAAAGATATCGAAGGATTCAAGGCACATCAGGAACCTGTGGCTACTCCAGATTCCCAACCTCAACCGTAAATGTCGCCAGCTACTGCAAAAATAGATCGATTCTTCCTCTTTTCTGTCGCCGCACTGACGATTGCCGGCTTCGTCATATTCTTGTCGGCAGCACTTGGACTCTTGGCACGTGATGGGGCGGACTTCAGTATGGTTGCCCTCAAGCAAGCTATAAGTTTGGTTATCGGTGTCGGAGCATTCTGGGGATTTTCTCGTTTCAATTATCACAGATTGCGCTCAGCAGCATTCTTTATCTTGATCGGTTCAATCATCGTCAACCTTTTACTTTTCATCCCAGCATTATCTTTGAATCACGGCGGAGCGGCGCGCTGGATTGATCTCGGATTCATTTCATTCCAGCCATCTGAATTCTTGAAAATCGCATTCATCATATATATGGCGGCTTGGATTCATTTCACCAAGGACAAGATTAGTCAGTTCAAACATGGAGTTATGCCATATGTCATCATAATGGCAGTGCTCGGAACACTCTTATTTTTCCAGCATGACAATGATACGCTCGCCATTATTGGATTCACCGGACTGGTGATGTTGTTTATCGCTGGTTTGCCCAAAAAGCATTTCATCGGAATAGTTGTTGTTGGCGCAGTTGCTTTGGCTGGAGCATTATCACTTCAGCCGCATGCACTCCAGCGCATCGCTACTTATTTCAATGGAGGATCGGATACTCAGGGAACTGGGTATCAGGTGAATCAATCCCTCATCGCCATAGGTTCGGGACAATTCGCTGGTCGTGGATTCGGTCAGAGTATCCAGAAGTTCGGCTATCTACCAGAACCAATTGGCGACTCTATATTTGCGGTAGCGGCTGAAGAGTTCGGCTTTCTTGGTGGATTGGTCTTGCTCGCACTCTATATATCGCTTGCGGTGAGCTCGTTCCGTATAGGTACACACACTCATGACCCATTCGGCAGTATGCTCGCAATCGGTCTGGCAGTCCTCATTATCACCGAATCATTCATGAACATCGGTGCGATGCTTGGGGTCATACCACTTTCGGGCCTACCACTCCTTTTCGTCTCGCACGGAGGTACAGCGCTCATTATCATTCTCGCTGCGTCGGGTATGGTTGCTAATGTGTCGAAATATTCGAGGTAATGCTATAATTTTCCTATGAAAAATCCACAAAAAGGTTTTGTTACACCACTTCTTTTAGCAATAATTGCAGTGCTCGTAGTAGGTGGTGGTGTATATCTTTATAGTAAGAATGAAAGATCATCAGCTGGTCCACAAGCAAAATCAATTTTGGAAAATCTTCAACAGGAGGCAAATTCTGATTACAAAATAGAAGCACAGCCTGGTTTCAAAAATATTCCAGGGTACAAGCTTCCGGTGTCATCTGCGCAGAAAATCGTCGCCAATCGTATATTGGCTACTATAGGAGAAGTGACTCAACCTTCTCGTTTCGGTGACCGTGTAGAGTACGCATATGAGAATTGGCATCTCCTTTGTATGATAATTGGGCCAAATTCAGTATCATCTGATCTTCCTTATGTGTGGTGCGCTGATAAGGTTGGAATTCAGGAAATTGGTGTTGTTGTCAAAGACATCAAGAGTATAGATATAGATGCTCGTACATTTATGCTGACAACAGGTATGGAAACGATGAAAGTTAAGATGCCGACAGTCGTACAAAATACTCGCTACCAAAACGATACTTTCGCTGAATTTATAAAAGTTATAACAAATAGTCAGTATCAGAGATATACTTTCAAAATGATTGGCGAGCTGAAAAGGGATATATTTGAAGTTACTAGTATTCAATGGACATTAGGATAAAACAACATCTACCTATCCCGTTATCTTTAGTGCTATAATTCCAGCCATGAAAATCTTATTTACGGGAGGAGGCACAGGAGGTCATTTCTATCCGATTATTGCCGTCGTCCAAGCATTGCGCACTCGCATGAATGAGCGCAAGATTATTGCTCCTCAGCTCTACTATATGGCGCCGAGTAAGTACAATGCACGCGCCCTTTTCGATAATGAGCTCGAGTATGTGAGCGTCTCTGCAGGTAAGATGCGACGCTACTTCTCACTCCTCAATTTTACCGACTTATTCAAGACATTCTTCGGTTGTATATCAGCTGTCAGTAGCCTTTTCCGTATCTATCCAGATGTTGTTTTCGGTAAGGGTGGTTATGCAAGCTTCCCGACACTGTTCGCCGCAAAGCTGCTTAAGATTCCCGTCATCATTCATGAATCAGACAGTAAGCCGGGTCGCGTTAACGCATGGGCGGGGAAGTTCGCGAAGAAAATTGCTATCTCATACCCTGAGGCTGCAGAATACTTCACCAAGAAGCCGGGCGTGGTGGCACTCACTGGATGTCCTATCAGGAGCGATATAGCGCAGCCACTTTCCAATGGCGCGCATGAATTCCTTCAGTTGGAGCAGAATACACCAGTCGTTCTCGTTCTTGGTGGATCTCAGGGAGCTGCAGCTATCAATGACGCTATCATTCAAGGTCTTCCTGAACTTCTCAATAAATATCAGGTTATTCACCAGACCGGCAGGGCCAATCTTGAGGAAATCAAACAAACAACCTCAGTATTTCTCAAGGATCATCCATACGCTTCACGCTACCATCCATTCGACTATCTCAATGAGCTTGCTCTGCGTATGTCAGCTGGCGTCGCTGATGTTATCGTATCGCGCGCAGGATCTACGATATTCGAGATAGCATCTTGGGGTGTCCCGTCGATCATTATTCCTCTACCTACATCGGTGAGTCATGATCAGACTGCCAATGCATTTGCTTACGGTCGCACCGGTGCAGCTTCGGTCGTTGAAGAGAACAATTTGAGTGCCCATATCGTTATAGGGGAAATAGACCGCATCTATGGCTCAGAGAATATCAAGGAGACTATGAAGCGCCAGGCCAAGGCATTCGCTCGTCTCGACAGCGCTCAAGTTATCGCTGATGTAATTTTGGATATCGCGCTACAACACGAGAAATAACAACATGTTTCGTTAAGTGTAGTCAATTGATATATCTACTGTACGGCCATTTGGCCCCATGGTATGATACAAGTCTAAAAACTGTCGAAATTAATAACTTAAAAATTAAGTAATAAATATATGAATCCAGAACAGAGCGGCATCAAGGCATGGCAGTGGATCGTCACAGCTATCGTCATCATCGCCCTTATCGTCATCGGTATCATGGTCTTCGGAAACAAGGGATCTGACACGATGGACACTACCGCCTTGGGTGATACCAGCGGAGGTGCAGCCACCGAGATCAACCGTGTTGTTATGTCCGACCAGTATCCTGGTAACGTTGTATTCCTTTCATCAGTCCAGCTCGCCAATGGCGGATTCGTTGCTATCCACGCTGACAAGAATGGTCAGCCAGGAGATGTTATCGGAACAATGTACTTCGCAAAGGGTATCAACACAGGCAAGATCACTCTCACCAAGCCGACTGTTGAAGGAGGTATCTATTACGCTATGCTCCACTCAGATGATGGTGACATGAAGTTTGATGCTTCTAAGGATCTTCCAATCAAGGATTCCAAGGGCAACATCATCATGAAGCTCTTCCGTGCTGCAGCTGCAGTCGGTGCCGGCATCAAGGGATAGTATTTCAGATTTGTTCGACCAGAAGAGTCGCCGCAAGGCGGCTCTTTTGGTCTTAGGGCAGTTTTTGACGAGCTATGATGGTTTATTAATAAATTTAATTATCCACCATTACCCAAAGTCTGGATTATAGTGTATTTGACTTAGTTATTGTATTATTATGTTTAAGTCAAATACCTCAAATAAAGTGTCTATTATTTATAAATAATTTATGAACAAATTTTGCAGGGAATGTGGAAATGAAATAAAAAATAGTGCAATGTTTTGTGCTAGGTGTGGAAAGGCCATAGGAAACAGTTCAAGTCATAAAATCGCTAATACAGCAATATCTAACGAGAAGATAAAGATACCCAACAGAAAAATATCAAATAAATTGCTCTGTAAGTTGATTGTTTGGCCGTGGATAGTAACGATATGTCTTCTCTTTTTACCATTTGCTGGTGATGTGTCCGAGGTATTTCTAGGTACAGTAGGATTCATAGGTGGTCTAATGATCATTGTATTCGGAATATGGGGGCTTATTAGGTTAGCAAAGGCAGATCACAGGATAGCCACTATAATTTTAGTACTTACTATCATTGTTATAGCTTTTCAGAAGGTCGAAATCATATCAAGTCTTGGAGAGATTGCACTTTTTATTTCAGTTATCATTAGTTTATTTGAGCTGAATAAGTTACCTGATAACGTCCTAAAATAAAATACAAATATGTTTTGCGAAAATTGTGGCACAAAATCAGATAGTTTGAATAAGTTCTGTACTAATTGTGGTAAAGAACTTTTAGGAGTTAAAACCAGTTTATCTCAAAAACAAAGTATCCCAAATTTTAGAAAAACAAAATTTAAGGCATCGAGAAATATAGGTAGGGTATTTAAACTGCTTTTTATTGTTGCTATCGTTGGATGGATTGTATATGCATCTATGGATGATGCTGTTATAGAGAAAAATAATAGTGCAGTTTCAAACTATGACTCTGGAAATAGTCAGCAAGCTTTAAATCAACTCCAGCAAGCATCACATGATGCGGTCTCAAATGAAAATAAGGTAAACACTCTTAAAAATCTTGCCTACGTCTATTCAGGTGAGGGACAAAATGATTTGGCAATCAGCACCTTCAAAGAAGCTCTTATAATAGCACTGAGTGATTCTTTCGATTACTATTTGATTGCGGGAGAAATAGCAATGCTTGAGAGTAAGCCAAATGCAGCTTTGCTTGCCTTTAATAAGGCTTATTCAAAAGATCCTAATGATTTTCAAATTAATAACTCGCTCGCACTTTTTTACATGGACTTAGAAGATAATGCTCCTCAGTATGTTGATTACCCGAAAGCATTGAAATATGCTCAACGTGCAGTCCAATTGACTGATTTGCAGATTGCCAAGCAAAACCTCGGTATGGCTTACTATTTCAATGAAAATTATCCTCAAGCCATCTCAATATTTTCCAGCATAACTCTTGATGCGGATACATACATTGCTTATTGGCTTGGATTGTCATATGCAAGAAATGATGATCCTATAAATGCTCAAATTTATTTACGAAAAGCGATTGCGAATGGGGTAGAGGTGCCACAGGAAGTTTATGATTATTTAGCTGAAAATTAAAAATCATGATTATTTTTGGCTGGGGCTTTCAAACAATTAAAAACTTTGGTCCAGTTTTCAAAAAACTTTGCAGCCACTGCCACAACGAGCACTACTGGGTTTTGACCAAAATAAAGACCTGGTTTACTTTATTTTTTATTCCAGTTTTTCCTTACAAAATAGAGCATTACTTGTCTTGTCCGGTCTGTAAATACGGCGTAACATTGAATGGAGATCAGTTTACTCAAATGGAGCCTCTTGCAGAAACAAATCAGCTCCTAGTAGATGGCAAAATCACTAACGAAGAATATCATATCCGAATAAGTTTACTTAGTAGTGGTTCACAGGATGCAGTTAAATCTGAAGTTGTTGAGACTGAATTTTTTCCCAAGGATAAAGATATTCGGATAAGTTATTGCTCAAGTTGTGGTACGCAAGCCATAAAAGAGCTAAAATTCTGTGGTAATTGCGGCATTTCTGTCGCAGCTAAGTAATTTTTATGTTTTGTACATCATGTGGGAATGAAATAAAAGAAAATATAAAATTTTGCACGTCATGCGGTGCAGAGGTACAAATACTTCGAGAAGATCAGACTCAAGCTCTCAATAAAACAAAAAAATATTTTACTAAAAGTAGAGTAGTTGTTGCGTGCGGTATCTTTTTGTTGATTGTAATTGTTGGACTAGTATTTTTTTATAATAGTAAGAGAATAAAACCCGCAAGTGATCAAACAAACCTAGATATAGCATCAGCAGTTGTGAATATTTACTGTACTGGAGAAAAAGAAGAAGATACCTCTGGCGGCTCAGGTACTATTTTGACGGAGGACGGACTTGTTCTAACTAATGCTCATATAATTCCTAAAGGGGCAGAAGATACTTCAAGTTGCCTTGTTATACTACCCGATCCTTCTAGTGGTGCACCTGATGAAATATACACCGCATATCCAATTGTAATCCCTGATTTGAGTGAACAATACGACCTCGCTTTTGTACAGATAGATGATGTTTATTATGATATGGATGAAGGTAAGACATACGGAGTTTATCCTAAGAATTTCCCGGCTTATGATAGTAATAAATACTGTAGGAATGAGAATGTGAAGCTCGGTGAGCCTGTGAGAATCTACGGATATCCAGCAATCAGTGGTGGATATGCACTTACTATAACTGATGGAATTGTAAGTAGTTTATTAGCAAAAGATGGTTTAATAATAACTTCCGCAAAAATTAGTCACGGTAATTCCGGAGGTTTGGCGGTTGACCAGTATGGTTGCAGGATCGGTATACCATCTATGGTAAGTGGTGATGATTATGAAAGTCTGGGCGTAATTATTTCAAATGATCTTATTTATGACTTTATTAGTGAGTTAAATGCAATAATAGAATTAAATGGTTCTTAAATATTTTTTATTATTGATTAGCTTTCAAGAGTAAATAGAAAATCGTGCTAAAATAGCATTATAATTTCAACTAAATTCATAAATGTCATTTTGGTAGTATAATCACTAGTAATATGTCCAAATCAGTCTATATCACACGCGTCATTCCAGATATTGCTATCGAAATGCTCAAGAAGAGAGGATACGATGTTGATGTATATCCTCATGATTGTGTTCCAAGTCAGCGAGAAATCATCAAAGCACTTCAGAAGAAGCCGTATGATGCAGTTATCTCATTATTGACCGACAAGGTTGATGCAACTTTGTTTGAAGCAGTGCCAAGCGTTAAATTCTACGCGAACTATGCAACTGGGTTTGACAATATCGATACTGTAGAAGCAAAGAAGCGCGGTATTCAGGCGGCTAATGCTCCGGGGAATTATGCGCACACTATTGCTGAGCATACACTCGCACTTATGCTCGGACTCACTACTCGTATGGTCGAAGCAGATCGCTTCACCCGCGCTGGTAAATACAAAGGCTGGTCACCGATGAATCTGGTCGGTACTGATCTCAAGGGTAAGAAGCTTGGCCTCATTGGCGCAGGCAGAATAGGGGAGAGGGTTGCGCATCATTGTTATCACGGCTTCGATATGGAAATTTTCTATTATGATGTAAATCGTAATGAGACACTCGATCATGATTACCACGCACGTCGCTGTGAGACGATTGAGGAAGTTCTTGTTCAGTCTGATGTTGTGAGTCTCCACGTACCTCTTCTCGATTCGACTCATCATCTCATGAATGAACTTCGTCTTAAGATGATGAAGCAGACGGCATTCTTGATTAATACCGCTCGTGGTCCTGTTGTTGATGAAAATGCTCTAGTCAAAGCTCTACAAGACGGCACTATTGCGGGCGCTGGCCTCGATGTTTTCGAATTTGAACCCAAGCTTGCCCGTGGCCTCGCCAAGCTCCCTAATGTCATCCTAACGCCTCATATAGCCTCTGCACGTGAGTCTGCCCGTAACGAGATGGCGAAGGTGGTTGCGCAGAATGTAATTGATTTTCTCGAGCATGGGACGGTCAAGAATTCGGTGATCAAATAGATCATCATAGTTTCTCTATCACTTCATCACAATTCCTTCATTTTGATTGTGTATGATTTTAGCGCGGAAGTAATTCCGCGGAGGGCTCAGGATGGCTCCGAATCTATTCTTGTCAAAATAGATTTAGGGGTTCGATTCCCCTTGAGTCCAGTGAACTTATTTGACGGTGCTCTGACAAGTTGATAGACTTTCTATGTCGATTAAATCTCGACTGGTGGACTGGAATGGGTAATCCATTCTGGGCTCGCGAGTCACTTTTACTGGTGATCCGCACAACAGACAATACAAGAGCCCTTTCGGGGGCTTTTGTGTTTATAAACCGCTGATTTCTGCTATACTACCCTCATGTCTACCCAAAAAGTAGTAACCCGCTTTGCCCCGTCGCCGACAGGCTATTTCCATGCTGGATCATACCGTACGGCGCTTTTTTCGTGGATATATGCGCGCCAGAACAAGGGTAAATTCATCCTCCGTATTGAAGATACTGACAAGGAGCGCTCCAAGAAGGAATATGAGGAAAACATCGTCGAGAGTTTGAAGTGGCTCGGTCTTGAATATGATGAATTTTATCGTCAGTCTGATCGTACCGAGATGTACAAGACATATATTCACCAGATGATTGCATCTGGTCACGCCTACGTTTCCGACGAGACTGCCAAGAATCAAGAGACTATCAAAAATGCCGCCAAGGAGGGCAGACAGATAGAACCTAGTCAGCTCCGCTCGAGCGTTATCCGTTTCAAGAATCCCAACAAGAAAGTTGTCTTCGATGATATCATTCGCGGACGCATCGAGTTTGATACCACTGAGCTCGGTGACTTCGTCATCGCCAAGAGTGAAGACGAGCCTGTGTTCCATCTCGTTGTGGTCATCGACGATCACGAGATGGGTATCACTCACATCATTCGTGGTGAGGATCATATCTCCAATACTCCGCGCCAGATTCTCATATTTGAGGCTATAGGCGCTCCTATACCTCACTATGCGCATATTCCACTCCTTCTTTCTGCCGATAAATCAAAGCTTTCCAAGAGGAAGGGTGCCGTTCCTATCAGTGAATATCGCGACAAGGGATTTATCCGCGAAGCCATCGTCAACTATCTTTCACTCCTCGGTTGGCATCCGTCAGACGACAGGGAAGTATTGTCAGTAGACGAAATCGTGAAGGAGTTCTCTCTTGATCGCGTGCAGAAGTCAGGCGCAGTCTTCGATGGTGAGAAACTCAAGTGGTTCAATCGTCAGTATGTTTTGAAACTTTCCGATGCTGATTTTATTGAGTACACTATTCCATTCTTGCCAGAATGGGTCGTACCTAAGAGTGATACATTCAAGAGACTTGTACCTATTTTGCGCGACAAGATCACTACATTCGCAGAAGTCTCCACTATGCTTGCAGCCGATGGTGAGCTTGCGTTTGTACACATGATCAAGGAGTATGCGACAGATACACTTCTCTGGAAGAAAAATCCTGATGCAAAGGCCGCTTCTGCTCATCTCACCAAAGTTTCAGAGATTCTTTCAGGAATTTCCACCAAGGAATTTACCGCTGACACTGTCAAAAATGCACTCTGGCCGTACGTAGAAGCCAATGGTAAAGGCGATGTCCTCTGGCCACTCCGCATGTCACTCACCGGACAAGATAAATCCCCAGACCCTTTCATTTCCGCAGCGGTGCTCGGCAGGGAAGAGGCTATTAAGAGAGTCGACAGTGCTCTTAAGAAACTCGGATAGTTGTAGGACGGACGACCATGAATCATGCGACATCTTCCGAACACAACTACGCAGGGCAACAAGAATAGGGGAGTCCCCTACCGTTTCGCTTTTTTCATTTCTATTCTTGTACTCGTCTGTGTGTGCACAGTATTTTTCTCATCAGTATTCGCACAATCAGCTGATGAATTGCAAACGAAGATAGATCAGCGCGCGAATGATATTCAGGCACTTGAAAAAGAAATCGCCAGTTATCAGAAACAGCTCAATGAGATCGGTACGCAAGTCTCGTCACTATCTGCGACCATCAAGTCGCTTCAGCTTACTCAGAAGAAGCTCGAGGCCGATATCAAAGTCACTGAGAATAAAATTGCCGAGAAGAATCTACTCATCAAACAGCTTGGTGGGCAGATATCAGACAAAGAAGAGACTATTACTGAAGACCGTCGTATCATCACGCGCTCATATCAGAGCGTGAATGAAATAGGCGACAAATCATTGCCTGAGCTTCTTCTTGGCGAGAAATCACTCTCAACCGCATGGAACTCGATGGACAGTATTGCTGCAGTCCAGAATGCGCTTATAGACCGTATTGCCAGCCTTCAGAGTGCCAAGACCAACCTTGAGACCAATAAGAAAGCGACCGAGAAGGCTAAGACTGAACTTGTTACGTTGAGCAAGCAGTTGAATGATCAGAAGAAAGTTGTTTTAGAAACAGTCGCTGAACAAAATTATCTGCTCAAGGAAACGAAGCAAAGTGAGTCACAATACCAGAGAGTGTTGAAGGAGCGTCAGGCTTTGAAAGAATCATTTGAGAGGGAAGTGGCACTGCTTGAACAAGCTCTTACTTCTGTTGATTCTTCGAGTATCCCCCGAGTTGGTTCAGGAGTTTTGTCGTGGCCGATAGATGCACCGTCTATCACGCAGTATTTCGGAAACACGACGTTTTCGACTGCAAATCCGCAAGTCTACAAAGGATCTAGTGGCGAACATAATGGAATTGATTTGAGAGCTTCTGTTGGAACGCCGATAAAATCTGCTGCGGGTGGAGTTGTCAGTCATACCTTCGCTACGGCATCTCGAATCAAGTGTGGATACGGAAATTGGGTATCCGTCGAGCATCCAAATGGTTTGACGACCTTATACGCTCATATGTCACTCAACACCGTTAAGATTGGCGATACTATAGCTCGAGGTCAAATCGTCGGCTACAGCGGCAACACAGGCTTCACCACCGGTCCGCATCTCCACTTTGGCGTGTATGCAACCGACGGCTTCCAAGTTGCAAACAGCAGATCATGTCCCGGAATTATGATCCCGTACGCGCCTCTCAATGCGTACTTGAACCCATTGTCGTACCTTTAGTCACGTTATAGGCCTGTAAGTAACCTTGTAGGCCTAATATAGAGTGCGGTACAATAGAGGTATGAAAAAAACACTCCACAATCAAGGTTTCATCCGTACGATTATTCTTATCGTCGTTGCGCTCCTTATATTGAGCTATTTCGGTTTCAATATCCGCGATATCGTGAATTCACCCGCAGGAAGGGATAATTTCTCATATACTCAAGAAGTTATGATTAATGTCTGGAATAATTATCTCAAGAAGCCAGTTACATATCTCTGGAAAGATATTTTCTTAAATTTGATCTGGGAGCCAGCTATAGACGCGCTCAAGAAGATAAAGAATGGGGAACCAGATAGTTTACAATCAAGCGCGCCGGTTATCCCGCAACCAGAGGCGATACCAATATAAGCAGAATAACAGCAGCCAAGCCCTTCAAAGGGTTTTATTTTTACCCTAGGCAAGTGAATTAATGTATATTGTGCGACATGGTATCGAGCGGAAGAATCCAGCCAAGATTCAAGCCGGATTAAATTTCCGCACTTCTCTTCCCTATAGGTAACGTTAAACAAATTCTTGAAACGTAAAAGTCCTCACAATTTATTTTGTGAGGACTTTTACTTCTCTTTTAATCGTTTACTTAGCCAAAGCGATGTCTCCATTCTTGTTCCAACACGGAGCTGAGGCTGACCAAGGCTTCAAACCATACTTACTGTAGAGATACTTCGCATAAGCGACGTTCCCTTCGGCGGTATAGATGTTGAGTCCCATCTTCTTGGCGGTCTCGCCATGGAAGTATTCGTTGATCTGCATCACGCCGATATCGTCCGCGACAACACGTCCGCGGATAACTTTGCCGTTCGAGTCGAACTGGCGGTACTCCGATTCACAGCGCGCGACCTCAATGAGGATCGGCGTGTCAAAGTACTCCTGCTGGAGATATGATTGCATCTGCTTTGAGCTTGTCAGAGAGCGAGCTTCGGTCGTCGTGACCTCTATAGTGTCTGAGTTCGCGTTAATCGTGTCGATGTGATTATCGCTTTGTCCAGAACCGTAGAGGGACGACATGAGGAACATCACACCAGTTGTAAGTTCAAGCATATTCAATAAAAAAAACGAACTGAGCAACCATGAGGTTACCTATTCGCTTTACCTAACAAGTATAGCACCTATAGGCTTATAAGTCAAGGGGCTAGATGCTGTAATATGGCTCTGTTGAGCCATATTTTACACCTCAAATACCCTTATGTAGAGCCATATTATCGGTACTGATCAATTCAATCACTATAATACGGCTCTAAATATAGCCTTATTCATGGCTCGATTCACCCGTAGAATGTCTTGACAGGTTTGGGTCTGAGGCCGTTCTGGATACCGATAGGGGGTCAAAATAGGGGTATTTGAGGGGGCTCGTAGCTGGTCAATTGCCCCCAATGCCCCTATAATGCCTCTTTTCTTGTAATTTTACAGGGTATATGTTATATTGTCGTGACTAAATTAATCGCAATCCCCCACTACTATGGCACATAAGAAAGCCGCCGGTCAGACAAAAAACGGTCGAGATTCAAATCCAAAATATCTTGGAGTTAAGATCAACCATGGCCAGAAAATCACCGTTGGTCAGATTATCCTCCGCCAGCGCGGAACCTCTACCCTCCCAGGTACCAATGTCGGTACTGGTAAGGATCACACTCTCTTTGCTCTCAAGGATGGTGTCGTCTCATACGGAACCAAGCGCAAGACCTCATTCAACAACGATATCGTCAGGAAGAACATCGTTCACGTCAAATAAGTCCTTCTAGGGACATCAAAAAAGAGGCTTCGAAGCCTCTTTTTTGTTTACTACTTAAAGTGGAGGTTATGCCTTCTCGATAACAATCTTCAACTTAGCTGCCTTTCCTGCAGCCTTGATATCAATAGTGTGCTCACCGACTTCCTTGAGAGGATGTGCGAGCTCAATGAATGAAGGATCGATCTGGAGGCGGGTCTGCTTCTCGATTTCAGCTGCGATAGCTTCCTTGTGGAGTCCTGCGAAGAGGTGACCCTTCTCATTTGCCTTACCGACAATCTTGAGAGTGATGTTCTTGAGACCTTCAATATTCTTGACGAGGAGGTCTTCCTGGATCTTGCGCTCGCCTTCTACCTTGGCACGCTCTGTTTCGAGGCGCTTGAGAGCGTCTGGAGTTGCGGAGACAGCCTGCTTCTGTGGGATGAGCATGTTGATGGCATATCCATCGCTGACAGTTTTGACCTCATATTTCCTGCCGAGTTTCAAGATGTCTTTCAAAAGGATGATTTTCATGGATTTTGGGTTATTGGCCTATACTACTGTGCTGCGTTCAATATTTCAACTGCCTTGGACATTTGAACATCATTCTTGTCTGTAATGTCCTTCTCGGTAGGTTCGACCTTGTAGTCAGGTTCGAGACCATCGTGTGAGAGGTTGTGTCCGGCTGGAGTGAGCCAGCGAGCGATAGTAACCTTGAGAGAGGTGTCTGGGGTGATGGAGATGAGCTGCTGAACGGATCCCTTTCCGAAAGTCTTGGTTCCGAGGAGCTTGGCCACACCATTTTCCTTGAGTGCACCTGCGAGAATCTCTGATGCTGATGCTGAGCCACCATCGACGAGGATAATCATCTTGAGGTTGCTGCTGAAGATATCATATCCCTTACTGCGATAGACCTTAGGTTCTGCATTACCTCCGAAGTCCTCAGTGACCACAGTCTTGCCTGCAGGGAGGAACCATGAAGCCATATCCCACGATGCATCGAGGTAGCCGCCTGGATTGCCGCGAAGATCGAGGATGATTTTCTTGTCGCCAGAAAGTACAAATTCGCGGAGTGCATTCCTGAAGAGATTGGCGGAATTTGCGGTGAAGCTATAGAGACGGATGACGAAGATACCACCCTCTTTCCTCTCAGTATCTAGAGTAGGTATATCGATAATATCGCGGATGATAGTGCGTTCGACAGGCTTGGAACTTCCCTTCGGGAGGAAGGTGATCACAACAGGAGTTCCCTTCGCGCCGCGAATGAGTTTCACTGCGGCATCAGTCGACATATCCATAGTGCTCTTATCACCAATCTTGAGAATGAGGTCGCCTGTTTTGACGCCTGCACGCTCGGCAGGGCTATTCTTGATAGGAGAAACGACCTGAAGCTGTTTGTCCTTCACGCCGATTTCCATACCGACACCTTCGAAGTTACCCGAGATTTCTTCTTCGAACATCTTTGCTTCTACTGGAGGGAAGAAGACGGTGTATGGGTCGCCATATGAAGATGCGAGACCTTGAATAGATCCCCAGACGCGCTGTTCAGGCGTGGTACTTGCTGCGGCGACATATTTGTCATCGAGCTCACGCCATGCTTTCCAGAATGGTGCGAACTCATCATCTGAAACAGCGGCAGTATTATCTCCGAGTACGCTGCCACCAGTGGTCTTCCCTCCTCCGACATACATACCGATAAAGAAAGCGAAGATAAGTGCGGGAAGTGCGACGAGGAAAATAACTACTTTTCGGTCTTGAGTATTCATTGTGCGAACATTATCGCATAAGTGGAAATGATTTGCTACAATATCATCCATGATTACCCATCACGCTTCGAAAGGTCTCGTCTGGCTCGACGTCTCCAATCCTGATACTGAAGAAATCTCTGGCCTGGTCAAGCGCTATGGACTCCATCCACTCGTCGGCGAAGAGCTTATGGAGTCTTCTACTCTTGCGAAGATAGATTTTTATAAGGAATATATCCTCGTTGTACTCACCCTCCCTGTTCGTGTTCGTGCCAAGAAAGGTGACGGATATGAGATCGAGGATCGTGAGATTGATTTCGTTATTGGCAAGAATTTCCTCATCACCTCTCGTTTCGATACTATCGAACAGCTCGAGTATTTCGGCAAAGTTTTTGAAACCAACTCCATCCTCAACAAAGAGGAGAAGATCGAGCATGCGGGTCACCTCTTCTACTATATGGTCAAGCGTATCTACGCGGGTATGTGCGAAGACCTCGAGAATATCAAAGATGCTCTCGTGAGCGCTGAGACACGCGTCTTCGGTGGTGATGAGCGACATATGGTGGAGGCCCTCTCCGATCTCTCTCGTGAGCTTATCGATTTCAAGCAGACTGCTCGTGTGCATGAAGAGATTTGGTCTGACATGGTCTCTCATGATGAGTCTTCCGTCTTCGGCAAAGAATTCAGCGTCTACATGCATGATATTCGCGACGACTTCAATCGCATCCGCGAACTCATTTCCAATTCCCGCGAATTGCTCGCTGATCTCCGTGAGACCAATGATTCTCTTCTCAATACCAAGCAGAATGACATCATGAAGCGCCTCACGTTGGTTGCGTTCATATTCCAGCCTGCGACATTCATCGCCGCACTCTTCACTATCCCTGCGCTCAATGTGCCACTCATCGAGCACGGTGTCGGATGGTATGGAATTCTCTTCTTCATGCTCGCCGTGAGCGGAGCGATCTGGTATATGTTCAGGAAGAAGAAGTGGATGTAGAACATGGATATCAAACTCTATAATACGCTGTCACGATCGATTGAACCCTTCACTCCTCTCAAGGAAGGAGCGGTTTCTATGTATCACTGTGGTCCGACGGTGTATGACACTCCTCATATCGGCAACTATCGTACCTTCGTCATGAATGATCTCATTCGCCGCGCATTTGAATACAACGGATATGTAGTTGATCAGGCGATGAATATTACGGACGTTGATGATAAGACGATTAGGAGGAGTCGCGAAGAAGGAGTATCGCTCGAGACTGTCACGCGCAAATACGAAGACCTTTTCATTGAAGGTTTGAAGTCTCTGAATGTACTTCTTCCACACCACCTCATTCGTGCGACTGATCATATTGCAGATATGATTTCTCTTATTGAAAAACTCATAGAAAAAGGTGTTGTCTATAAGTCTGCAGATGGTGTGTACATGGCTATTTCGAAAGTAAAAGAATATGGTGTGCTCGCAAATCTCAAGCTCGACAAGAATTCGGATGATACATCACATCAGCGCATCGCCAATGATGAATATGACAAGGATAATCCACATGACTTTGCGCTTTGGAAATTCAAGACTGAACAAGATGGCGATAATTCATGGGATGCTTCATTTGGCACAGGTAGACCAGGATGGCACATCGAGTGTTCCGCTATGGCCATGAAAGTTTTCGGTGAGACTGCCGACATTCATACAGGTGGTATGGATCTTATTTTCCCTCACCATACGAACGAAATCGCACAGTCTGAAAGTGCTACCGGAAAGCAGTTTGCTCGCTATTGGATGCATGGCGCTTTCATCACCATGGCGGATGAGAAGATGGCGAAGTCCAAGGGCAACATTGCCAAGCTTGAGACCCTCGAAGAAGACATGATCTCCCCTCTTGCCTATCGCTATTGGCTCCTCACAGCTCATTATCGTTCCCCAGTAAACTTCACCCTAGAGGCCGTCCGTGGGGCTCAAAATGCCCTTATAAAGCTCATGACTACCGTCAGTAACCTTCCAGACGGAGGAGCTGTTTCTGAGGCCTATAAGGGCCGTTTTGTGGCTTTTATCAATGATGATCTCGGTATGGCACAGGCCGTTGCTCTTGTCTGGGAGCTTCTCAAGGATGCCTCTGTCTCAGATGCTGATAAGCGTGCCACTGTACTGGATTTTGACCGTGTATTCGGCCTCAAGCTTGGTTCGCTCGCACCAGTCGAAGAAGAGAAAGTTCCCATCGAAGTTCAGGCACTTGCAGATGCACGTGAGGAAGCTCGCAAGGCGAAGGAATGGGACAAAGCTGATGCACTCCGTATCGAGATCGAGAATCGTGGCTACAGTGTTTCTGATACTCCCTCTGGTATCAAGATTGTGAGCAAGTAATTGTTTTTAATCGAGTACGGCAAGACTGCTCGCCTCTATGCGGTCTTCTATGTCTGCGAGGCGTGAATAAATGCGTGACTCTGACCCATCGATGCGTTCCTCGAGTCGTTCGAAGCTGCGTGCGATAGATATGGCGATGTCGTCGCTATTTTTGTATACGATACTCTCGATAAGTTCGAGATCTTTTGAATCTAGTGACATGATGTGTGCGGTTACCTACTAATGCACACGATCATATCAATTCCGTATGAAGGAATCGTGAAGAACTGATAGAGAATTAATGACGAGACTAGTCGTGCAAACCGATCTGGAGTTCATGCAGGCGACGGTATTCTCCACCCTCGATAGCGAGAAGTTCACTGTGAGTACCTGATTCTATGATTTTTCCTTCTTTGAAGACGAGAATTTTATCGGCGCGGCGGACAGTGCTGAGGCGGTGAGCGATGATGAAGGTAGTCTTCCCTTTCATGAGTTCATCGAGTGACTGAGTGATGATTCTTTCTGATCCGGCATCCAGTGCAGAAGTCGGCTCATCGAGGATGAGAATCTTCGGATTGCGCAGGATGGCGCGAGCAATGGCGACACGTTGTTTCTGTCCGACTGATAGTTTGACTCCGCGTTCGCCGACGACCTGTGCCCACTTTTCAGGGAATTTGTTTATGAAATCGAGTGCATGTGCCTTGAGTGAAGCTGCTTCAATCTCAGCATCAGTGGCACTGAAATTGCCGTATTTGATATTGGTCTTGATGCTGTCGTTGAAGAGCACAACTTCTTGTGGCACCACTCCAATCTGACTGCGCAAGCTTCGGAGGTCAATCTTGTGCATAGGGACACCATCAATGGCCACTTCTCCTTTCGTTGAAAAATTGTATCCCGATACTAGGTCTATGAGTGTACTTTTACCGACGCCAGATTCGCCCACCAGTGCGATGATTTGGCCAGCTTTGATAGAGAATGATATATCCGAGAGGACTGGCTTACCCTCATCATAGCTGAATGATACATCTTTGAAATCAATGTCACCTTTGAGAGTGAATGGCTTTGAGTCTGTAGGTGAATAAGCTTCTGGTTCTGTTTGCAAGATCTTCTCTGTCTCTTGGATGTTGATGATGCCGTTCTGGATAGTTTGCCACTGTCGAGTGATGGTTACGAATGGCCCGAAGATCATGGCTGCGTAAGCATTGAAAGCCAAGAGTTCACCGATAGTCATTGTTCCCTGATGGATATAGATGACTGAGATACAAAAAATGAGTATCTGTGTGACAAGGATAGTGAGTCGCTGGTAGAGACTCAATGCTCCCCAGATCTTGGTTAGTTGCATCCACAAAGGCACAGCACTCTTCATGGTTCTATCCATCTTGTCCTGTTCGTACCTCTCAGCTGTGGCTTGCTTGATGGCCAAGGTATTGGTGATGACATCGTATGATTCACCCCATATATAGCCGAATTTGTCGTAGTATGCCTTTTGAACCGCGGATAGAGGTTTCACTTTGTGGAGAAGGACGAATACATACACGATGACACTCAAGAGCAGGAATGATGCCAGTATTGGTTTGAGATAGAAGGCTACCATCAGGGCGATGATGATGCTCAAGATCTGTGGGGCTAGGTCGATGACTATGCGTCCGGCGATTGTTTCCAGCGATCCAGCAGCCTGATTGATCTTGTTGGTAATCTCTCCCATCTTGTTTTGCTTGTGGAAAGAGATAGGAAGATTCAAGAGATATCCGAAACCTTTCGAAAGATAGTCGAGCCAGATAGTGTTGGAGAGATATTCACTGGTGATATTGATGCGCCAATCCATGATGTATGTGACGAACTGAACGACTGCCCACAGAATGAGTAGAACTACATAGAGAGGTAGAATATAGCCGAGAAGGTTGAACGAAGAAGGTGTGAGGATAGCGTCGAAGAATTTGCCGGCTATATAGGGCACGATACCGTTGCCGATAGCAGAAAGGACACCAATCACGCTGAGCATGACGATGGTCTTCTTGTATTGGCTGAGATACTTAACGAGAACTTTGAATCCGGTATAGAGATTCTCCTTCGTTATTTTCTCAATCTCTTCGGGCTTGGCATCATTAGTAGTATCCATACTGTTCTGTGGATTTTATCAAATCTGGTAAGTTGAGACGTACCCTCTTATGCAACTCCGATAACCTTCTTCACTTCCGCGAGTTTCTTGTCAGCCAATTCTTTGGCTCTCAAGCCTCCTTCTTTGAGTATTTCCAATACAGCAGCTTCATCCTTAGCGATCTCTGCCCTTCGTTCTCGTAGAGGCTTGATGAATGTGTCGATATCTTCGATGAGCGCTTCTTTGAGAGCTTTGTATTTGCCCTTATTAGCATCGTAGAGTGGCTTCAAATCCCCTGCTGATCTGAAAAGCTTGTGGATATTGTATACATTCATCGGGACATCTCCGCCAGAATCAGTGACGATACCCATGACTGCTTTTGTGATTTCTTCACGAGAAGCAAAAAGAGGAATGGTGTTGTTGTAGCTCTTGGACATCTTCTTGCCGTCAACGCCAGGAACAGTCGCTACATTTTCCAATATCAATGGCTCGGGAAGTTTGAAAACCTCCTCTTTGAACGTATGGTTGAACTTGAGCGCAATATCGCGCGCGTATTCGACGTGTTGCTTCTGATCCTGTCCTACTGGTACCACATCTGTGTCGTAGAGAAGAATGTCGGCAGCCATCAATACGGGATAATTGAACGTTCCTACGCAGATCTCCTTGTCCTTAGCCTCTGCATCTTTGTAGGCATGCGCGCGCATGAGGTATGGCACAGTGACTATAGTGTCGAAGATCCATGCGAGCTCGGTATGCGCGGAGACATCAGATTGCTTGAAAATGATTGCTTTCTTGGGGTCGAGGCCAAGCGCTAAGTAATCGATTGTGAGATTGAGGATATTATCACGCATCTCATCTTTGTTCTGAATGAAATTGAGCGCATGGTAATCAGCTATCATGAAAAGCGATTCGTACTGCCCTAAGGTCTGCGTATCCACGAACTGCTTCATGGCGCCAAAATAGTTACCAATATGCGGTCGGCCGGTAGGTTTGACGCCCGAGAGAAGGATTTTCTTAATCATGGATAAATAATAGCAGAAATAAAGGATTTTCTATACCCCCTCCTCTTTGAGTCCTTCGATGAGCTCTTTTGCCTTCTTGCTCAACTTTCTCGGCATCTCGATATGAGTTACGACAAGAAGATCACCGCGACGACCACCAGTACCGAAGACACTTCCCTGATTTTCATACGGCACACCCTTCCCTTTGACGCGAAGAATCTCTCCATGAGATGTTCCTGCAGGGATTTTCAACTCGATTGCACCATCGAGTGTATCGAGATCAATAGAACCTCCTGCGAGCGCGGTAGTGAGCTTTATAGGCTGTTCCATGACGAGATCGAAGCCTTCCTTGCGGATATGCGCATGTTCTTTGACCCAGACGCGTACAATAAGATCTCCTGGACCCCCTTCACCTGGTTCTCCCTTCCCTCCTACGCGTAGACCTTGGCCGTTTTCAATTCCTGGAGGAATCTTGATGGCCAACTTCGTCTTCTCGACAGAAATTTCTTTCTCAATACCGAAGATAGAGTCCTTGAATGTGAGCTCCACATCCACGGTGATATTCCTACCCTTGCGTGGTCTGCGTCCACCACCGCCGAAGAATTCGCCAAATATGTCCCCGAGATCAAATTCCACGCCGCCTTGATTGAAATGAAAACCTCCCCCACCCTGCTGGAATCCGGAGAAGTCGAAACCGCCGAAGCCTCCCTGGCCTGGGTTGCCTGGTCCTGCTGAACCGAAGCGATCATATTGCGCACGCTTGGTGTCATCCGAGAGTACAGAGTATGCCTCACTGGCTTCTTTGAACTTTTGCTCCGACGCGGCATTACCCTTGTTCTTGTCAGGATGATGTTCGTGCGCGAGCTTACGAAATGCCTTCTTGATGTCGTCCTTTGAGGCGCTTTTCTCTATTCCGAGGGTTTTGTAATAATCTTTGGGCATATTGACGATTGATAATTAGTATGTTACTTTAATGTAAATAGTTTTGCAGCGAACATCGACAAATTCAAACTCTATGAAAGCAAACCAAGTCATCGTACTTCAGGTCAGCCTCCTCGGTCGTACAATCAGTAAAGATTTTTTCGACCGGCATGGTGTAGTTGAGAATAAGGATTATCTGTTCTTCCGCTTCTGTGGTGACGATCTCCTATCTCAGATTGAAGCAGGCACTCCTCAGCTTGTCTTCACTTCCCACACGGTCGACAATAGTTCTTTCGACATTGCTCGTAAGATCAAGCTCATCAATCCTCAAGCATTCGTTGTTGCACTCACCACAAGCATGGTTGGGAATGTAGCGAATACAGAGCTTGATGGGCGTATCTCGAAGTATTCAAGCAATTCAGAGAAACCAAGTCATTTTGTTAAAGCATTTATCTCCGGGGCTTCACGGGAGAAGCTGCTTCAAACGCTCAAATCTTGGAACTCAGAAGATGAGTGACCACTTTCACAAGACCCCCGTTCGTTTCCCCGAATCTTCATTCAGGGAAACAGCGGAGGTCTTTTTTATTTGTCAGGAACTACTTCTTCTCCTTGAACTCTGCATCCTTCACATTATCTCCTTCTGGACCCTTCGAATCACCACCAGTTTGGTTATTGGTGTTTGGAGCTTGGTTATTGCTCTGCATATACTGCCCGATCTTCTGGATCTCAGCAGACAATGCTTCAGTAGCAGTTTTGAGTGCATTGAAGTCCGGTGTACCTGCATCCTTGGCAGTCTTGAGCGCCGCAACCTTCTCCTCAATAGACTTCTTGAGATCCGCAGGAACTTTGTCACCTGCTTCCTTCATAGCCTTCTCTGAGGTGTACACGAGCTGTTCAGCGATATTCTTGGCCTCGATGATATCCTTCTTGGCCTTGTCTTCCACTTCATGCTTTGCAGCATCCTGCTTCATCTTCTCAACTTCTTCTTTGGAGAGACCTGAAGAAGCAGTAATCTTGATGCTGTTAGCCTTTCCAGTCGACTTATCCTTTGCAGTAACATTCAAGATACCGTTTGCATCCACATCGAAGGTAACTTCGACCTGCGGTGTTCCGCGTGGGGCTGGAGCGATACCATCGAGAATGAATCTTCCAAGCGACTTGTTGTCAGCTGACATTGGGCGCTCACCTTGAGTGATATGAATCTCTACTGATGGCTGATTATCAGCGGCAGTCGAGAATATCTGAGATTTTTGGGTAGGGACGGTCGTATTCTTTTCGATGAGCTTCGTTGCAACACCGCCCATGGTTTCGATACCGAGTGACAATGGAATGACATCCAAGAGGAGTACATCCTTCACATCACCACCAAGGATTCCTCCCTGGATAGCCGCGCCCACCGCAACCACCTCGTCAGGATTGACTCCCATGTGGAGCTCCTTACCGAAGAACTTCTTGACTGCATCCTGGAGAGCTGGCATGCGTGTCTGTCCGCCTACCATGACGATCTCATTGATCTCATTCACCTTGAATGGGGACGCATCGACAGCACGCTTGGTGATAGCCATAGCGCGATCGATGAATTCTTGAGTCATCTGCTCCAACTGTGCTCGTGTCATAACGACGAGCAAGTGCTTCGGTCCATCAGCTCCTGAGGTGATGAACGGGATGTTTATCTCGGTCTGTGCGGCCGTAGAAAGCTCAATCTTTGCCTTCTCTGCGGCTTCGTCCAATCTTTGTAATGCGAGCGCATCCTTGCGGAGGTCGATACCATTCTCTTTCTGGAATGTGTCGGCGAGCCAGTTCACTATCTTGGCATCAATGTCGCGTCCGCCGAGGTGTGAGTCACCGTCGGTTGATTT
>JBDLTF010000004.1:0-78460 GCA_039799225.1 Candidatus Parcubacteria bacterium | reverse complement strand
AGCAGGAAACTATGATAACTGTAATGGATATGATTATACCTATAGGGTCTATCCATACAAGACAGTTGCAGGTCAAAAGGTATTCTCGACCACATATACTCAATCAAATACCGACACTGATGATGGACTCTGTGATAACTCTATTTATATTGATGTCTCATGGTCGGCGGTATCGGGAGCCAATGGATATCGTGTGTTCGTAAATAACCCTGCAATCGGAGCATCGTATGATTATTATTACGACACAACGTCGACTTCATTCGCCGATGGGGATGGGGTTGAGGCTAGTTTCGTAGCAGGTACAACAGTTACGCCAACATCGATCGGGCCTGTATTAGTAGCAGATACAAACACGATTAGACTCGGTGTAGGAACAAGTACTCCAGGAAGCACCCTTTCAGTTAATGGAAATGCTCAAATTACTTCTGGTTTGACTGTCGGAGGTTTAACAACGGTAAGTAGGTTCGATGTATTCACTAACAACAGCGGTTATTCAGGATCAAATGATTTGGGATCAGTAAGGTTTGGAAAAGCAGATGGAACAATTAAGTTTAGGTCTGATTGGGATGATACCTATGGTACAGACATTGAGGTTAGAAATGCAGTTGGAACAAGTGCTTTTATAGGTAGTTCGGTATATACAAACCCATCATCAGCATATGCTGACGATCGAGTCGCAATGCTCCAGGTAAAGACTGCTTCTACTAATTCAGGTGGAGGAACCCTACATCTTCTTACTCATAGTGCTGTAGCAGACAACTTCAACTACAATATAAATGCGTTATATGACGGAAGTGTCGCACTCGGTTCAGCAGGTGGAAATGATATTGTCAGTACACCACCTTCATCGAAAGTCTGGATCAGGGGAAATGCTGCTATTGGTACTACTGCTAGCGCTGTCACCGCTCCTACGAATGGCTTGTATGTTCAAGGAGGCGTTGGTATCGGTACCTCAACTCCATACGCCAAGCTCTCAGTCGTCGGCCAGGTTGCTGCAGAATACTTCAGCGCCACCTCCACGACAGCCACTTCTACCTTCAGTGGTGGACTTGTCGCCGCAGGATCGGGAGGACTCAATGTTCTTCAGAATGGTAACGTCGGTATCGGCACCACTTCACCATATGCCAAGCTTTCAGTTGTCGGCGAAGTGGTCGCACGAAACTTCACCGCAACCTCTACGACAGCTACGAGTACGTTTGCAGGAGGTTTCAGTGGACCTAATAGCTTCACTATACAAAGTTCGTCAGGAAAGGTTGGAGTAGGTACTACGTCACCGTTCGCCCAACTCTCGGTATCTACTGCAGCTCAGCAGTCAGGTCTCCTTCCTCTCTTCACTGTCGCTTCGACTACAAACCTGACGCTCTTCAATATCTTGGGTAATGGCAACGTCGGTATTGGCACCACCTCACCATACGCAAAGCTCTCAGTTGCAGGTCAGACAGTATCTGAGTACTTCACCGCAACCTCTACAACAGCAACCTCGACCCTTCCTCGTCTCACATCAACAATCTTCAATAACACAGGTGCTACATATCTTGCTTCAAGCAACGGAACTGTGAACATCGGAGCAAATACAACAGGCACTTCAAAACTCACGATAAACACAAGCAACACATCTCTGGCTACTACCTGTACCTCCGCCGTCATCCTCTGTCTCAACAACACGAGTGGTGGTGATACAGACCAGACAAATGTCATGTTTATGGGCAATAACACATTGAGGGGTGGTATCCGTGCAGACTATTTCGGGGATTTCGTGTATTACGGAAATGTTCCGGTAGCGCTTCCAACAGGTGGTATATCGTTCTTCCCGAACGGAGACTATCCAAATGCAATGAAGATGAATATTACAAGTACTGGTGTTGTTATTGGTGAAAATATACTCTCACAGGCACCTGATGCAAACCTATCGGTTAAAGGAGTAGCGAAGTTTAGAAACGATGGTAATAATCAACAGGTTGGAATAGGAGTCATTGATAGCGATGGTTCAGGAAATGTTATCTGTAGCAGTACTTGTTTCTTCCAATCACAAATGTCAGTTGGAGATCGAATAGATATAGATGGCTTTGGTCTCGTGACAGTTACATCAATCACAGACGATAGCAACCTTACTATAGATAGTGATGGTGGCCCATTTTCAGGTGCCCCATTCACATTCCTTCCTTCTTATGCAATAAAGGTTGTTGCAACGGGGTATACAGGTTCAATACAAGGAGGTCATCTTGGTTGGTATGACTCTGGTGGAACGAAAATCATGGGTGAATTGAGTAGTGATGAAGCTATAGGCGCCCCACATGGTTCATTTAATCTTTTTGGAAACTCATCAGAGTATGCTGCTCGTCTCGGAGAGTGGAATGTGGAAGACAGATCTTTGCTTCCAAGTGATGCACGAGCATTCACTATGAGCATTGATAAGTCTCCTGTTACTGCTGGATATGGTATGCACATCTATAGTCGCCCTTCTTCATTCGCCGCAGTTGCGTGGTTCGACTCCAATAGTGGTCTCGCTCTCGGTAGTACCTATGCTCTCTCTACAACCCCGCCTGCTAACGGACTGATTGTCGAAGGAAATACGGGTATTGGTACTACATCTTCTGTAACAGCAAAACTCACCTCATTGAGTACCACTCTTCCTCAGTTGTCTCTTTCAGGAGGTTCTACAATCTCACAGATAGTATTCAGAAATGCAGGAGGAAACTTCTATCTTGCTACTACCACGGTCGCAGGAGCAACAACTACCACACCTTCTGCATTCACGATTATGGGAGCAACTGGAAATGTTGGTATCGGTACTACGACACCATGGAAAAAATTCTCTGTAGTTGGTACAGCCGCCTTCAATGGTCTCACCGCTGCTGCAGTCTCTGGTGATGCACTCTGTCTCTCTGCTGGTAAGGAAATGGTCGTCAACACCGGTGCCCAGACTTGTACAGTGTCATCAGCTCGTTTCAAGAACAGTATCGAGACTCTCGACTCTGGTCTCGCAGCACTCAAGCAACTCAATCCAGTCTCATTCAAATACAACGGCAGCGATGATAGACGCATCGGCTTCATTGCAGAGCAGGTAGGACAGGTCGATAGGAGACTCATCTTCACCGAGGCTGATGGCACAACCCCTCGCGGAGTCCGTTACGAGGACATGGTCGCTGTTGTGGTCAATGCGGTCAAGGAACAGCAGGTACAGATAGGGGATATCGCATCAAGCACGGTTGGTCTCAAGAACTGGAAGATTGAGGCAGACACAAGTCTCGCATCATCGAACCAGACACTTCAGTCGCTCGCTTCAGCTATCGACGCATCGAACTCAGCTATCAGCACGCTTGAACAGAAGGTAGCAGCGCTCGCAAGCACCACAGAAGAGATTGCATCGAATAACGTTGAGGTTAACATATCAGAGATTAGCAGCACCATCTCGACTGACATCTCATTCATCCAGCAGGTCGCTTCATCGACCGCAGCTCTCATCGCAAGCTCGACAATCGAGATCGTCGCTTCAACTACAGCAGAGCGTCTCGCGACCTCGACACCATTCATCACCACTATCGCTACTGCGGTTAAGGAGATGATCAGGGCAGCAGGTGAATGGGCCGTCGATAAGCTCACTGCACACATCGTCTACGCAGATCGTGTCGAGACCCAGGTTGCAGCTATCTCCAAGGGTCTCGAAATGACTGACGCTACTACCGGCGAGGTCTACTGTATCCAGATTGATAACGGTGATTGGAACAAGCGTCTCGGTAGCTGTGATGAGCAGGCTGCACCCGCTCAAGTACCTGCACAGAGCATTATAGAGCCTCAGGATGAGGGGGATACGACAGCCACAAGTACACCAAGCATCATAGAGGATAGTGGTGGGGATGATCAGGCAACTTCAACTCCAGCCACAAGTACACCAAGCATCGTAGAGGATAGTGGTGGGGATGATCAGGCAACCTCAACTCCAGCTATTGATGAATCAACAGGTGAGACATCAGGTAATGAGAGTACTCAATCTAGTGAAGAAACAGTCGTAGAAGATTCTTCAAATGGAAGCACAGAAGAGGCTACTGTAGATAACGGAGGAGGAGAGACGGCCCCAGCAGATAGCTCAGATTCAGCTGCAGGATCTGACACCACAACTGAGGGTTCTACTGAATAATCAACGAACTGCTTAAAATATATAAACATTGATAAACATTGATACAAAATAGAGGTTTATTCTATGTTTTAAGCCATGTTATAAGGTTACCAAAAAATCACCTGTTAGCGTATTGAAGCACTAAATAGTACTTCAAATGAGGCAAAAAGAAACCAACAATGGCGATCGTATGATCGCCATTGTTGGTAATGATTTAACTGTTGAAACGTCTGAGAACTGACTGGAACTAAATTTGGGAAATGGTCGCGTCTGTTCACAATTTTGATTGTGTGCGTGGAGCAGTTCTCCACAGGGCGGAGCATAACAATACACTATATAATATAGAGTAATTACAAAAGTTTAACCGCATTAATAATACTATGAAGAGTTTCCCAGCATCAGTTCTTTTGGTCGTCGCGCTCTGCGTAACGGCTCTGTCACTCGGCTATATCGTGTTCAACGCATCGCCGAGCTCACCGCTCACCATTGTGCCGATCTCACAGGTCGCGCAGGTGACCACCAGTGGCCTTGTGAGCTACTGGAAGTTTGATGAGGGATCTGGTAACTCGGTCTCTTCATCCGTTGGTGGTGCATCGGACACACTGGGAACCCCTTCATGGATCGCCGGTAAGGTTAACGGCGCTCTTTCGTTCAATGGATCCGACTATGTCAATGCGGGAGACATATCGCTTCCAAGCTTCACCATCAGTGCATGGATTCGCCCAACTGCGAATTCAAACTTTGGTTCTATCGTGATGAAGCAGAATGTATATGGTCTCGAGTCACAGGGAACTGCGGTCTACGCGCGTCTCGGTAATGGTAGTGGATGGACCGGTGGTAATTCATCAAATCTCAGCGGCACCATCACTCTCGGGACTTGGCAGCTTGTAACGCAGACATACAATGCGTCGACAGGTGAGCACAGGCTCTATATCAACAAGACTGCACGAACTGCTAAGAATGCGGTAGCTCCTACACTCACAGGCTCGCCTCTCTTGATCGGGTCTTGGGATACTTCTTTTGCAGAGCCTTTCATGGGTGGTATCGATGAAGTTCGTGTCTACAACAGAGCACTCTCTGCATCCGAGGTTGGTCAGCTTGTCGATGCTACGGTCGTCACGGCTCCTGTAGACACCACAGCACCTTCAATTTCAGCTGTAACAGTAGCAGCTCCTCAGCAAACTGAAGGTCGAATCACTTGGACTACCAATGAAGCTTCAGATACTCAGGTCGAATTTGGTCTTACAACATCATATAGCGGCAATTCAGCGCTCAAAGATACCGGTTCATCAATGGTAACTTCTCACGCACAGACTATTATCGGTCTTGCTGAGAATACAATCTATAACTATAGGGTATTGTCTCGTGATGCAGCAGGGAATCTCGCTACATCAGGTAACTACACATTCAAGACCGCAGTAGCATCAGATGTAACCGCTCCTACGGTACCAACGAGCGTGACCGCTACAAATGTCACACAGACAGCACTCACGCTTTCGTGGGGTGCATCAGTTGATAACGTTGCAATCACCGGATATCGTGTATTCCGCAATGGAACCCAGATCGGAACCGTTACAGGAACTTCCTTTAATGATTCTGGCCTTACCAAGGCAACATCATATACATACACCGTAGATGCATATGACGCTGCAGGCAATCGCTCTGCACTGACATCTGGAAGGGTTGTAACAACTCTCGCAAACGTCGCTCCGAGTGTCACAGTAAGCACCATAACTGTCTCTGGAGCGGCTCCAGCAGCGGCTATTTACATTCCCGTCACTGCAACTGACCCTGATGGAACTATCACGAGTGTCGCATTCTATAATGGATCGACTCTCATTGGCACAGATGATTTCTTCCCATATGTATACACATGGAACAATGTTGCTGTTGGCGCATACAATATCACCGCGCGCGCAACTGATAACGATGGGGCAGTGTCCACCTCAAATATCGTCACGGTCACAGTCTCCCCGCCACCTACCTCAACGACACTTCTTCGTTATTGGACGTTGGACCAGACATCTGGAACGACTGCTGCGGATGTTTCTGGCAACAGTGGCTCCGCCACCCTCGTCGGTGGTCCTACATGGACTACTGGTGTCGTAGGGAATGGTCTCGACTTCAATGGCACCAGCGCATATCTCAATGCAGGCAATATTGGTCCTGCAAAGTTCAGTCTGAGCGCATGGGTCAATGTTTCAACTACTGCGACGAGTGATTGGCATGCGATTGTTATCAAGCAAAACTCCTACGGTTTCGAGATGAGCAATGGCAGGGTATACGCTAGTGTCGGTAACGGATCTGCTTGGACTAATACAGTTCAGGCCACCATACCTTCAGGTGTGTGGAAGCACATTGTTCAGACATATGATGGAACTACCAACCGTCTATATATAGATGGAGCTCTTGTTGCCTCAGGTGCTGGTGCATTCACAAATAGCTCAGCAAATCTTCTCATAGGCTCATGGAACGGCTCATCGGAGTATTTTAAGGGTAAGATTGATGAAGTTCGCGTATACAACGGTGCTCTCACAGCAACTGAAGTTAGCTTGCTCTTCAATTCGGTTACTCCTTCAAACCCAACGTCATACACCGTCTCCGTCACCAAGTCAGGCACTGGTACAGGTACCGTCACTTCGACTGGCTCTATTAACTGTGGTACCACTTGTTCTTCAACAGGGAACGCAGGTCAGGCAGTTACTCTCACTGCTACTCCGGCAGCAGGTTCAACCTTCGCAGGATGGTCAGGTGCATGTACTGGTACTGCAACAACTTGTTCATTCACTTTGAATGCAAACACAGCTGTTAATGCAATCTTCAATACAACTGACACCAGCGCACCTACCATTCCTGCAAACCTCACCGCCACCGCAGTCTCTTCATCACAAATCAATCTCTCATGGACAGCTTCATCTGACAACGTCGGTGTAGCAGGATATCAGGTCTTCAGAGCTGGTGTTCAGATAGCTAACATTACTCCAGCAGCTACAACCTTCCAGAATACTACTGGTTTGTTGCCAAGCACCTCATATACCTACACTGTTCGTGCATATGACGCTGTAGGAAATCTATCTGCACCTTCTACCGCTGCATCTGCAACGACACAGGTAGGTGCTACATACACCCTCACTACCACAGCTGCAGGAACCGGAGGTACTATCTCAAGGTCTCCTAATGCAACTACTTATGCCGCAGGAACAGTAGTAACTCTCACTGCAACCCCTACCACCTCAGGACACACCGTCTCATGGACAGGTTGTGGATCGACAGTCTCAGGATCTACTTGCGTCATCACAGTGAATGCAAATACGACTGTTACTGCGACGTTTGCAGCAGTTGTTACTGGCACCACCTACTATGTCCGTCCAGGTGCAACAGGTAATGGATCTGATTGGACCAATGCGCTTGGAGCACTCCCAGCAACCTTGGTTCGTGGTGCAACTTACTATCTCGCGACGGGTAGCTACGGATATTATAATTTGAATACACCCGTATCTGGAACTCAACTCATAACTATCAAGAAAGCATCTCCTACCGTTCATGGAACTGAGACTGGTTGGAACTCAGCATATGGAGTCGGTCAAGCCGTCTTCCCTAGAATACAGATCTTTGATTCTGCTTATATCACGTTTGATGGAAGCTATGAGTATGGAATTAAGATTGCTTTCGGTCATGGAGGGGTAGGTCTAGAGCTCGCTATTCAGGTTTTGAGTCAGATGCCGAATATCACGTTCAAGTATATGGAAGTCGCAGGACCAGCAGGAACAGCACCATATCCGTATACACTCACTACAAGGGCAATGTATGCAGGATTTTTCAGTGGTAAAACGCTCCCGAACTTAACCATCAGCCACTCTGATTTCCATGGATCAGAGACGCTCATCCAGATTGCAGGTGCACCAAACATGTTGATCGAGTATACAAAATTGCATGACGTCGTGCTTCAGCCGGCAGGAGTTGATATTCACCCAAATACGACCTACTTGCAGAATTCCCCAGACTCGGTTTTCCGTAACAATGAGATCTATAACTGGGATACCATGGGATTGTACTTCGTCTATTCTGGAAACTGGAAGGCATACAACAACGTTTTCCATGATGCAGTCTATATTGCGAATAATGTAAAAAATCCTCAGGCAGTCACTGCGCAAGGTAACGCAGAAGGAGGTGGTCCATATAGCGGTACCATAACTCTGTATAACAATACCGTTGTAGGCCCTGTTGCTGAGTCGATTTCCTTCAAATCAGCCCTTTCAGCAGGTTCAACGGGATACAACAACCTCTTCTATAATAATGGAGTTACTCCTACGTGGGGTACTGCTGCTCAGAGCAACAACCTCGTCACAACGGTCGATCAGTTCACCAATCTTACCAACAAGGACTACACCTTGAGCTCAGCATCAACCGCTATCAATGCGGGAATAGCACTTGCTTCAGAGTATGCCACCGACAGGAATGGTGTCACTCGCCCTCAGGGAGCTGGATGGGATATCGGTGCGTATGAATTCACTGGAATAGTTACTCCAGTCACATACACCGTCTCCGTCACCAAGTCAGGTACAGGAGTAGGTACAGTCACCTCGACCGGTTCAATTAACTGTGGAACCACATGTACTTCAGTAGGGAACGCAGATCAGACAGTCAATTTGACTGCTACTCCTGCCTCCGGGTCAACCTTCGCAGGATGGTCAGGTGCTACTGGTTGTACTACTGCTGCAGCATGTTCATTCACCTTGAATGCTAATACGATTGTTAATGCAGTATTCAATACAACTGTCGACACCAGCGGTCCTACCACTCCTTCTGCACTCACCGCAACCGCAGTCTCTTCATCACAAATCAATCTCTCATGGACAGCTTCTACCGACAATGTCGGTGTAGCAGGGTACAGAATCATGAGAGGAGGAACTCAGGTAGCTCTTGTTACTTCAGGTACTACCTATCAGGACACTGGTCTTACTGCTTCAACAGCATACTCATATACAGTTATCGCATATGACGCCGCAGGAAATTCATCTGCTGCTTCTACTGCAGCATCAGCTACAACGCAGGGAGTTGTTGGAACCACGGTTTATATCCGCTCAGGAGCTACTGGAAACGGAGCTGACTGGACCAACGCTCTTGCAGCTCTTCCAGCTACTCTTACAAGAGGTAGCACATACTACATAGCTGATGGATCATATCCTGGCTATACAGTGGATGATGCAGGAACCACAGTGATAACAATCAAGAAGGCTACAGTAGCTGATCATGGTACGAATACTGGCTGGGTCTCAACATATGGAGATGGTCAGGCAATATTCTCAGGAACTCTTGCCTTCAGCACAAGCAATGTTCTCGTCGATGGTCAGACAGGAGGAGGTCTCGGTAATTGGACAGGTTTGAGTGCACCATTTGGTTTCAAAGTGAATGCAGGAATCGGTCAGGAGGGAATACTCGTCACTTCAGGAACTGGTGTAACCGTAAGACACATAGAAGTTGAAGGAGATCATGGCGACATAGATGGAGCATTCCCGAACAATGATGCCGTCTCATTCCGCTCAGGACCAAGCTCAGGATTCACTTTGTCATACGCATACTTGCATGACATGGGTCGCACGATATTCTTCTCGAATGTCGCAGCAACAGGCGTAGTTATTGAGAACACATATACAGGAATGATGGAGAGCACTGCCGGAGAACATGCAGAGACTGCATCTATCTGGGGAGGATCAAGCAATTGGACCTTCAGGAATAACTTGTTCGCATATGCAGAGGGAACAGGAGGTCTCATGTTCGAAGGAAATGACTTCAAAGTCTATGGTAACGTCTTCTATCAGCTTCCCGGACAGACATGGGAAGCAGGAAACGGTGTGATCGGTTCATGGACAGTAAGTACTGTCACCAATCTCAAGGTCTATAACAACACCTTCGTTAATATTCGTAACGGTGTTGTCTTCGGTGCACTCTTCACTGCACCAGTAACAGGAAACGTCGCATCGAACAACTTGTTCTACGGTGTATCGACAGGTATAAAATCTTCGATTGCTACCTTCGACAATAACCACTACATAACTTCAAGCATTACAGGTACTGGCGAAACAGGTGCAACAACAGGAACCACTGATCCTTTCGTGGATTATGTAAACCTCGATTTCAGACTCAAGGCAGCAACTCCTTCTGGAGCAAGCCTCGCATCACCATACAATGTTGATGCTCTCGGAAATACTCGAGGAACAGGGGGTACTTGGGATAAGGGTGCGTATGAATATACAGGTACAGTTTCAGCTGGTTGTACCCAGACTTTGAGCACGGGTGCGAACATTGCATCAGCTGTCTCGAGTGCAGCAGCAGATTCAACCATCTGTCTCAACTCAGGTAACTATAGCGCAGTCAACTTTACTGACATCGCTCGAACCAGCATGGTCACGGTGAAGTCTGTCTCGGGCGTAAGCGCACAAATGAGTCCAGTTTTCTCAAACTCTGACTATATCCGTCTCGAGAGTATGACGTTGAGCAATGCCGCTATCAGCAGGTGTAGCACCAACATCCAGCTCGTCAATAACACTTGGGTTCAGGACACTGGAGGTATTAGCGTCAACGATAATGCACAAGGTTGTGACTCTTCGAACAAAAACATCCTCATTGATGGCAATACGATGATCATGACCCGTGCAACCGGAGGTGAAGGTAAGATTACTATTACTTCCGTTAACGGCGTGACTATCAAGAATAACCTTATTCAAGGTGAACCTGGAGCAGCACTTCCATCAGGCTCAAAGACTGGGGGAGACGGTATCCAGATGGCCGGATCAGTTAACAACATTATCATTGGCCCAGGAAATATTCTTAGGGACCTTCTTCAGGCTCCCTGCGGATCTGATCCACTCAATGATCCTCACTGTGACTCTATCCAGATTGTGGACTCCGCTCCAAACGCAAATATCGTAGTCAGCGGCAACTGGTTCGACAACGTTGAAGTCACTCTCCAGCATCATGACTGGGGTACTTCAGCATTGAAGTTCAATAACAACCTCATCACCAATTCAAGACACAATTGGAGCTACAACGCACCAACAAGCGGTGCTGTTATTGAGCACAACACCTTCTATACTCAGGGTGATGCAAATTGGGGTAAGTACGGAGGAGTTGATTCTGCGAACTTGAGCTTCAAGAACAACATTCTCGTTAATAGTGCTTCTCCATATTGGTGTGGCGCAGCAAGCTGTACTGCAAATAATAACCTCGGTACTACTGCAGGACAGGCTATCGGAACCAACTCAATCATCGGAACCCCAACCTTCGTTGGTGGAACTGTCCCAACTACTTGGGCAGGATGGCAGCTCGCTGTTGGATCACTCGGTAAGGGTACTGCAAGTGATGGGCTCGACAGGGGAACGACATACTTCGGTTCAGGAACCATCGTTACTCCTCCAGTCTCGACCGACACCAGCGGTCCTACCACCCCCACGTCTCTCACTGCTTCAGCAGTCTCTTCATCACAAATCAATCTCTCGTGGACAGCTTCTACCGACAATGTCGGTGTAGCAGGATACAGAATCATGAGGGCAGGAACACAAATTGCACTCGTTACTTCAGGTACTACCTATCAGAACACCGGTCTTACTGCTTCAACAGCATACTCATATACTGTTATCGCATATGACGCTGCAGGAAATTCATCTGCTGCTTCTACTGCAGCATCTGCAACGACACAGGTCGCGACACCAGTCACAACAGTTGTATCTCGCTATTGGAACCTCAATGAGTCATCAGGTACTTCAGCTGCAGATTCATCAGGAAATGGAGGCACCGCTACTCTCGTTGGTAGCCCTACTTGGACTACTGGTGTAGCAGGGAATGGTCTTACACTCAATGGTACTAGTCAGTACTTGAATGCAGGCAATGTTGGTTCCGCAGCATTCACATTGAGCGCATGGGTCAACGCAACCCCTGATTCTTCAGGCGCTTGGCATTCCGTTGTCATCAAACAGAATTCTTTCGGCTTCGAAATGAATAATGGTGTCGTATACGCATCAGTCGGTGATGGATCATCATGGTCGGGCACAGTTCAAGCTCCTATTGCCTCAGGTGTCTGGAAGCATATTGTTCAGACGTATGATGGTACAAACAACCGCATCTATGTAGATGGAGTTCTTGTCGCATCTGGTACAGGTTCACTCACCAATACATCATCGAACCTTCTCATCGGTTCATGGAATGGTTCATCAGAATTCTTCAATGGAAAGATCGATGAGGTCCGCGTTTATAACGGGGCACTTACATCTGCTGAGGTCAGCACCCTCTACAACTCAGTTACTCAAGTAATTGTTACTCCTCCTACCACCTCGACCAAGTTTTCTGCTGGTCAGCAGATTCAGGTTTCGGGAACAGGAACATTCCTCAATATTCGTTCATCAGCATTAGCAAGCGCTTCAGTTGTAGGTACAGCAGTTGATGGTACTACTGGTACAGTCGTTGCAAATGCCGCAAACGGCATTTCGGCAGGAGGGTATTACTGGTGGTACGTCACTCTCAACGGGGTAACTGGTTGGGCAGTTGAGAATTATCTCACCTCGTACACCGCTCCTCAGTCTGGAACGACAATCAACGTAACTCCATCGACATGGTCGAGCACTACGTTCGTTCGCGGTAATACATATGTACTTTCTTCAGGTACTTACGCAGGAAGAACTCTTAGCACTCCTGAGAGTGGCACACAAGCTATCACAATCAAGGGTACAGGATCTGGACAAGTTGTATTCAGTTCAGGAATCAACATCACCTCATCGTACTGGAATATTGATGGTGTAACAGGATCAATGAGCTCAGATCCGAATGCGTATGGATTTAGGTTCGCAGACGGCCTCACAAATGGTTTCTTTATCGGAGATTCAAGCTATAGAACATTCAGCGATATAACAATTTCTCACGTTGCAGCGAAGGCTCCAACAACCGATGTCGAGAAGATTTTCCTCGAAGTTGGTACTCAGGTAACTGCAGTTAACAGACTAACCTTGAATCATTCGCTCCTCAATGGATATCAGGGAGGAGTTAATATTCATGGATCAGCAGATGGATGGATATTCGAGAGGAACGTTGCACTCAATGGTGCATCTACAGATGCGCATCATGGAGAGTGGTTCAATTCAAGCGGAAATACCACCAACGCTATCGTCAGGTACAATCTCTTCAAGGGAAATAGCGGTTCAATGACAGGTATTATTGTCGCAAACAATGGACCTCTCAACGGGGTAGAAGTATACGGAAACATATTTGATACCGTCATGGTGGGTAATGGTATCGTCGCAGGAACTACCGCATATCCGCTCAACAATGCGAAGATCTACAACAACACAGTCCTCAACTCATCACTGCTCGGTGATTGGGTCGGCTTCGGTGGATCAGGAAACATTGTTAAAAACAATTTAATTTATAATACGAGAGCATCAGTAAGTGCAGGAGTTGCAGCTAGTTACAATGCATACTTCAGCGCTACAAATGTTCCAACAGAAGCAACTGGTCAGATCGGAACAGGAAATCCATTCGTTAACAGCGCAGCAGGGAACTATTCTTTGATTAGTGCAACAAATGCAGGTGATACGACTATTGCTGCTCAGTATCGTACTGATATGTCAGGTCTTGTTGGTACTATGCGCGGAGCAAGCCAAACAGCTGGTACAGTCGTGACTACAGGGTCCACATACTATGTGCGTTCTGGAGCGACCGGAAATGGTTCTGACTGGACCAATGCTCTCGGAGCTATTCCAAGCACCCTCGCTCGCGGTACAACATACTATGTTGCGAGCGGAAACTATGGAGCTCAAATTTTCAATCCTTCAGGAACAGGTACTGCTACGGTCTTGAAAGCGATCGACAATGCTACTTGTTCAACATTGGGTAAGACAACTGCTCAGTGTCATGGAACCAGCACAGGTTGGAGCGATTCGTATGGTACAGGAGCAGCCCAGTTTACTGGATGGGAAATTCGTGGTGGTGATCTTGTGATTGATGGACAGAAGGGAGCAGGTTCACTCAATCTCAATAGTATTGATTACGGATTCAAGGTCGCAAAAAATACAGGATACGCAGTCTGTGTCGGTGCAGCATGTACCGGAAGTCAGACAACTCTCAGCAACTTGACCATTGCACATACTGAGATACAGGGAGGAGGAGATGATGGTGCAAATTGTACTCTGCACAACAAGGGTATCTTCATGTACTACGGATCATATTCGAACATCAATATTGCATACAACTATATACATGATGTCGGTAACATGAACCTCGACCTTGAGGGAATGTCTAACGGTGTCATCGAATACAACTACATTGCTCGAAACGAGTCTCTCAATACCACTGCGTGTGAAGAGCACTCTGAAGGATTGTTTGGTGATGGATCGAGTAACTCGGTCGTACGATACAATGCATGGGAGGATATCGAGGGTACAGGAGTAATCATGATGAGTGGAAGTGGCTGGAAGGTATATGGAAACCTTATATTCAGGACAGGTAACCCTACTTACAGCACGATAAGCAACGGATCTATCGCCGGCTGGTCTAGTAAGCCGTTCTCAAATAGCTTCGTCTACAACAATACAGTAGCTAATTGTCTCGGAGTTTGTTCTGTAGATGCGAGTGGAACAGGAAATGCGGTAGCCAACAATATCATCATGGATAGTGCATCGTATGTTTCGAGCAGATTCGTGAGCCCTGCTACGAAGAACTTCCGCCTCGCTTCTGCATACTCTGGTGCAACTACTCTTGCATCGCCATACAATACTGATATGGATGGTAAGACTCGTGGATCAGACGGTATCTGGGATATGGGTGCCTATGAATTCACCGGCACAGTTGCTTCAAGCTGTACGGGAACTTGTAAATATGTCACTTCGAATGGCGCAGGGGATGGATCAAGCTGGTCAAGTCCACTCAACTGGTCAACCTTCGTACCTGTTCGCGGTGTAACATACTATGTCGCTGGAGGATCGTATGTAGAGCGTGAATTCTCGACGGCTCCAAGCGGTTCTTCTTATATTACTCTCAAGAAGGCGACTACAGCCGATCATGGTACTGAGACAGGCTGGGCATCTTCGTATGGTACGACTCAAGCATCTATTACCGGAACTGTTGATTTCAATAGCAGCTACTGGGTTTTCGATGGATCAGCTCGTAATGAGTCAGATTGGTTCGATGCAACCAGCTACGGATTCAAGATTTCTGGCGCGCAACAGCAGATCTATGTCGGCAAGAACAGCTCGTACATACAGATCAAGAATATGGTTCTCGAGCAACCTACAACTCTCGAGACTGCCGCAGTTCGTCGCTATAGCTTGGACCTCTACTCATTTGGAGGATATCCAGGAACACAGCAGGGCATCGTAGTTGCTCGTTCATACTTCAAGAACGGTAACGTGCCTATATTCGCGAGCAGGACGACCGGTGAATATATCGACGGCATGCTTGTCGAATACAATGCCTTCGACAATACCAAGTCAAACGTCAATAACCATGGAGAAGCGATCTCGTGTTACTACAACGGTTGCGGTAAGAATTTCGTCATCAGATTCAATAAGTTCCGTGGTGTAGCTGGTACAGCGATCATCGCTATGACGGGTGCTGACAACTTCCAGTTCTACGGAAATGTTATCTGGAACTCCGATCTTGGTGACGGTCTACTTGGCTTCAGCGAGGCTGCAAGTTCAAACTTCACGAATGCGAAGGTCTTCAATAACACCATCGTCGATAAGGTAAGTGGTTACAATGAAGGTATCGCATTCCAGACAGGATCGAACAATCTCGTCTACAACAACCTCTGGCTCAACACTCCAGGTACTTCGCATGGTGCAGCTACCACTCGTGCATATAATGCGTATGACGGCACAACTTCATATTCAGGATCAGCAAGTGAAGCAAATGTTCAAACAAGTATCACGAGTGCACTCTTCACTGATTACAGCACTGACAACCTAACTCTGAAGTCCAATACAACTGCTGGTATGAATCTCAGCAATGTCTCAGGGTATGTCTCTGAGTGGAGCAGGGATCTTGTGGGTAAAACTCGATCGACCTGGTCTCGCGGTGCATATGAGTTCTAGCCTTTTCTAGAGTCATTTAGACTCTCATAATCGCATAAGAACGCTCAATCAAGGCCTTATAGGGGCTTGATTTTTGCTGTATAGTATGCTATACTGCTCCTGTGTAAGTTTCTCGTCACTTCCACGCGTTAGCATAATGTACGAGAGTTCCGCTAGCGTGTTACGCAAGTGATTCGTTGTGCGGGTAATCAAAGAAAATGTCAAAGAGACTTTTCGTAGGCAGTCTTGCCTGGGGTTCTACTGACCAGACCCTGAAGTCACACTTCGAACAGGCAGGTGCCGTCGAGTCGGCAGCAGTTATCATGGACAAGATGTCCGGCCGCTCAAAGGGCTTCGGTTTCGTCGAGATGGGCTCTGATGCAGATGCATCAGCAGCTATCGAGAAGCTCAATGGCTCAGAGCTCGATGGTCGCAAGATCGTCGTCTCAGAGGCTCGCCCAAAGGCATAATAGCCTGAGGACAGACTACTCAGAAAAACACCGCTTTCGAGCGGTGTTTTTCGTGCATGATGAGTAAATGGTAGAGACGCAGATGTATCTCATATTTTAAGCCATTTAAACTAGTAATTTATGGGTGGTTCTCCCCAAGGTAAAGGGCAAGAATACACTATATAATATATAATATAGGGTAATTACAAAAGGTTAACCGTATTAATACTATGAAGAGTTTCCCAGCAGTAGGTCTTGCAGTCGTCGCGCTCTGCGTAACGGCTCTGTCACTCGGCTATATCGTGTTCAATGCATCGCCGAGTTCACCGCTCACCATCGTTGCGCCGATTTCGCAGGTTGCACAGGTAGCTTCTGCGGGAAATTTGACGATTGATCGTTCAACACCGGCAACGGTTAAGGGCAATGCGGAGATTTTGAGAACGGCTTCCTTCACTCCTCCGGCAGGCTCGATGCTCTATGTTATCATCGCTACCAACTCCAATGTGGGCCAGCCCAACAGTATTTCTTCAGTGACAGACAATCTCGGGGTAAATACTTATACGCAGAGAGCTCAATACGGGACTGTGAATACAGATGACACTTTGGTCTATGTGTATACAGCACCAGTGACTGCGTCAGATCCGATAAGAGTGAGCGTGGTTCAACAGTCGACTAATCCGAGTACACGGTATGCGATGCTCAAGGTGCTTGTTGTCACCGGTGCTGATGCTGCAAAACCAATAGGCGCAATCGGTGGAGGCAGGGGAGTCTCTGGTACAGTTAATAATTCATATACATCGACGAGAGATCAATCATGGGGATGGATGGTCACTGCAGATTGGAAGCAGGCAGGAATTCCTGTACCAGGATCAGGACAATCTGTAAGTGATCCATATGATATATCAGGACAAGATAGCTACGCCATCATCCAACGCAATAAAGTTTCGAGCAGTGCGGGCACATCGGTTACTCTCAATACTACCGCTCCGACATCAGGAGCACAGATTGCACATGCATATTTTGAGATGCTTCCTTCAAGCGTCATAGTCACTCCTCCATCAGATACCACAGCTCCTACAATCTCATCGGTATCTGCTTCAAATATTTCTCAAACAGGAGCTACAGTTTCCTGGACCACCAGTGAAGCTTCTAATGATTATGTCGAATATGGATTGACTACTTCGTACGGTAACAGCACAGTCACTACTCCCTCCCAAAGAGCAACTTCTCGCAGTCAGTCACTCTCGGGCCTTACCGGAGGAACACTCTACAACTATAGGATATTGTCTCGTGATGCAGCAGGAAACCTCACTACATCAGGTAACTACACATTTACAACAGTAACTCCTCCAGATGTCACCGCTCCTACGATACCAACGTACATGAACGTTATAAATGTCACACAGACATCACTCACTCTTTCGTGGGCAGCCTCAACGGATAACGTTGCAGTCACCGGATATCGTGTATTCCGCAATGGAACACCGATAAGAGCAGTTACTAATACTTCATTCAATGACAGCGGCCTCACGAAGGGAACATCATATACATATACCGTCGACGCATATGACGCCGCAGGGAATCATTCAGCACAGACATCTGGAAGGACGGTTACGACCCTGGCGAATGTTGCTCCTGCGGTCACTCTAAGCACTATATCTGTCTCTGGAACGGCTCCTGCAGCAGCTCTTTACATTCCTGTCACTGCAACTGACTCTGATGGATCAATTACTAATGTTGAATTCTACAGCGGATCAACACTTATCGGTGCAGACGCTTCATTCCCGTATGTATATACATGGACTGGTGTAGCCGCAGGAACATATAGCATCACTGCACGTGCTACCGACAATGACGGGGCAGTTACTACTTCGAGCGCTGTTCCGGTAACAGTCGCTGCAGCACCAGCAGGTACAGCTCTTCTTCGTAACTGGAACCTCAACCAGAGTTCAGGTACAACCGCTACTGATTCATCAGGAAACTCTGGTACCGCCACCCTCGTTGGTGGTCCTACATGGACAACGGGTGTAGCAGGCAATGGTCTTACACTCAATGGTACCAGTGCATATTTGAATGCTGGAAACGTTGGTTCAGCGAAGTTCTCTCTCAGTGCATGGATCAATCTCTCCGCAACTCAGGCAGGAGAATGGGGTTCTATAATCATGAAAGAGTACTCTTTCGGTCTCGAAATTAGAAATAATAATACAGTGTACGCCAGTGTCGGTAATGGTTCAACATGGTCCAATGTCATACAAACTCCTATCGCCTCAGGCGTCTGGAAACACGTCGTCCAGACATATGATGGAACCACTAACCGTCTATATATAGATGGAGCTCTTGTCACATCAGGTGCTGGTGCATTCACCAACACTGCGTCGAACCTCCTCATAGGCTCATGGAACGGCTCATCGGAATATTTCAAGGGTAAGATTGATGAAGTTCGCGTATACAATGGTGCATTGAGCGCAGCTGAAGTTAGCTCACTTTATAGCTCGGTCACTCCACCTACTCAGACTTCATACACCGTCTCCGTCACCAAGTCAGGAACCGGCACAGGTACAGTCACCTCGACTGGTTCAATCAACTGCGGAACCACCTGTACTTCAACAGGGAACGCAGGTCAGGCAGTCACATTGACTGCTGCAGCTTCAGCTGGATCAACCTTCGCAGGATGGTCAGGTGCATGTACTGGTACTGCAACAACTTGTTCGTTCACTTTGAATGCAAACACAAGCGTCAATGCAATCTTCAACACTACTGTTGTCACTGACACCAGCGCACCTACCATTCCCGCAAACCTCACCGCCACCGCAGTCTCTTCATCACAAATCAATCTTTCATGGAGCGCTTCATCTGACAACGTCGGTGTAACAGGATATCAGGTCTTCAGAGCTGGTGTTCAGATCGCAAATATCACCCCAGCAGCTACAACCTTCCAGAACACTACTGGTTTGTCACCAAGCACCTCATATACCTACACTGTTCGCGCATATGACGCTGCAGGTAACCTCTCTGCAGTCTCTGCAGGAGCATCGGCTACGACACAGGCGGGTACGGTCATCGACACCACCGCCCCAGTCGTCTCAGTCTTCACCATCCCTTCAACTTCATCATCTCTCACAGTTCCTATCACTACTCTCACTGCTACAGACGCAGTCGGTGTAACAGGATACCTCATTACCGAGTCATCATCAGCACCAACAGCATCAGCTACAGGTTGGACATCAGCTGCTCCTACTACATATACCTTCACATCTGCAGGTTCCAAGACTCTCTATGCTTGGGCTAAGGATACTGCAGGAAATGTATCGACGAGCAAGAGTGCAAGTGTGACAGTGACGGTTGTGACAGGAAGCGCTGAAGCAATACCTGCCGATCGTACGACCGATTGGACGCAAGCGGGAGTGATCGGATCAGATGGAACCAAAGGAATACCAAACCTAGCTAACTGCACCACGAATACGGTCACCGCAGGAAACGCGGCATCGATTCAGACAGCGATAAGTAACTGTCCTCTGAGGACGGTGATACGTATCCCTGCTGGAACATATACATTTTCAAATGGACTATCCATCACACGACCAGTAGTGTTGCGAGGAGAAGGAGCATCGACAATTCTCAAAGTTGGTAGTTCTATAAAGTTTTCGCCGTACGGAGGTGGCGATGGAGGCTCTCTGTCCGTCGTCGATGTTGTGGGAGGATATACGAAGGGAAGTACAAACATTACTCTCGCGAGTGTCCCGGCCGCTTTCAAAGTGAATCAGACGATTGTCATCGATCAGTTGAACGATACTTCTTTGAAGGTCAGTCCGACAGGCTCATATGGCACTCAATCAAATGTTAGGAATGGCACATCATTCTATGGTGGAAACACGAGGATACAATTCCAGGTCGTGAAGATCAAAGCTATAAATGGGAACACTATCACTTTGGACAATCCGCTCTACTTCACGTTCAAGTCGAGTCTGTCTCCACAAGTATTCACCTGGACAAATGGGAATATGGAATATGCCGGCATCGAGAACTTGAAAGTTGACGGGCAGAATGGCACCGCGAGCGATCTCATTGCCTTCAATTTCTGTACAAACTGCTGGGTAAAAGGCGTCGAAACAATCGGACACGTGAGGTCTGCTGTGAACTTCGGCTGGTACTCGTACAGAGGAGAGATTCGAGACAGTTATATTCATGATTCTGTCGGCGCAGGACCTACTCATTATGGTATAGAGCTCGGTTCAGGCTCGGCGTATCTTATCGAGAACAATATTATGAATAATGGATGGCAGATCGTTCCGACTACTCCAGTTAGCGGCTCAGTGATCTCGTATAACTACATCGACCCGCAGTCGGAGCCTAACGTTATGGCTGCTGGAGCACAGCCTCATGTCGGACACACATATTCGAACCTGTACGAAGGGAATGCTCTTACCTCGATCTCGTTGGACAACGGCTGGGGTTCTGGAGGTAACGAGGTTATATTGAGGAATAGGCTCTATGGATATGATTCGACAAATACATCAGTTTTTGCCTACAGGATTGCGCTGTATGTCTGGGCACAACACCTAAACACTACTGTCGTCGGTAATGTGCTGGGGACCACGGGAAAGACGAGCACATATGAGTTTAACAATACCAATCTAGGAAGTGATAATGTGATTTATTCGATTGGATATTGGAATGCAGCACAGCCTTCGACATCGAATTATGACATTCAAACCTTGAATACTCTGCTCAGGTGGGGTAATTGGGATTCTGTGACCAACACGGTGAGATGGAACGTTGCTGAGCGTCCGGACACAATAGATGCATCAAAGAACATTCCTAACTCGCTTTATCTAGCATCTCGTCCTTCATGGTGGAGAAGTGGACTTGCTTGGCCAGCGTATGGTCCGAGCGCAAGCAATCCGGGGACGCTCTTGAATGGAAAGATTCCTGCACAAGAATGCTTCGAGAACCAAAATCTCGCAGGAGGAGGGATATTCGACTCGTCCGCCTGCTACTATGGTGGCACCATCCCAACTTCCGACACCACCGCCCCAGTCGTCTCAGTCTTCACCATCCCTTCAACTTCATCATCTCTCACAGTTCCTATCACTACTCTCACTGCTACAGACGCAGTCGGTGTAACAGGATACCTCATTACCGAGTCATCATCAGCACCAACAGCATCAGCTACAGGTTGGACATCAGCTGCTCCTACTACATACACCTTTGCATCCGCAGGCTCCAAGACTCTCTATGCTTGGGCTAAGGATGCCGCAGGAAATGTATCGACGAGCAAGAGTGCGAGTGTGACGGTGACGATTGTTGTCGGCACTAATATTCTGAGTTCTCTTCAAGCTGCTAACCGTACCATCGACTGGAAATACACCGGTGTTCCTGGAGGCATCCCAAACCGTACTACTATTTGTGCCACACTCAATCCTGGGGCAACCGCAGCAACAATCAACAGTGCTATCAGCTCATGTAACAATGGCGTCGTCTTTCTCAATGCCGGCACATACAACTTGTCTGACAAGATCCTGATTTACAACAGTAATGTTACTCTCCGTGGTGCGGGAGCAGACAAGACTATTCTGTCAGGTGGTAACATTCTTAGGATTGGTAGCGGATACAATTCGACAAGTGGCGTAGCACTTACCGGAGGTGGTGCCAAAGGATCTTCGTCCTTCACTGTCGCATCGACTGCAGGTCTCACTGTCGGATTGATGCTCGAGCTCGATCGTCTCGATGATCCTACCTTTGTTGCTAGTCACGATGCTGGCCGTTCACTCACTCAAGTTAATGTCATTACCGGGATTAGCGGGAATACCATCACTGTTCGCAATCCGCTCATCTTTGATTTCTCTCAAGGCACTCCGAAAATCAAACATACATTCCTGAGCACTACAAAGAATGTCGGTATTGAAGATCTCAAGCTTGAACACAACACTACAAACGGCAACACGGACATTCAGTACTGTGATAGCTGTTGGATGAAGGGTATCGAATCAGGTCGCAGCGTCGGCTACCACTTCACTATTCTCGGCACTGTTAACCTTGAGGTTCGTGATTCATATATCCACGAAGGCTCATCAGGACCTAATAACAGCGGTCTCAACTTCTACGGTGGTCCGTACGGTGCCAATAGCAATGCGAGGGTTGAGAATAATATCTTCAATAAGAACTTCCCCGCAATTGAAGTTAATAATAGTAGCAGTGGTCTCTATATTGGCTACAACTATGTTTATGGATCAGTCGATTGGGGAGGTGGTTCATATATGGTGACTTGGACCTTTGATGATGGCCATGCTCCGTATAATGCTTATAACCTTTACGAAGGAAACACTGGTGAGATGTGGGGTATGGATGGTTACTTCGGTGGTGCGGGTCAAGGAACTCTGTTGCGCAACTATTTCACCGGCTTCAATCCGAATGGTTCGACTGCAAGGGGAGATGCTGTCTGGATCAAGCGCTTCGGCTACTACTACAACATCGTTGGTAACGTGCTCGGGTCTTCACAACAGAATCCTGCAGCATATGCTACTGGCTGTAACGCCCCTGGTGTTTATCAGTTCGGATACCCAAACATCAGCAATTGTAGTACTACTGCGTACGATAACTACGCAATTCCTAGCGGCTATCCTGATCCTAAGGTTAGCTCTACCTTGGTTCGTTGGGGTAACTATGACTACTTCAATGATGCCTCACGTTTCGTCGCTTCTGAGGTTTCCTCTGATGTAGCGGTACCATCAAACCAGACAATTCCTGCTTCTATGATTTATAGTTCCAAACCTTCCTGGTTCCCAGTTTCAGTTCCATGGCCACTTATTGGTCCTGATGTTTCTGGTGGCACTGGCGACGCTGCAGGTAAGGTTAATAAGTCTCCAGCCCAGCTTTGTTGGGAATCACGTAGTCTGAATAATAGTGGCACATTCAGCGCAACAACATGCTATCCGAATGATTACGGATCTATCGTCAGTGGTGCTACAGCCCCAGCTACCGTCTCCATGGTCACTGTTCCATCAACCTCGTCATCCCAAAGCCAAGGTGCTTTCACTACTGGTCAACAGGTTCGAGTTTCTGGAACAGGAACATTCTTAAATATCCGCTCTGCTCCGTCGGCAACAGCTACTGTTTTGGGCACCGTTGTTGATGGTACCTTAGGTACAATTGTTGCAAATGCCTCAAATGGTGTTTCAGCCGGAGGTTATTATTGGTGGTATGTTACTTTCAACGGAATAATAGGTTGGGTTGTTGAGAATTATCTTATCTAACGTATTTCAGACTCTAGGAAATAATAGCTTGATCAAAAAACACCGCAGGGAACTGCGGTGTTTTTCGTACCTAACTCAATTATATTAGTTGATGTTTCTCCACCACTCACTGACTGGCGCTGTGCGGATGATCTCGATGACCTGGTCAAGGTCGTCAGTGATCTTGAATATATCCATATCATAGTCAGCGATTGCTTCTTGCTGCTGGAGCATATTCTTGATGATGAAGTCAGAGAGACCATTCCAGAATTTCGATCCGACAAGAATGACCGGTACTGATGGAATCTTACGTGTCTGGATGAGAGTCATTGTGCTGAAGAGCTCGTCGAAAGTTCCGTAACCTCCGGGGAAGAATACATACGCTTCTGCGGCGAAGTTCAACATCGCCTTCCTTGAGAAGAAATACGTGAATTGAAGACGGTCTGTAGCATATGGATTTGTGTTACCTTCATGTGGCAATTCAATACCGAGTGCAACAGATTGTCCGCCGGCTTCTTTGGTTCCTTTGTGAGCAGCCTCCATGGTGCCTGGTCCTCCGCCAGTGATGACGGCGTATTTGAGTTCTTTGGCGATCTTGTGTCCAAGCTCTTCAGCCTGCTTCCATTCATGGCTACCATGCTTGGTGCGTGCAGATCCGTAGATAGTGACTGATTTTGGATACTTCCTCAAGAAATCGAAACCGTCCTTGAACTCCTTGTTAATCTGATCGAGGTGGCGTTTGGTCGTGTCGGCGTGAATGTCTTTGCGCGACAGGGGTCCGGTGTGTTCATTATGCATAGTCGTCCTATTATATCTCCAAGTAAGGATGTATGCCACTTGTGACCTCCGAGCGCACAAAGCGCAAGCAGCACAGCGCGGCACGTGTGTTTTGTATGTGCCATGCTTATTTGGTTAAATAAATTTTAGTTTTCAGTACGAAACATGGCACATACAAAACACACGTGCCGCGCTGTGCTGCTTGCGCTCTCCACGATAATTCCGTATTCTTGACTCACATGCTCAAATTCGATATTCACGCGAAGCTCCCCAACGGTCGTGGCCGCGCAGGCACCATCCAGACTCCTCATGGCGCTATTGAGACACCAGCATTCATACCTGTAGGTACCAAGGCGACGGTGAAGTCACTCGCTCCTGAGCAGGTCAAAACGCTCGGTGCAGACGCCATTCTCGCCAATACCTATCATCTCTATCTCCAACCAGGGACTGAAATACTTACGAAAGCTGGTGGACTCGGGAAGTTCATGAATTGGCCAGGACCTACATTTACTGATTCCGGAGGTTTCCAGGCATTCTCACTTGGTGCGGCGTTCAACAAGACTGCGTCCAAGATTGGTGCGCGCGGTGGTCGCGAAGTTGAAAAAGAAGCAGAAGAGACCCATGGCGAGAATTTTGCCAAGGTTACTGAAGACGGTGTCGAGTTTAGATCAGTGCTTGATGGAAGCACACATTTCTTTACACCAGAGAGATCTATTGAAATACAGCATGCAATCGCTGCAGATATCATTTTCGCTTTTGACGAATGTACTTCACCGCAGGCTTCATATGAATATCAGAGAGAAGCTATGGATCGCACGCATCGTTGGGCAGGTAGAAGTCTCGAGGCTCACAAAAAAATGAATAAAGAGGGGAATCGCGCATTGTTCGGCATTGTCCAAGGTGGTCGGCATGAAGATTTGAGAAAAGAAAGCGCACGTACGATTGGCGGTATGGACTTCGATGGTTTCGGTATCGGTGGTTCGTTCGACAAAGAAGATATCGCTATCGCGGTCGGTTGGGTCGTCGATGAATTACCCGAGGGTAAGCCACGTCACTTGCTTGGCATCGGTGCACCAGAGGATCTTATACTCGGTATTGAGAATGGTATCGATACCTTCGACTGTGTTGCACCGACGAGGATTGCACGTAACGGTTCTGCTTACGTACGAAGTAAGGGAAAATCAACAATCAATCTCCTCAATTCAGAATTCAAGACAGATTTTGCACCGATAGATGCAGGATGTGGTTGTTATACCTGTACAAATTACACAAAGGCGTATCTCGCACACCTTTTCAGGGCCAAGGAAATGTTTGCTGCGACGCTCGTATCGATTCACAATCTCTACTTCCTGGTGCATCTCGCGAAAGACGCACGAAAAGCCATTGTTGATGGTACTTGGGAAGAATTCAAAAAGTCACGAAGCTAGATTTCGCGAGCACGATAGTCGTTTGGGGCTTGCTTGAGCCACCATTCGATCTGCTGATCAGTGAGGAGACCTTCTTGTGCACCGACGAACTGCGCGACTGACATCGGATTGACTGGAGCGTAGGTAAGAGCCTCAAGGGGTGATTTTCCTTTTGCGAGTGCACAGACGAATGTTGAAGCAAATGCATCTCCACAGCCAGTGCGCTCTATCGGAGGCTTCGGATCCGGATATATCGGCATGAAGTAATAGTGATCACCATCGAACATGTAGGCACCCTTCGGTCCATCGGTGACGAGAATGAGCTTAGGGCCATAGCTATGGAGCTTTTTCATCAGCTCTTTGACGTCTCTGTTATCGGTTTTGAGCATACGCTGAGCTTCCTCGACGTTGACGATGAAGATATCAGTGCGTGCGTAGATACGCTTGAGCTCATCGAATCCGAGCTTCATCTGGAATGTTCCTGGCTGGAATGCGAGACGTGTATCAGGGTTTGCTTCTATATAGTCAGCGATGGCCATGTGGTACGGGAATGTGTTCGAAGCCATCGATGTGAGGTAGAGCCACTTGGGTGCAGGAAGTTTCTTAGGGAGCTCGTAATCATAATCCACGTGATTGACGAGGATAGTACGTTCATCGCCGTACCAGAGCACGAAGTGGTAGTTCGTCGCTTTACCCTTGTTCGTCTTCACATATGTTTCGATAACATCATTCTTCTGGAGCTCGAGTCTACATTCACGGCCATTCTGGTCGTCACCGATGTTGGCTATGAGGGCGGAATTGAGTCCGAGGCGTGCGCCAGCGACAGCGGCATTGGCGGCATTACCAACACCTTTGACAACTTTTGCATATTCGAAGGGAATCTTGTCACCGAATGGCATGCAGATCTCGCATGCTCCATGGTCTATCTTGCAGTGAACTTCTGCTTCCTTGAGGCGAATAAACGCGTCGGTGGTTATGTCGCCAATGGCGATGAGGTCGAGCTTCTTGTGGAACATAGGATTATTTTATCATGAATTGTGTCTACTCGTCAGGTGGGGACGGGCTCCTATTTCCTAATATGCTATAATTGCCCTATGAAATCACTACGAGAATATATCGCTGAGGCGAGGAAAAATCACGTCGCCATAGGTCATTTTAATATTTCAACACTTGATGGAGTCTGGGCAGTCGTCGATGCAGCCAAGGAGCTCAATGTCCCTGTTATTATCGGTGTTTCTGAGGGTGAGCGCGACTATGTCGGTGTCCATCAGATTGCCGCTATTGTGAAGAGTATCCGTGAAGAGCGTGGACAGCCTGTTTTCTTGAATGCGGATCACACCTACTCATTTGAACGCGTCAAAGAGGCTATTGATGCAGGTTTCGATGCGGCTATCTTCGATGGTGCACAGCTCAGTTTCGAAGAAAACATTGCTCAGGCCAAGAAATGCGTCGAATATGCCCGTGCTTCGGGTCGCGATGTGCTCATAGAGGGTGAGCTTGGCTTCATTGGTACTTCCTCGAAGATTCTCGACGCTATCCCTGAGGGAGCTGTAGTCGGTGACGCCGCTATGACCAAGCCTGAAGATGCAGCGAAATTCGTACAGGAAACAGGAGTTGATCTCCTTGCTCCAGCCGTCGGAAACATTCACGGCGTCGTCAAAGGAGGTGATCCTGCGCTCAATACTGAGCGTGTTGGAGAAATTTCAGGTGCCGCAGGTGTATCACTCGTCCTTCATGGAGCTTCTGGTAACAGTGCCGAAGATATTCGCGCTTCAGTCAAAGCGGGCGTCGCCATCGTTCATGTGAATACAGAGCTCCGTATCGCGTATAGATCTGGTCTTCTCAAGGCCTTTTCTGACAATCCAGACGAGGTCGCTCCCTATAAGTATCTCAAATCAGCTAAGTTGGCTATGCAGAAGGTTATCGAAGAGAAGCTCAGAATCGTTACGGGAGCATAAGCATCCTTCTCGAGCTGTCCCCATTCTAGACACAAGGTAAGCAGCGGTATTTGCTATAATTAACCTACCATTATGTCATCAGGTGTTGAATTCGATGAGGATAGCCTGAAATACGCGCGGCATATCCCTGCTGCGGGTGGTTTTCAGCAGACTCAGCAGCAGTATAGTTTCCCGGGGCAGCAGATGGGCGGGAATGAGCCGAAGATGATTCAGTGGCTCATGAAGAAGGGTATTGTGAAGTCGCCTAATATGGGACAAGCGATACTTATTGGAATGGTCATCATTAATATTATTATCACGTTCGTCGTAATAAAATACTTCCTATGAAGCTAAAATTTAAGACACATCATCCCAAGCTCCCGAGATCTATCTACATCATTTTCTCCATGACTGTCGTTGCGAACATCGTCGCCACGATCATTGTCATCAAGTACTTCCTTTAATTACTTCGATTATGAATATCACCTCAAATCATAGAGGGAACAAGGGCTTCACGCTCATTGAGCTTCTTGTGGTCATCTCGATCATAGGTATGCTCTCGAGTGTTGTGTTGGTGAGCCTTAATGGTGCAAGGGAGAAAGGGAGGATTGCTTCGGTACAGACATTTGAAGGGAATTTATATCAAGCTTGGGGAGCGGATGCGGTAGCTCTATTTGATTTCAATACTGCCACAACGACTCCTGTTGCAATGGGAGTGACGCTTACAAATACCGCTAGTTATTCAGCGACTCTTGCGTGTTCAAGCGCACAAATTAGAGATGTCAGTTCGATTTCGACCACTGGAGGTAACATTGGATCATTAGGTATGGTACTTTATTCAAATGCCAGCACCGCTTGTAATAGGAATCCATATGATTACACTATAGCAAAATTCGATGTGAATAATGGCAGTATATCCTTCTGGGTGTATCCCACCTCAATAGCAGATAATGATCTCATTGGTTTTGTCGGGAGTAGGTGGATACAATTCAGCAGTAGCGGCCAAATCCGGCTTGGGAATAATGTCGCTTTCGGTGATTCTATCGTTATAGCATCAACAAAATCATTGCCATTAAACCAATGGTCTCACGTTCTCATATCTTGGTCGAATTCCGCAAGTGAGAAATGGGTAATTTATATTGATGGCAAGAAGGATGCTTATTCAAATAGTCCCATGCTTACGTGGACAGGTAGTGCACCTCTTTATATCGGAGGCTTCGGTTCAATCGGACTCAGAGGGTACCTAGATAGGTTTGCTATCTATAACAAATCAATACAAAGCCCATAGCATCCTTGCATCTCGCTCAATAATAGTGTAAGATAGCCCCCATGTTGTCATTAACCATCGAAAAGCGCGATTTGAAGCTCACGCCTGAGAAAGTGCGTGCTACTGGCTTTATGCCAGCGGTATTTTACGGTCCTAAGGAAGCTTCCACCGCTATATCTATCAACGCAAAGGAGTTCACTAAGGTTTGGAAGAAAGCGGGCGAGTCATCAGTCATTATTCTCAAGGATGCCGCTGGTGCCGAGCACGAAGCTCTCATTCACGAGGTTGATGTTCATCCACTTTCTGGTGATGCTCGTCATGCAGATTTTTATGTAATCGAGAAGGGTAAGAAGGTTGAGGTTTCAGTTCCTCTCGTGTTCGTTGGAACAGCTCCTGCAGTCAAGGACTTCGGTGGTATTCTCGTTAAGGTTCACCGTGAGCTCGAAATCGAGGCTGCTCCTCGCGATCTCCCACACGACATCACTGTTGATGTCACCAAGCTCGCTCAGCTCACTGATGTTATCAAGGCTGGTGATCTCGCACTCCCTAAGGGTGTTGAGCTCAAGATTAGCGCTGATGAGGTCATTGCATCTATCGCAGTTGCCAAGGAAGAGGTTGAGGAGGCTCCTGCAGCAATCGACATGTCTGCTATCGAAGTTGAGAAGAAGGGTAAGGTTGAGGCTGAAGGCGATGCTCCTGCTGCTGACGCAAAGGCTCCTGAGAAGAAATAAGACTATAATAATCATCACATAAAAATCGTACTGTAAGGTACGATTTTTTGTTACGTCTTGCTATACTATAAGAACTACATGAATACTGTCCGATACATGCCCAAATATACTGTTTTTCTTATTGTCGGGATAGCTATGCTTTCCCCAGTTTTTTCTCTGTTCATTCCCCTGACGATTCCTTCCGTATTGGCCCAAGAATTAACCCCTGCGCAGAAAGCTAAGCTCGAGAAGGATCTTGTACAGGTCGAGGCTGAAAAGAAGCAGGCTGAGGCAGCTCTGTTGACTACTCAAGCACAGAGCTCGTCACTCCAGAGAGATATTGCCGTTCTTGATGCCAAGATCAAGGTTGCTCAGCTCAATATCAAGGCCAAGAATCTCCTTATCGAGAGTCTTGGAAAGGATATCAAGAGCAAAGAGAGTCATATCAATACGCTCGATGGACGTATTGAGCGTGGCAAAGATACCTTGGCAGTCATCATGCGCAAAACCAATGAGACGGGCTCATACAGCCTGCCAGAGGTGCTCTTGTCACAGTTGAGTGTCTCTGGAGCTTTGAAGGACCTCGACACACTCGCTTCTGTCCAAGAGAGTCTCAAGTCTACATTCGAGCAAATCAGGTCGGACAAATCTGAAACTCAAGCAGAGAAAAGCAGTCTTGAGAAGCGTCGCAATACAGAGACGGATGCACGCTATGCCATCCAGCAGGAGCAGAAGAATATTCAAGCTGATGAGAAAGAGAAGCAGAACCTTCTGACAATCAGTAAGTTGAATGAGAAGGAGTACTCGACATTGATAGCACAAAAGGCCGCACAAGCCGCACAGATACGTGCAGCACTCTTTCCTCTTGCTGGTGGAGGGCAAGCGATTCCATTCGGCGATGCATATCGATATGCACTTGAGGCAGAGGGAAAGACAGGTGTTAGAGCAGCATTCCTTCTCGGTATATTCGCCCAGGAATCAAGTTTGGGTAGTGATGCAACTTTTGGTAAACAGATCGGATCGTGCTACATGACAGACCCAACGACAGGAAATGGTCGTGGGGCAAATACAGGAAGTATTCAGTCTCGCGTCATGCATCCCACGCGTGATGTGCCTCCATTCTTGAATATTGTGGAGGCTCTCAATGGAGATCCAAATACGACTCGTGTTTCGTGTTGGCAGCCAGTATATGATAATAGTGGTGCGCCAATTGGTTGGGGTGGTGCTATGGGTCCAGCTCAGTTTATACCTTCTACCTGGGTGCTGTATGTAAATCGTTTGAGAGCTGCCCTTGGAATATCATCTATGCCCAATCCATGGAGTCCAGAACATGCATTTATGGCAGCATCGATGCTTCTAAAAGATAATGGAGCGGGAGGGCAGACCTATACGGCTGAACGCAATGCGGCATGTAAATACTTCTCCGGCAAAGCATGTCCAGCTTCAGGATGGATTTTGAACTACGGTACTAGCGCAATGGCGAATGCAGAGAAGATTCAGCGTACTATGATAAATCCATTGCAGGGATTGTAGGGATTACAAATAAAAAACTCCCTTCGAAGGGAGTTTTTTATTTGTTAGGGAACTATATAGTAAGCAACACAGGGATGACCATCGGTCTCTTCGCAGTCTGCTGCATGAGGAATCGGGACACAGCGTCGGTAATGTTTTCCTTGACCACATCCATATTGATTGGATTCTGGCCTTGGGAAGACTTCTCGACGGTTTCCTTGATGAGGATACGTACCTCATGGAGGAGTTCCTGTGATTCACGGAGATAGACGAATCCGCGGGAAATGATATCAGGGGACTTGCGGAGCTTACCAGTCTGGGCGTTGACGATACCGAAGATGATGAAGATACCATCCTGAGCGAGTGCCTGGCGGTCACGGATGACCACTTCCTGCACATCACCGACTGAGAATCCATCCACAAGCACGAGACCTGATGGAGCCTTCTCTTTGAGCTTCACTATCTTTGTTCCCGCACTCTGTATCTCGATGACTGAACCATTGTCTGGGATGACTACGTCGCTCTCAGCGAGGCCGTTGGTATCCTTGGCGATGTCACAGTGCGCACGGAGCATGTAGTGGTATCCGTGGAGTGGCATGAAGAACTTCGGCTTGATCTTGCGGTGAATCCAAGCGGTCTCATCACGATTCGCATGACCTGACGAGTGAACGTCGGCAATACGATAGTGGAGAATCTTTACACCCTGACGAGACAGGTTGTCTTTGAGGGTCTGAACGGCGCGCTCATTTCCTGGGACGACTGATGACGAGAGGACGACAGTGTCACGTGGAGTGAGCTTGATCTTGGCATGGTTCTTCTGGGACATGCGCACGAGAGCGGAGAAGTCGTTGGCCTGAGCTCCGGTCGAAAGAATAACGATACGTTCTGGAGGATAGCTATCGATATCATCGACAGAGATGAAAGTCTCCTTCTTTGCCTTCACGAGACCGAGGCTCTTACAAATCTCAATGTTCTGTTTGAGACTGCGTCCTTCGACGATGACTTTCTTGCCATATTTCTCAGCATACTCGGTAATCTTGAGAAGACGTTCGAGGAGTGACGAGAACGTAGCGATAATGAGGCGGCCCTGCATGTTCTGAATGATCATCTCAAGGTTCTTGTGCACGGTCTTCTCAGGCATTGAGAAGCCAGGGTTCTCAACGTTGGTCGAGTCTGCCATGAGCATGAGCACCTTCTCATTGGCGAAGGCACGATCGTATTCAGCAGTCTCTTCGTCGGAAACGATACCATCCATATGGTCGAGCTTGAGGTCGCCGGTGTGTACGATAGAACCGTATGGAGTCTCGATGATGAGACCCATAGCGTCAGGAATGGTGTGGGTGACTGAGAAGAACTTAACCTTGAGCTTACCGACAGTGATGGTGCTGTTTTTCTCAACAACCTGAATATCGAGCTTAGGCACATGAGGGAATTCTTCTTGGCGCTTCTGTATCAAAACGGAAGTAAGGAGGCGTGTATAGAGCGGCGGATTGCCGATACGAGGCATGATATATGGTATAGCACCGATATGGTCGAGGTGGCCGTGAGTGATGAGAACGGCGCGTACGCGATCCTGGCGTTCCTCGAGGTAATGAGTGTTGGGCAAGATGAAATCGACACCAGGAGTGTTCTCGTTGGTGAACTGGATACCGATGTCGACCACGATGATGTCGTCGCCATACTCGATAGCAGTCATGTTCTTACCGATTTCTTCAACACCGCCGAGTGGAATGATACGGATACTGTCGGCTGCAAGAGCAGGAATTCTGTCTCCTTCGCGACGGATGAGTGGCTTGGATGCTGGTCCACGGCGCATAGGTTTTGCGGCATCAGGACGGACGATCTGCATGCGTGCTCCAGCGACGTGTTTGACCCCCGGCTTGCTGCCAGTAGGTAGCGGTTTGTGTGCGCCACGTCCAAGCACAACGCGATGTGGAGAGCCTGCAGGTGCAGGACGTCCATCAGAAGGTTTACCCTGATGAGGAGGGCGTGCTCCATCAGGTCGGAGTGTGCGCGTATGACCTCCATGACGGTGACCACCACGATATTGGAAGCGTGGACGAGGGGAAGGTCCTGCGCCTTGTCCTGCTGGTTGTTCAGCAGGCTTCTGATTGTTTGGTTGATTGATATTGTTCATTCTAGTCTGTTACGGTGTTAATGTTTTTCTATTGATTAATTAAATATATTCCATACGCGTTCGGTCTCTATATACCAGTTTCCGACGGAACTCCAACGATCTGCTGGCGCCGACATCGATCCGAGGTTTATACCCCTCACTGACTTCGGAACTGCGTAGATGAAGTCAGGAACATAGAGGAATATTGCAGGGATGTCGGCGCGAACAAGCTGGTCGAACTGGGTATATTTCGTTACTCGCTCAGCATCGTCGTTCGTTGTACGCATATCTTCGAGGATCTTGTCGGTCTTACTGTTTGCATACATGGCGATATTGAGGCCTGGGGCGTTGCGCTGGGATGAATGCCAGAAGGCATACAAGTCGCGGTCCTTACCGATTGCTTCTCCGAAGAGCAAAGCATCATATTTGCGTGTGCGAATAATGTTTTGGTAGAGGTCATTCTGCTCATAGACCTTGACCTCGACTTGAGCGCCCATGGCATTCCATGTTTCTTTTACGAGTTCAGCAGCTTGCTTGAGGTCTGGGCTGTCTGCAGTGTAAATATTAAAAGAGATAGTTGTACTTGCGGTCGACTTGCTTGGTCTCTTACTCATCACACCATCCTCACCATGCTTCCAGCCATTCCTGACGAGGAGTGCCTGTGCGGAAACCATACCGCTCGATGATGCAGCAATGAGATTTGTGCTTGTAGATATAGTAAGGAGTGTTGGACCGTTGACGGGAGCTCCGTATCCTTTGAGGATAGCCTCTACGAGAGCGGTACGATCTATGGACATGTCGAGAGCCTGTCTCACGACCTTGTCGGAGAGGATGGGTGCCTGGCTCTGGTTCAAGAATATGCCGAATATGCGTGGGAGTGGTGCAGAGAGTACATCGTATCCTTGAGCTGTGTTTGTCGCGAGAGTGTGAGCAGCGGATGGAGATAGTGAAGGAATACTATCTATATATCCTTGATCGAGAGCGATGAGCGCATCTTCTTCATCGGCGAAGAATTCAAAAGAGATACGAGGTATATAAGGTGCCTTGCCGTAATATCCGCGCCATGACACGAGATCATATGATGTTGGTATACCTCCAGAATCATGAGAGACCGAAGATATCTTATAGATACCAGATCCTATTGGAGTTGTATTGTATTGGCTGAAGATGAATTGATCATCGCTCACTGAGCCCCAGATGTGCTTGGGCAAGATACCTATGGTGGTATTCGAGAGGAACGGTGTATAGGATTGCTTCAAGATAAATTCTATCTCGGTGGCGGAAACTACCTTGACCGATATGTCGGCCCAGTCGATACGGCGAGGACTCTTGAGTGCAGGGTCTTGCACCTTCTGTATGGTAAAGGCGATATCTTCAGCAGTTAGAGGTTTGCCGTCGTGGAATGATGCATTTGGCTTGAGCTTGAAGCTGTATACTAGTCCGTCATCGGATACTTTGTATGATTGAGCGAGGTCAGTCACCAGTTTTCCGTCGGAGTACTTCATAAGGCCAGAATAGACGAGAGATGAGATATCACGATCTACATCGGTGATGGCGAGTATTGGGTTTATATTGCGTGGCAAGCCGACGACACCTTCATGGATTGAACCGCCACGGGCCGGAACTTTGGTTGAGAATCGGATATTGATGGATTGGGCCATGATGAGCGCAGAGATGACGCCTGCGATGCAAAAAAAGCCGAATATCGCTTTTTCGGTAGATGAGAAGCGATTGATATAGTCGAGGATGCGTTGTCCGCGCTTCCAACGGAATTCTTTTTGAGATATTTCGGTCACGGTGTATAAAAGGGAATTCAGAAATCCTGAGCCCGAGCGGAACTAGAGAGAATCTCTAGAGGAGGTTGATCAATGCTGAGGCTGCGAAGAGTACTGCGATGATGATAGTTGCAATGAAGAGGCTCTTTTCGAATCCGCGGCGGGTATGGAATGCTGAACTGAAATTGTCGCCACCACCGAAAGCTCCGCCGACTTGAGCGCCTGTGCGCTGTATGAGGATAGCGGCAATCAGAAACACCGACAAGATGATCTGTATATACGGGAGGAGAGACTTCATTGCCATGCATGGTAGCATACCTGCGAGTTTATGCAAGTCGAGAACTTTATGAAATATAATTTGCATGTATGTCAATATGTATTGACCGCTCTATAGGTGGTATACTGGGACATACCTTTTATTTATAAGCTGTGCGCCCTAGTGCGCCAATCCCTATCATGAAGAAACTTATCATCGGCATCGTTATCATAATCCTCGCAGTTGTCGCAGTCTCGTATTTCCGCGGAGCACCGACAGATTCCAAGACTTCATCATCAGATCGTGGTGATGATACAGTCTCAGCGCCGGTTTCTGAGACTACCAAGGTCTCAAGTCAGACATCTGAGTATCAGAATGCTGAGCTCGGTTTCTCGGTCAAATATCCGACTGTCTGGGAGAAGGCCGAGGCTGACCTTGGTGTATCATTCATCATTCCTATAGATAAGGCGCAGGTTTCTACCGTCGCCAAGCTCCAGTCAGACATCAATGTCTTCTCAGGCAAGTGTTCATTCCCACCGGTGACCACCATCAAGGATCGTGGCACTATCAAGGTCGGAGAGAGCACTTTGAACACAATCTCTATGAGCAACTTGGTTCAGGGTCGCAACTACTTCAACCGCATGTACTCACTTCAGAAGGAAGGCGTCTGTTATATGTTCAGCTTCTCATCCATCACTCTTGACCCTGCAAACAAGGGTTTGACTGGATCAAACATAACTCAGGCTCAGAACAACAACAAAGCTATCGTCGCTTCTACGGATGTAGCATTCACAGATATGGTTAAGACATTCGCATTCGTTGTTGGACCTCAGGGTAAGGATGAGACCACAGTAAGCCCAGCTAAATAATCAAATAACATCCAATCTATGAAGAAAACGCTCCTTATCGTTGGTATTCTTGCCCTCGTCGCGGTCGTTTATACATGGTCTTCATACAATGGTCTCGTTGCTGCACGTGAAGCGGTGACCGCTCAGTGGCAACAGGTTGAGACTCTCTATCAGCGCCGCTTCGATCTTATTCCCAATCTCGTAGCATCAGTCAAAGGTGTCCTCAATCAAGAACAGACCGTTTTTGCGGATATTGCCAATGCTCGTGCAAAGTATTCTGGTGCTCAGTCTGTCGGAGACAAGGCTACTGCTGCAAACCAAGTGGAATCTGCATTGAGCCGCCTTCTCGTTATTGTCGAGAACTATCCGACATTGAAATCATCTGAGACCGTTCGGGACCTCATGACTCAGCTTGAAGGTAGCGAGAATAGGATTTCTGTCGAACGTGGCCGTTTCAACGAGAGTGTTAAGACATTCAACACGACTATCAAGAAATTCCCGAAGAATATCTTTGCATCATTGTTCGGTTTCGATGTGATTGAATATTTTGAAGCTCAGACTGGAGCAGAAAATGCACCTAAGGTAGATTTGGTACAGTAAAAGAAGCATGGAGTATGAAGTAAGAAGTAAGAAGAAGACCCGCGCTATTCCGTGGGTTTTCTTTGTATGTGTAGCAATTCTTTCTTCCTCCTTCTTTCTTCCCCCTACCTCTTTCGCCTACACAAGTCCTGGTAAGCCGACTGGTCTGGTGAATGATTTTGCAGGAATCATTTCTAGTCAAGAAATTCAGAGTATAGGTCAGAAACTGATCAGCTTGAATCAAACGACAGGAGCGGAGGTTGTTGTTGTAACTATTTCAACTATTGGTGACGATGAGACTATTGAGTCGTATGCTGAAAAATTGTTCAAAGAATGGGGGATTGGCAATAAGGAAACAGATACCGGACTTCTACTCCTTGTAGCAGTGAATGATCGTCAGATGCGTATAGAGACTGGTTACGGTATAGAGGGTGCGGTGACTGATATTCAGGCGGGAAACATCATAAGGAATGTCATGACGCCGGCTTTCAAAGAAGGAAAGTATGGACAGGGAATTTCTGATGCAGTAGATGCACTGACGGCAATCATCAGTGGTTCTCCTGAGGCAGCGCAATATTCTGTGGAACCAAAATCAACTGGTTCGTCGGGTTGGAATTTCCAGGGAATATTTTTTGCTTTCATTATTGTCATAAATATATTGAGTCGTATCTTGGGCGCCACGAAATCGTGGTGGCTCGGCGGCATTCTTGGTGCTCTCGCGGGTGGAATCGTAGGAATCTTCACCGGCTTCTTCCCTATAGGTATCGGTGCGATTGTACTCCTCACTCTCTTCGGCCTCCTTTTTGATTTTATCGTTTCTAAGAGACCGCCAGGCTCCGGTGGAGGAGGATTCTGGCCAATGGTCCTCGGTGGACATGGTGGTAAGTCGGGAGGCTTCGGCGGCTTCGGAGGAGGTTCCTCTGGCGGCGGCGGATCAAGTGGAAGGTGGTAGAACGGTTTTCAAGAAAATATGCCTTCCCTGCGCTCAAAAAATGGAAAGAAGGGAAGTTTCGTGGTATTGTGGCGTCTGCATGGAGGGTTCGCATAGTGGTCTAGTGCACCACCTTGGAAAGGTGGCATACCTTAACGGGTATCAGGAGTTCGAATCTCCTACCCTCCGCAGGAGTAATCATTGTCCCCAAACCCTATTTCGTGATAGGTCATTTTGGCCGTATAATAAGGCTATGTTTTCCGACCCAGTTGCAAATCTGGCCAAAGTTGGCCTCATCGATGGTATGAAGGTAGTCGATATTGGCGCCGGATCAGGATTCTATAGTATAGAAGCCGCCAAGAGAGTTGGTTCGAGTGGTCGTGTGTATGCTGTAGACGTTCAGAAGGATTTGCTCGAGCGTCTGCGTACAGTTGCAAGTAATCAGGGTGTCAGAAACATAGAGGTTGTCTGGGGCAATGCTGAGAAGATTGGTGGCACCAAGCTCCGCGAATCGATTGCTGACCGCGTTATTGCCTCGAATGTGCTCTTTCAGATAGAGAAGCCCGATGATTTCTGTCTTGAGCTCAAGCGCATTCTGAAGCCGGGTGGCAAAGTACTTGTTATCGATTGGAGCGAGGTGAGTCCGATGAGTCCCCAGAATCTCGTATCAGCGGCAAAAGCTCAGGCGCTTTTTGTAAAAAACGGATTCAAGTTCGAGGATTCTTTTAATGCCGGAGATCACCATTACGGTCTCGTATTTGCTCGATAGATAAACATTCATCACTATGAAGATAAGTAAATTCCAACTCATTACCCTCGCACTGTTCATTCTTTTTCTTATCGGGGGAGTCGCTGCATTCGCGCTCTACAAGGGATCGTCAGTAGATGAGACGATACCGGCAGTAACTATCTGGGGAACATTTCCTAAGGACACTTTCGATCTCTATGTCTCCAAGATAAACACCAATCTGGCGCAGCCACTTTCTGTTACTTATGTACAGAAGACTACCTCAAATTTCTCTCAAGACTTTATTGCAGCCTTGGCACGTGGTACTGGTCCTGATGGCATCTTGATACCTGTCGATATGCTGTTGCCGCACTATGATAAGCTCGCGCTTGTCCCATATACTGCTCTGCCACAACGCACATTTATCGATAGTTATATCGATGAGGCACGTATATATCTCAATGATAATGGCATTCTCGCCCTCCCATTTACCGTAGATCCACTCATGATGTATTGGAATAGAGATACATTCAACGCTGCAGGTATCGCAGCCTATCCGCGCTACTGGGATGAATTCACCGGCCTTAATAAGCGTCTCACCACCAAGGATCAAAATGGTAACATTCGTAAGACAGCCATAGCTCTCGGAGATTTCACCAATCTCACCAATGCACGCGAGATACTCGGCACGCTCATCATGCAGGTCGGCAACCCAGTGACCGTGGTTAATGCGGATGGTTTTGCGGAGAGTACACTCAAAGTGAATGCTTCAGCTGATCCTGCTCCAGCGCTCGAATTCTTCACTAAGTTCATCGATCCAACAAATGCTGACTATTCCTGGAACAGAGGCCTCCCACCTTCGAAATCAGCATTCCTTTCGAGTACGCTCGCCACATACTTCGGCTTCGCATCAGAGCTCAACGATATTCGTACCAAGAATCCGAACTTGAACTTCGATGTCGCTCCACTTCCACAGATTCGCACGGGGGGAGTCAAAGCTGCGTATGCACGTCTCAATGGATTCTCGATAGTCCGAGCTTCACCGGTCCCGAATGCAGTGTTCCAAGTCATGTCCATCCTCACTTCTCCAGACAACCTCGCTCAGTTGAATGAGTCTCTCTACCTTCCAACAGTGCGTAGGGATGTGATTGCTCGAGGTTCTACAGATCCGTATGTGACGATATTCAATCAGGCAGCGCTTATCGGTAAGACATGGGTCGATGCTGATCCTGCAGCTTCGAGAAGTATATTCGCTGATATGACAGAGGCGATTTCGAGCGGACGCAAGATTATGATACAGGCTCTTCAAGATGCCGGGAATGAATACGATATAATTCTCAAGAATGCAACCAAATAATATGAAGAACATACTCTCAAAAGCAGCAGTTATATTTCTAGGCTTTTTGTTCATTACTACAGGATCTCTGTCAGTGTATGCTGCGACCGAAGTTAATCCAGCATATTCTGATCCGACCAAGTCAACCTTCAAGATTGTTGTCTGTGATGGTCCTGCTGGTGCGAATACTGCAAAGGATCCAAAATATGTACCCTGCGATTTCAATGGCATCATGCTTCAGGTACAACACCTCATCAATATTATGATGGTGCTTGGTGTATTCGCTTCGATAGCTGCATTTTCATGGGCTGGCTGGCTCTACATCAGTGGTGTCCCTGCCAACAAAACGAAGGCTCATGCCATCTTTCCGAAAATCTTCACAGGGTTTATAATTATGCTATCAGCATGGTTCATCGTGTATCAGATACTGAGTTGGTTGACTGATAATGCGGCGTTCAAGACTCTGCTCGGAAATCCTTAAACCTATGAAATTTATCACTATAAAAAATAAGTGCGTCAGATGGGTTTTAGGCAGCCTGCTTCTCCTCTCGGTAGTTATTCCGTCTCCATTGTTTGCGGCTGATGATGTAAATAGACAACCTGATGACGTCAATCGTCAGCCAACCAATAGTCAAGGGTTTGTAAAACTTACCAATCCGCTTAAAGTCGATTCTGTCGGTGGTCTCATTCAGAGCTTTGTCGAAATATTCAGCTATATTGTCGTTCTCGCTGCTGTACTTGCTCTCATTTGGGTGGGCTTAAAATTCATTCTTGCTCGTGGTAATCCAGAGGAGATGAACAGGCTCAAAGGATGGCTTTCCTGGATTATTATAGGAGTAGCTGTGGTGATCGGTGCGCGCATCATCATACAAGTAGTGATTAACACCTTGTCGGCGAGCGGTGTCGTGGATCAGCGTACTATACAGAGCGCACAAAACGCCTTGAATAATTAATACATGTAAATTTTATGAATAAAAAAATAGCTCTTTTCACTTTCGTTTCAAGTATTCTTCCAACAGTTGCATTCGCGGCAACGAATAAGACCCTCGCTTCGCTCATAGATCTCATAATCACCTATGCGAATAGGATTCTCGTCCTCATGATGGGTATTGCCGTGGTGATGTTCGTCTATCATGTCATCAAATACTTCATTATGGCCGATGCTGAGAGGAAAGAGGCTGGACCTTATGTCATGTGGAGTTTGATCGGTTTCTTCGTCATCCTCTCTATGTGGGGTCTCGTCAATATCCTCCAGAATACTTTTGGGCTCCAAAATGACACCAATAGGCCTGCCGGATGGAATTCATTCACCAATATATTCCCAGGAGGGGGTTCAAGCCCAACATCCAATGGTAGCCTCAACCAGGTTCCGCTTTCAAATGGTAGCTTGAATCAAGTGCCTCGTTAGTATTTCCTTAGGAAAGTAATCAGGAGTAATCCACATTTGGCCATAGACACGTAATCTCCTGTGATATAATAGTACCTATAATCAGTTATCCATATAAATCAACGCATTATTATGAAAAAGATCATAGCAGCCCTCGTTTCTTTCTTGCCGTCAGTCGCTTTTGCCCAGGCAATCACCGACGTCAACACACTTACTTATAAGCTTACCAATCTTGGTAACACCTTCATCCAGATTCTTATCGCTTTTGCGGTTATTTGGATCATCTTCAACGTTGTCCGCTTCATCATGAGTGGTAATTCAGAAGACAAGCGCAAGGAGTATCAGGGTGGCATTATCTGGGGTATCGTTGGTCTCTTCGTCATCTTGTCTATCTGGGGTCTCGTACGCATCTTGAGCAACACCTTCCGCACCGATACTACCGCTCCTGTCAACCAGTATCCTCGCGTTCAGTATCCTGACCAGGTCAACTAGCCTCCATGGATCTCGTATCCACAGCCTATGCAAAGGTTGATGCCAACGCATTCGGCAATGTGCTCAATCCCATCATATCGAACATCATCCAACCAGTCGTTGGCTTAATGTTCGCGATTGCTATAGTCGTGTTCACCTATGGAGTTTTCCAGGTCGTCTGGGGCAAGGATGAATCTCGAGAGGCAGGCAAGAAGAGTATGATTGGTGGCATTATTGGCATGTTCATCATGACATCTGCCTGGGGAATTATCTACGTCATATCGAATACAGTTCTAGAACTAGGAAGGTAAGGAACCGAGTCATACATTCATCCATGAAAAAAGCCCGCGAATTGCTTCGCGGGCTTTGTGTTTTCTTGGCTACTTACCGATAGTTGCCAATGCAGCTTGGTACCACTCCTGTGGTACTTTTGCTCCCTTTGGGAACTTGGCGTAAGCGATCTGCATAGTGACATGCTGGTCGCCTCGTACTCGGTACGAAACGGTTTCAATCTCTCCGATCTGATCGTCTGGGATGACATCTACCCATGGTTTTCCGACAGGGTAATATCTGACGAGCCGACCATTGATGAATTTTTCCCATTCGACGCCGCGAGTGACTTTCTGTTGGACGATATCTTCGTCTGGTCCGACTTCAATACTCTCGCTGAGCGTATTGTCAACGGTGACGACGCCACAGGATACGAATCCTTTGACGTGGGCACCTGTATTCTCGACGCTCGGAGAGGTGAACAGGAATGACAAGAAGAGAATTATTACAGCCAGTATCCCAACGATCCATAACTTCTTCTTCAACGCACCCTTGTTTTCCTTGCCTTCTTTTGCTTTTTCTTTTGTTTCAGCCATAACTCACTTACCTCCTCTCGTTCCGACGGCGATGTCCCCACCTCCGGGTGCGAATACTGTGATTCCTGGGGTGATACCTACATATTCGTGCGTGTGACTATTGATATTGCGCGTGGCGGTGCCAGTTGCAACTTGTACTGCATCGGCAGCATCTTTTGGATTGAGCTTGGCATCTTCTCCAGCCAGTTCTCTGAATGAACTAGTGAAGGCAGCTGCTTTTGCTTTGTCCGCATAGATTCTCTTCGAATCAGCTGTCAGGTCGAATGAAACCATGAGCGGATCGAAGATGCGTAACCCAGCCTCTTCTTCATACGGTGAAGTTGAATTTTCACCGCCGAACATCGCCGAGATCCACTCAGCGACTCCGTCCTTGTTTTCAAGAAGAGTCTGATAGGTGTTTAATCCACCGAAGGTAGAGAGTCTCGATGCGATCATGGCACGTGTTCTCGTGTTGAGTCCTTCCATTGTGTACTTCAAGGACTTCTTGAGAGCAGACTCTTCTTCTCGTCTATTGAAGAAACAAACGAGATTTACCGCAACGTCGTATCCGTCCAGTGTTTGGAATGTGATAGCCGTATTATCGGCTTGTCGTGCATTGATCTCGGTGTGCTTCTGGAAGTTTGTCACATCGTTCTCGGATTTTGAATACCAAGGAACGAAATGAAAACCTTGGAAGTACACGTCGATGACGCTGATAAGCGGGTCGAGATACTTCACCGCGGTCTGAGCGTCGGCGACCATCCACATGCGATGCTGGAAGAACACTATGATTGCAGTCACGCATATCGATGGAATTGCCAACAATAGCGCAGGATGAATCCTGATCCCTTGGGCGCTCCCAAGGATGAAACGGATAACAATGAATAGGAAGATGACGCACAGTAAATTTATTACCAATGCGCCTACATCTATTCCGTGGACGAATCGGATGTTCAGAGGGGTCTCCTTGAATTTCTTCAAAGGGATCTCTTTCTCAGCAGACTCGCCTACCGTTGTTTTAGGAAACCTCAAAGGAGGTGCAGGGGTTCTTTCTTTCATATACTATCTTTCTTTCTCTTTGTAGGGCAGCATTTCAGCCACCCAGGTGTTGTTTTGTTGAAACCGTATTCGATTGTCAAAGGGGAGTATCCACACGGATACAGCTTCACAATTCTGCATATATTATAGCACACTTTATATGCAAAAGTCAAGTTTAGGCTTATCACCAATAAAGGCCTAGTTGAGGGGTTTTTGAGGTATAAAAAAGCCCCTCACCTATCCGTAGATAAGTGAGGGGCGTGAATGTTCAGAGCACTATGCTCGTCGTTGAACGGTGTGCCTCGGACGCCATGTCGCGGTAATTTGTGCTGAATGAGGAGCATTCCTGTCGAGCACTAACCGGTGTGTGGAGTCCGTGGTATCCGTATCAGAGTTTGAGTCTTCTGATTCCCATGACCCGTCATCTCGCTGATGCTTGACCGTGAAGTACGGAGTCGGAGCATTCGCCCAGACTACGGACAGGATCATCTGTTGATCCCCACGGTATTCGTGCATCTCGCCGGGGTTGAGGTCTCTTTTGAATACCCAACTCCCGTCGGACAAGAGTTGCGCTCCACTTGGAATGCAACTTTGACGAGGTGTTCCATCTCCGCATGCCGGTGCTTGCGGCGGTGTTGTGCAACCTTTTTGTTGAGGCTCGTAAGCCGTCACGTTCGTGACCGTGATACTAACATTGGTCACAATGATAGTCGGCTGGTTCGTCGGCGGCAACATGTAGTTGAGCTGGAACCCATTGCCGTTCACGAAGCTGTGGCCGTTGATGTAGTTACTGCTATTGTTCATGGCAGAAACAGAACCAGACGACGAAACGTTCGTTCCCGACAATACTCCTGCTGCAACGAGTGCCTGGTAGTAACCCAGTATCCGCGGGTTCGCCCAGTCAGGCAGCCGATTTGTCGTCGGCATCGGAAGCGGAGGTCTCGAGTCCACGGTGCCATTTGGTGGTACCGCGTCCGATGTCCACTTACGATCTTGGATGAGGCTCACGATGAGCATTACAGCGAGCAGTGCCGCCACGACCGCTAATATGATCACGAGCGGATTGCTTGCTGAACTCGGAGTCGTCGATGTTGTCGGCGGAGCTCCTGCGGGAGGTGCTCCCGCCGTTGCGGTCTCAGTCTGAGCTGGTGCCTGTGCAGGCGCAGCTACCGTCGGTGCCGGAGGGCTGTTCGGAGACGGCGTTTGAGCCGGCTTATTTCGAGCTTCTTCCAGTTCCGCGGTGAGCCGCGCAGTTTCAGCAGCCTGTTCCTCAGTCTTCTTGCGCTGTTCGGCGAGTTCTTTTTCCAACTCTCCGGACCGCTTGATCACTTCATCCTCAGCCGCAGCCAATTTCTTGATGAGCCCCCTGGCATTATTTAGGGCCTGTTCGAGGATTTTTGGTGTCACAGAGCTCCAATTCTTTTTGTGTACGGACTCTGCGATTTGGTCGAGCTCGTTCTTGAGTGCGGCCCCCGGTTGACCTTCCGTACATCCGAGATTGCGGATGCGTGTATTGAGTTCATCAAGGATATCGCTGAGTTCGGGCCATTTTTCCCATTTTTCAACACGGATATAGTTGATTGCTTTCGCGGTCTCGACCGCTTCCGGCAGGAGTTTCTGAGCACGTTCGTTATTGGCGAACTTCTTGTCCCGCAGGGTGCACAAGGTGCTATCGATGGCGTTTGCCATCTCCACGAGATATACCAACAAGACCTGGCTCATCAGTTTCTTGTTCCTGAGGTCGTTCTTGAGCTTATTGAGCCGACCTTGCTGTGTATCCAACACCTTTTCCTCAGGCAACGGTTCAGGAGCCGGAGGGGTGGTGGGTGTAGGAGCTGGAGTCGGTACAAGGATAGGAGCGAACATCACAGCTGGAGCGGCTTGCGCTACAGGCGTGAGAATGTCGATGATCTCGCTTCCGTTCACGACATGATTAACCGGCTTAATTTCCTCTGATGCATCCGAACTTTTCGGAGTGATCTTGAGGAGGATGACCGTGTTCGGAACTTTCCCCACTTCGAGGTCGAGTCTGTGGAACACGTCTTCAACTTTGAGTGTACCATCAGTGATGATGACACCACGTTGGCTTACTGCGAGGATTTCTTGACTCAGCGCAGTATCTCCATCGAAGAGTTGGATCGAGACGTCGACGACCGTTGAGGGGAGCTCGCTTACGATAAGCGTGCCGCCCGTCAGTTCAACTTTATAATTTATCATAGCAATCGGTTCTTTCTGTGTAGGTTTGTCTGTCGTTTCTGGTTTGGTTTGATTTGTTGTGGCCTCCGCAGATGCGTGGCCGTTGGTTTCGATTTCGGTTATTGTCGGAGATGCGGGCACGTGACCATTAGTTTGTTTTTCAATCTCGACGAGTTCAGTTTGTGAGATTGTAATACGGTTTGTATAACTAAGGTTTAGTACGTGCGAGATTCCCGATAGTATTGATCTGAACAGACCGGGAGGTTTCTCGTTTACCTGATGTTCGTGAAGGACTTCCTCCTGAGCTTTCTGCTCGTTCATCTGTTCGACCCACTTTCGCGGATCGAAGGTGACAGTGCACAAACGCTCATCGGGGAGGTCTTCTCGGACCAGTTGTCGAGAGATCAGTTGATCACTCGTTGACTCACCGAGTTTGGTGCTTCTGTACATCGTCGGCGAGACTCCCATCTGGAATGATAGGCTCAACGGCAGTCTAGATGCGTCTTTCAACGCGTAGACGCCGAAAAGTCTTTCAATCACAATGGAGTACGCCGGGGTGATATCGCAGAGTCCAATCTTCGGTGATGAGGATGTTCCTCCGTTGAAATGGAGGGGGGCAATGACGAACTGATACAGTTTTGAGTTGGAAAGGGGAATGATAATGGCCAAATCGGACATATCAACCTCTCCCTCCCAACACAGGTTCGTTCCGTCAATCCATACTTTCGTATGGTTCATAGTAGGCGCGGACATGGGGTTCCTTTTGTTGTCGTGTATGTCGTTGTCAAACAGCACTCACTGTAGGACAGTATCTGGGCGCTATTATACTACTATATATGGGAAAAGTCAATACCCTCGAAAAAGGCCTAAAATGAGACCTTATAATGGGGTTTGGAAATAAAAACGCCGCACTAGTTGAACCAGTGCGGCGGTGAGGTGAGTGAGTGTGTTATGAGGTCAAACTAAGGATGTCAGTCGGGTCGACACTGTTTCCGTAGGTGAACGGGACAACCTGCTTACCGAGTTTGTTTGCCCGGCGCATGAGGTCGCTACCGTCATCGCAGGCGATCTGTTCGCAGACGATAATCTGCTTGATGAAAGGGTCGCTTGCAAACTTGCAGAGCGCCTTCACGGGGCAACTGAGGGCGGTTACCGTATATCCAACCCTTTCGAGTCCGATCCGAACAACTTCACGGGTCGATTCTCCGGCGATCAGGACCAAGATGTGGCCTCTGATTTTTTGGGGAGCTGCAGGTGAAACGACAGGAGTCCGATTGGTTTCAGTGGGCATCAGTATCATAGTAATAGTAAGAACAGGTTTTCCAAACACAAAAATAGCACGGAAAGATGTCCGTGTCAAGTGTGGATATTAGTGTGGCCGGGGAGAGGACTCTCGCCTTACAGGCGCGGTATAGGCTTCGCGTTTTCTCGGAGCTTGCTCCGAGAAAACATGCTCAGCCTTTTCGAGTCCTCTCTCGCAAAGCGCGCAGGCGCTTTGCTCCCAACACAAAACTCACTTCGTTCGTTTGTGCCGGGGAGAGGACTCGAACCTCCAAGGATTGCTCCGCGTGGTCCTAAGCCACGTGCGTCTACCAATTTCGCCACCCCGGCGGGAAATCGTATCTACTAGCCTAACATATTTCTACGCGACTTTATTTTGATTTGTGGTCACGAGTATTTTCTTGCTAGAAAATCTCGCGAAGCCTCCGCCGGCACGACCTGCTGGTCGCCCGCTCGGCCTCGTCAGGCCTGCGGCTCGCACAAATCTGCGAGCCCTCGATTTGTGCGCCCAGTAGGGATCGAACCTACGACCTTATCCTTAAGAGGGATCTGCTCTACCAGCTGAGCTATGGGCGCAAGTGAGGACGATCGTGAATGCTTGCATTCGCGGTTCGTCCGAGCGCAGCGCCTATATCGAGCAAAGCGAAGATATGGGCGCACTATCAGAACAAACCACGTACAGAACAATCTACCGTATTTTCTCGTAATTGGCAAACTATGTTTGATTTAGGGTGCTCAAAAAGACCCACTTCTTGCGAAAAATAAAATAATATGCAATACTACTTCCCATGGTAGTCCGCATGCGCGCAACGCGCTCACATCGTAATAACCGCCGTTCGCATCACGCTCTCTCAGCAGGGCGCGCTTCGACATGTTCCAATTGTGGCGCAAGCCGCAAGGCACACACGGTTTGTATGAGCTGTGGATGGTACAATGGACGCAAGGTCCTTGACCTCGCTGCTAAGGTCGCCAAGAAGGCGAAGAAGGCAACGGCTGCCAAGAAATAGGGTTCGAAATAGGAAGTTCAAAGTCCAAAACGTCAGGAATGTTTCTGACTTTGAATTGAAGGTTTCGTAGAAGCACATAATCCATCACCAAGTTCTTTCATTACAATGGCAAATAGACACCTCTCAAGGTCTGTAGTTCTCCAATCACTCTTCGAGTGGGATGCTCGTGGACAGCATGACGAAAACGTTTCCGCCATTGTTACTCGTAATGCCAAGGAATTTGCTCCAGGTGTGACTGATGTCTCATTCATAGAAGCCCTTTTGAAGGGTATTATCGCCAAGAAGCAGGATCTCAACGATATCATCACCAAGGCCGCTCCTGACTGGCCACTCGAGAAGATTTCTCCGGTTGATCGTAATGTTCTCCGCCTCGGTCTCTTCGAACTCATCTTCTCTGACCGTGATGAGGTTCCTGCCAAGGTTGCTATCAACGAAGCTATCGAGCTCGCCAAGACATTCGGCGGCGAAACATCGGGTAGGTTCGTAAACGGTGTGCTCGGTGCGGTCTACAAGGAGCTTGGTGAGCCAGGTAAGGACGCTCCACAGGCTCCCAAGAAGAAGAAACCTGCCGAGGTCCCGTATGAACAGATGCCTGTCCAGCATCTCGGAGGCGCCATCGTATATGCGCGCCATGAGTCTGATATCTTCTTTGCCTTCGTGCACGACATTTTCGGCCACTGGACCCTTTCCAAGGGAAAAATCCCTCAGGATATGGATCCAAAGGATGGCACCGTCGCCAAAGTCAAAGAAGAAATCGGTCTCGATGTGAAGATTAAGGAAGACCTCGGTCAGAATGAATATATTGCCAACGATCCTGAGATTGGTAAGATCAGGAAACAGGTTCACTACTATCTCGCAGAGTCGAAGTTTACTGACCTCGCTCTTGCGAAGAAGCCAGGACTTGATGATGCTAAGTGGTTCAAGCTCGCCGACATTCTCGAACTCAATTTCTATAATGATATCCTCCCGATAGTTACCAAAGCAGTGACGATTGTTAGTGAGGAGAAGTAACATGCAACAGAATCTCGAAAAACTCTCGAAAAAGATCAGCGTTTCATTCAACGATGTAAACTTGCTCCGTGCAGCATGTACACATCGCTCGTACCTCAATGAGAACAAGGGTACTGGCATGGAACACAATGAGCGCCTCGAATTTCTCGGAGACGCTGTTTTGGAGTTGGCGGTCACCGGATTCCTCTTCTTGAAATATCCGCACAAGGCAGAAGGTGAGCTCACCGCATATCGTTCAGCTATCGTGAACACCGTCAGTCTCACGAAGGTCGCTGAACATATTGGTCTCAATGAATTCATGCTCCTCTCGAAGGGTGAGGCCAAAGATACTGGTCGTGCCCGTTCGGTCATTCTCGCAAATGCAGTCGAGGCTCTCATCGGTGCCATCTATATGGATCAGGGATATCATGCAGCTGCGCAGTTCATTTCAGATCAGATCTTGAATTACATCGACATCGATATCATTGTGAAAGATAAGCTCTGGATCGATGCCAAGAGTCGCTTCCAGGAGAAGGCACAGGAGAAGATGGGTATCACGCCGACCTATAAGACACTCAAAGAAGTTGGTCCTGATCATGACAAGAAATTCACTCTCGGTGTATTCCTTAGGGATGTTCAAGTCGCAGCAGGAACGGGTATGTCCAAGCAGGAAGCAGAGCAGCAAGCAGCAGAGAAGGCGTTGGAGGCTAAGGGGTGGTAGGGAGCACTATCTTCTGGTATAGTCTGTTAAATTCAACGAAAGGTATTTATTATGGCTGGAGAACAGTTGCCTGGTGAAATCAACATAGTTCTTACTCCCGAAGTTCGTCAAAGAATATCAGAAATAATGGAAAAGAGTGGTCTAGACCTAACCTCGGTATTTAGGCGTTCTCTAATGTTGCTCGATTCGTTACAGCATTTTGAAGGAGATGGTTGTCAGATCATTATCAGGGCGCCCAATGGTGAAGAACGTATCCTTTGCGCGGATCTTTGGGGTGTCGATGGTTCTGGAGAAGGTGATGAGAAAGTATGATTTCAAGCGCCCAACCTAGGGCGCTTTTTATGTTAAAATATTCAAACTACAATGTATCTCAAGTCTCTCGAACTTTCCGGCTTCAAATCTTTCGCCAAGAAGTCGTCTTTGTCGTTCACGACATCGATAACAAGTATTGTTGGTCCAAATGGCTCAGGAAAATCAAATACTGCTGAAGCTTTTCGCTTCGTTCTTGGTGAACAGTCGATCAAATCACTCCGTGGGAAGAGAGGTGAAGACATGATCTGGAACGGAGGTGGAGATGGACCTGCAGCGGCTGGTAGAGCAAACAGGGCGAGCGTGAAGGTGACATTCGATAACTCGAGCCGTCTTTTTGCAGGAATTGATTTCGATGAAGTTTCCATCGAGCGCGTTGTGCATCGCGACAATACGAATGAATATCTCTTGAATGGAACGCAGGTGCGCTTGAAGGATATTGTTGAACTTCTGGCGACAGCTCATATCGGTGCGACTGGTCACCATATCATCTCTCAGGGTGAAGCTGACAGAATACTTTCTGCATCTATTCGTGAACGCAGAGAGATGATTGAAGATGCGCTTGGTTTGAAAATATACCAGTGGAAGAAATTGGAGAGCATCAGGAAATTGGAGAAGACTGACGAGAACATGGAACGTGTCGAGTCGCTTCGCAGAGAGATTGCACCTCATTTGAAATTTTTGAAGAAGCAGGTCGAGAAGGTAGAGAAGGCTGAAGAGATGCGCAAAGAATTGGTCACCCTGTATCAGGAATATTTTGCACATGAGGACGCACATCTCGCGAGCGAGCGTTCTCGATTGGAGAAAGAGGTTGCTGGTCCCAAGGCGGAATTGGCGCAGCTCGACAGGGAATTGGAACACGCCAAGAAGATACTGACTGATTCCAAGACTGCTGACAGGAAAAGTGATGCACTCATTATGCTTGAGGGTAAACTTTCTATTACTCGCACCGAGAAAGATCAGATTGGTCGTGAATTGGGTCGCATTGAAGGTGAAATTTCCGCGAATAGGCGCGCTATTGAGAAGGAGCAGTCGAGAATTAGGAATGAAGAGTTGAAGACTGTTTATCTCAAGGATGTTGAGGAGATCGTGCGCACTATTGAGGATTTCAAATCAATTGAGGATGCTAAGAAATTATTCGTCGAAGTTGTTTCTGCACTCCGCAGTTTCATTGCTAGTCATCGTACGAATACAGACTCAGCTTTCATTGGTGAAGCGGAGAAGGAAATCGAGAAGATCTCTCGCGAGCGTTCCCGATTGGAAGGAAGGTTGACTTCGATCTCCGAAGAGGAGGCCAAGCTTGTTCGTGACTACGACGAGCTCAAGAGGAACATCGAAAAAGAGAAGGATACCAACCGTGATGCTGAGAAAGATGTATTCCGCATCATCGCACGCCAGAATGAGGTCAGACATATGGTGAATGACCTCACTGCGCGCTTGAATGATATCTCATATAAAGAGGAAGCATTCAAACGTGAGCTTGGTGAAGCGGGAATGATGGCAGGTAGGGAAGCCGTGCAGTATCCTCGTGATATCAGTGAGCTTGCGGCACAGGATCGTCCTGCACAAGAAGCTCGTCGCAAGCAGATCGAGAAGATAAAGATTCGTCTCGAAGACTCTGGTGCGGCTGGCGGTGTGGAGGTCATGAAGGAATATCGTGAGACTGAGGAGCGCGACATGTTCCTCGGCAAGGAGCTTGAAGATCTCGCACGTGCCAAGAAGGAACTCCTCATGCTTATTGCTGATCTCGATACTCGCATCGACTATGAATTCAAATCAGGTATCCTCAAGATCAATACTGAGTTCCAGAAATATTTCTCACTCATGTTCGGTGGTGGTAAGGCTGAACTTTCTGTTATCAGGGAAACGAAACGCCGCAAGAAGAGTGACATGGATGATTTGAGCGACGCACTCTCAGGAGAAATGCCTGAAGATGGCATGAATGTAGAAGAAGGTCAGGAGGATGGTCCGGAAGGTCTTGAAGTCAGTGTCAGTCTTCCACGTAAGAAGGTGAAGGGTCTTATGATGCTCTCGGGTGGTGAACGTGCACTTACTTCAATCGCACTCCTTTTCGCAGTATCACAGGTCAATCCACCACCATTTATTATTCTCGACGAGACTGACGCGGCACTTGATGAAGCAAACTCCAAGAAGTATGGCGACATGATTGAGAATCTTTCCAAGCATTCCCAGCTCATTCTTATCACCCACAACCGCGAGACTATGTCGCGCGCCGGTGTGCTCTATGGTGTCACTATGGGTGCCGATGGGGCATCAAGGCTCCTCTCTATCCAGTTTGATGAGGCAATCAAGGTCGCGAAGTAGTCAAACTTCACATTTTCTGCGTTACCCTGTACACTTTATGTGTACTGGAGGTTCTTTCATGAAAGAAATTTGAGTCTCGTTCGTCGCACTAAGCAGGATAGGGGACATGTTTGACTAAACACTCATTTTCGTAGTACTATATATACATATGCCTCCAATGAATAAGCTCACAACTAAGGCCCGCGAAGCCCTCCGCCGAGCACACGAGCTCGCGATTGAGCGCGGCCAGAACCACGTGAATCCTGCGCACCTCTTGTGCGCCCTTATGCTACAGGAAGAGAGTATGGTCGCATCTATCCTCGATAAGATGGAGATCGACACACCTATGATGCTCGACGTTGTCCTCGAACAGATCGAGGCTCCTGAGGGATCAAATGTGCTCTCACCGTCATATCAGATATACCTCACACCAGATCTCGCGCAGATCTTGGACAATTCGATGCGCGTTGCTACGGCTCTCAAGGATGAGTTTGTTTCAACCGAACATCTCTTCCTCTCGGTATTCGATACACCATGTATCGCACGCGACATACTCTCACGTTTCAAGATTGAGCGTGAAGCTGTATCCAAGATTATCGAAGAGCTCAAGAAAGATCCAGCTATCAAAGAGACCGAGCCTAAGAAGCTTCGTACACTTTTCAAGTATGCTCGCTCACTCACCAAGCTCGCCAAGGAAAATCGCCTCGATCCTGTCATCGGTCGTGACGCAGAAATCATGCGTATCATCCAGATCCTCTCACGCCGCACCAAGAACAACCCGATTCTCATCGGAGAAGCTGGTGTCGGTAAGACTGCTATCGCAGAAGGTCTCGCGCTTCGCATGGCGCAGGGTGATGTTCCTGAATCTCTCAAGGATAAGGAGCTCGTCTCGCTCGATCTCGGCTCTCTCATCGCTGGTACCAAGTATCGTGGCGAATTCGAAGAGCGTCTCAAGAATATTTTGAAGGAAGTTGAGAAGTCTGACGGCAAAATCATCCTCTTCATCGATGAGATCCATACGCTCGTTGGTGCTGGTGCATCAGAGGGTTCTATGGACGCATCCAACATGCTCAAGCCGGCGCTCGCACGTGGTGAACTTCGTGCTATCGGAGCAACCACTCTCAAGGAATATCAGAAATACATCGAGAAGGATCCTGCACTCACTCGCCGTTTCCAGCCAGTATTCGTCAACGAGCCGTCACCAGATGATGCTATCGCTATCCTCCGCGGTGTCAAAGAGAAGTATGAGCTCTTCCACGGCGTTCGTATCACGGATGATGCCATCATTGCCTCAGTCAATCTCGCCAGCCGTTATATCACCGACCGATTCTTGCCAGACAAAGTCGTCGACCTCATCGATGAGGCCGCTTCTAGTCTCCGCATCTCACTCGAGAATATGCCTCCTGCGCTCGAAGAGACTCGTCGCAAGATTATGCGCTTCGAGATAGAGCGTGAAGCTCTCAAGAAGGAGACCAATAAGGAATCAAAGGCTCGTATGGCCAAGATCGAGAAGGAGATTGCTGATCTCAAGGAAGGCACCTCAGAGCTTGAGCTCAAGTGGACCAATGAGAAGGAGACTATCAGCGAGATCAAGCGCATCAAGAAGGAACTCGAATCATTCCGTATGGAAGCAGAGATGGCAGAGGCACGCGCAGATCTCTCCAAGGCCGCTGAAATCCGCTACGGCACCATTCCTGCACTCGAGAAGGAGCTTGATCAGAAGTCCAAGCGTCTCAAGAAGCTCCAGTCATCACGCCGCATCCTCAAGGAGGAAATCAACGCCGAAGATATCGCTGGTGTAGTTTCTCGCTGGACAGGAATCCCTGTTACAAGAATGCTCGAGTCAGAGGCTATCAAGCTCACTCGCATGGAAGACGAGCTCAAGAAGCGCATCGTCGGTCAGGATGAGGCAGTCTCGAAAATTTCAGATACTATCCGCCGTTCACGCGCAGGCATCGCTGATCCAAATCGTCCGATCGGTTCATTCATCTTCCTCGGACCTACCGGTGTAGGTAAGACTGAGCTCACCAAGGCACTCGCAGAATTCCTTTTCAATGATGACAAGGCACTCATTCGCGTAGATATGTCAGAGTTCATGGAGAAGCACAGTGTCTCCAAGCTCGTCGGTGCACCTCCAGGATATGTTGGCTATGATGAAGCAGGAGGTCTCACCGAAATGGTTCGTCATCGTCCGTACGCCGTCATTCTCTTCGATGAGATCGAGAAGGCTCATCCAGAAGTATTCAACGTACTCCTTCAGGTGCTCGACAACGGTCGTCTCACTGACTCCAAGGGTCGCGTGGTCAATTTCCGCAATACTGTCATCATCATGACTTCTAACATTGGTGCTCAGCACATCGAGCGCATGGAGAAGCTTGGCTTCGCTCGTGACACTGACAATCGCGACAAGAACAACTATCTCGAAGCTAAAGACAAGGTTATGTCATCTCTCAAGGAGTATTTCAGACCAGAATTCCTCAATCGTCTCGATGACACCATCATCTTCGACATCCTCTCGCATGAGGCTATCAAGGATATCGTCAGGATCCAGGTGGAGCAGGTGGTCAAGCGTCTCACTGAGAAGCAGATCACTCTTAACATCTCTCCTGCAGTCTACGAATATCTCGCCAAGGAGGGTTACAACCCACAGTATGGTGCTCGTCCGCTCAAGCGTCTCATTCAGACCAAGATTCTCACGCCAGTCGCAAATCTTCTTATTGCACAGTCTGTCAGCAAGGGAGGTATCATCGAAGTTGGTATCAAGCCAGCAGGTAAAGGTGAAGTTCAACCTTCATTCACTTTCGAAGTGAAGAAGAAACAGAAAGGCGAGAGTCCTATCGTGATGCCGAGTGTTATGGCGCAGAAGTAGAAAAAAGCGCTCAGAGTATGGGCGCTTTTTCGTTTACATTGTGTTTGTGCGCCGTGCTGGACTCGAACCAGCGATGCCCATAGGGCCGGGGATTTACAGTCCCCTGGAATAGCCGCTATCCGAACGGCGCATTTTCGATAACTCCATGATTCTAGCAGTTTTTTGATTTATCACAAGAGTAACCTCAAGCCCTACGGTTATTCTCTATATCACCACTCTCTTCAGTTGCTCAGGAATGTGCACTACAATCTCGTAAGGGATGGTCTGGCATTTCTTGGCTATTTGCACGATAGAGTTCTGATCCTCTGTATCATTACTAATAGCAGTTACTTTCATGCCAATTTTTGCGTCAGGTACATGAGTGACATCAATGATAGTGATGTTCATACTGACGCGTCCAAGGATGCGGCAGGGAACATCTTCATCACCGACCAATATTGTACCGATGTTTGAGAGACGTCGATCGATACCTTCATAGTAGCCGACGGGAATAGTTGCGATGAGCATATCTGATTCCGCCTTGAATGAATTTCCATAGCTGACAGTTTCGTCGCGCTTGAGATTCTTCACACCAGTAATTATGGTCTCCATACGCATAACAGGCTCGAGAGACATATGTTCGCCGAGTGGAGCAGTGTCAGCAATTCCATAAAGACCGATGCCGAGACGAGAAAGTGTTGCATGTGCATCTGCGACGAAACGATGTCCATCAGTGTTACTTATGTGAATGTGCTCGATGGTTAAATAATTCGCAGATAGTTTCTTCACAATATCATTCCAGACATTTAGTTGAGATTCAGTATTGGAAGGATCTTGATTGTCGGCATCGGAAAGGTGAGAGCAGATGCCGGTCACCACAATAGCGGGATTTACCTCGAGAATTTCGTTGAGTTGAGAGAGTTCCTCAGGCAAGATTCCTTGGCGATGCATACCTGTATCTATCTTGAGGTGCACAGAGATTTTTTTGTAGGGAGGAAAGCTCAATGTGGACGGTTGGAAGTTCACCACATGACGAAGAGTTTCCATGCTCGTGATTGTGAACGATACTCCTCTGAGTCGTGCATTGGCAATAATTTCTGGACGAGTATATCCGATGATGAGGAGCGGAGTTCTGATACCAGCGGCACGCAGAGCGAGTGCCTCGAAGTATGAGTCGATAACGAAGAAGGGGATCGATCCATTCTTTGAGGTCGGACGACGTCGTTCCATCTCAAGAATTTTGGCAACCTCGATGAGCCCATGACCGTATGCGTTGCTCTTGAGTACTGGTGCGACGGCGTGCTTGGGAGCTATCTCCATGAATCGGTGCAGATTGGCGATGAGGCGACGGCGAGAGATATTGACCGTGATAAGCGGCTGGTAGGGGTAGCGTCGGCGAGAGAGCCAGGTGAGGAGGCCTTTCATATGGCCATTGTACTCTTCTGTGGCTGTATTTCAAGGCGGCTTTCAGAGGAGCATTGACAAATGCATTTATATATGCTATACTACTCCCAAACCTTATATGAGCCCGTTATGGGCTTTTTTGCTCCTTGCAAACCACATATGTCAATCAAAACGATGATATCTCTCGCATGGCTGTGAGAGTGTGTGATTTGTTTGGTGCTCGAAACGGAGAACCTATGAAGACCAACAGTCAAAAACCCAGTTTGTTGACCCTCGGCGCAGCGGTCATGCTTGTCGTGGTAATTCTTGTAGCACTCACGTGTCGCAAGAAGGCAACGGCATCGAATGATCCTGTTCCTGAACCGACTGAAGTGCAAGTTGCAACTGAAGTCGTTCCGGTCGAACAAGAAATGGCGATTGAGGTTGTCTCAGCGCCGGTGGTGGTCGATACGTCGATCGCTATCACAGAACAGCGTGGAAGCTTTGCATTCGGGTCGTCAACAGATCAAAGGCCTACGCCTATTCCCGAAGCGCAGATCCGTGAGCTTATCGAAGCGCAGAAGCGCAAAGCCGCGGAACAACAGTAATTGGTAGCAAACAAAAAACAACGAAAACAATACGGAAATACAGAAACGAAAGAAACTATGAAACTGAAGAACCTGTTCGCGCTCGCCATCCTGGCGGCGCTTCTCTCATTCACGGCCATCGCTGCAGATCACCCGACTAGTTTGCCTCAAATTCAGAGCCCTGATCTCTTGCGCAGTTATGCGCTCAAGATCGCGGCCTACGGCGGGCGGTACACATATTCCCCCAGTATGGATTGGAGTCGCAAGGGAACTGTGAACTCGACGGACACGAATGGTACATCAGGTGAAGATATCCTCAAGAAACTCTTCGCCGTGCCGTTTAGCTATTGGATAAAGAATCAAGACGACCGCGTCGATTCATACGCGTATCTGTACGATACGAACTGGAATCTGTTGTTCTATGGCAATGGTAATGCCATCGCCAAGAACATCACTCCTACCAATGGTATCCACGTCAATCTTTGGATGTGGGAAATCCCCATTCTCAGTGACGTCAGCGAAGCGAATGTGCTCGTTCTCAATGAGGACGGACAAACCGCAGATGCTGTCTACGTGCAGGTCAGGGACGGTCAGTTGTTCTGGCCTGAATGGTTGTCTCGGTATACCAACATGATCGTGTGGGTCAAATATACCGATGGCAAAGTTGTCACCTACAAAGTGAGCGACCCGGTCGCAAAGCCGGCAACCTCTACCTATGAGATGGACAACTATTCGGTCGATGGGCACTATCAGCTCACGACTGCTTCAGCGGGATCCGCTACGCTCAAGATTCTGGAGACCTACGCACTTCCGACGGCCTATCTGAACCTTGTCGGCAAGCAGGATATGACCATTGATGTGCTCGGGCTCGTTCAGGATGGTAAGCCGTATCTCGAGCGCCCATACTCGATGGAAATCGAACTCATCACGCAGGGTAGGGTGCTTACGGTCGATCTCGATACGACCAAGCCTACGGAAATGAAATTCCCGGCCGGCGAGTACCGTATCGTGAAATTCAACTGGACCAAGTTCGGCCAGCCGCAGTTCTATTACACCGGCGGCAAGGGTTAACAGCCGATTGACTATGTGAGATTCAGTAGACCGCCCCGAGCAATCGTGGCGGTCTTTTTTGTCCCTGACTGGTGTCTCAAGCCTTGCATTCGCTCGTCTGATAGGGTATAGTACAGCGACATCATTTTACCCACATGTCACAGGACCAACTCATACAAATCAAGAACAAGTCGACTGGCGAGACCTATTGGACCCGCAAGAATAAGAAGAAGGTCGAGCGCAAGATCGAGCTTAAGAAGTACAGTGCTGTCCTCCGCAAGCACGTAGTCTTCAAGGAAGCGAAGAAATAGTCTCAGCGCTTTGCATAACGACAAAAAAGAGGGTAGGATTAGTCCACTCTCTTTTTTAATGGGCGATTAGTTAAGTGGCATAACTGCGGTCTCCAAAACCGCTGTCCGAGGTTCGATTCCTCGATCGCCCGCCATAAAATAAAAACCCCGTCATTTTGTGACGGGGTTTGCGTAGGGTATTCTAGGTAATCAGATCTCAGCTACCTGCACGAACCCATTACCATTCGAACTAAGCATGTATCCCTGACACGGACCGAGTGCTCGTTCGGTAAACCTTCTCGATGAGTGATGTTTCTCGCTCATCATAAATGCGAGAACTGGTGCAATGAGCGGATCAGCGATGATCAGTGTCGATCGAGGCTTCCGTGCCTCAATGAGATTCATGATCCGCATATGCGCCGCAGATCCCAGTCTCCGGAGAGAATCTTCCATACCTCGACGAAAGTGTTCAGATATAGGTGCAGTATCACCGACAATTTTTAGCGACATGGAGATATTGTGTTCATCCTCGCCACCTTGTTGGTAGCAAAGCTCAGTCATCCGCTCGGGAAGAGCTGATTCTACTCCAGCGATGATATGTGCAGTCTGTGATGCACCCGCGGTTGGAGCATACAATATCAAGCCGAATGATGTCTCGAGCGTTGTATTAATGCATGAAGCCTGCCACATACCTTTTTCAGAGAGTGCAGCTAGGTGCAAGGAGGGGCTGAGCGTTGTTTCGCCCGCTGTAACGATGAAGATTTTGTTCATAGATTTCAAAAGTGCTTTCTGTGAGAGAATACCAAGCTATTTTGGGCATGTCAATATGCCTATTGACAATAAATCTAGATATGATATAATATATAACGTTACAAATAATCATATTCAGATATGAAGAAAACCAGCATGTTCAGGAACGTTATTGTGATCATTGCCATAATTACTCTCGCCGTTGTCGCTAGCTCTGTAATGGCAGAGGCAGCTACGTCGAGCGCTAAGCTCACTCTCAAGGCTCCTGTCTCTGGAAACTTCGAGATGGGACAGGCTCAGACGATTAAGTGGTCTTCATCGAACTATTCTGGATCGACGGTCAGTATCCGTCTTATCCGCAAGGTTTCGAGCAATCCAAATCGTTATGAAGTGGTCCGTACGATCTCTGGCGCTACTGCCAATGATGGCACAGCTACCTGGATTCCGTCCGCAGCAGAGGCAGGCCTCTCAGGCCTCTCCTTCGAGATCGGATGTGCGACTTCAGCTCAGGCATGCCAGTCAGGTACTGCCACCGGCTCAAGTCTCGCAGTTGTCAGGTCTACTCGTTATTCCAACACCGCGTCAGTCTTCAAGGCTCTCGAGGCAGTGAACAATAAGTAACCTCTCAGTGCATAGTGCACAACAGAAGCCGCCCCGAAAGGGGTGGTTTTTGTTACTTGACAACATATGTATTTAGGTGTATAAATGTTCCTGAAAGGATCTTTTTTATGAGGACATTTATGGAAGTGTTGAGAGATGTGCTCTGTGATTGTAAGGAAATACCGGAGTTTACATCAACAGGACTCATTACGATGAGTAGTTCGGATGCCAAGGTTGTCGACTGTGTCTTGCCGGAGTGGTTGTACATTCGACTGGTGCGTCTACAGACCTTGAAGGCATTGGAACAGGTTGAGATGCCGGGACCAGGAGACGTAAATTGGATGGCACATGAGATGGCCATCAAACGTTCGACGGTTATAAGGGTATCATCTGCTCTGCACTGCGATGTTCAGTGTCGCATCGACATGTTTGATCGGATGATTGTGGAGCAGGTTCGTGCTGCAATCCCAAAAGAGTGTGAACGACTCAGTGTCCGGTATCTCATTGATATTAACAGGAAGCTTCGGCCATTACCGTGGTATGAGCTGGAAGGTACAGAATCTGTCGAGACTTCTTAAATAAGGGTGAACTAGGGTCTCGACGGGGCCGGGCATCGCGATGATGTCCGGCCTTTTTAATTTGACTTATCTTCTAAATATCGTATTATCTGAATAAACAGGTACAAACAAAAAAACGAAAGGCACGTATGGAAACTCTCGTGGGTGTAATACTTTTGGCGGTGTTTCTCGGAACAATCATGTTTGTTTGGGGTCTATATAATCAGTGCGAACTCAAAAAGGCCAGCAGCATGATTCCTGGAGACATCATTGGTCACGAATGGATCGATGCTCGAGAGGTTAGAAAGAAACTCAAAGAGCGGGGTGTAAGTCTATCTGGCGTTGCATTCTATAACCACATGTCGACTTTAGAAGGGATGATCAACCAGAGAGATGTTCCGGTATATGTCGATGGAGTTCAAATACAAAGACGACAGTATCAGTTGCGTCCAGAAATTATTCGGGTGGGTTGATTGCAGATTACTTTGTCGCGGTCATTTAAACAGGGTGAACAGTGACCACGACAGACCGGACATCGCGATGATGTCCGGTCTTTTTAATTCACCGTTGACTTTATTGTATAAAGTGGTATTGTTTTGCAAAAGTACAACACAACCAAAAGGAACACCATGATATACATCGTATCGGCGGTAGTCGCAGCGTGTCTGATCTACATCATTCGTAGACAGCACTTGAGCAGTAAAGTACGCGAAGCTCTGCCAGGATTGATGAAAGACGAATTCTCCAGCGAGCATGAGATCATCATTAACCTGAGGAAGCGGGACATTAGCGTTGGTCCACGTCTCCTGCGCGCAGTCGCCAAGAGTTTGAAGACATACATCATCAGTGAAGAAGTAGATGATGATTCTACTGGCGAGGTTGGATTCTTCATGCGGTACCGCCGGCGGAAATTGTCAGATAGATCGGTCGGATAACACAGGTTCTCTCAAAAGAAAGGTAGGTTTAGGTTATGGACTACATGAAAATCATCTTAGTGGCAGCAGTTATCGGGGCTCTCATAGTCATCGCCAGAGTCGTCTTGGTAGCTCACAATCTCGAAAAAGCTCGTCGGTTGTTGCCGACGCTTCTGAACGGTAAGGCTGTTGAAGGGGAAGATCTCCGTAGGATGCTCAAAACCTTCGGCGCACCGCTTTCTCGGAGGTTATTCTATCGGTTTATGGCCCAGCAACATATCTGGGTTAAGGCTGATGAATCTCCGGCGAAGATCAATGGTGTCAGGAAAATCACGTTCAGACGCACATGTGAACCACCGGCTCTTCCGCCGAGTCACATGCAGTTCGACAAAGGGAAGTAGGTTTTGTTAGTTTCAAGGCGGCTCATATGAGTCGCCTTTTTTATTTGCAAACAAGTGCTTTACACCTTTTTATATTTATGGTTGGATAGGTTCAGATTGGAGTGAACCTATGAAAACAAAACTCAAGAAAATCCTCGGCAGAACCAATGTCGTGGGCGTCATAGCGTCGGAAGATGACCTGTGGCTAGCCGTCGACCATCCCGGGAGTATCGACCTCTTCGAACTCCGGGCAGACAAGTATGCCCCTAACAAGCGCTTGCTCAAAAAACTGGAGCGGCCGCTCATCATCACTGTCCGTTGTGCGGGAGAAAGGGGTAATGCCCCTCTCGATCCGCGAAAGCGTATCGCGCTCTACCTGCGTTACTTGGACCTCGCTACACTCATTGATGTCGAGGCATCAACGGCTATCCAGATGAAACAAGTTATCGACAAGGCGAAGAAGCAAGGTGTCGGACTTATCATCTCCTTACACGTATTCGAAAGCCCGTTCGATCCTCTCGATGTGTGCAATGCGGCGGTCGCGTGCACTGTGCAAAGGGGTGACATATTCAAGGTGGCTTTTTTCCCCGATACCTTGGCGGAGCTCGGACAGTTCATCACCTGTGCTGGTAGCCTCGAGGCTCGATATGGCATTCCAGTTGCCGCTATGGCGATGGGTCCAGCATATGGAAAGGTATCCCGCCTTCTCTTCGGTTCTGCCAAGACGACGCTTGTCTATGGCTTTCTTAGTGGCAAAGTTGTGTCTGGCCAATGGAAAGCATCGGAGATCAGGGAGAGACTGGCTGAGCTCGTCGATGAATGAGCTCGACTGCTTCGTAATCACAAGCGCACCGCTTCTATGGGGTGCGCTTGATTTTTTATATTTAGTGTGCTATAATAGTTAACGGAATCAAGTACCATACCATGAGGTAGATATGTTTCTTTCCGTTCGCATTCCCGCGATTGGTCTCCACGCTTTTTCATAGCCAAGGACCTGTCTCTCGTGAGAATTCGGCGAGATGACCATATCTGAGGAAGTTGTTTCGTACGCTCGCGCCTTTTCATGGCAGAGCAAATCGAATGGCAGAACACTCCTCCGGTTCCACTTAAGCGACGTCCTCCTCGGATGTCGCTTTTTTATTTGGTGAATTCCTCGATCTTCTTCTCAGCATCACCAAACTCATTTGGTGCGAACCACTGGATACGAGTATCTTTCTTAAACCAGGTCATCTGCCTCTTGGCATACTGCCAGATTTTGGATGAGAGACGCTCAACGAGCTGTTCTTTGGTCAATTCTTTTTTCAAGAGATATGCGAGATATCTATATTCGAGTCCCATCTCTTCCATGCGCTCGAATGAGAGGTTTACACCTTCAGGTGAGTTCAATTTCTGAGCCTCCTCAATCATTCCTCCATCAACGCGAGAGATCAATCTTTTCTGAATGCGATCCTTGAGCTCTTCATCCGACCACTTGATACCAATCATGAGTACGTCGTATTTCGGTTCGACTGGTTTGGTCACTGGAGGTACCGCGCCCAATCTGCGAGCGATGATGATGGCGCGTGCGAGGCGACGCTTGTTCTTGGGGTCGATGGTCGAGGAGCGAGCAGGATCTACCTTCTTGAGCTCTATGAAGAGTTCGTCGACAGACTTCTCCTCGAGCTCTTTCTGTTCATCCGTATCTGCTTCCACGTCAGGGAAACCGAGATCATCGATGAGTGCGGAGATATAGAAACCAGTGCCACCACAGATGATAGGGAGCTTGCCGCGGGAAATGATATCGTCGATTGCTTTCTCAGCGAGAACCTTCCAGTCGATGGCAGTCATGCGTTCGTGTGGACTCATGACATCGAGGAGATGATGAGGGACACCCTGCATTTCGGCAGTGGTGATCTTTCCCGTACCAATGTCGAGGCCAGTGTATACCTGGCGTGAGTCGGCGGAGATGACTTCACCGTTGTATTTTTGTGCCATGCGTACTGCAAGGTCGCTCTTACCAGACGCGGTAGGGCCGACGATGACGATAAGCTTTGGTTTTGCGGCTGAGGTGGTCATGAATATGTTCGAAAGGAGAGTATAGCAGGTATTTACTTTTTTACAAATTTAATGTAGGGTTTTTTGTAGAATCGCCACGAAGGCGAACACAACAGAAAGATTGAAAACTATGAATCAAGAAACGAAACCTCCCGAAGGTGTAGAGAAAGGCACAGGTGAATTTTCACCGAGAGCACTCAGGTTGAGTGCGACGTTGCGTCGAGCTCAGGAGCTGCATCCGCAACGGATTGATTTGAAGCGATTCGAGGATGATGAGACATATCGTCTCGCGACGGTAATCTATGGCAAGGATATGGTAAAGTTGACTGAAATCCCTGCAGAGGTTTTGGCTCAGATCGTCATGCGGGCGCTCGGGCATGTTAATTCAAAATGTGAGCACCACCTTCGTGTACCCACGAAGACCCTTGAAGAAGCTCAGTTGGTAGATGCTCGGAATGATTCTCAGCCCGAGCTTCCTGAAGGGGTGTTGCGCGAAGAAATCAAAGTATTTGCAAGTTTTTATCCTCGCGAATTTAATCCAGTGGTCCCCCCTTCGATAATCCCCGGGCTCGAAGGGTACGTCGGTGCCATGGTGGTCATTGCGAATACGGGAAACTATATGTGGATACCAAACAGTAATCGGTTGGTCGAAATCACACCTGAGTTTTTGAGGCCTCTCTTTGAGAGAGATCGTTTCATTGGTTGGTTCATGTTGTGGGGTCTCAAGGAGTTCGTTGGATCTTTGGTCAGGGAAGTGAATCGCCAGCTTTGGCTCGTCACCCCGCTTCAAGTTGAGATTGACAATGTCATCGGACGTATTGCGGTGCGGTGATGCTCGAATTCTCGTAACCTTTCACAGGATCGCTTTGGCGGTCCTTTTTTATATTTCGTTTTGTGGTGCCGGGAGGGAATCGGTCCCTACAGGACCTGTACAGGTTTCGCATTTTCTCAGAGCAGAGCTCTTCGAAAATATGCTCAACCTTTTCGATTCTCCCACGTGAGTCGCGCAGGCGACTCACTTCCCGGCATTGAGTTCCGGATAGTCTTATTGTTTTGTGGTGCCGGGAGGGAGAATCGAACTCCCATGGATTACTCCGCACGATTTTGAGTCGTGTGCGTCTACCAATTCCGCCATCCCGGCGATACCTGACAGTCTACCCGAAAACGGCCTGAAATCAAACAGGCACTGATATTTCTCATTATCGCTGCGCTCTGATAAAATACGGGCATGTCTTCAAATTATGTAAACGATGCTATCTTCTGGGTCGAGATCGAGAAGGTGAGCCCCAACCCTTATCAGCCGCGCCGCGAATTTGACCAGGAAGCCCTCAAGAGTTTGTCAGAATCTATCCGCATGTATGGCGTGCTCCAGCCGCTTGTCGTGACTCGTAATGAAGTGTTCCATGAAGGAGGAGGTATGACCGTCGAGTATGAGCTCGTCTCAGGAGAGCGCCGTCTCCGCGCATCCAAGCTCGCTGGTCTCGCTCAGGTACCCGTCCTCATCCGCAGTGGAGAGCAGGACAGTCAGCTCAAGCTCGAGATGGCTATCATTGAGAACCTCCAGCGCGAAGATCTCAATCCTGTTGACCGTGCCCGTTCATTCGAGCGTCTCGCAAAAGAATTCGGACTCAAGCAGGCTCAGATCGCTGAGAAGGTGGGTAAGAGCCGTGAATATGTTTCCAACAGTATGCGTATCCTCGCTCTTCCAGACGATATGATTACTGCACTCGAAGAAGGTAAGATTTCAGAAGGTCATACTCGCCCACTCTTGATGTTGACCGATCGTCCTGATGAACAGGTTGTGCTCTTCAAGGAGATCATGTCCAAGAAGCTCACTGTCCGTGAAGCAGAATCACTTTCTCGCCGCGTCGCCACTGAGCGCATTCGCAATAAGGGCAAGTATCTCGACCCTACGATGATTGAGATGGAGAAGAACTTCACCGAAACTCTTGGCACGCGCGTGCGTATCGAGAAAACCAAGGAGGGAGGTACTGTCACGATTGATTTCTTCAGTCCCGATGATCTCAGGACTCTTCTTGAGAAATTGAACAATCAGAAGTCTGAAGCATCAGTTTCGAAAGAGGCTGTTCAGATGCCAGATGCTCCTGCTGCTGACGCCGCACCAGTCGATGATCGTGCTCCTGCTGAGGCTGCCAAAGAAGAGAATGAGGAGATTTACTCACTCAAGAATTTCTCGTTGTAGGTTTAGGTATAATAAAAAAACCAGCCGCTCCTGTGCGGCTGGCGTTATTTTTTGAGACGTTAGGCATGATATCTTAATACCCGTTCGTCAAGTCGCGCACCTACAATCTTCCGTTGGGCTAGTGCGGACCTTTCCAGATGCCTAGAGGTGCGAACCTCATATGGCTGTGATTTCCTCCCTACAGCCAAGGTGGCAGCGCCCCTCGAAGGACAGAGGCCGGAAGTCTGGATAGCACGTAAAGAGCTTTAGTCATGGCGTGCATCATGTTCGCATACAGGAGTGCTCCGGAACAATTCTTGCATATAGGGGATTGTTGTCAATGTGAATTCGCATTGAATAGTTGCGGCGATGAGGTATACTTGCCCCTGGAGGTTCTTATATTATGAGTGCAACCACAACCGCCCAGTTGGAGTTGGATATGCATGTACCCGAAGCATCTTTCGCTGAAGGCAAACATGCGTTTTTCGAATCGGAGCCGTTCAAGGATCTTTGTTCTGATCCTGATGATCCGATGATTCGCAACCGAGTCAGAAGTTTGCTCGCCAGCTATGGCATGGTAAATTGTCGCAGTATCGGGAATAGCTTGACCCGCTTCGCGAACAGGGATACCTATCCAGTCATTTCCGATATCATCGCCGAACTTTTTCCGCGCTGATAGTCCATATTCAACCCCGCCGATATCTATGGTATCGGCGGGACTTTTGTATAAAAAGACCGCCTCGGGGGAGGCGGTTGATGGTGTGAAGCTGATGTTAAGGATCAGCTTTTGCGAGTGACTCGAAAGCTACATTGAGGTCGCCGAAGTACACATTGCCGTTCGGCGCTCTCTTGATGAGGCGATGACTGTAATTGAGCACAATGCTGTCAGCCACATCCGTGGTTGATAGAAAGAAGACGGGTATGTTCCCGTATCCCTGGAGGTTCATTTGGTTGATGAAGCCTGCACCATTGATAGGTGACATTGATAGCTTGAATTCACTGATGACGGCTACGACGGGTGTACCTTCGCTAGCGAGTCTTTTGAGAGCAAGCAAGGCTGCTTGGCCCTGCGATACTTCGAAGAAAGAGAAGGTGTTTATGAAGATCGAATTCAATTTCTTGATGATCATCTTGAGCACCTCATCGCTTCCGACGACGAGTACTGTTTTCATTACTAGTTCCTATTTTGTTGGGGTTCACAAAGAACGATTTCTTTGCTAAATAAACAATACCTATCTGTTTGACAGAAGTCAAACTATATTCTAATCCTTTTTCTTCTTCTGGAATCCGCGTGGTTTCTTCTCGATAGCGAGCAAAGCAAGTGCTTGTTCGAGAGTGACCTCATAGACATCGAGAGGAGCCTTGATAGATCTGAAATTTCCATTGGAAACGACATATGGACCGAAGCGACCATTGTTCGCAACTATATCCAAACCAGTCTTGGGATCTACACCGAGTGTGCGGGGAAGACTCAAGTACTTGAGAGCATCCGCGATAGTGACCTTGGACGGATCCATAGTCTTAGGAATGGAGGCCATGCGTGGTTTGACGGCAGGCGCAGCGGGAACTTCTACGACAACTGGTGTTTCTGGAGCGACTTCGACAACTTCTTTTTTCTTGCCCTTCTTCGCCTTAGGCTTTTTTGGCTTCTTCACTTTCTTAACCTTTGGAACTTTGGCACCGAGCTGAACATACGGACCGAAACGACCATTCAAGACGAATATAGGAAGATTGGTTGTTGGATCGATACCGATAGGTTCGTCCTTCTTGAATTCAACACCATCGAGCGTGAGTGCACCTTCACAATCAGGATAACGTGAACAAGAAATGAATTTACCATTCCTGCCGAGTTTGATTTCCATAGGAGATGCTCCACACTTCGGACACTTAAATTTTGCATCTGCTGCACCGAGGTTGGTAGCCTTGGCAACTTTCTCCTTGGACTTCACATCTTTGTGGAATGGTCCGTAGAATTCCTTGAGTGTCGTGAGATATTTGTGTGTACCATTGGCGATACCGTCGAGCTTGTCTTCCATTTCCGCGGTGAAGGTATCACTGATGTAAGTGGAGAAGTATTCTTCCAGGAATGAGGAAACGACCTCACCAGTATCGGTAGGTTTGAGCGAGCGACCTTCTTTCTCTACATAGCCACGGTCTTCGATAGTCTTACAAATCGAAGCATACGTTGATGGACGTCCAATACCGCGCTTCTCGAGCTCCTTGATGAGGCCAGCTTCAGTATAGCGAGGTGGTGGGAGAGTCTGCTTCTCTTGTGATTCGATAGAGATGAGGTTGAGCTTTTCTTCACGCGCGCAAGCAGGAAGAGTAACTTCTTCACCGTTGGACTCAGGATCAGCTTTGAGCCAGCCATCGAAGATGACGCGTGAACCAGTTGCCTCGAAGTCTGGAATCTCATCGCTCTCAATATTGGCGATAATCTTGGTACGAGCGAGCTGAGCATCTGCCATCTGTGATGCAACTGCTCTCTGCCAAATCAAACGATAGAGTCTCTTCTGCTCGTCATTGTGACCAGCATTCTGTTTGTCGAAATGTGTCGGACGAATGGCTTCGTGAGCTTCCTGTGCATTCTTGCTCTTGGCGTTGTATTTGCGGAATGAAAGATATTTCTCGCCGTATTCTTTCTTGACGATGAAGCCGATCTGATCGAGCGCTTGTTGACCAAGGTTGGTGGAGTCAGTACGCATGTAGGTGATAGCTCCAGACTCATAGAGTTTCTGTGCGATACCCATGGTGCGTGATGGTGAAAATCCGAGGCGTGAGCTGGCTGCCTGCTGGAGTGTGGAGGTGATGAATGGTGCGCGTGGGGATCTCTTCTGTTCAGACTCTTCGACATCTACAATCTTCCACGATTCTTTCTTCGCTTTTGCAAGAATCTCATCAACCTCTTTCTTCTCGCGAGGTTCCTTGGAGCAGATGAGGCTGAGAGTTTCACCTTTCGGTGTTTTCCATTGTCCGGCGATAGCCCAGTAGGTCTCAGGAATGAACGCTTTGATCTCGCGTTCGCGCTCTACTATTATGCGCAACGCAGGGGACTGCACACGTCCAGCTGATAGGCCGTAACGAACCTTCTTCCAGATGATGCCGGAGAGATCGTATCCCACGATGCGATCGAGCACGCGGCGAGCCTCTTGAGCCTCCTTGAGATTTTCATCGATCTCGCGTGGATGAGCGAGTGCATCGAGAATAGCTTCCTTGGTAATCTCGTGGAAGGTGATGCGCTTGAGTTTCTTGTTGACGCTCTTGCCGAGTCGATCACGGAGTACTTCAGCAACGTGCCACGCAATAGCTTCTCCTTCACGGTCCGGATCTGACGCGAGAATAATCTCATCAGCTTTCTTGGCCTGAGCGGCGATATCAGCGATGACATCTTCTTTCTTGGCGACGACTTCATAGTGAGGGACGAATCCTCCAGGGATATCGATGGCCTTGGTGCTGGACTTGGGGAGGTCACGCACGTGTCCGACTGATGCACGCACAACGAAACCGTCACCGAGATATTTGGTGATGGTCTTTGATTTGGATGGGGACTCGACTATGACGAGCTTCATTGAGGCTAAGTATTACATGATAGTAGAGAAGGTGGCAAATTATACCTTCATCCTCCAACGTCCACCTTCACCTCTCACGAGCCCTTTGAGCTCGAGTTCGGTGATGAGTATGTTGAAGCTCGATACGGATAGAGAAGTTTTCTCAATAAGGTCAGTTGCCGACAAACTTTCATTCCTTATATATGTACAAATGGAGCGCTCCTCAGGTGAAAGGGCGAGTTGGTCGAGGTCTATCGCCACGGGCTTCTGGAGCTTGGTGAACATATTCGGTGTTCCAGTCGATTCGCCTGAGCTTTTCCGTGTTCGTTGTTTCTTTTCCTTGGGCAGGGAATTGTAGAGTTTCATCGCCCGTTCATCATCGTCATCATATCGCGTGGTCTCAGTGAACCCAAGCGCCTCGAGAATATCTTGCGATGAAGTTATCGGCGTCGCACCTCTTCGTATAAGCATGTGTGGTCCATATGAGAGCTCTGAATCTATGGGTCCCGGAACGGCGAGCACATCGCGATTGAATTCTTCGGCGTATTTGGCAGTAATGAGTGTGCCTGATCCTCGTCGCGCTTCGATTATCATTGTCGCGTGAGAAACTCCGGCCATGAGTCGATTGCGAGAAGGGAATGTCCAGTTGTCAGATTTTTGTAGTGAATTGAAACGTGAGATGAGTGCTCCACCACTCTCAACTATCTGTTTAGCGAGATATCTTTTTGAAGATGGATACAAGACTGAAGGATCCAACCCTGATCCTGGAAATGATATCGTCTTGAGACCTGCTTCGAGAGCTGCCTCATGTGCAAAAGAATCTATACCGACTGCTAATCCAGATACGACGACGATTGGGTATCCTCGTAATCCGAGAATTAGTTTTCTGCAAGCATCTTTTCCATAGGTGCTATATGTTCGTGACCCGACAATACATAGGAATTTGTATTCATCAGATGGCATTGTTCCGATAATATCCATTTCTTGAGTCAGTTGGTTTATTTGGCTCAGTAGATGAGGATAGTTTTCTTTTTGTATTTTTTGGATGTTCATAGATAGTAGTATGTCCCCGACAGCAGGGAGTGATGTGTGTTTTTCGTGTGGTTATGCAGAACGGTTCACTGGAGTGTAGTGTACAAATACAACATAACCACACGAAAAACACACATCACTCCCTGCTGTCGGGGTATTCTTGATAAATTGGGGCAACTTCACGGACCGAACCGGAGAAATTCAAAAAAAGATATCGATATGATACACTATCCGCATGTTGGACATCAAATTCATCCGCGAAAACAAGGACATCGTCGACATGGCCGTTAAGAAGAAGCACGTCAAATTTGACGTTAACGAGCTTATCGCCCTCGATGACAAGCGCCGCGACCTCCTCACCAGTGTCGAAAAGCGCCGCGCTGAGCAGAATGCCGCCAATGCTGGTATTGCAGGTGCCAAGACTCCTGAGGAGCGTGCACAGCTTATTGCAGCTATGAAGGAGGTTAAGACCGCTATGGAAGTAGATGAGACCGCGCTCAAGCAGGTCATGGTTGATTGGCAGGGCCTCATGCTCCGTGTTCCCAATGTTCCTGACATGTCTGTTCCTGATGGAAACACTGACGCTGATAACAAGGAGTTCAAAGTATGGGGTGACAAGCCTGCATTCGACTTCGAACCTAAGGATCACGTCGAACTCATGACCAAGCTCGGTATGGTTGATTTCGAACGTGGTTCCAAGGTGCACGGATTCCGCGGATACTACCTCACTGGTGATGGCGTACGCCTCTGTTTCGCTATCTGGAACTATGCGCTTGAATTTTTCGGCTCAAAGGATTTCGTACCAGTGATGCCACCGACCATTGTTCGCAAAATAAACCTTTATGGTACGGCACACCTTCCCGGAGACATCGAAGACTTCTATATGTCACAGGATGGTGACGCACTTGCGGGCACTGCTGAAGTTCCACTCATGGGTATGTATGCTGAGGAGACACTCGCTCACAGCCAGTTGCCGATTCGCTACCTCGGATTCTCTCCTTGTTATCGTCGCGAGGCAGGAGCGCACGGCAAGGACACCAACGGACTTATTCGCGTCCACGAATTCTATAAGTTTGAACAGCTTATTCTCTGTGAGGCCAATCATGAGACATCCGTGAAGTATCACGAGGAGGTCAATCGCAACACGGAGATGTTCATCGAGTCTCTCAATATTCCATATCATACCGTCATCAACTGCGGTGGAGATCTTGGTCTCGGACAGGTGAAGAAATACGACATTGAGCTCTGGGTTCCCAAGGAAGGTAAGTATCGTGAGATTTCTTCAGCTTCGTATTTCCATGATTTCCAGACTCGCCGTCTGAATATTCGCTACAAGGACGCCGACGGTAAGCTCAAGTACGCTCACTCGCTCAATTCCACTGCTATTCCAACGCCACGTATTCTCGTTTCGCTCATTGAGAACTATCAGCAGGCTGATGGGACGATCAAGGTGCCAGACGTTCTCGTGAAATACATGGGGAAGAGCGTCATCGGCTAACTATGCCTCCACGCAGAGCATCACGACAATCCAAGAGCTTCATCTTCAAGCGCCGTACGCGCATGATAGTTTTCTCTCTGGCGGGAATATTTTCTCTGGCGGTGATACTCTATGGAGCTTCTGCGATTTCGTCGATGGATTCTCTGGCTATTACGAATGTGCGCGTGAGTGGTGTTGAAACTGATGACGAAGCGGTCGCTCTCCGTGCGAGCGCGCTCGAATCATTGCAGGGCGACTATCTCGGTGTCTTCGCTCGAGAAAATACAATCATCTATCCCAAGAGATCGATCGCATCTCGTATCGTTTCGGAGTTCCCGTGGGTAGGATCGGTATCAGTGAGCAGGGAAGGTGCACATAGTATAGAGCTTTCTATTTCAGAGAAAGAGCCGGCTGCGCTCGTGTGTGCGACACTTCCTGACTTCAATGGCAACGACCTCTCGCTCGAGGATCCGGGAAGCTGTTATTTCGCTGATGGGAAGGGATACATATTCAGGAAAGCCCCTTCATTCTCGGGAAATGTATATCGCCGCTACTATATGCCTGATCTTGGATCTGATGCATCTACAACTGATGCTATCGTTGGTACAGTTGCTTCGACATCCGTTGGTTTCGAGAATTTGGAGAAATTCTATGTCTCAGTCTCTGGTCAAGGTATTATTTCTGATGCAATCCTTACGAAACCTGATGGGGAGTATGAGCTCTATGCGCGCAATCCTGTATCCGATTCATCTACAGTGAGTACGGTCGTGATATATTTCAACAGCGCATCGCCGCTCGATGAACAGGCGACCAATCTAGTGTCTTTCTGGAAGCATATGGTCGAGCAAGCACGCACCAAGAAGCAGTCGATGAAGTTCGATTCTATCGATGTCAGATATGGCGCTAACGTATTTTATAGAGAAAGCAAATGAAGCAATTCTTCGGCGTATTATTTGGAGGATTAGCAGCAATCGGTATTGGTGTTAGCTTTGCGTATGGGAGTTTGGTCGCATGGAGAGCTGTCCGTCCGCATATAGCATGGATACATTCGGCCGACTCAACGGCCGCTGTTGTACCGTCGGCAGAGGAGGCGCGTGATCTCGACGATGGTACTTCGATATCAGGAATGAGGCGCACTGTCCGTTACACCGCGAGTGAGGAAGAGGATCTTTTCAGTGCAGCGGCACATTCTCTGGCTGTTGGTGCGGATGGTCGTGTCACTGCAACCTCGTATCTCGTGAAGAACCTCAGTACGAATATTGTCACGACAGAACGTGATGCTGATAAACTTTTGCCGATTGCCTCACTCACCAAGCTCGCTACTGCTGTGGTGGCACGCAAGCTCATCGGGGTAGATGAGCGCATTATTGTCGGTCCCAAGATTATGGCGACCTATGGTAACACTGCAGGATTCCGTGCCGGAGAAACATTCAAGGCATCTGACCTTATGTATCCACTGCTCATGGTGTCGTCAAATGATTCCGCTGAAGCCTTCGCACTCGCATATGATCGACCACGCTTCATCAAGGCGATGAATGAGTGGGCACAATCGATTGGTGCGTATCGTACGTATTTCTATGATGCTTCAGGTCTCTCGCCTGACAATGTTTCTACTGCAAATGATCTCGCCATCATGCTTGATTGGATACGCGAGAATGATCCGGCGATAATAGATATCACCCTCATGAAGTCGAAAACATTGCGTTCACATACCTGGATCAATCCGACACACTTCTTGAGCTGGTCATACTATCTCGGTGGTAAGAATGGGTATACGACAGAGGCGAATCGTACAAGCGCATCGCTCTTCGCTCTCGGCAAGAACAAAAATGTCTATGCAATCATCATCCTGGGTAGTGGTAACAGGGATGCGGATGTGATCAAGCTTCTCGAGAAGGTGAGGGAGTAGTCTTTACTGAACGTCGTTTTTATTGTAGACTTTCTCCCTATGGTTAAGAAAGTTTCTACGCAAAAAGCCACCACATTCTGGGACAAGCTCCCGAAGCCCTTTTTCGTGCTTGCACCGATGGCGAATGTGACTGACTTTGCATTCCGCTCAATGATTGCGAAATATGGTAAGCCTGACGTGATGTGGAATGAATTCGTCTCAGCAAACGGACTTTCTTCAGCAGGTCGCGCACGACTTATTCATGATTTGAAATTCTCTGCGAAGGAGCGCCCCATCGTCGCTCAACTCTTCACGGGTGATCCTGTGGCGATGAAGAAAGCGGCACAACTCTGTGCTGAGCTTGGCTTCGATGGTGTCGATCTCAATATGGGATGTCCTGATCGTGCGATCGAGAAGCAAGGTAGCGGCGCGGGACATATCAAGGATCAGAAGCAGGCAATCGAGGTGTTGAATGCGGCACGTGCAGGTGCACAAAGGAAAGGTAAGTCTCTTCCAATCTCCGTGAAGACGCGTATCGGCTACAACAAACTCGAGATGGACTGGTTGCGCACTATCCTCATGCAGAAGCCGCCAGCTCTTACTATACATTTGCGAACAAGGAAGGAGATGTCGGATGTTCCTGCTCATTGGGAACTCATGCCAGACATCGTGAAGCTGCGCAATGAAGTGAGTCCAGAAACACTCATCATCGGTAATGGTGATGTGCAGACGGTGGCGGAAGCGGCTGAGAAGTGCGCGCAATCGGGATGTGATGGTGTGATGATCGGTCGTGGAATATTCGGGACACCATGGTTGTTTCAGGATAAGGAAGCTATCAGGAAGTCTGGTGCGCAGGCGAAGCTTTCTGCGGCAAAAACTCCAGAAGAGCGTCTCAAGATTATGCTCGAGCACACCAAGCTTTTCGAGAAGACTTATTGTGGTACGAAGAAGCTCAAAAATTTCGCCGTCATGAAGAAGCACTTCAAGGCATATGTTTCAGGCTGGGATGGTGCCAAGGAGCTCCGCGCGAAACTTATGGAGACGAATGGGTACAAAGAAGTGAAGGTGATTGTCGACGAATATCTGAAATAACGGAGAATCGTACGGGTTTTGTTCGTCGCTTCCAACTTTTCTCTTTTAATTGTAAACTGAGCGCATGCCCGTCCTCTATCGCACATACCGCCCTGCCAAATGGACTGAAGTTATCGGCCAAGATGCTGTCGTTACTGCGCTCAAAGAGAGCGTGGGCAATGGTCGTCCCGCGCATGCATACCTCTTCTCAGGTACTCGTGGTACGGGTAAGACCAGTGTGGCCCGTATTCTGGCCAAGGAATTGAAGACTGCTGATGAAGATGTCTATGAGATCGATGCCGCCTCAAATCGTGGTATCGATGATATCCGTGAATTGCGTGAGCATGTCTCGGTCATGCCGTTCAGCTCACCATTCAAGGTATATATCATCGACGAGGTCCACATGCTCTCCAAGGATGCCTGGAATGCGCTCCTCAAGACGCTCGAAGAGCCGCCCAAGCATGTCATCTTCATCCTCGCGACCACCGAGCTCGACAAGGTGCCCGATACTATTATTTCGCGCTGTCAGACCTTCTCATTCCGCACACCAGGCAGGGAAGTCATCCGCAAGCAGGTCGCTTCAATCGCCAAGAAGGAGGGATATGACCTCGACGCAGGTGCATCTGATCTGATCGCACTTCTCGGTGATGGTTCATTCCGCGACGCTCTGGGAATGCTCGAGAAGGTCATCTCTTCGTCGTCAGATAAGAAACTCACGCGCACGGAGGTCGAAGCTATCACCGGTGCACCACGCGCTTCTCTGGTCAATGGATTCATCGAACACCTCATCTCCAAGAATGCTGATCAGGCACTCAATGCGCTCTCTGAAGCAGAGAAGTCGGGTATCTCCATGGCTATCTTCTCGACACTGGTCCTCGAGAAGATGCGCTTCATCTTGCTTGTGCAACATTCAGCATCGTCGAAGACTTCTGTCCAAGAACGAGTCTCCGATGATGACTGGGAGTTCATCGAAACTCAAGCAGGGAAGAAGCTCATGAGTGCCGGTATGCTCGGCGTGCTCCTCGAGGCGGCTGATGGTATCCGCAGGGCGGCTATTGAGGTCTTGCCGCTGGAGCTTGCGACCATCAAGGTTTGTCAGTAGTATAGTTTGCGTACGCACTTGGGGGATCGTCTAACGGTAGGACAGCGGCCTTTGAAGCCGTGAATCTTGGTTCGATTCCAAGTCCCCCAGCTAGGTTGAGCGACGCTTGAGTCGTGTCGAAGTGCTTAACATACTCGACTTGTTAATATTTTTTATATAACTGTTCAAATTGCATCGATGTTATATTTTGCTTTCTGTACAATTACTCTTAAAAGAGTAATATTGTTAGGTATATGGCTAAGGTAAATCCATTCACTCCAAATAACCCAGCCCATGCAGGGATGTTTATAGGTCGAACATTTGAGTTGGATAGTTTTGATAAAGCTTTAACACAAACTAAACATTCCAATCCGACACATCTTCTTTTGTTGGGTGAAAGAGGTATCGGTAAAACATCATTGATCAATGTTGCTCAAATGTTTGCGAGGGGTGAATTTACATGGGGAGAGTTAAAACATAATTTTTTACCCGTTAGATTATCTCTTGATGAAAATATCAGTTTGGTGGATTTTGTCCTTCATTTGAAGAGTGCTATCGAAAGAGAAATTAATAAGGAAAATCCTGAAATTGGATGGTTTAAAGCGGGATGGGAGTTTTTAAGCCGGTTTGAAGTAGCGGGTGTTACATATAAGAAAGAGGAGTCACTTGCGAATAGTGCACAATTAATTCAAAAATGCATCTATTCACTTATTGATACAGTCAAGACTCTTAAGACGTCAAAAATTGCAAAACAGAAGGAAGGTATAATTATTTTGCTTGATGAAGCAGATAAGGCTCCAGATGAGTTATGTCTCGGTAGTTTTCTTAAGAAATTATCTGAATCACTTATTGCTGAGAATCAGAATAATATATTATTTATTTTGACAGGCCTTCCAAATTTAAGAGAAGTTTTAATTAAAAGTCACGAATCTTCACTAAGGTTGTTTCAAGAACTAAGTCTAAAACCACTCTCAATTGACGAGACTGAAAAAGTTATAATGCAAGGATTAAAGGAAGCTGAAAATACATCAGGTATCGAAACATTGATTGATCAGGATGCTAAAAACGCTATCTTTGCTTATTCCGAGGGTTATCCTCATTTTGTCCAACAAATAGGCTTTTCAGTTTTTGATGCAGATGCTGACAACGTCATTAATAAATCTGATGTAGAAAAAGGTTTTTTTATGAAGAATGGAGCTCTGGAAATGATTGGGGATAGATACTATGCAAAAATGTTTTATGGCAATATAAATGTTGAATCACAAAGAGAAATTCTCAAAATTATGTCAGAAAAGTGGAATGATTTTGTTTCTCGCGAGGAAATTAAAAAGAAATTTTCTGGTAATGAAATTACATTAACCAATGGTATTAGAGCTTTGACTCAGAAGGGAATAATTATACCAAAAGATGGTGCGAAGGGTGTATATAGACTCCAGTGGGCAAGTTTTGCCTTCTGGATTAAGAGTCATGATAAAGCAAAACATAGATAAGGGTATATCAGTTCCTATTACAATCGTTATATAATAAACCCATGAACACCATCCCAAAAAACACCATTTGTCTCTGGTTCGAAAAGGACGCAGAAGCTGCAGCGAAGTTTTATGCCGCTACGTTTCCGGATAGCAAAGTAACCAATGTCTTTCTTGCACCGAGCGATTTTCCATCGGGTAAGAAAGGTGACGTGCTCACGGTAGAGTTCACCGTCTGTGGAATTCCCTGCATGGGTTTGAATGGCGGTCCTATGTTCAAACAAAGTGAAGCATTCTCTTTCCAGATCGCAACTGATACTCAGGAAGAAACAGATCGCTATTGGAACGCGATTGTGGGGAATGGTGGAGAGGAAAGTGCGTGTGGATGGTGCAGGGATCGTTGGGGAGTATCATGGCAGATCACACCGCGCACGCTCACCGAAGCGCTCAAAGCCGGAGGTGCAGAAGGACAACGTGCTTTTGAAGCGATGATGACTATGCAGAAGATTGATGTGGCCGCTATTGATGCAGCGCGAAGGGGTTAGAAGGAGAGTTTTACCTATCTTAAAAAAAGGAACCGACCCATGTATAACATGTGTCGGTTCGTGTTGTTCACCCCTGTTTGTCGGTGTTCTTCCACCCGGAGTTGTAGGCTTGGTTCTCCGCAACGATAGTCTCGTTGCTCTTCGAGCTCAAGCAACTAGCGATCGGTGTCGCGGAAAGGATTTCCGCAGCT
>JBDLTF010000003.1:0-79113 GCA_039799225.1 Candidatus Parcubacteria bacterium | reverse complement strand
AGCCACTTGAACGCATAATAGGTCACAACCCCAAGGCCTATAATTACAAGGCAGGGTCCGAGCAGATTTTGACCTCCACCTGATCCACCAATCATTGAAAGGTTGAGCGTGTCACCTTCCAGCGCATTCTTCACACTCGGAGCGATGGCTTCAGAGAAGACGAGGATAACTTCCTCGTCGGTCACTTGCACGGCGACTGTCGGATCTACGCTTTTTATGGCGAGTTCGATTTCCGCAAGCCGTGTCTTGTCATGGATCTTGAACGCAATCGTTCGATCTCCGTAGAGCGAAACACCGGATATGAATCCGAGTGCATTCGTCTTGCTTATGTCGAATGTCGGCATGTTTGAGCCGGTGTTCAATGATTCGAGACTGAGAAGACGGATTTCTTTTCCTGCGGGAGCAGGTTGAGTTTCCGATTTCGTCAGTCCAATCTCAGCATTCATCATCGCCGCACACACATTCCGGTCAGAGACCAGAAGTATTAACAGGATGCAGAGTACTGCGACTGGTTGGAGATACGGTCTCCGTTGAATGTGTTTGATATCAGCATTCATTTCATCAGGCCTTGGATGATGACTCCACCGTAGTTCCAGAGGAACACGGTCAAGCCAAGTGTTACGCCCGCTGCTAGTATGATGAGACATCGTTTTAGCGGCGGCATTTGTTTGAGCCAAGCGTCAATACGCCCCAACGGCGTCGTCGGCTTGTTTGTTTGAGGTGTCATAAGACACTCCTTTCTTTTTGTTGTTTTTTATGGCCCCTCCTTGTGGGACTTCAAGCACCCACATATTCCTTCGAACACTATTTCAAAGGACCCTTTGCTAGTAAAAATATACAACCACTTGGAATAATAGTCAAGTGGTTGTATAGGGAAATAGTGGTTGTATTCAGCACTGGCGAACCTATGCTTTTGGGGTGTCCAAACGGTCGAGTTTGAGCTTTTTCACGCCGAAATAGACGACTGCGGCAACGATGACAAAGTTGATGAGTACGCTGATGAATTTGCCGTACGTGATATTGGCTTCGAGTACCTTGAATGAGAGGAGGGAGAGATCGCCGAAACGGCCGAGCGCAATTCCGATAATCGGGTTGATGAGATCAGTCACGATAGAAGCGACGACATCTGACACTGCCTTACCGAGAATGAAGCCGACGGCGAGTCCGATGGCTCCTTGGGTGCGGATGAAGAGCATGAAATCCTTGAGACTATTGGTCATGGTGATAGGGGTTATTTTAATGCGTTCATTCTCGCACATTACCGCTACTTTTCAAGACTGACACCGATGCCTGGCTTGATGATAGTTCCGTGTGCAGTTACACGCTCGAGTGATACATCTGATCCATCAGAGGAAATATCGAGCTCGACGACAAGTCCACGATTAACTTGTTCAGAGAAATACTGATCGAAGAGGAGGTTGCCGAGGGAGTAATACACTGGTGCGCCACCGATCCATTCTTGCTCTGCGACGACGTGTGGATGTGCACCGATGACGGCATCAGCTCCGGCGGCGATAAATGTACGCGCATATGAACGCATCTTGGCAGAAGGAACAGTTGTGTATTCTTCACCCCAGTGTGGCATGACAATGGTGAATATATTGGGCTTCGACACACGCTTCACTTCTTCGACGACACGATCGACGCCTGATTGGAATGCGTGATAGCCGACGAGTGCGATGGTGATGCCATCTTTCTCAATAATGGTTGAGACTGCAGAATCAGGTGCATGACGGATAGTGAGTTTAGTGGAAGTACTATTCCAGGGATTACCGAACCATTCAAGACCAGCATCGCGAAGATATTTCTGGGTTGAAAAATATCCTTCAGATCCGAAGTTGTCGATATGATTGTTGGCGAGACTGAGGATAGATATTCCTGCTGACGCGAGTGCTTCAGTTGCTTCTGACGGGAATGTGAAGCTAAAACTATCGGTGGTCTTTCCATTTACCAGCGTCTTGGAAGGTTTATTAGTGATAGGGCCTTCGAGATTGGCGATGACGAGATCTGCTTTCTTGAAGAGATCTTTTATAGAACTATCAAAAAGGGAATCATATCCATTGCGTTCACCGATACCACGGATGGCGCGATCGAACATGATATCACCGCCGAGCATGAGAGTAATTCTCTTGCGTGGTTCGGGAACTGCAGGATTGACGACATGTGCTTCGAGTGTGAGAGCTTTTTGTCCGCCAGTTTCGACGAGGATAGTCGAAGGCTTGAAATATTCGATGCCTTTCAGGCCGATCCATCCTGTGCCCCAGCCAAAAGCGACCACAAGGAGGGCAGTGAATATGGTCTGTAAGGGAGAGCGGGTACCCATAGGGGTATTATGCCATTGAAAGCAGAAAAATTGCTACAACTCAGTCTCTGTGCCAAGTTCGAGCGCTATGAATTTGATACCGACCTTGGGGAGCTCGATATTCGGGAGTCTCACGGTGATACCAGTCTGTCTGACGAGATTACCATCATGGACAGGGAATGCGACGCGCGGTCGTACCTCGAGTGCATAGTCGACGGCCTTGGCGATGGTGCACCACGGTCCAGTGACGGGGAAGGCGAGAATATCTACGGGAGCATTTGGTTTGTGGAATGAGTCGCCCGGATAGAAAAGTTTGTTGTCGAACATATATCCAGTGTTCTCGACGAGCTCGTAGGTTTTGTAGATAGTCTCATGTTTCGTCCCATGCGCAGAAATAGGAACGCCGCCACAGTCGTATGTCTCACCATCTGACACTTTGGTGAATGGAATGTTTTCTTTGGCGAGAATTGCACCTACTCCAGAGTTGCAGATGACTTTTGCATCAGGATTATTTGCGAGGACGGTCCTGAGTGATTCTATATGCAGGTGATCAGTGTGCTCATGACTGATGACGACATAGTGAATATCTTTCTGAGAATTCTGCGCAGTAGTGTAATTACCAGGGTCGGTGAGGAATCGGATCCCACGGATCTCGACGAGCAGGCAACAGTGGCCGAGCTTGGTAATCTTCATATGTAGTAACGATCCTAGAAGAAGAGTGTCGCGATGAAGGCGATGAGGAGGAAGGTGATCAAATTTGAGAAAATATCAGAGAAAAATCTCTTCCATGCAAGGCTTCCGCATGATGTTCCCCAGAGAATATTCTGACCGATCATAGGTACGGTGAAGCAGAGCCAGATCATCGGGATGTAATAGAATACTGAACTTGCAGGAGCTCCATTCTGTACACTGAAACTGGTGACAAAGGCGATGAAAAGTGATGTGAGAAGCGAAAGGAGAATCTGCGCGCCATATGTCTTCCACATGTGAGGCTTCGCTTCCTCCATCTTCTGTTTCTTCTCTTCCTCGGACAACTTGTCGAAACCGAGATACTGCATATGCCACTTACCCATAGGGCTCAGGCTTGGGTTGTACCAGAAGGTACCGACGACTGCGCTGATAACTGCTCCTATGACACCGATCAAGATTATTGTAAGCATAGTTTTAGAGTTAAGTCTGCTATGGGTTAATTATATTTTGTTGGGAGGATATGTGCAATGAGGGCGTTTTCTTCTCAGTAAGCCACTAGTCGCATCGTTTCAAAAAATAATTGACATTAATATTGATATATGCTACAATATATATACTATAACCGTTATGGTTAGGTCGTTCTTTGCACCGAAAACGGTGGAGAATTAGGGGGTGTCGGACTTCCTCACATAAGTCCTTGTTCATTAAAAGGAGCCGTTATGGCAACTAAACAAAACGAAGTCAACGTCAGCATCATGGCTGGTCCAGGTGAAATGCAACTCGTCATGTCCCTCACGCGAGCCTCCCATGGTCCGTATGGGATCGATATGGTCAAGGCGACCTCTGTGCACTTTACAACCGATCTCAAGGGTTCGGTAGTGACAGGAGGATTTAGCGCCTGCGTCAATAGCGTGAGTCGCGAAGATGGATCTGGAAACAATTGGAATCTCGAGGGCTATGTTCTCGATTATCCGAATATCTCCGGATTTAAGGGCTATTACAATAGCAAAACGCGTAAAGGGCACTTTACTTTGATGCTTCGATAGAGTGACCGTTAAATCAGCACTTTTCAACCCCACCCGCTTTAGCAGGTGGGGTTTTTACTTAGTATCAATGATTCCATCCACAGTATCTGTCTTATTCAAGTAGCCCTACGGGGAATCGAACCCCGATTACCGCCTTGAAAAGGCGATGTCCTAACCGTTAGACGATAGGGCCATTAACTCCGACATACTACCATTTTTTGAAATTTTGGCAAAAAATGCTATGGTATACCGGTCCAACCGCAGAAAACCTTGGAGAGGTGGCTGAGTGGTTGAAGGCACTGGTTTCGAAAACCAGCAGGGGCGAAAGTTCCTCGCGGGTTCAAATCCCGCCCTCTCCGCCAACACGAGCTAGCTCGAGTGTCAAGAGGCAGTCGAGCGCTCGAGATGCATTATTTGGTGTATGATATTTTATGACTTTTATATTAGCTGTTAACCTGAGTGATAGAATTTATTTAGCTGCCGACAGCATGGCGACTAAAATGGTTAATGGCAAGCGAGAGGTTGCAGGTTATTGCTTGAAGTTAGTACCGATGGGTCCAATGGATCACTCATCTTTTGTTAATTGTCTTTTTGCTGGTGATAAAGCATTTATTAATTACATCTTCAAGAGACTGGATAGTGCTTTGGATGAAAAAATTATAAGTACTGATATAAATGAATTGCTTCAGCATATTGACGAATTCATGAAGCGTATTGTACCAGAGTACCCTGGCCCAATACACAAAAGAAGTTGCAAGATAATCTTCGCAGGATCTTCCAATATTTCTGGTTTTGTTAAGAAATTTAGATTAGATAACTTAAGTGATGCACTTGGTCCAGAAGCTGGACATCTCGATGATCCTAACGCCGTCCAAGGAATACAATTAGGATTTGTATCTGTACCTGATCAAAAGATTTTTTCATATGTGATTGATGTTGAAAACAATAATATTGGAATTGATGAAGTAGGCGAAATGTATTCCTTGATATACGGAGGCTCGAAGAAACTAACAAATGAAGAAAAGCGTCTTTTACTCAAACACTTTTTGAGTAAGCGTACCCATCAAGATGAAGTAAGAGACATCGTTAATTTTTTAAGAAGTCAGTTTACTGATAGTATTGGTGGTGCAATAACGCTGGGTGAAATAGATTATAGAAAGCGGTTAATTTATACGGGATATAAAATAGATCGAAGTAATAAAGTTCACCATACTGACTGGTCGTTTACGGTTAAGGTAAAATCTGGTAACGGGCTGATTGATATATCTACTGGAACTGGTTTAATTGCTACTGATCCAGAGGGAAAGGAGTATGATTTAGGGCAAGGATTCTATAATTTAGGAACCGACGAAGAAGGATACTTTCTTGAACTTTAGTTCTAATCATTAAGAAATATGGTTTATATTTTATAAAGTAAATTCCTTTTCTGGGAGGTATATTTGTATTATTCTATTTTACAATAAAAGGGGCTGACGCCTTTACTTTTTTATTGTCTTATGCTAGTTTCGTTCAGAACGGGTAATTTTTGGCTAGAACGGCTAAATTTGGCTCGCGTTTAATATTATTACTAATTGGAGCCATTTTAATGATAAACATACATAAAACAATCTTCAAAGAACTCCCTATTGAAGAACTAGAGATTGACGGTAATCAACCCCGAAAGGAGTATGGAAGTCCACTTGATCAAGAAAAGTTAACTAATTCTCTCAAGAGTTTTGGATTACAGGAACCAATAATGGTTACGCAGAAAGATACCAATCGATACATGATTATTGATGGTCATAGACGCTACCTTTGTCTAAAAGACTTAAAAGTAGCACGTGTAATGTGTCAGATTTATCCAAATCTAGACGACGGTGAACTTGAGGTTCGTAGATACGAAAAACAAAATAATCGAAAGAACTGGAGACCTATGGAAAAGTCTAATTCTCTTCATAGAGCAAAAATTAAACTAGGTATAAAAAATAACGAGCTTTCAGAATTGCTGAATCTTTCAAGAACAACTATTGCTACATCACTTCAACTGCGAGAACAAAAGCTTGAATATCTTGAATTAATGCAAGAATACAAACTCAAAGAAGTATATCGTCATGAGTTTATTCGTCTGTTTCCAAAACTTATAAAGATCGTCAATTTTGAGGTTCCAGATATTATCAAAGTGTTATTTGAAAAGGTAAACCGTAAAATCATTAAAAATGCAAAGGACTTCCGTACTATTCAAAGAATATTTGCACGCGCAACTGCCAATCAAGCTGAGATATTAAAATTCCTTTCCGATCCTGATTCAACTGTTGCTGAATTAGATAAAAATACTATTCAATCGGGTTTTTCACTACACGTTATTCAACTTATTGAAGAAGTTAAAAAGAAAAGAAAGAGTGGCATTCCATTCAATAGTAAAGAAAAAGGTCTTGTAAGCGAGCTTAAGAAGCTTCTTTAATATGCAATTTATTAATAAACCACAATTTAAAAAAGCAGTAGCTTATTATCGTCACTCTGCAGAAGATAAACAAGAGAACTCAGTACCGATACAGCGTGAACATGCACAAAGATTTGCAGAAAAATACAACATTGAGATTATCCATGAAGAAGCTGATGAAGGAGAAACTGGATTACTTGCTGATCGTAGAGGGTTCGAACAGCTTTTAAATAAATGGGTTTTAAATCCAGATGCTCCACATTTTGATTATGTTCTTGTATACGATGTGACTCGCTGGGGTAGATTCCAACAAACAGATGAATCAGGGTACTATCAATTTCAGTGTGAACGAGTTGGAAAAAAAGTTATTTATATCAAAAACGGTTTTCCAAGAGAGGGTGAGGAATTTATTAGTTCTCTACAAATCAGTATTGAACGATATATGGCTGCTGACTATAGTAGACAGCTTAGCGATAAGGTTTGGCATGGGAGTATGCGTGTTTCGAAAGAAGGATTTTCAGCTGGAGGAGTTGCCTGCTATGGGTTGGCGAGATTACTTTTAGATGAAAATAAGAAACCAATACGTATTCTTAAAAAAGGTGAACACAAGATGATAAGTAATCAGCGTGTTATTTTTACACCACTTAACGATATAACAACTCAAACAGTAAGGGATACATTCAATATGTTTGTGAATGATTGGTATAGTTTAGACACTATTGCAGAAATCTTAAATGAAAAAGGTATACTATCTGCAAATGGTGGTACGTGGAACAATGGGAAAATACTTCGTATTCTTAGAAACGAAGTATACACAGGGATGATAATCTATAATAAGACTTCAAAGAAATTAAGATCAAAGACAGTGAAGAATCCTAGAAATGAATGGGCTATGGCAGCTGATGTATTTGAGGGTTTAATAGATAAAGAGCTGTATAGACGAGCTCAAGAACGTTTGTTCTGGACAACACCATCTAAATGGAAAAGGGGTGTGTATATGATTGAAAAAACTAAGAAATTTGTTGAGCAGGAGATCAAGGATCTGTTTATTAAACAAGGCATAGAAGAGGATAAAGCGGAATTTAATATAAAGAAATTCCCACTAGCTTACAGTATCAGTTTTGTTGATGGTGATCCACTTAAGAAATACACAGTGTTTGTTATTGAGGAACAAACTCGAAACTATGAAAAAGTTCTTGCTATAAGTGTGTCATTGGATAAGAAAGAATTGATTGATAATGTCTTTCTAATACCGACATCCGATTTTAATCAGTGTAATTTTTGTTTATTTTCTGAACAAGATAAATGTCACTCAGAGTATATGATTAAATCTGATAAAATATACGAGAGTGTAATGCCGTTTGTAGATAAGTTAACAACGTCACAAAATAAATGAAAACATATCAAGATAAAAAACATTTACTCAAATTAAGTGAAAGGTATCTAGAATTTTTCGAGTACAGAAATGGTTTCACGGATGGTATTAAACATACCTTCAAGGAGACTGGCGATAAGTTTGGTGTCGGTGGAACACGAGCAGGTCAGATCATTGCCCGAGTAGAGTATGAGTTAGGACGAGTATAATCGATATTTTATCCTAAAGATATTAATTTGTTCTTTAGAGTGATCTGATTTTTAAGACAACCTAATAGTTCTCTCTTCTCAAGATCGGTAGCGTCTTTCAAAATATATTTAGCATAATTACGAATATCAATATCGCCGACCTCGACTCTCTCTTTAATGCCAAGAAGATTTTTCTGAAATTTCTTGAATCGCTCAACTTCGGTCTTAATTTTCTCCCTCATTCCAATCTCGTCTAGGTTGATCTTGTCTATAAGATTTGTAAATTGAATGATAAGTTCTTTTTCTTCAATATAACCACACTTACAGTTCTTGTCTTTGCTCTTGGTACAGCCGTAGTAGACGTACCGATGAACATTACCGTTTTTCTGATTCTTCCATTTCTCGCATGCTGATATACCTGACTGACATATGCCGCATATCATGAGCTTAGTAAAAGCGAATTCCTGATTTTCAGTACGCATGATATTACTCTTGAGCTGTGCATGAGCCTGATCAAATAATTCTTTGGTGATTATTGGTTCATGTTTGCCTTGATACCAATTACCACTTTCTTTTGGATACTCAAATGTGCCGTAATAGAAAGGATTGTACAGGATACGGAAGATATTACCGAGACTTAAATGCTTCTTTCCATTAGCAGTTCTAAAATTCAGCTCAAACTTGAGCCACATATAAATCTTCTTTCCACTATATTTCTCATATGCAACTTTTTCAAACATTTTCTTAATAACTGGTGCTCGTGCGGGGTCTATGCTGGCATGACATTTACGATCGCTTCGCTTTTCATTCAGGTAACCAGTAGGAGCTACTCCTGGTCTCAATCCCATCTCACATCTTGTCCTTTGTCCACGTTTAACATTGATACCCTTGTTATCATTCTCGAGCTTTGCTTGGCTGCAAAGGATCATGAGTAGAAATTTTTCATTCGGCGAGTTCTTGAAATGCTGACCGTACGTACGAATCTCAAGAAGTAGCTTTTGATCCATAAGGTCTACCAATGAGCCAAGGTCACCAGCATTACGACTAAGACGATCTGGTGCCCATGTCAGTATTCCATTGAATCTGCCTCGACGTATATCTTCAAGTAATTCCTTAAATACCGGTCGTTGACCTGAATCTTTAGCTGAATGGGATTCTCGTCTGATATCTATGATTTCAATATTTTCTCGTTCAGCAAGCTGTAGCATTTCCTTGACCTGCGAATCAATAGAAAGAATTTGTCGTTCTTCTGATTCGGTACTTTTTCTGGCATATATGCAGTACTTCATTTTGACTGGGGCTAGTATGGCAGGGGTACCAACTCGGGCATTCATTTGTGTTTGCATGTATTAATTAATGACAGAACCACTGGTGGTGCATAGCTATGCAGAACTACATATCTATTATGTGGTCGTATTGAAATTTGTAACAAAAAAAGAGCTCTGTCATCCGCAAGGGACAACAGAGCCTGAAACCGATCAGAGAAGTTAGTTCTGCTTCAATCTGAAGAAATGATTACCGTTCGTGATAGGGATAGATATTTGCATCATGTCCCCAACACTATTGGTACTGAAAAGTGTACTCCAATTCACGAGATTCGTTGACGTCTCGACGTCGTAGGTCGTCGAAGGCTTGCAGAAGACTCCGAAGACCACCGAATTACTTCCGGATCCAGAACTAATGAATCTCGGAGTGATGACTTGTAGAATGTTTACATAATCACTCGATGATGTAATAACCTTGGTACTAATCGTAGCACCGCCAATATAGGTCGCGCTGACGCTTCCGAAGAGGTTGGTCGAGATCTCACCTGTATTCCAGACGAAGTCGCCGAGGCCTGAATCGTAAAGAACCTCACACTCAAGGCCAAGTTCCTTAATCGTACCCATGGGAACTGTCAGGTTTACAGGAAACGCAACCTGCGTATGATACTGGCTGTTAGTCGAAGGCACAAAGCCCAAGATGTTGGTCGAAAGAGGTGTTGACCCGTCCTTGAGAACTGACCTCATCGAAATCCAATTGCTTGAGTAGCTCGTGAAGATGACGCCAATACTTGAAATACTCACATCGTTGGTCGCAAGAATTGCATCGAGATAAACTGTACTGCATTCTGCTGTGTCACCTCGTAAGATGTAATTCTTAATGCCAGGTCCCAAGTACATGCGGAGTCCAGCAGTCACCATATCAATTGATCCAAACGTAGTGACGATGTCGCACCTTTTATTGAAGACGGTGAATAGGTGCCTGCCGTCAGCGACATCGTACGAGAACGGTGGATAAGCAGGAGTGTTTACATAAGGATACGGAATCGCAAATGTTTGGGTTCCACTCTCCGCCCCCATCGCAATGTTAGTTACGAGGAATCCATACCCCTCCTTACCCAGCACAGGACTTTCAAGAACTAGTGCGTAGGTGTCATTGCTCTGGAAACCAACCCACGACACATTCACGTACCTCGTCTGATTTGGCAGCCACTGACTCTGATTGGTGATTGTAGCTGTGAAGGTTGCGTTACTCGTCATGAAGACGAAGCCGCTCGTCGAGACGATTGCGTTGGTATCGCCGTCGAGACGAATCTTGTATTTGTATTCAGTCGGCCACCGTGATGGCTCATGCAAAATGAAGGTATTGGTTCCTTCAGGAAGCACGCCAGCATAGATAACGTTGTTTGTAACAAGATCTACATCGTTGGTGTCATACCAATCAACATAGATTTGAACGAATAGGTTTGATGAGTTGGTCCAGACAATCGGATGCCTTCCATTAACCGGCAGTATTTCACCACCAGTAGGATAAAGCAGATTGAGGCCGATTGAGAAGGATGTGAACTGACAGAGTGCAGATAGGACAACCGTGAGCAGTATTCTTTTCATTTTCTTTATGATTTTTCATTGGTTTTTGTTGAACTTCCTTTTAGACAATAGCATAAAGCTATTTCCTGTAAAGCTTAACAGGAGCCCGCAATTCTGATATTATCCACATATGCTTAAAAAAATTTTCATTCTATTGTCGCTAGTAGCCCTTTTATTGATCGGAACCTATGTGTTTAAGGGTGTTTCCATTAAGAATCAAGGGCAAATGGGGGAAGAAGTTACTCCTAACGAAGAAAAGGAAGAAGCCTATACTCTCTTTGGAAAGTATTCTACGTATGACGTAATCAAAAGTTCTTCTGAAACCATCACCTGTTCAGCACTTACGGTTCTTGAGGGTGATCAGGGAAATATCTCGAGATATATTAAAATGGTTAAAGAAGGAAATACGGTTAATCGTCTTGATAAGGATGGTCATCTAATACTTACAATAAACCCTAACGAACTCGCATCTGGAGCAGAGGTAATGACTAATTCTGACTATATATTCTCACTCACAGTAAAGAATCGACCCTTCCTTGGCGGAGATGCAGGTGATTGCCATAGTTTTGTAAAACTGAATTCCTTCAAGGACTTCAGAAAAACTCCAGATTATGCTGTGTTCAGTAGTGGTAATAATGTTTTTCTAATCGATAAAAATCAAAACATAAGAAAAATCGATGACTTGGATCAAAAAAATATAAAGGAGATACATATTAATAATTTTCTTGTATTGAGTAATGACAGCCAAGTATATGTGAGCACTTTCCCTTATGAAAAAGGAAAGCTTGTAACTACAATTACTGATCCTGCAAAATTACGTTTGATTAATGATATACAGCCTGGCATTACAACCTTTATTGATGACCAGAAAATATACAGTCTTTCAGGAGATTCTTTCTTAGGGTTATCTATTACCTCACCAGTCGTTTTACCTTTTTCACTCTATGTGAAAGGAAGTGACAAAGTCTACTATGATTCAATGCTAATTCCACAAGCAAACTTGAATGCTTTTAAGTTGATGGAAACAAAGTATTCGATTTATGGAGATGTATCTTTTAATCCAGGCAGGTTCTATGCTAAAGATGACAGAAATGTTTATTATAAGGGTAAATTGGTATCTGGTGCTGATGTTGCAAGTTTTGATGTCTATAAATCTAGATATTACGAACAATATGCTTTCGATGTATCAAAAGTGTATTTTGAGGGAGAGTTAGTTCGAGGCGCAAATCCAAAAGAATTGATCATACTCGCTGATCAGCCGTACGAAGGTTGTTCTCTCGGAAGATATTCTAAAGACACCGTTGCTGTTTATTACAAGACAGCTAAAGTTGAGGGCGCTGACCCTAAAACATTCGAGGCTTTGATTAATGGGTATGGCAAGGATGCTAACCATTCATTTCTAGAAGGGAAAATAATACCCGGCAATCCTAAAGATTTAAAAGTTCAGTGTGATTACGGATTGTAAATAAAAAAAACAGGCACCCGAAAGTGCCTGCTGAAATAACTGCCTAATTTTTTTTGTTACATTCCAGTGTTATTGGAAGAAGGAGAGACAACTATCGGAGTCCAGAGGCTGCTGCCAGAATTCCAAGTCGTTCCGAGTTTGAAGTTCTTGATAGACGTACCCTCCATTCGAAGAGTATTAAGATAAGGAGAATCATAATTCATGATATCAAGACCTCCATCGTTCTTGTAATAGAACGTCATATGGAGATGAATACCTGTAGATGTGGGATCGCCATTTGAATCTACACCTGTTGTTCCCATGATTCCCAATTTGTCACCCTGCCTAACAAAGCTATTTTTGCTGACAAGTGGTTGGTTCTTCAGGTGGATATAGACCGTCTGAAAGCCGGTCGTTAGCTTGCCATCGCCGTCGTGGTCGATCTTCACAAACCATCCATTCGGATTATTCGCATTCAATGCCACATCGACAACTTTTCCACCTGCTGCCGCATAGATAGGAACATCAGTAGCTGTCGTTAGTGTCCCACCAACTAAAGGCGCCCACTGCGGACCGAAGTCCAGTGAATAATAAGTTTTGCCAGTATGGAAAGGATCAATATGCGTTTGGTGATCAAATTCCTTACCCCCAGCCTCGACGTGCAGTCTCCACCTTTTATTTCCAGGAAGTGGTAGTTTGAAGTCGGGAAGCCTTTCATAGTCAACGACTATTCTTGGCTTGCCAAATCCGCGCGTATTTTCCGAGGAAAGGAAGTGATTGAATTTATTATTGGTGTCCAGAGGACTAAGCCGTATCCCATGGTTCCCGTAGTCGCCGGAAATCCAAAGACTGAATTCTCCGGTGATATCAATCACGTACTCACCATTCTCAGGTGGTGCTAGTAACTCGTTGTTGACACCATTTACCGTAGCAAGACTAAGACTGTTATGATCCGTTGTTGAGGTTTCGGTCCAATTATTGAGGACGAAATACTTTCTCATCGGTGTAGGCTTTGTCGAACCGTACGAATAGAGGTAAAGCCGAGCACGGGTAATGAATATTCGCGGAGGTACCGTCACATAGGATGGTAGCTTGATTAGGGTGTGATAAGCATCACCCCAACCGCCGACCCTCAAAATGTCGTTATTCTTGCCATCCTTGTTGTAAACCGTTCCGTACCATTTGTCCTGAGTAGAATCCAGATCATAGATCGTGAATTGTTCTTCGACCGCGCTGCTATTCTGAATAGAAAGCAGACCCATTAATGCAACTGTCAGTAACTGCAGATAATTTTTGATTTTCATGTCAACCTTTCAATTTCTTTCGTTTGTTTTGGTTTATTGCTGTCCGAAATTACATTAGCATGGGCAAGTCGAATTTTCAACAAAATTTAACATCAGTGAGCGTATAGAATGACTTGTTGGCAACCTATCTTAGCAAAAGAATTGATATGCGATAGAATGTGGACTGATACAAGATTTGCTTGTATTATGTAGATACAACTGAATATGAGAAGTAGCCTAAACCCCTTACAGGGCATGGTGAAAGAAGTCCTATCAAGTTCAGAAACCCCGTCGTGGGGTCGCTTGATAGGCCATATCGGGAAACTGGTATGAGAGACTTCGGTCTCTACCCGCGGCGGGATTTCTGTTACCCGCCTTGGATTTATTAAGACCTATCAAGTAATAAAATGAACAACATAAATCCGTCTTCTGATGGCAAGACGAAAAATATAACCATCGGATATATTATTGGGTGGTTTCTCGGTATTATTTTTGCTCTTACGGGTTTGGTAAATATTTTCTCAAGCCCAATTTCGGGGCTTGTTTTCTTACTTGCCTCCGCTATCTTGATTCCTCCGATAATGAGCAAGATAAGTTCGCAACTTAAGGTTAATTTGAGTAGAAATGTTAAAATTTTATTGGTGTTAGTATTATTAGCTGTTGCTGGTTTTAATCTCAAATCAGATGAAGTTGTAGCAACACCAGTATCTAGTCAGCCTGTGGTAGCCCAACCAGTACCAGAACAGGTTGCTCCAGTCGTACCACCTCAACCACAGACACTTGAAGAAAAAATAAAAGGTGCAATCGAAAATAGTCTTAAGGCCACAACGAATACTGATAAGCCTCGCGTAATAAGCATTGAGATAAGCAAATATAAGCCAGTCGAACTCACCGAATCTGGATATAAATCTACAGATTCAGTTTCTGGCTTGTTCATAAAGGTTAATTCAGATGAAAACCTCACGACGAATCTTTTGAAGGGATCTATGCACGATGATGCCGCAAAAGTCTTTAGGGCAGTATTTCCTCTATCTGAAGATTTTGGTGACATCATTCTTTGGTCATATCTACCAGTAAAAGATAAATACGGCAACCAGAAGGATGATGTTGCAATTGTCTATTCAATTGCCCGACCGCTCTTTAGCAAGATTAATTGGTCTAGCTTTTATTCTAGGGATCTACCGAGTCTCCTGACTTCGGAACACGAGATTGATAGTCGAAACAATTACCATGAGGCGATAAGTTTTTAGTATAGAGCATGCCAAATGAAAAACACTAAATCCACCTTCGTCAGTGATCTAATCAAAGAACCTTGTTTTTGGGGAATCGTCGCATCGATATTTGTATTCTTCGCAATAAGTAAATACCTCGGTATTTTTATCGCCATCATCATACTGATTCGCTGGAATATCAAAAACACCAAGATCAAGAGAAAGGAACTTATAGCCACCCAAGCAAATAGTTTTGTTGATAAGATAAAGAAAGACGGTAAGCTACCGATAATTCAAACTAATGCTTTGCTTGATGCAAATGAACAAGCTTTTTTATCTGAAAATACCAAATTGCAGGAAACACGTGCAGTACGGCAGACCGTAGGTGGCTTCGGAGGGGTGCGTCTGGCCAAGGGAGTTGTTATTGGTAGAAGTTCAAGCAGATCAGAGAGCCATCAAGAATGGAGGGATATTGATACTGGACAGCTTATAATCACAAACAAGAGAATCATGTACTTGGGTACTAAGGAGAATAGAAGTATTCTGTTAGATAAGATAATGACAGTAGAAACTTATCTCAATACTATTGAGATCACATCTGAGACGCGCACAAAAAGCCTTCAATTTCCAGTTGCGAATCCTTATATCTGGTCAACAGTTATTCAGATACTTAGATCAACAAAAGGAGAAAATAAGGTATCTGATTTGAGTGTCACTTTTCAATAGGAATTGACTACACGATTTCGTCGTCATCGTACTTGATCGCCCACTCAAATCTGCCTGTTCGCGTATCGAACCATCCGATATTCGGTCTTGGTTGGTTATCTTCTTCCATAAGCTTGTGAATAAGTAGAGTAAAAGCATCGACTAGGTCATCATGTTTTTCAACTCCGAATCCGACAAGCTGCTGAATGAGCTGTTCCGCTCCTTGTTTTGGAAATAGTATGAAGCCATTTTGTATAAGTGATGAGGTCATAGCAAGCCTCGATCGCTTGTCTCCATGAACAGGCACCCCCTCCACATAATGACCTTCGCTATGAAGCAACTGCGCTAGGGAGGCTTGAAAAGCAACGCTCTCAATTACAAGCTTGCCGTTATGAAGCACATTTTTGATATAGTCTTTGCACAACCGAACAATGTCTGGAAAGAGCATCCTCTGATTAATGGGATTAGGAAGAATATATATTTTTCTTTTTTTACGTCTGCCATGCACTTGCGCTCCGACAATCGCGGTATAGTCTGCTGTAGTTTTTTCTGATATTGCAAGATCAATTCCTGCCCATGTATATTCGTAGTTTTCAGCACCTCGCGGTGGTAACACATCGTAGTATTGGATCCATTCCTTATGAATCACTTGCGCCTCAGTTGGAATAATCCTGAGGAGGTATTCTCTTTGCCACGATTGTTCGCTTCCTGTCCTTTGCTTTTCTTCTTCAATTGATTCAAGGGTTGGGTATTTCCCTGGCCACATGCTTTTATCCTCGGAATCAAGTAGGGGTATGAATTTAAACACCCCTTTCATTTCTTTTTTCTCAAGCTTCTCCCTGATTTTCATAAGGAGAGAGTCTTCATGAAGAAGGTTTCCGATGAGGATCAGGCGGGTATTCTGGTCTCCAGCAGGAATTACTTCTCCCGTGAGCCACTCAAAAGTTTTTTGTCGACTCTCCCTTGTTTTTGTCGAGTTGAGGTCTTCGATATCATCCCCAATAATGAGGTCGGGGCGATGCTCATTATGTCGCAGCCCGCGAATACCTTGTTCTGTTGATGCTACAGTTATTCGTGCATTATGTTGTGAGAACACGATAGAGGTTGCACCCCACTCATCGCTTTCTTCCTGAAACGGACCGAGATCTCTTTTAAGAATATCATTCGTTTCAAGCTCTCGCTTGATGTTCATCATGTATTGTTTTGTCTGATTTCTTGTCTGACCTAGAATGAGGATAAATTTTTTCTGCTGCTCTCCAAGAATCGCCCAGAGAACATACGAAGTCGTAATTATGGTAGATTTTCCCGACCCTCTAAATGCAACAATGAAGAAATTTTTGATATCCTCGTTCTCTGTGAGGCGGATAATTTCTCTTTGGAACTCTGCTGTTGCATGTTTGACATACTTTGCAAAATAGAAATGGAAAAAGTACCAATGACTTTTCTTAGTGATCGCTATGCGGACCTTCTGATCCTTGATCATGGCTTCGACCAGCTCTTGCGCTATCTCTTTATTTTGGTTCATTGTCTTGTTTTTTATCAGTAATAATTTGAATAGGTGTGACTGCAGAAAGACGTAGTGCTTCCCGCACGATTGATTCTTGCTCAGCTGTTAGCTTGCCGTCACTTTCCATCTTCGTCGTGATTTCAACACGCTCCCTAAACTTCGGATTACGATGACGAAGCCAGAACGATATGGCTGACCACTCCTTTTCCTTGATGAGGGTGAGAAGCTGGTTTTCAGTGAGGTCATTCACCAATGCCTCTCCCTCTGCGAGTGCTCTGTCCATTTCATCAGAAAATGCCTCATCGGTATTTTTCCAACGATAGACACTATTCCTTGAAATCCCGATGCGTTCACAGGCAACCTGTACGATTGGTATCTTTCTTAACTCTGCGAGGAAATTATCTTTGACTTTATTTTTCTTCATGGTAGTTGTGGATTATCTTTGCTTTTTTGCCTGTGAGCTTCTCGTACCTTTTGATCGCAAGATCGCAGAAGCGGGGTTCAAGCTCGACTGCATAAACCCTACGCTTCAACTGCTCGGCCGCAATCATGGTACTTGCCGATCCCGAAAAGCTGTCCAAGATAATGTCACCTGGGCGAGTACAGCGACGAATCGCTTTTTCATGGAGTTTTGGAGGCTTGCTTGTGGCGTGTTCGTAGTCCTTTGCTGACAATCGCTTCACTGCCCAGATGTCGGAAATCTGATTGAGCATGTCGTTGCCTGTAGTTAGATTGCCGTTAGATACCTCGTTGAGATTTTGGATGCCGTCATTGAGATAAGGTTGACCAAGGATTCCGTAGATACAGGGTTCAAAGCACTTATTGAACGCTATGGCAGGCGTAGGACTAAAGCCGTTCTTGATCCACAGACATACACGTTTGTTCTCGATACTAAGCTCACGGTACAGGGTCTGTATGAGCCATATGTAGCATTGGTCGGACCAATAAAAGATATGAGCATCAGGTTTCGTGACCGACAAGGCGCATACCATGCTCTTTTTCAGGAAGCCATGGTATTCCGTGTCGGTGCGAGTGTCATTAACGGTTGCACCATAATTCTTCTTGCTGCCCAATCCTGATTTATATGAGTAGTTGATGTTGAAGACAGGGTCGCTGTATATCATCGAAGCACGATCATCACCGAAAAGTTTTTTAAGGACTTCGGGTTTGGTTGAATCTCCGCAGATCAGCTTATGATTGCCCATGACGATGAGATCTCCGAGCTTGGTTTTTGGCTCGGTTATTTTCTTGATTTCCTCATTAAGATCGAAGTCGTCATCATCCGCCGTGAGGTTTTCGCTCCACATTTCAGAAAGGCTGTTTGTGTCAAAGCCGACGTCGGTAAGTGTGTCGAGATCAAAGGACTTCAAACCCTCGTAATCCCATTCGCCGTCGTTGGTGTTACTCTCAATGCCGATGCGATCGCGTTCCTCATCCGTGAGCTTGCGGTTAGGAACAAGGACATTCACTTCCTTGATGTCGAGCTTGATCAAGGCTTTTTTGCGCTGATTACCTGAAAGGATAGTGCCGTCGGTATCGATTTTAATGACATCGTGGAAGCCGCGGCTTTTGATGCGCCTGATGAGCTGATTGAACTTGTGCGCTGTGATCTTGCGAGGATTTCGATCCCACGCTTTGAGTGTACTTACTTGGCGACGCTCGGAGTGCCAGACTAAATTTATATTTTTCATATTATTAAGTGATAATTACTAATAAATAAACGAGAAAGCCCACTTCGCGAAGAAGACTTAAAAAACCAACGAGTGATTCTTTTAGACTTTCCTACGAAGTGGGCATAGCACAGAGTGCGGTACACCACCAGTAATATTCAATTGTAATTACATTCTACTCTTTACGCCAAACTTGTCTACGGCCCCTGTGGATAATTTCTCGCCTCTTCTTTTCTTCAAGCTGTTTCGCCTTCTCTATCATATCTTTGCCTGCATAGACGAGCAGACCGTCTTTTGGTATCACAATTTCGATTTCTCCGCTATCTAAGCCCTTTTGGATATCGGGAGGCAACTTTATGATAATTTCAAACTTTCCATCAGGATATATTTTAAAGTCATCCTTGTTGAGCTGGGGAGAATATAGACGCGGAGAAGAATACCCGTTTTCCTTTCTTTGTTCGGCCTTTTCCAAATTAGGCGTAGCACGATGTTCCTTGGAATGAAGCGTCAAATCTGTCAAAAATAATTTTTTCTTTGCCATGTATTTATTGTGGTCTTATGGGAACTACCTCCGTGATGTCCATACTTGTTCCTGGAATTGCACAAATTACTTTTCCAGCGATCTTAAAGTCTTCATTTAAAATAATTGGCCTGTATTTTGGATCCTTTGATTCAGGGCGTAAAATTACCAAACCTTCTCTTTTCTCTAGTTTTTTCACTGTAACCATATCACCAATAATCGCAGCCACTCTATCTCCATTTTTTGCATTATCTGTTAGCTCAATAAGGACATAATCACCGTCGTGAATGTCAGCATCATTCATGCTATTGCCTACAGCTCGTACAGCAACAACGTCACCTTTATTTTCAACAAGTTTTCTATCAACATCAATAAACTCATCATATTCTTCGTACGCGACGACACTTAGATTATCACAGCCAACGGAGGAGATGACTGGAATACTAACTGGCCATTCCATTAGACCAGACGAGATCATCTTGCGTAGTTCAATATTTCTTCGTGCATGTTTTGTCCTCAAAATATAATTCTTCTTCTCAAGGATTTTAAGATATTGAACAACACTATTCAACGAGTTCGCTCCAATGGATGCAGCCATTTCCTTAAGGGTCGGTGAATCATTATGTTTCTCATTATATTCTTTCAGATAAGAATATAATTCCTGCTGCTTCGGTGTCAGGGTTTCTTTTTCCATGTCATTAGTAATATAACATGTAAGACATGCATATGCAAGTGTTCAAAAGTATTGTGTCGTGATAAGATGTAATCAAGTTGATCTCTCACACCCCTAGAGCGAAGCACTCAAATAGATTGAGTGGAATTAAAATCATAGGAAGAAGAGGAAAGGCGAAGTTATTAAATTTATTAACATATTTTTTAAAAAAATGGCAAAGAAAAATTTTCACAGTGTTCCTTGGGGAAGTGATTGGGCAGTAAAAAAGGAAGGAATGGAAAAACCCGTATCTGTTCACCGTACTCAAGCGGCTTCAGAGGATAAGACGCACAAGCTTGCGAAGAACAATGAAACAGAAGCAGTTTATCATAACCGACAGGGTCAGATAAAGGACAAGGACAGTTTCGGAAATGACGACTGTCCACCTAAAGACCGTATTCATTAAAAACATATGGAAGCAAAACTAAAACATTTGGATTTTGTTCAGCAGGCAATCAACCGTATGGCGAGTAACTCCTTTCTGCTGAAGGGATGGACTGTAACGGTGATAGGCGCTCTCGTGTTGCTCAGTTTTAAAGAAATTGACTGCACATACATCTTCACTTCCCTCGGCGTGCTTCTCTTCTTCTGGCTCCTGGATGCCTATTATCTCTCAAAAGAAAAAGCGTTCCGGGAATTGTACGACGAGGTCCGCAAAAAGACAACGGAACAGATAGATTTTTCAATGGACATAAAATCATTTGAAAAGTTGGGAGTAGTCGGTTGTTGTGCTTTCTCGACAACAGCAACCCTTTTTTACGGAGGCTTGGCTCTGATTCACATTATCATTATTTTAATTCTATAAAATATGGCACGAAAAACATTTTACAGTTTTCATTACGAACGAGATTCGCAACGAGCGGCTCAGGTACGTAATAGCCACGCCATCGCCGATCAAGACGAGTACGGCGTCATAGATTCCGTAGAATGGGAAAAGATCGAACAACAAGGGCCAGATGCAATCAAGCGATGGATTAACGATCAGCTTAAATCTACATCTGTTACCGTCGTTCTCATCGGCGCAGAAACCTCTGAGCGCGACTGGGTACGCTACGAGATTCGTCAGAGTTGGGAGCGTGGGAATGGATTGGTTGGAGTCCAAATTCACAATGTAAAAAATCTCGATAGTAAAACTGACGTTGCAGGACAAAATCCATTCGACAAAATCATTCTTGCTGATGGAACTCCTCTCTCCTCAATCTGTAAAGTCTATGACTGGGTGATGGATAACGGCATCAAAAATCTTGGACAGTGGGGAGAAGATGCTTTCCAAACACGAACAGATCACAAAGGAGAGACGAAACTGAAAGCAAGCACTCATATGTCTACTGGATCAGTTGCGGTGGCAACTTATGCGACAGGAAGCTCTTTTACACCTACACGTCCATGGGGTGATAACAATCATGGTAACCGAGGCCGATAAAGAATGGTTGATCATACATCATCCGACGTTAAAGTTTAACGATGATGAAACGGAGATTTTGGGAGAGTTTATATTCTCTGGTGCATATGACGAAGCAAACAACACCTTCACACCTCTCACCCTTCGCGATCAAACGGCTTCTGGAGTTATTTTGTCAGGTTCATATGGCGTCGTCATTACTCTATCTACCGATAAGAATTTTCTTCCGAAACTTAAGGTGCTCGATGAAAAAATCAATTCAAATGTAGATAGACACTTCTATACAGATCCTGTCGGCAAGGCCTGTCTCTGTGGACCAACGGAAGAAATCGACTTTTTGAACAGAAAAAACTATTCTTTGCCTATGTTCATTGAAGAATTAGTTACTCCATTTCTTTACGGACAGCGGTTTTATGATGAACATGAAGCGTGGCCATGGGATGAGTATCTTCATGGCGCTGCGGGAGCCTTCCATTCATTTTATGATTCTCAACAGGCAGTAGAACATGCTAAAGCTTGCATCCGTAAATTAAAAAAGGCGAAACATGCATGGGAACGAGTAGAAAGAGTATTATTCAGAGGCGAGAGAGTAGATGGCGGAAGCAAGTGTTTTTGTGGGTCTCATAAAATTAAAGACTGCAATATGAAAGCTTGGGAAGGTTTTCGGAAGCTTAGGAGGATGATAGTGGAAAACAATATCACATTCTAAGTTACATTATTGACAAGCCGCATGAGAAAAAGAAGAAAAAATGACTATCATCAAAATCCTATACTCGAGGAACTAATTCGGTTTGTATTTAAACCTTCTAAGTTGCTTTTTGTTGCTATTCTTATAGTGTTGATAGGTTCTATTATTTTTCGCTATGATTTCTTTCCTGTCTATACTAAAATTGTTAATTACCTTTATGTAGAGAAGGTCATGGGATTTATGAGCGACGTTTTAATGAAGGTATTGCCTCATTAAGTTACAGTCACATGTAATCTTTTTCCTTGTTCTGTGTCACTTTTGTCACTTTTTGGTCTGCTCGAGACGCGTCGATGTGATATCATAAAAAGTGTCCGAAAAGCCTTGTGGTGCAATGAACCAAAAGGTTCAAACCCGAGACACCCCGCATCTAGTATTTTTTTCTGGTATACTTCTCCCCAAGGGAAGATACCTGCTCCATCGCGTCACCGGTAAGAACCTACAATGAAATATCAGAAAATCGTGGCGATTTCGGTCGTTACGGGTGTGTTGTGCGTGGCTGGGTACTATGCGTATGCCGCGTCAGTTATAACTATTAATGAGAACGAGCTCTATCAGGTCGTATCCGTTATGGACGGAGATACATTCAAGGTAAATATCGAGAAACATATCATCACTGTCCGCATGCTCGGCATCGACACGCCAGAGACGGTCGATCCGCGCAAACCGGCGCAGTGTTACGGACAGAAAGCATCAGATGAGACCAAGAGGATGTTGGTCGGACATGCAGTGCGCTTGAAATTGAATCCGAACAGGGAAGAGCGAGATAAGTATGATCGATATCTCGCATACGTATATCTCGAGGACGGAACATTCTGGAATGAGTATCTACTCAAGAATGGTTTTGCACGTGAATATACTTTCGGAAAACCCTACCTATTCCAGAAAGAATTCAGGAATATAGAACAAGAGACGAAAAGGGAACAGAGAGGATTGTGGGGAGTATGCGAAAAGTGACCTACTTCGCGTGCAACCAAACATAGATATCCTCGATCGCTTTGACGGCGTCGCCGGCGGCAATGTTGTTCTGATGGTAGAGACCATCGGTACAATCTCCAGCAGCCCAGATACCATCGACAGATGTGCGCTGAGTGCGTGCGTCGGTGATGACATGGTTGAACTTATCCATAGAGACGAGACCTGCGGCGTAATCAGTGTTCGGGAGTGAACCAATCTCTGAGAATATGCCAGTGACAGGAATTTCGATATCAGTGCCTGATGTGGTGTCAGTATAGACGAGTGAAGTGACGAACTTGTCTCCTTTGATTTCCTTGGGGATGGCGAACTGGATACCCTTCATTTTTGGATTGCTGAGAACCTTCTCGACAGTGCCAGGGTCTGCTTTGTAATCACTGCGCGCGAGGAGAGTGACGCTCTTGCAGTATGCGAGGAGCTGAGCGGCGCTCTCGAAGCCTGCATTACCACCACCGATAACGGCGACATCTTGGTCTGCGTAGAGTGGTCCATCACATGATGCACAGTAGGTAAGACCTTTGTGTTCATAGGTATCTGCACCAGGAACTTCGAGCTTGCGTCGGCGGCTACCAGAGGCGATAAGGATAGTTTTCGCTTCATATGAACCTTTGTCGCTGGTTACGGTGAATGTTCCAGAATCATTCTTGATGACTTTGGTAGCGTACTGGTTCTCTTTGAAATCGATGACACCATCGGCATATGCCTTGGCGTGCTTCTTGAGACTTTCACAGAGGTCGAAGCCAGAGATGGCGACGGTACCGACCCAGTTCTCGATCTTTTCGGAGACATTGCTCTGACCGAGCCAATCCTTGGTGACGAACACAGTCTTGAGGCGCTTCCTAGCGGCGTAGACGGCGGCTGCAGCTCCTGCAGGTCCGCCTCCGATGATGGCGAGGTCGTAAATCATAGTTGCGCCATTATATCAGAAAAAGGATGTTGTGGCATATTTTCCTCCGTGGTATAAATCTAATAAAGAAAGGATCTTTATGGCCTGTATTATGGAATGTCCGGTGTGTGGTGGAACGATGCATGAAGGGACGCTTCATCATCACTGCTTCATTGCTGTACCAAACGACCTGTTGTTTAGAATCCAAGAACAACTCAAGACTCATCCAGAACGTCCTCTTCCGGATGACTTGAAGAAAGAGGTTCTCGAGGGATCATATGTGTCTCTTGAGCAGTTCAAGCAACAGCGTCTCTTCGAAAGAAAGGAGGGTGAAAATTTCAACTTTGTCCTACCTGGAATGATAGACGATGTGCACAAACTACCTAGCGCTACTCCTGAGCAATTTTTTCCAGGAGAGCAGGGTATTCACGCTCCGTGAATCACACAAATCCCGCGTTGGTCGCGGGATTTTTTTTATTGAAACCTTACTTGAGTCTCGACCTTCTGAGGAAGGCAGGTATTGCACCCCAATCATCATCGTCATCTTTCTTTTCCTCCTTTTTCTCAGCAGGAGCATCGCGGCGGATGTCAGACATAGAGTTGAAGATGCGTCCACGTTCAGGCTTTGCAGGAGTTTCTATCTTCTCAGGGCGATCAACGACACTCTTCATGATAGATGCAATGGTTGGCTCAGCGGACAATGGAGTACCAGCAGGGCGAGACTGAGGAGTGTTGGACTCAGGGAAGCCTGTGGCGATAACAGTAATCTTGATCTCATTCTTCTTGAGCTTGTCGTCGCGGACGGTACCGAAGATAATCTTAGCTTCTGGATCGATAGACTCGGTGATGACCTTTGCAGCATCCTGGATTTCGAACATGGTGAGATCTTCACCACCAGCGATAGAGAAGAGTACACCCTTGGAGCCAGTGATAGAAACATCGAGGAGTGGTGAGTTGATAGCGGCCTTAGCAGCTTCAATAGCACGATTCTCGCCTGAAGCAGAACCGATACCCATGAGTGCTGAGCCAGCATTCTCCATGACCGTGCGGATATCTGCGAAGTCGATGTTGATGAGTCCGGGAGTGGTGATGAGGTCTGAAATACCTTCGACTGCTTGGCGCAAAATTTCATCACACATAGCGAAGGCATTCTTCACGCTGGTCTCTTTGTGAATAGCAGAAAGGAGGCGGTCGTTGGGGATGACGATGATAGCGTCGACTTCTTTGCGGAGATCCTCGAGTGCAGTTTCTGCGATACGTGAGCGCTGGCGTCCTTCGAAGAAGAATGGCTTGGTAACGACGGCGACAGTGAGACAGCCGAGCTCCTTGGCGACACGAGCGACCATTGGTGATGCACCAGAACCAGTACCGCCACCGAGTCCGCAGGTGACGAAGACCATATCTGCACCCTTCACTACTTCTTGAATCTCATCGCGAGTCTCTTCGACTGCGCGCTTGCCGAGATCAGGATTCATACCAGTACCGAGTCCGCGAGTGATGTTCTTGCCGATGTGCACACGCTTCTTGGTCATCGAGCGATGGAGATCCTGTGAGTCTGTGTTGATTGCGATGAAATCAACTCCACGAACTTTGGAGGTGATCATGTGATTGACTGCGTTGCCGCCTGATCCGCCTACGCCAAGAACCTTGATGCGTGCGAATGCTTCGATGTCAGGAGTTATGTTGGGCATGTGTGTAGAGTAGTGTACCTCATCGCTATAAAAAAATGAAAAGTGGCCGTGAGCCACTTGAAAAATTATTTTACTGCGAATGTCCAGGTAACGGTACTATGATACCAAGCCTGAAAAAGGGCGCAAGTTGACGGTATTGTGGATTTTGGTTGTGGTGTGCGGACTATGGCATCAACTGCTTGAACCACCTCTTCACGCGCTTGCTGAGATGTACGAAAAATTCCTTGGTCGTATCTATCTCTGGAGTCTCTTCGGCGTGAATACCCCAGATACAGAGACCATAGGCGACCGCGAGCGGATTGTCCTTGAATGACGACTTACCATCGAGTGTTCCGATAGAACCAATGCGTGCAGGGAGCTTGAGTGCCATCTTGGCGAGATCGTCGATCGAATTCAATGCGGATCCTCCACCAGTGATGATCACTCCTGCAGGGAGCAGACCATTCCTGCCAATCTTTTTGAGATGTGCTTCGATCAATTCGAAAATATCGGAGAGACGTGCACTGATAATTTCCTCGAGTTTCTTGCGAGGGTATGAAGAACCGGTGATAGCACCGATTTTTATCTGTTCAGCTTCTTCGAGAGGAACTTTCAAACCAAGCGCGATGTCGTTGGTGATGTCTGTAGATCCAAGAGGGAATACTTCGAGAGATGTAGGAATATTGTTTTCGAATACCGCGATAGAAACCGTCTCTGCACCGATGTTGGCGAGGACACATCCAGCTATCTTCTGAGTCTTGGAAAGTGTGACGAATCCAGCCGCGATAGGCGCAGCCATGACGTCTTCGACGGCGATGCCAGCTTCATTGACTGCGGCGATGAGATCAGCGACGTGATGTTCGAGACAGGTAATAAAAAGAGTCTTCTGCTCGATTTTATTTGCAGTCATGCCGAGCGGTGCGCCGAGCGAAGGGAAGTTGTCTATTTTGTACTGAAGAGGAATATCGTAAATGATGCGGCGGTTGGCACGAGCGGCTTGAGGAATATCTTTCTCACATTGTTCCTGGAGATTTTTGAGATCGATCTCAGTAATTTCTGCGTCTGCGCGTGATGTGATGATGGTGCTCGTGACCGCAGTCGATCCGAGACCGATACCTCCGACGCCAATGAATGCTTTCTTGATACTGATGCCAGATTTTTCCTCGGCAATCTTCACTGCCTTCTTGATGCTCTCGGCGACGTCGCGGACATTGGTGACATAGCCATGGCGAAGACCGCGAGATTCAGCGACGCCGACGCCCACGATCTTAGGAAAGCCGCGCTCGGTGCGCTCTTTTGCATTGGCAATAACCACTTTTACGTAGTAGCTGCCGATATCGATACCGGTAATTATATTTCGAGCCATGTAGAGTGGAGCTAGATGCCGAATTTCTTGCGAACTTCGATCTCTATACCTTCCATTATAGCCCCATGGTCATGGCCTTTCAAATGGGTACAACCGTGGATGAAAAGGAACCCGATAAAGTTCACATATTCGCGGTCAAATTTCTTGGCTTCTGCACGAGACTCCTTTTCGGAGATGTATATTTCGCCTTCAGTCTCTGAAATAGGGAAGCTCAGGATATCAGTGGCCTGTTCCTTGTCGCGATAGATAGTATTGAGCTGTTTGATGCGCTCGGAGGTGGTGAAAATGAGATTGAGCTTGTAAGACTTTCCCAAGCAGGCATCTTTAATCCCCTCGAAGGGGATCGAGGGGATTTTGGATTTCGTCTCGTTGATGAGAGTGAAAAGAGGCACTTATTTGCGAGCTCCGCGCTCTGGCTTGACCGGGGCCTTGCCGAGTTTGATGAGCTCTGCCATATCTGCGCGGCGCTTGATGCCTTTCAAGGTCTTAACTTTGACCTTATACGGAGACTGGGTACGCGTAGCGAAACGGAGGCCGCGCTTGCGCTGGATGATGCCAGAACCCTGCACTTTGCGGGTAAAACGGCGAATCACGCCAAGGGCGTTCTCGTTTGGGTTGCGTGTTACTTCTGCATTTATCATAGGTCGATAATATAACATAGGGAGGGATTTTGGGCAAGAAGAAACCGCTAGACAGATTGCCTGTCTAGCGGTGAGGGTGTATTACCAAAAATAGTCGCCAGGTTTTTGACAGGAAATCCATCCAGGGTAGTCACCTTCAAGGATCTCCGCATCGTATGCAATGATTGAGAATCCTAGTACATACGGGGACTTATGAACCTTACCGCAACGGACATTATCATCCGTCGCTTCAGGAAATGTTAGCCTCAGTTCCTCGGCCATTTTCTGGAAATGGGCGATGGTTTCATTGGTGTATCCTTGAAGTAGGTGAACGTTTGCAAACCGTTTTCCAGGATTTTTTGCTTGAATGTCTGGACGCCAGTAAATATATTTGTAGATTGCCATGATGACTCCTTTCAATGTTCGGTGGTTGTGTGAAGTGATTCAGATACTATTATAGCATAATTAAAGCTCACTTGTCAATATTCTTACAATATGCTACTGTTGAGCCATGAATAAGAAACCCACCACGACTTCTTGGGGCGGCGTCGCCGAATGGTACGACGATATGCTTGAGCAGAATCCTGACTCATACCAGAAGAATGTCCTCATGCCCAACCTCATTCGCATCGTCGAACCGAGGGCAGGTATGGCTATCCTTGATGTCGCTTGCGGACAAGGATATTTTTCGCGTGCATTTGCGCAGAATGGCGCAGATGTCGTGGCTAGTGACATCTCATCAGAATTGGTCGAGAAGGCCAAGGCACACCCCGCAGCTTCAAATGTTGAATATTATGTGGCGCCTGCAGACAACCTTTCATTCATGGGCAATGGATCCATGGACGCAGTGACTATCATTCTCGCTCTGCAAAATATCGAGAACCTCCAAGGAACATTTGCGGAAGCATCTCGCGTACTCAAGCCAGGTGGACGACTCATCTTCGTCGTCAATCATCCATCATTCCGCATACCACAGAGATCTGACTGGGGTTGGGACGAGGAGTCTGCAATGCAGTATCGCCGTCTTGATGCCTATATGTCTGACGCGAAGATAGAAATAGATATGACACCAGGGGAGCGCGACGCTCGAAAAAAGAAATTCACTGTCTCATTCCACAGACCTCTCCAGGTATTTTTCAAGCATTTGAATAAAAACGGCCTCGCAGTCACACGTCTCGAAGAGTGGATCTCACACAAGAAGAGTCAGAATGGCCCACGCGGTCCAGAAGAGGATCGTATGAGGAAGGAGATACCGATGTTCCTCTGTATGGAGGCAACGAAGATATAATTAAAAATCCCGCAGCTGCGGGATTTTTCGTCTTACTTCGTATCTTTGATTGTCAGCGCCGGATAGAGACCGATAAGTGTGATGACACCGATTATAGCGAAGAGGTTGCCATGTGTAGTGAAGATAAGAGCGGCACCAGTGATGAGTGGAGCGATGAAGTTTGAGATCGGACGAGTGATGCGGAACATGCCAAGGGTCGCTGTGTCGCGAGCAGGGACAGTCTTGAAGAAATAAATTTCCATCATGATCTCGACAGCGGCAGCGCCCATACGAGTCATGAAGAGTGCGAATGCCCAGACGAACACATTCGAGGAAGTTATAAGTGAGAGTGCGACAGTAGAGACTCCTATGACGAAAAATCCGATAGCCATGATTTCTTTCTCGCCATATTTTTTGTCTGCAAGCTTACCGAGCTCATACTGGATGAGTGGGAATGGTACGAGCATGATGGTGAAGATGATGCCGATCTCTTCCCAGGTAAATCCGACAGTGCTGTGGAGATAAATAGGACTGTATATGACCATCCATGCGTAGAATGTTTGGAGGACAATGTTGGCAGTGAAAAGTTTAACCCAATTTCTATTGGAAGAAATATGCTTCACCAGTTGCCATGGCGACAAGTGCATATAGTTGGGATCCTTGAACCTCGGGAAATTGCGATGAATGAGGTAGAGGAGCGGGAAGAGCATGGCCAGCGCTGCGACATAGGTGTCGCGATAGTTCTCCGTACCGTTGATGAGCATGCCGCCGAGAAGTGGGCCGATGAGCCATGAGGCATTGAGTACGGTCGTGTAGAGACCACGGATAGTGCCTACATGATGTCCATCTGTGTATGCTTCCAAGAATATGTCGAGAGACAATCCAATTAGAGATACGATTGCCGCTTGGAGGATGAAGAAGGTCGCAATTGCTCCAGCAGAATCAGCTGAGATGATGCCCCAGAAGAGTCCGATCTGGATACAGATGAGACCAATGGAGGTCGCATAGTTGCCGAAGCGGCGGATGATGTACGGAGAAATTAGATAGGCGAGAATGGATACCACAGCTCCAATCATGTAGATGAATCCGACGGTGCGTTCATCTGCGAAGAGTGAGAGGAAGCTCGAGTTCGAATACATCGGCAAGACGATGTGGAGAGTGTATATAAATCCGATCACGGCGATCGTGTAGATCATATGCGAACGGGAGACGGGGGAACTCATGATGGAGTGTATTATAGCAGAATGCTCACTGGTGTAGTGATGTTGACAAAGCTGTTCGGCAGACGTAGTTTGAAACAAAAGAACATTCACACAACGAGAAAGGATAATTACATGAATGGTGTATTCGTTTCAAACCCGTCTGCTATCAGAAATCTAAGCCTTGTTTCATTACAGGGCCTCAACGAAAATATCTACGGTCCGACAAATCATCGGTCCTTCGGTAATCTCCGCAGAGTCGCTCGCATTACCCGCTACACGGGGCGTGTGCAAAAAGCGGCTACAAAGGAGAAGGTTGGTTCAGTCGAGTACCATTTAACGATGGCCTTTTCGTGGCTATTGGCGACAGCTAATGGACTCGGTTTTCTTCTGGAAGACGAGCTTTGGAAGCGTTTTCCGGGAAATTGTTTTCACTGCAAACAGGGACCCTGCCGATGTGGTCAAGAGATTCCTCTCTTCACACCGCCGACAGCTGTTATCTTGACGAAGCCTTCTTCATTGAAAGGTTTTCAAGATATGTTTGCGGCGATATATCCGAACAATACCCTTCAGGGTGAAGCTGTACATCTTCTTCAGGAAGTCTGCGAACTGACTGAAGCAGTTGATAACTTCACCGGAACGAATCAGATTCAATTCCTCAAGGATGCGATTGATGAGTCCTGTGATGTCGCTGCTCATATTTGTGGCACGGCGACCTGTATGCAGGGAATCGACATGGCAGAGCAGTTTGAGATTCATTTCGGCTCAGGGTGCTTCGGTTGTCATGAGACACCTTGTGGGTGCGGATTCCCCTCAACACGAACAGTCACCTAATTTTCACGGCACCCCACGGGGTGCTTTTTTATACGCCGCTTGCTCTTCTTAGGCCTTCATGTTATATTTGTCCGCATGAAAAAGGAAATCCATCCAGAGAACTATCGTTCAGTAATCTTCGCCGACAACTCCAGCGGTGTTAAGTTTTTGATACCTTCTACTATCGCTACCAAGGAGACCGCAAAGTGGACCGACGGTAAGGAGTACCCAGTGCACTATGTCGAAATCTCAAGCGCTTCCCATCCGTTCTACACGAACCAGGAGAAGACTATCGACACTGCAGGACGCGTCGAGAAATTCAAGAATCGCCTCGCGAAGTCAAAGAAATAGATATCTGACCGCATTTATAAAGCGAGACGTGAAAGCGTCTCGTTTTGTAGTTTACCGGCGATACCATATACTTATCCCATGAATACCGAGCAGTACAAATCAAATCCAAAGACCGCATTTATGGCGGGACTGTATGAAAAATTGCTCAAAGATGAAGCTGAAGTTCGTGGCATGATCGAAGCTGATCCGACAATGAAGGAGATGGCCGAACACGAGCTCGCATCTATCGTCGAACAGAAGGATTCTATGAAGAAAGAAATGGACGCTATTCTCGCTGCTGATGAAGTCGAAGAAGAGAAGCCGAAGGAAATGATTCTTGAAGTCCGCGCAGGTGCGGGTGGTGATGAAGCTGCGCTTTTTGCCGCTGAACTCGTCGATATGTATAAGAGGTATGCTGAAATAAAAGGTTGGTCGACCAAGATGGTTGACGAATCCAAGAATGACCTCGGTGGATACAAAGAAGTTTCAGTCGAAATCAGGGGCAAGGATGCATATGACGCACTCCGTTGGGAAACGGGTGTTCATCGTGTTCAGCGTGTGCCTGAAACTGAGAAGATGGGACGCGTGCACACCTCGACAGTGACCGTGGCTATCATGCCTATCCGCAAGAAGTCCAAGTTCGTCATCAATCCTGCAGATCTCGATATGGAATTTTCGCGTGCGGGCGGAAAGGGAGGACAGAACGTCAACAAAGTTGAGTCTGCTGTGCGTCTCATTCATAAGCCGACAGGTATCGACGTGCGCTCGACCGCAGAACGCAGTCAGGGTGCCAACCGTGAGCTTGCTCTCCAGATTCTCACCGCCAAGCTTGAAGCTCTCAAAGAAGAGCAGGAGTCACAGAAATTTGCTGCTAACCGCAAGGGTCAGATCGGTACTGGTTCACGCTCTGAGAAGATTCGTACCTACAATTTCCCACAAGATCGTGTGACTGATCACCGTATCAAGCAGTCATGGCACAATATTCCCGGCATTATGGCAGGGAAGTTCGAGCCGATCACTGAAGCGCTCAAGGAATTTGAGAAGAGTGGAGGTGCGACAGTAGGAACGGATGAGGATGGGGAGTAGCGTCTGGTGCCCTCGGTACCCAGTAGGTCAATGTGCTCATTGAGGAATCTTTCCTTACAGGAACGGTATAGGTTTCGCATTTTCTCGGAGCAAAGCTCCTTGAAAATATGCTCAACCTTTTCGATTCCTACACGCAGGTGCGCAGGCACCTGCTCTTCGGTCACAAATTCGCTTCGCTCATGTGTGCCCTTGGTAGGAATCGAACCTACATCTATTCCTTAGGACGGAACTGTTCTATCCATTGAACTACAAGGGCGGATATGTGAAGTAACGCTCAACACTCTACACTACTTTTGCGATAAAGTTAATTTTCTGGTAGAGTGTTTTCCATGACACCTGAAGAGCGCTCTCTTCTCGAGCGGACCCATAAGCTCACAGAAGAGAACAACGAAATACTTAGATCTATTCGCCGCGCGACTCGGTTCTCGTTGGCGTTCAGGATAGTGTATTGGGTAGTCATAATTGTCATCAGCTTCGGCGCGTTCTATTTCATACAGCCATACATGGAGACTATGCTCGGTGCGTATGAGCAGGTACAAGGTGGCTTGATGGGTCTCCAGGGCAACATCGATGCGGCGCAGACAGCCGCTGGATCGCTCAAGGATCTTTTGCAATAGGTTTCGTCACAATAATGCCAAGGTAGCTCAGTTGGTAGAGCATTCCCCTGAAGAGGGAAGGGTCACCAGTTCGATCCTGGTCCTTGGCACAACAGCGAGCAATACGAACGCGGAGTAAGGTCAAGTCTTACTTCGCGTTTCGTTATACCCTATACTATAGGCACACATGAACCGAACCGCCGTCGAACAGATCAAAGAGCGCCTACCGGTCAATGAAGTTATCGGGCAATATGTGAAGCTCGAGAAGTCTGGTGCCTCGTACAAAGCAAAGTGCCCTTTCCATAATGAGAAGAGCGCTTCCTTTTTCGTATCCCCGGACCGTGGCGGATACTATTGTTTCGGGTGCGGTGCTAAGGGCGACATCTTCACATTCGTTGAACAATTCGAAGGACTCGATTTCCGCGGTGCACTCAAAGTGCTTGCAGAGAGGGCAGGTGTCCAGCTGACATTCGACGCGAAGGCAGATGGTGAGAGAGACAGACTCTTCCAGATTATGGAGGTTGCGACGGATTATTTCGAGAGTGAGCTGTCAAAATCAAAAGAAGCACTCGAATATGTGAAGAAGCGTGGTATCACTGACCCGACTCGCGCAGAATTCCGCCTCGGCTGGGCGCCTGAGGGATGGCAAAATCTCATTGACCATCTTCGTGGCAAGAAATTTCCCGATGCTCTCATCGAGAAGGCTGGTCTCGGGAAGAAGAATGACGCAGGGAAGTTCTATGACCGTTTCCGTGGACGCATCATGTTCCCGATCAACGATACCAGTGGTCGCGTCATCGGATTCACGGGTCGTATTCATCCCAAGCTCGATGATGGTAAAGCTGCGAAATATCTGAACAGTCCTGACAGTCCTCTTTTTGATAAGTCTCAAATTTTGTATGGTCTCGACAAAGCCAAAGGAGATATACGCCGTATGAATTATTCCATTCTCGTGGAAGGACAGATGGACCTCGTCATGTCACATCAAGCAGGTATCAAGAATACCGTCGCATCATCAGGCACAGCGCTCACTGCTGACTCCGCAAACACACCAGGTGCAGTAAGCAATCTCAATCTTGTGCGCAGGCTGTCTCCAAATGTGATTCTCGCATTCGATTCCGACAAGGCGGGAAGAGTGGCGGCAATGCGCGCAGTGGCGACGACAGCACTCGCACTCGGTATGGCAGTGAAGATAGCTGATATAGAAGGAGGGAAGGATCCGGCAGATATTGTTCTCGCGAATCCTGAAGGTTGGAAGGATATATTGCGCAACGCTAAGCATGTGATCGAGTATGAATTGAACAATGTCCTCAAGGATGTTTCTGATCCACACAAAATGGGTCGCTCGGTGAAGGATCGCATCTTCCCGTATCTCGCACGTATGGATAGTGAGATGGATAAGGCACTCTATGTGAAGATGATTTCAGACAAGACAAATGTATCCGAACAAGCTGTGTGGGATGATTTGAGGGCGTTCGCAAAAACTATCAAGCCTATTGATACAAATCCAAAGCAGACTCAACATCCAAAACCAGATACGATACCTACGTCTAGCCGTATCGACCTTGTTGAGCGCCGTCTCTTCGGACTGCTTGCATTGATTGAGAAGAAAGAGGCGGCTGAAGCAGAGAAGTATCGCATTCAAATCAAGAAAATGGCGGATGCCTCATATGAGGTGCGTTTGGCCAGGATCGAACCACTTCTCGGAGATCTCGCATTCGAGGCCGAAGCATTCTATGGAAATGATGCTGCGGATTGGAAGAATCATATGAAAGAGCTTCTGTTTAATTTCGAGGAAGATATGGTTGCAGAAGAACTTATCCTATCCATGAATGAGCTCAAGGCTGCTGAGAAGGCGGGTGATGGTGCGCGTGTCGCCGAACTCGCTCAGAAGTGTCAGGTGTTATCGATGAGGAAAGGAGAGATTGCCAAAAGGAGGAAGAGTTAAGTCGTTAAGCATGTTTTCCTAGAATTGGCTCAAACCTTGCGCATTACGGCATAATACTTTATAATCATCGGGTTACTTAACTATCTCCCATCTTTTCATGAGTACAACAAAGAAGAAGGCTTCTAAGAAGCATTCGTCCACGAAGCGCCCAGCTCCCAAAAAGAAGCTGGTGCCGAAGGCGTCGAAGGGTTCAAAGCCTGTCAAAAAGCCTGCACCCAAGAAGCTCAGCAGGGCCGACAAAGCCAAGGATTTCGAAGTACGTGCAACCAAACTCATTAATAAGGGCCGTGATCGCGGTTTCGTCACCTATGACGAGATTCTCAAAGAGTTCCCACAGATCGAAAACGATATCATCTTCCTCGATGAGCTTTATAGCAAGTTCACCGCTGCCAATGTCGACGTTCTCGAAGGAGGAGGTCTTCTCGAAATAGAAGAGCTCAATCCCAAGAAAGCCGCTACGCACTATTCACGTACCGGATCTGATTCCGCATACGACTCGATCCAGATGTATCTCAAGGAGATCGGTCAGTATCCACTCATCACTGCGTCTGATGAGAAGGATCTCGCACGCCGCATCCAGAATGGCGATGAAGAGGCTAAGAACCTCCTTGCTAAGGCAAACCTCCGTCTCGTGGTGTCTATTGCCAAGAAATATGTCGGTCGTTCACCAGACCTGACCTTGCTCGACCTCATCCAGGAAGGAAACCTCGGTCTCTTCCGCGCCGTCGATAAGTTCGACTGGACCAAGGGATACAAATTCTCGACCTATGCGACCTGGTGGATTCGTCAGGCTATCACTCGCGCACTCGCTGACCAGTCCCGTACTATCCGCGTTCCCGTGCACATGGTGGAAACTATTGCCAAGTACAAGCAGGTCGTCCGCCGTCTCTCACATGACCTCGGTCGTGAACCTCTTCCCGACGAGATCGCTACCGAGATGGGTATGGATGTCGACAAGATCTATCAGATTGAGAAGATTGAGCAGGACGTTGTCTCGCTCGAGAGTCCTGTCGGTGATGATGGGGAAGACAAGTCTACTCTTCAGGACTTCATTCCTGACGACAAGATTCTTTCTCCTGAACAAGAGTCCTCACGCCGTATCCTCCGTGATCAGGTCAACATGATTCTCGGCGACCTTTCTGAGAAGGAGCGCAAGATTCTCGAGATGCGCCATGGTCTCAACGATGGTATCACTCATACTCTCGAGGAAGTAGGTAAGGAGTTCGGTGTTACCCGCGAACGTATCCGTCAGATTGAAGCCAAGGCTCATGAGAAGATTCGTCAACACGAGAAGATCAATCAGCTCAAGAACTACTAAATACAGCTCTGTTGAGCCATATCAAACCAGCAAGTAGGAATACTTGCTTTTTTGTATATTTTGTGGTATATATAAACCTGAATATAGTGATGTATAGCCATGTCGGCTGTACACTTGAAAACCAAAACAGACAGAACCCGATAGTACCTATGAAGAAAACACTCGTGTCCCTTATTGTCATCGCGACGCTTGCCGCCGCGGTTCCTATCCGTTCATTCGCCGTAACAAGCCTCGACTTCAACCAGAACGTCACCGCCATCTTGGGGTCAGGAAATCCCAACACGGGTTGGACTACCTGGACCGATACGGCATACAACCTACAACTCGGCCTTCGTGCCAAGGATCGCCTTACCGGCGCAACGCCCAATAACGGCGCGGGGACATTCCTGTTCTCGACGGGCAGCTACCCTGGTCCTGTCCGTAACAAGTTCAACTATGAGTTCTCGATTAACGTCGATCCTCAAAGTTTCGGCGTGCAGAAGTTGAACATGTTCGACTTCTATCTCTCAGCGAGCGGACCCTCGTGGTCACCGCCGACAATTAACCTCTTGACCGCGTATGCGGACAATTCGTATGGCGACAATGCTACGGCTAATGGAATGGGTGTCGAAGGACTATCTTCAGTGTATGCTCCTATTTTGAACATCGCCCAGAATTCGCAGAACCCGGTGTTCACCGGAGCCGATCCGAATCTCAGCGGTAATTATCTGTACACACTCTTTGCTACACTCCCTGGCGCCGGTCCTAACGGGTACCGTATCGCTCAAGTGGATATGGTCGTGTCTGTCCCCGAGCCATCGTCGCTCGCTCTTCTCGGTATCAGTTCGCTTGCATTCGTGCAGCGTATCCGCCGCCGGAAGTGATTGGTTTATAGTCCTTTGTTAGAACACAAGAAGCAAGCCCTCGCGGTTTGCTTCTTTTTTATTTCCATATTTTGTGAAATATGAAGAGATTTAACTGAGGATTTGATTAAATCAAAATAGTGTGTTAGAGTCCTAAAGGACGTGATTTCTGCTTGGCAGAGGTTACATGAACAACGAACCAAAAAGATAGAGAAGGAAGATAGACTGAACATGAAAAAATCAATACTGACTCGAACCGCTAGCCTCATCGTGGCTGGCATTGGCCTTATGGCCCTTCACTCGGACGCGGCGACGAACAACTTGTTCACGCCTACGACGAATAGCTGGGTGCTTACACCCTCGACCAACAACTGGAACGTGGATCGTTACCAGCCTCATTCATTCGGCCTCAGCCCGGTTGCGGGACGGTTGGCGTTGCAGATCGGGATCGACCCTGCGGAAAGTTTGGACAACCGTCCGGCGGCCTATCAATACCCGTTTTACAACACACAGGGATACAGCAAATCGCCTGGTGTGAGTACTAATGGTGACTGGGTCGTGGAAGCATCGCTCTACATTCCTTCCGAACTGACCAATAATCCGACGGCGCCCTTCAGATCAGATCTGTGGGCTCGTACTGGTCCAGTAGGAAACGAAGAAACTGCGAACTACTACATTATCGGCGTCTTCGCTGGTGATACGAACAACCGCGCCAACCCTACTCCTTCCACAGTCACCGTGACTTGGGAAGTCTGGGATGGGTATGTCGGCGAATGGCTCTATCTGTCTACACCTATTACAGGAGGATGGAATGAGATCAAAGTCGCCAAACACGGTGGTCTCGTTGACTACTATCTGAATGACATACTGGTTTCGACTGATACAAACAATGCCGCAACGCCTGAAGCTATCAATCAGCTCAGCACAGTGTTCATTGAAGCTTACAACTTCGGCGGCACAGCCTACACGGCCTCGTGGTCAAGTGAGATGCTCATCGATCGTTCGGCGCCCGACTCAGTCGACATCGTCGAGGTGGATGGTCGCAGAGCACTACAGTTCACTGTCGATCCGTCGAGCTTCGATGAATCTAGTGCGTTCTACAACACCAAAGGGTTTCAAATCCCTGCGAATGTTACTACGAACAACCACTGGGCGGCTTATGGATCAGTGTACGTCTCCGCGAATGTTGCGAATGGAACAGCGGTTCCCGTTCGGACAGACTTGTGGGCGCGAACTGGTTTGAGTGAACCTACTGCGGATTACTTCATCATAGGCATCTTCGGCGGCGATACGAATAACCGTCCCGACCCGACTCCTGCTACTACCAATGTGGTATGGGAGGTTTGGAACGATACGATTGGTTGGGTTCTCTTGCCGGCACCAGTTACACCTGGGTGGCATGATCTCCGTATCTCGTATGACAATGGCGCGGTGTATTACTACATCGACAAGCAGTTGGTTTACACGCAGGTAGATATGGAAAATCCTGCCTACGCCAGTTATCTGTCGACGGTGTTCATTGAGACCTACAACTTCGGCGGTCCTGCGTACTCCTCAACATGGACCGATGTGGGTGACACTGATGCGTCGGTACCGTTCCTACCTCCTACGTTGAAAATCATGACGATCATGTTGACGGCTCAGCCTGGATTCGAACAGGAGTTGCATGCGATAACGAACATTCCGCCTGCTGAAGCCTGGATACCCATCGCGAGTAACATGAACACGACGGGCATCCTCAAGTACCAGGTTCCCCAGGCTGATCTGTTGAAGGAAAAGCAGTTCTTCCGGTCAGCTCTCAAGCCGTAACAGTAGTTTGAATTCGATAAGTAGAAGGTTTCTACAATTCAGTGCGCACATCTCTTTGTTGAGATGTGCGCTTTTTTATTATATGAAAAGCCCCCCGAAGGGAGCTTGATGTCTAAATGGATAATGGGTGTTAGTCCAATCCTTTTCGTTGGCGGCGACGTTTTTCATTCGCTTGCCACCAGTTGTGAACTGGTAATTTGATGAGTTTTCGCCACCCATGAGCTGCCAATTCGAACATGAGTATGATGAATAATCCTAATCCTACGACAGATGCGATTATAAATAGGGCAACAACGGGTGTAGAAGACTTGATAAGTATGCGATCCATTATCATGACATATGCAATCATGACAATCCAAAACAATAACAGCACGATGAAAATCATCGCTCCGATATTTGCTTTCAGCATTTTCAACATGAGGTACCTCCGGTGGTTGTATTCTAGTCAAAATGATAGCATAGGGTGACTATGTCTACCACAGCATTCGACACATTCTACGCCAAGCTCAACACTGCTCAGAAGCAAGCTGTCGATACTATCGAAGGTCCGGTTATGGTCATCGCTGGACCAGGGACGGGTAAGACAACCATCCTCACACTTCGTATCGCAAATATTCTCCGCAAGACAGATACTCCCGCCAACGGTATTCTTGCAATCACTTACACCGACGCAGGCGTCAAAGCGATGCGTGCAAAATTGCAGGGAGTTATCGGAGCTCGCGCGCATGATGTCCAGATCCATACCTTCCACAGTTTTGCGGCAGCGATGATCGCCGAGTATCCAGACCATTTCCTACAGATTCATGAGATGAAAGTTATGACTGATATCGAGCAGGAGACCCTCATCAGAGATATCATTTCTGGAGAAACATTCAGCGATATACGACCAGTGAGTAAGCCTGACCACTATGTTGCAGGCATTATCAAGTCTATCGAAGAATCGAAGAGACAAGCTCTGACGCCCGAGATGGTTCGTCAGCATATCGATCGTGAAATAAAGAGCATTCAAGATGACCCGGAATCTATCTCTACGCGTGGAGCGACCAAGGGGCAACTCAAAGCAGATGCTAAGGAACAAATTGCGAAATGCGAACGTACTCGCTTGTTCGCATCCGCTTATGAACTTTACGAAGAGAAGAAAAGGGAAGCGAAGAAGCTCGACTTTAGTGACCTCATTATTGAGCTTCTTGTCGCACTGAGAGATGATCAGCTTCTGTTGAGACTTATTCAAGAAAGATTCCTCTATATATTGGTCGATGAGCATCAGGATACCAATGATGCTCAGAATTTCATCGTGGCACTCATTGCGGAATTTTTCGAGACGCCGAACATCTTCATGGTGGGTGATGAGAAACAGGCTATTTATCGATTCCAAGGCGCATCCGTCGAGAACTTCTTATTCGCCCGCAAGAAGTGGCCGGCCATGAAGCTTATCTCACTCGATACCAACTATCGTTCACATCAGGGAATTCTTGATGCGAGCTTCGGTATGATTGAGAATAACTATGGCGAGGATGAGCACAAAGATTTACGCGTAGAGCTCAAGAGTGGTAGGGGGAAGGCGGTGAAAGCAGACAAGAATGTTGAGGTGGTCACTGGCGAGAATGTTGCCGCTGCCGAGATGCGCATGATTTCTGATTTGAAAAGCATTTCTACTAATCATCCCTACGCGACAGTTGCCATCATTGTCCGCAGGAATAGGGATCTCGATCGCGTCATACGTCTATGTGAGTCGAATGCCGTTAAGATTTCTTCTAAGCGAAGTATAGATATATTCAATCACCCAGTCGGGTCTCTCTATTTTGACCTTATTCAGTATCTTGTCGATCCAAGTAGGATAGATGCACTTGCCCGAACTATTGTTGCAGGTATGTGGAACATTTCATTTGGAGAGGCGGGCGAACTAGTTAGACTCGTCAAAAGTGGTCAGGCTGACAAAGAATTATTTGAAACAAAATTACCGGGTCTTTTGCATATACAAAGACAGATGCTCAACGATTCACCACTTGGATTTATTGTGCATGTTGCCGAAAAATCTGGCTATACAGGAATATTGATGCGAGACCCAGTCTATATAAGTGTTTGGCGTGGCATAGTATCGAAGGCAGAATCTATTATTCGTGACGGGAAAATTGGTGAACCATTGAAATTGATGGAATCCCTACTGGCGTATCGTATTTCAGCTGAATCTCGAATGGTTGAAGTTAATGTTGGTGCACCCGAAGCACGGTTCCAAGCGTTGACTGCGCACGGAAGCAAGGGTCTTGAGTTCGACTATGTGTTCATTCCGTATGCAACTGATGAGGCGTGGATCGGTAAACCTCGCGGATCTTCATTTGTTTTGCCTGTGAAGGAATTCAGTCGAAACGATGTTCGCGATGTGCGCCGCCTCTTCTATGTGGCCCTTACGCGCGCCCGTGAGAAGGCTACCGTTCTCACAGCACTCGAAGAGTCTGATGGTAAGCGTCTGACACCATTGCGATTCATAGCTGAGCTCAATGAGACACATATCGTCCAGAGCTCTGCTCAGAGAGTCGATGCGGCTACAGTGCTCTCGAGTGCGTCATTAGATCAATCCGCTGCGAGCGCACCTCGTTCTGCTCGTGACCAGCAGGCGGTCGATATTGCCAAGAGAGTTCTTCTTGAGAAGGGACTTTCTGTTACGGCACTCAACCATTTCTTGAAATGTCCAAATACCTTTTTGTATCAGAGCATTCTCAAAGTTCCGCAGGCACCATCTGTTTCCGCAGATAGAGGAACCGCGATGCATGAAGCAATTTCAACCGTGTGGAGATCAGATGTATTTACCATCGCTGATGGTCGTGCGCGTGTACATCGTATTCAAGAAATTCTTGAAAGCTCACTCACTGAATATTTCAAGACATCATTTCTGCCATTTTCAGAGAAGGAGGCAGTGAAGAAAGAGCTGCTCACAGATGCTCCTGCCGTTGCTGAAGCTCTCGAAAGTCACTTCATGCTCAAAGGTGAGAAGGATGCCATATATGCCGAGCATTGGGTCAAAACTATATTCACGGGGACATTTGCGGGGGAAGCGGTGAGTATTCCTCTTCACGGTAAGCTCGATGCGATACTTGATCGTCAGGATGAAGTCTCTGTGTTCGACTACAAGACCAAGCAGGCTATGTCGGTGAATGCGATAAAGGGAGAGACCAAGAGCTCGGATGGAGGATACTTCCGCCAGCTTATATTCTATAAGATGCTTCTTGCTGATGAGATCAAATGGCGCACCAAGAGGATTACACCCGCGCTCGTGTTCGTATCTCCAGATGACAAAGGAAGATGTCCGACGGTGACTCTTCCGATAACTGATGAAGATGTTGAGCGTGTCAAAAAAGAAATTCAGTCCCTCATTGATTCTGTATGGAGTGGGGAAGTCACTGGTAAGAAATGTGATGACGAGGAGTGTGAGTGGTGTGGTCTTGCGGGGATATAAAAAAGCCTTCATATGAAGGCTTTTTTACTCATCTAAACTCTGAAAACTACTTACTGTCAGTCAGCAATGCTTCGATAGTCTGCTTGAGTGTCGCATATGACTGCGCACCAACGAGAGGAATCTTCGAACCTGATGGAGTAATGATGACTGAATACGGTGTTCCTGAAACTCCTGCATTTATGCCATCGAGATAGCTCTTCTCAACTTTGTCTTTGAAACGACCGCTCGAAAGACATTCATTGAAGTTGATTGTGTCGAGGCCGGCATATTTTGCGATGACAGGAAGCTCTGAGTTCTCGAGAGTTATACCTTGGTCTGATTGGACAACCTCATAGAGACGATCAGTGTATTTCCAGAATGCATTATTGCCACCAAGAGCCGCTGCACATTCCTGGGCTTGTGCCTGCGTACCAGCGTTGGGATGGAGGATTCGTCCTTGTGAATCAGCCTTGTCGAGAGGGAATGAGCGATACACCCATGCAACCTTTCCTGTCGGGCCATACTCGTCGATGACTTTCTTCATTGTCGGATGGAACATCTTACAATATGGACATGAAGGGTCGGAATATTCGACAATCGTGATTTGTGCCTCAGGGTTTCCAAGAATATGATCTGCAGAAGTTATTGGAGCCATTGAGATCTCAGCAATTGTCGGTTGACCCGATGTTGTCGCAGGTACACTTACTGGCTTCTTCACCCAGATTATAGATATCGCTATGAGCGCTCCTGCAACAATTATTGCGGCAGGGAGGGTGAGTGCAGGATGTGGTTTTGGGTCCATAGTGAATAGGTTAGGATTAAGTACGATTAATTATAATATAAGAATGAGGCGATAACTAATCGCACTTCTGCGAATTTAGAATGGTAGCGTGAACGTCATCGCACTCTCTTGGCGCTCTTCCCATGTCGAAGTATCGAGCTTCACCTGCTTGAGTCCTCCGAGCTCTTTGTACTTGAGATGCTTGTTAGCCATCGCATAGTCGTAGAGGTCACGGGTGAGACGAACATCTTCGATACAGTACTTGATGATTTTGTCGATTTCTCCATTTTTCCACCACTCGATAGCATCGAGACCATGTCCGGACTTATTCCTGCCAAGAGTTGCTTCACCTACAGTGTCGAGCTTGAGACGTCTGCCGAGCACGAGCTGAACCTCTTTCATGAGATCGATACTTTTTATCTTGGTGAGGTCACCAGGGTAATACTTGTTGAGGAGAGGTATGTCGAAGTGATCCCCATTCCAGGTGACGAATGCATCGGCCTGTTCAAGGATAGGCCAGAGCTTGCTGAAATCAGCTTCGAGGAAGCTTCTAAACTCGTTATCGAGCGAGTCGTGGATACATATGACGGATATATCGAGGTCGGCTGGGTCGTTTGTGCCTACATCTTGGAAGAGATTCTTTGTTTCGATGTCGAAAGTTATAACGCGCATAGGGGGTATTGTACGGGAGGGCGAGGACTCAGGCAAATGTGAATAAGATTGGTGGACTTCTTTGCTATACTTAGAGCAAATATCAATGGACTACCATTTGTTCACCCACAATGCGTTATTTCTCCTCGGCGGAGCTTTGAACATTATTCTCCCCCTCGTGGTAATTTTCTTGCGTCGCAAGAACCTTGATGCTCGCATTATCACATTTGCATTGACCTGTTTCTCGGTAGCGATTTTCCAGATATCTCATGTGTTCGGAGTTATTGCTGTTGATGCGGAAGCTTCCCGTAAGATATTCATGTTCAATCTTGCGGTTATTCCAATCGACATATTCATGACGCATTGGTTCCTTGCGTTGACTGGTCAAATCAAGAAGCAGAGGATTGGACTTACAATCGTGTATGTAACAGGAATCATATTGTTCTTGTTCCATATTATGTTCCCTGAGACGTATCTCCTCGCGTCGGTTCCCAAGATGTACCTCCCGTTTTATTATGTCGCTGGAGAATATCAATGGATTACTCGACTCTGGTTCATTCTCGTCGGCATTTATTACTTCACCGGTCTCCTTATTGCATATCGTCAAGCTAAGGATCCCGTCGATAGAAATAGGTATCTCTATGTTCTTATAGCAATATCCTATGCGTTCGTTGTTGGAGAGACTGCACTCTTGTTGGTGTATGACATTCAGTTCGATCCGATGTGGGCTGGATTCTTCGGGATATTTCCTATAATCATCGCCTATGCAGTGCTCAAGTATCAGTTATTTGATGTGAGACTATTCATCCAAAGAGCATTCGTATATGGCCTTACTCTTTCGGTACTCGTGAGCTTCATAAGCTTCTCCAATACGCTTACGTATGTGTTGCAGACCCAGATCAAAGGGTTTCCGATGTGGGCTGTTCCACTGGGATCTTCTATTATCGGCGTTGTTATCGGGGTATTCTTCTGGAACAAGCTTCGTGAGAACGAACTTCTTAAATATGAGTTCATCACTATTGTCGCTCACAAGTTCCGTACACCACTCACGCATAGCAAATGGATGCTCGAAGAGATGATTGCGGATGAGCAGGATGTGGACAAAAAGACCATGCTCTCGACACTTCATGAGTCTGGAAATAAACTCATTGATCTTACTGGTGCGCTTGTTGAACTTACTGACTCGGAGAGGGGAAGTAGTCAGTATTCATTCGAACAAGCCGACCTCTGTGCATTCGTAAAAGGGCCTTTGGCTGCAGCACAGCACTTGTTTGATGCCAAGCAAATTCTCTTCTCACATACCTGCGCAGCAGATGGTGTTATGGTGAGTGTTGATAAGAAGCGCATGCAATTTGTCATGCAGACCTTGCTCGAGAATGCCGCAGCATATACACCGGATGGAGGGAAGGTATCGGTCCATATATTCACAGCCAAGGGCAAGGCGCGTATCGCGGTTGAGGATAGCGGAATAGGTATCTCACGAGATGATACCTCTCGTATCTTCTCTAAGTTCTATCGTACTCGTGGTGCGAAGAAGGTGGATACCGAAGGGTTTGGTGTTGGTCTCTATCTTGCGCAATCTATCGCACGTAGGCATGGTGGCAAGATTGAAATCTCATCCAAGGGTGAGGGTGCTGGCTCGACATTCACGATCGTGATGCCTGCGATGAGGTAGGTCGCTACTAGAGTTTTGGGGCAATCTCAGCCTCTGTTCCTGAAATCTCCTCGCCAGTCGCGAGGTTTTTCATTTTGAGTATGCCAGTCTTCACTTCTTCGTCACCGATAGCAATAATAGAAGGAATACCGCGCTTGTCGGCATTCTTGATCTGGTCACCTACTTTCTTGTTGGAGAGATCGATAGCGACGCGGATATTTTTGCTGCGCAATGACTGTGCTACTTCGAGCGCATATGGAGTATTTTGTTCACCGACGACGATGAGAGCGACATCAGCAGGAGATTCATTCTTGGGAAGTGTGCCATAGGTTTCCATGAGGTCACGAGCGATCACATCACCTGCACCGAAGCCGACAGCTGATACTTTGTCATTACCGAAGAGTGAAAGGAGGTCGTCGTAGCGGCCACCACCGAATACTGAGCGACGATTTGCGGGATTGAGATCGTATATTTCGAAGACGACACCAGTATAATAGTCGAAACCGCGCATGAGTGTCTGATCGAAGCGAGCATTGGTGACACCGAGGCGCTCAAGACCAGCGATAACGTCACGAATTTCCTTGAGGCCAACATGTTCTTCCGTGGTTTGAGGGAGGTTGGTGGTGAAGTCCTCGAAGTTTTTGCTGTTGAGGAGTGTGAGGAATGCTTGAACCTTGTCGGATTTGTTTTGAGCTGAGAATACTTCTTGCACACCAAGCGAAAATGCCTCGACAGAAACTTTGTCTTTCTTATCGATGAGCTTGGCAATCGTCTGTGCCGCTGTTTCGTCCAAGCCGAATACATCCCGCGTCACATAGTTCATGAGCTTACGGTTGTTGATGCGGATTTCGAAATCAGAATCCTTGAGACCATAGGCTCTCATGATATCTGAGGCCATATTGATGGTCTCGATTTCTGCAGCTATAGAATCAACGCCGAAGAGGTCGACGTTGAGCTGCCAATGTTCACGCACGCGTCCACGCTGAGGTTGTTCATAACGGAAAAGGTTCGGAATCGAATACCAGCGGAGTGGGAAAGGAAGTTCACGCTTCTTAGCTGCGACCATGCGCGCAAGAGAAGGAGTCATCTCAGGACGGAGGGTGACCTGACGATCTCCACGATCAGTGAAGGTGTAGGTCTGCTGACTGACGATCTCTTCGCCAGACTTGGCTTGGTAGAGCTCAGCGGGTTCGAGCACAGATGCACCGTATTCCTCGTATCCATACTTCTCGACGGTATTCCTCCAGATATCGAAAATACGCTTCTCGACGGCCATATCGGCAGGGAAGAAGTCGCGAACTCCCTTATAGGAGTCAGTAGATAGCTTTTTCTGGTCTTTTGACATGGGGCTATTGTAGCATAAATAGGCCCTATTTCCAGGGGTTTCTGGGTATGTTAGAGGAGACTACTTGACTTTTTCCTATTTATAGTATATAGTAGCGGAGTTATTATTTTAAGAGACCATAGCCCAATTTTGCGGCTTTACAAGGCCGCGGGGTAGGGATATGCTGAAACCATTATGAATATCATCAATTCCACAACCAAATACATCGCTCTTGCAAGCATGTCATTCGTGCTCGTGTTTGGCGCAATCTCAATTGCTCCGACTCAGGCTCATGCATGTATCAAGGCTCTCGGATTCCTCGATCCTCTCTGTGTGATCAGTGGCGATGCTCAGCTTCCTGGTCTCGACTTTGGCAATGACGATCCTCAGACCGTCACCAATACCAACACCTATACGAACAGCAACAACGTCAACAGCAACATAAATAGCCCAGGCGCTGTCGTTGGTGCTCCCGTCGCATACAACCAGACTCCGGTCTACAACTACGATTACGATTATAATTACTACGATAACAATCAGGGTGCTCTTCAGGCTTCTTGTTATCCAATGCCTCTCAATATAGATGAGGGCGACCGTGCTACATGGCAGGCTCAGGCATACGGAGGTAATGGTTCATACTATTTCTCATGGAGCGGAACTGACGGACTCTCAGGTACCGGTCAGGCTATCTCGAAGCGTTACAGCAACGAAGGATACAAGAGTGCGACTGTCACCGTAAGGTCAGGCAATCAGACTGTATCTCGCAACTGTGACGGTACTCTCCGCGTTCGCGACAACGGATACAACAACAATGATTATCCGTACGATTACGACAACGATTACAACTACAACTATCCGCTCTCAGTCTCATGTTCTGCTGATTCAAGTTCAGTAAACACCGGACGTACAGTTCGTTGGAATTCATCTATCTCAGGTGGAAATGGATCATACAACTATAGCTGGAACGGAACTGATGGCCTCTCTGGATCATCACGCTCAGTCTCTCGCTCATACAACAATGCTGGTATCAAGTACGCTTCTATCACTGTCTGGTCAAATGGTCAGACTATCACTCAGAGCTGTAACAACAGCGTGAATGTTGGTGGCTACTCTTCTGGATATCCAGTTTACCCAGTAAACAATAACAACAGCGGTCTCGATATCGCATGTTATTCAGATCCTCGCACAGTCTCGATCAATCAGCCTGCGACCTGGATTACTGAAGTCACTGGTGGCATAGCTCCATATACTTATACTTGGAGCGGAACCGATGACCTCACTGGTAACACCGGCTCAGTCATCAAGTACTATGGTACTTCTGGAAACAAGACTGCGATCATCACAATCAAGTCAGCCGATGGCCGCTCTGAGACTCGTGCATGTAGCACAAGTATCACCGTCCGCGGTGCAGGGAATACAACCCCAGCTCCGACAGTAGATGATTCTAAGGATTCCGATAATGGTCTCTCTGCAGCAGCTCTCTTCTCCCTCAAGAACGTTCCATGGGGTTGGGTAGCGATCCTCATCATCCTCGTTCTCTTCGGAACCGTCGTCTATCTCCTCTTCAACAGGCCTAAGATATAAGCGATAGGGTTAGGTAAGACGGGTGCGACTCCAAATAAGAAATGTTACAAAAACCCCCTGAAATAGGGGGTTTTTGGTATATGTAAGGGCTATACAGGGTATCTTGACAAATAGGTATATAATATGGTATACTATGAATAGATACGATGAACTGGTTACAGGGAGTCGTATCGCGGGTTGAATACACACAACACCCGAATCTTTGAAAACTGAAGGATCTTTTATGAAGAAAATCGAACTAGTATTGGCAGGCCTCATGCTTCACAGCAGTCTGGCATGCATCGCTATCCATCTCATCGCGTATGCGAAGAGTAAAGAAAAATGGGTACGAGCCAGGGCGGGAATCATCCGTGAATTTGATATTCGCAGAGTCCGCCTCTACTGAAAATTTCGGTAGTCATTACGGGTTGTACCGGTATCGTGAATGCCTCAAAATCGCCCGTTTGGGATGTCACGCAGATCGCTCATCTGGAATAGAGCATGGAACAACATAGTTAAGGAAAGGTACTACAGATGAAACCAAACATTGGAATGCTCGATAAGCCGGCCACAACCGTTACGGTCAGGGGTCCGGCACGCAATGCTCGGAATTGGTTCGCGCAGCTCGCCGGTCAGCCTCCGAAGATGACGATCGCCGTCAACTTTGATCGGTTGACGGATGCGATTCCGGTCATCCCGCGTCACCGGCTCGTGGATGCTCAGACTGGTGTGGTGATCTAAGCACACCAAAAAAAGCCCTCGTTCAATAGAACGGGGGCTTCTTCATATCTGTTGAATCGTTTTTACTTCCTCTCCTTGATCTCCTCTGTAAACTTTTTCAATACCTCCTCTACTGAAACCTGACCAATCTGTCCCTTGTCTCTGCTTTCAAGCGTAATCTTTCCAGCGGCAATATCTTTGTCTCCGAGAATAATGGTGTACGGTACGCGCTCATTCTTGGCATTCCTGATCTTCTTGCCGAATCCGTCATTCGAGAGATCGATCTCTGAACGAATCATGAGTGCGCGGAGAGCATCGTGAACCTTTTGTGCTTCTGCGAAATGAGTTTCAAGTACAGGAATTACCTTCACTTGCACCGGCGCGAGCCAGAGAGGGAAGTTGCCGCCAAAGTGTTCAATGAGGAAGCCAATGAAGCGCTCATGAGTGCCGAGCGGTGCGCGGTGGATACAGAGCGGTGTCTTGAAGGAACCGTCTTGGGCAGTGTAAGTAAGACCGAAGCGACCTGGCACAGCAAAGTCGACTTGGTTGGTCGCGAGGGTGAATTCACGACCGATAGCTGACCAGACCTGCACATCGATTTTGGGACCATAGAAGGCGGCTTCGTTGGGAACTTCGATGTAGGGAATCTTGGAATCTATAAGGACTTTGCGGACCATGTCCTCAGTCTTCGTCCAGAGCGCTGATTCATCGACGAATTTCTCGCCAAGCCTCTTGGGATCATGAGTTGAGAAGCGCATGACATATTTCTCGACGCCAAAAATCTTGAAGTATTTGAGGTACATGTCGTTCACTGCGCGGAATTCATCGGCAAACTGTTCCTCAGTACAGTAGATATGCGCATCGTTCATCTGGAGGGCACGTACGCGCATAAGACCGAAGAGTTCACCTGATTTCTCATGACGATAACAGGTGCCGTATTCAGCGAGACGAAGGGGAAGATCACGATAGCTCTTGGGACGAGCGGCAAACACCTTGTGGTGGTGCGGACAATTCATGGCCTTGAGGTAGTACTTACCACCCTCGTATTCCATCGGAGGGTACATGGATTCCTCATAGTACGGCAGGTGACCGCTCTTCTTGTACATGCTTTCCTTGGCGAGGTGCGGAGTGCGCACGCGGACATAGTTGCCGTGGAATTCCGTCTCCTTGGCGAGCTTCTCGAGTTCCTCAATCATCGCTGCGCCGTTGGGGAGCCAGAGTGCGAGACCAGGACCTACATCATCATCGAATTCGAAGATATCCATTTCCTTGCCGAGTTTGCGGTGATCGCGCTTCTCAGCCTCCTTCATCATCTCGAGGTAGCCGTTGAGTTCTTCGGCAGTCGCAAAGGCGAGACCGTAGATACGGGTGAGCTGAGCATTGGCCTCATTGCCGCGCCAGTATGCGCCAGCAATCTTGGAGAGCTTGAATGAGTTGTCAGCAATTTCCTTGGAAGGGCTCTCGAGGTGTCCACCACGGCAGAGGTCGGTGAACTTACCCATAGTGTAGAAAGTAATCTTCTCACCCTTGTTGTGAATCTCATCGATAAGTTCGACTTTGAAATGATTTTCAGAGAAATGCTTCACGGCATCTTCCTTGGAAACTTCTTTGTGCTCGACAGATTTCCACGAAGGGAGGAGCTTGCGCATCTTCTTCTCGATATCCTTGAGGTCAGCTTCTGCAATAGGGGTTTTGAATTCGAAATCGTAATAGAAACCGTTGTCGATAGCGGGACCGATAGTCGGCTTGGCGTCAGGATAGATCTCGAGTACTGCTGCGGCGAGCAAGTGAGCGAGGGTGTGGCGGAGATGGGGGAGATGTTCTGGGTTCATAGTGATGATAGTGATAATGCTCAATAAATAAAATACGCCCGAGTATACGCATGAAAAATTCACGCATATACTCGGGCGGAGAACACTGTTCCTCGCGGTTCCACCGAGTTTCCCGCGGGTGCGGGCACTCATTCTTCAGATTGGGTCCGTGGACTCGGGGAATTCCCGATCACAGGTGGTAGCTGTGACGACTTCTGTATAGAGAATGATACTAGAAAGGACAAAGGATGGCAATGGCGTAATAGATATTTTTTAATAGGATGTACTGCTCTTGAGAAGGAAGTTTAAGTAGATTTAGTTGTGCTAAATCTACGTATTTTAGACTTATTCACACCTTTTGTAACATGCAGAATAATGTGTTATATTATACCTATGGGCATCAAGCCCCGGGGTCCGCATTGCGGACCGGTAAAATACCCAGATTTATCTGGGTATTTTGCTACATCTACTCAAAACAACTGTACTTAATACCGCAAGTGGTGATAGTTTCGTTGGAAAGATGGGTGTCGATAAGCTTATTTTCTTTCATAAGCATCTTGTATGGTGGGTATTCTTTATCATAACCACCTTTTATCATTGGATATAAATAGAGGTCTGCAATTTGAATGAGCGGTGATTTTTTCATTTGGCGGCGTGGATCTCCTAACACAACAGCACGAAAATCTTTAGCCTCTACGGGAGAATATTTTGAAGATGTAGAAGCGTCAAAGGGCATTCCTGTCTTTTTCAAATCCTTCAAATATTCTACTATAGCTCTGTCCTCTTTCTTCCCACCCTCTTCAAAGCGAATGTGAAGGAGACCATTTTTATGTATTACATGTTTGACTGTACGCTCAATTAACACATTAAAGGCCGTTTTGCACATCCACCATCGTTTGTCCTTGTATTTTTCTTTGTAACGTTTGTTATATCCTCCACGATCTACGACTGCGGCAAATCCAATTACTGGGATTGTACACAAAAATTCATTCAAATCCTTGAAAAATTCGTCGTGTACAGTTTTGTCAGAAAGCCAAACAAAATTTCCACGTTTCCCACGCATATCTGAAGATCTTAGAGGGTAAGTGATTCTCCACTTTTTCCGAAGCTCTTTATACTTTTCAATAACTATACTACGATCAGATTTCTTGATAAGAATTCCGCCCAAAGAAAAATGATCCATTCCGTCGCTGCGGACCATTTGTTGCTTATCAGGAAAACGTATTCCTGAGTCATCGAAATAAAGATAGTATTCTTCCTTTTGCATAACAGACCATTTAGTTATAGGCGCAGTAAAAGTACCATATTTTTGAAGCAGTTTCTAGTACCTAGCTATGTACCACAAGGACCCCTGTCATTGAAAAATCGAAGTTAATGAATTACGTCTCCTCTTTGCATACAATGTATTTCCCTGTAAACTTGTTCCATGACCACTCTTCTCGTTGTCCTCGTAATTATCGCCATTCTCGCCAACATCGTTCTTGGCGTCCTTTTTTTGCGCAAGAAAGCCGCTCCTGAGGCTCCCAAGGATGATACTGGCCTCAAGCTCATCCTCCAGCAAATCAATGAGATGTCGCGCACCGTGGACCGTAAAGTGGGGGACCTGACCAAGACTGTCGACTTCAAGATCAATGAATCCTCCAAGAATATGCAGGAATCGATGCGTTCTCAGCTCTCAGAGTCTTCGAAACTGATTAGGGAAGTGACACAGGGTCTGACTAAGCTCGACGAGACCAACAAGCAGGTGGTGTCATTTGCCGATCAGCTCCAGAATCTTCAGGATATTCTCAAAAATCCAAAACATCGCGGAATTCTCGGTGAATACTATCTCGAAACTCTCCTCAAGAATGTGCTCGCGCCAGGGCAGTATCAGATGCAGTATGCGTTCAAGAATGGGGAAATCGTCGACGCGGCTGTCTTCGTGAAGGACAAGGTTATTCCGATCGACTCGAAGTTCTCGCTTGAGAACTACAATAAGCTCGTTGAAGAGAAGAATCCTACTGAGAAGGAGAAGCTTGAGAAGGCCTTTGTTGGCGATCTCAAAATTCGTATTCAGGAGACTTCGAAGTATATTCGTCCTGCTGAGGGAACCATGGATTTCGCCTTCATGTTCATTCCACACGAGGCTATCTACTATGATCTTCTCGTGAATAAGATCGGTGCCTCACTCGAGGAAACTGACAATCTGATCCAGCGTGCGGCTAGTAAGTATAAGGTCATTATCGTATCACCAACCTCATTCTTGGCATATTTGCAGACTGTTCTTCAGGGCTTGAAGGCAATGGTTATCGAGGAGACGGCCAAGGATATCGTGAAGCATGTGGGTCAGCTTGGCACCCATCTCAAGAAGTATGAGGAGTACCATGCTAAGCTCGGAACCTCACTTTCGACGGTGGTGAACCACTACAACAATTCTGGTAAGGAGCTCAAGAAGGTAGACAAGGATGTTCTCCGCATTACGGGCGAAACACCGGGTATAGAGGTGGCTATGCTTGAGAAGCCAGAGGGGGAAGAGGCGTAATTTGGGGTCCGACCTCGAGGAATTTGCATTTTTTCTATAATCATGTAGAATAGTCCCACATATGGATTTCGCCGTTATAACAACAGGAGGCAAGCAGTTTACCGTTTCAAAGGGTGATGTCATCACCATTGAGAAGCTTTCCGACACCCACAAGGAGGGTGACAAGGTTGTATTCGACAAGGTTCTCCTCGTCGATGACGGCAAAGACACTACTATCGGTACTCCTTACATCTCAAAGGCTGAGGTCAAGGGTACTATCACTGAGATCGGTCGCGCTCCTAAGATTACGGTCGTTCACTACAAGCAGAAGAGCCGTTACTATAAGAAAAACGGTCATCGCCAGCCTTTCTTCAAAGTTAAGATAGACGCAGTTAAGTAAAAATCGCCGGGAAGGCGATTTTTTGTTGCATGAAGTATGTTTGACATTTAATCAATTTAAATGTAGTTTGTTGTCAGCTGTAAACAAAGTAACGAGAAAGGTTTCATATGTTGCCTACGCGAGTTGTTGAGTTCATTTCTGATCAGATTCTCGAAATGCATAAGGGGGATAATCGCAATCTTCTGCTCACGTGTCTGCGTGATGATCCTCAGGAGGTTTATAAATGGATTCGTGGTAATTTGCACGACTGGACCACATTGGCCGCCTGTCATTTGAGGGAAGTTGTAGTTGTGAATGATTCAAGTCAGAACAGTCTTGAAATCGTCGAGCATTTGAAAAAAGTCCTCGCCGACGAGTTGCAGGCATTGCCGATTCCGGCCCAAAAGTAAGTCAAAGATTTGTTAGGTTCAGACCACCTCCAAAGGGTGGTTTTTTATATGAAGAAACCACCGGTGAAGGTGGTTTTGAAAGAAGTCTGCCGTATCGCAGTTAGCTTTTTATATATGTGCGCACGCGCATGGTTTCGGCGAAGCGAATCCATCGAGACAGGAGCCTCTTCTCCATATTCTCCCATACACATAGAGCGGTGAAGCGTCGAAGCACTTCGAGTGGTTTCGGCCACCCGACTGATTGGGCGCCGGCAAAGCGTCCTCATAGTCTCCTGCGTCAGTTCTGACATACGGCAGACAAAGTGGTTTATGCTTCCATTTTCTTGATCATTTCGAAGATACGCTTGGTGAGTTCACGTTGAGTAGTGAAGCGTACACGTGATTTTTGGGAGATTTCTCCACAACACGAACATGACCTCGTTCGTGTCCGCACGGTGAAGCACATGCCGAGATGGTGCCACCGAGAATCATCAGCCTCGTGGGCAAGTGATTCTTTTGTAGTGACGGAAGTTTGTAGACTTCCACAACATCTGCAGGTTCTGTACCAGCAAAACCAAACAATGACCGCAATACAGCCATAGATAATCATAAAGAGCCTTTCTTCGTTTTTCGATAAGAACAGTACCAGAAATACCCTAATACATCAATGCCTATTTTGCAGAGCGTTCCTGATAGTATCTCCATCTACATACTCAAGTTCTGCACCTGTTGAGAGGCCACGCCCAAGAAGAGAGATTTTGACCGATGAATCCTTCAAGACCTTTCCAAGAGCTTCCTTCACAATGGTCGCAGTATGTTCACCTTCAGGAGTCGCATTCAACGAGAGGATGATCTCCTTTATAGATTTGAAGCTTGAGACATGTTCAAGCAAGCCTTGGAGACGAATCCTCTTGTCAGGCTCCTTGTCGAGAACGGGAATAGTTCCTCCAAGAATGAAATACAAACCACGATATGCACTACTTTTCTCGATAGTCTCAAAATCTGAGTCACGCGCTACGACCATGAGTGTTGAGCCATCACGATTCTTGTCTGAACAAATAGTACAAGTATGTCCGACAGCATCCTTCCCGAAAAATATACGATGGCACTGAGCACATTCACTGGTTGATTTCCTGACCTCTTCGATGAGCTGAGTGAACTCGCGGATATAGGAAGGGGACTTGTTGAGCAGGTAATAGACGAAACGCTTGGCTTGGCGTGGGCCGATGCCAGGGAATTTCGCGAAGAGTTCTTCGAGGCGATGAAGTGAGTCCATAGGTTACATCTGTTCGAATCCACCGAAGTCGGCCTTTTCCATAGACATGAATGTTGTCTTCTTGCCGTCGAAGAAGAGTTTGGCGATACCAGTAGGACCGTTACGATGCTTCTCAATGAGGATCTCGGCCTCTTGTTTACGACCACCCTGATCCTGGTCTGATTCACGGTGAATAAACATAACCACATCTGCATCCTGCTCGATAGAACCTGAGTCACGGAGGTCAGAGAGACGAGGCTTACCACCACGCTGTTCGACCGCACGGGAGAGCTGTGAGAGGGCAAGGACGGGCACTTCGAGCTCACGAGCGAGGTTCTTGAGGGAGCGTGAGATTTCGGTGACCTGCTGAACGAGGTTGTCTGAACCCTTGGCCTGAGTAGGCACCATCAGCTGGAGGTAGTCGACGATGATCAAACCAAGACCCTTTTCATTCTTCAAACGACGAGCAGTGGCACGCATCTTGAGGATGTTGTTGCCTGGCTGGTCATCGATGTAGATAGGAGCCTCGGAAAGACGACCCATAGCTTCGTTGATGGCTTTGAAGTCCTGCTGAGCAGAGAGCTTCTCGAAGTGACCAGTACGAATCTTCCATGAATCAACCTGTGACTCTGCGGCGAGCATACGGTCCACGAGCTGCTGGGAGCTCATTTCAAGCGAGAAGATAGCAACAGGGACTTTGTGTTTGACTGCTGACTTGCGGGCGATATCGAGCGCGAGAGAGGTCTTACCCATGGAAGGACGGGCAGCGAGAATGATAAGGTCGGACTTCTGGAATCCGGCGAGCTTGTTATCGATCTCTACGAATCCAGTCGGGACGCCACGGAGCTCATCCTTGGTGCTATGAAGGCGGTCAATACGTTCCCAAGCTTCATGGAGTGTATCCTTGAGCGCTACGAACTTGTGTGAGCCGGTCTTGTTGGTAACGGCATAGAGTGCCTTCTCAGCCTTTTCAAGAATATCGTGCAATTCACCCTCCTCGTCATATCCGAGGCCAGTGATATGTTCTGCTGCACGGAGGAGCTCGCGCATGATGTGCTTCTTCTGGACGATCTCGCCATAGTGCTCGGCATTGGTTGATGAGGGAACAGCATTGATGAGCTCGGTCAGGTACGTCATGCCACCTGATTGCTCGAGGAGTCCTTTGTCTTTGAGGCGTGCCGAGAGTGAAAGGAGGTCGACAGGGATAGTCTTGCTGTGGAGCTCGAAAATAGCAGCCCAGATATTCTTGTGCTGGTTGGAATAGAAAGAGGCTTCACCAACAATATCGACGATGTCATGCATAGCTTCACCGCGAATCATGAGTGATCCGAGTAGGGCTTTTTCCGCCTCAATATTCTGAGGTGGTATTTTGAGGTCTTTTGCCTTGAAGTATGGGGACGCTGTGTTCATGGCATGAATTGTATCATGGCACCAAAAATGAGCGACAAAATGCCAAAAGGGGAAAACATGGGGAGAAACCCTGCAAGAGGGCGGCATGTATTCTGTGGTGGCAACGCAAAGTGAACAGAATCTCTATATAACTTAGAAACTGTGCATCGCCACCACAGAATACATGCCGCCCTCTTGCAGGGTTTCCTTAGTGAATGACTGTCTCATCATAGTTTCTCTATCAGTTCATCATAATTTCTTCATATCAGATTGATACGATTGTTTGGTTCGATTATTAATTATTAAGCAATAACATATGAATACAAAAGTACAGTGTATGTGTGATAGGAAGAAGGGGAATGGTCGAGGATTTACTCTTATCGAAGTGCTCGTGGTTATCGGTATCATCGCGATACTCGCCACCATCGTGCTTGTGGCGGTGAATCCTGCGCGCCAATTCAAGCTTGCTCGTGATTTACAGAGGACGAGCAACGTGAATGCAATCCTCAATGCTATCCATCAGAATATGTCCGAGCACAAAGGTCGTCTCGTGTGCCTAGGGACACCTCTCGAGCTTGTTGAGGCACCAACGGTTATGCGTAGCTCTACAACACCAGGTGATCCAGGCAACCTCGCCGCATGTCTTGTGCCGGACTATATATCATCGCTTCCATTCGATCCATCCGCTGATGGGACATATTTCAACGACGCGGGCGACTATGACACCGGATATATGGTCAACCGAGATTCTGATGGTCGTATCATTGTGAGCTCGGTAGGCGAACTAACCCCCAGTATTTCAGTGACAAGGTAAGCGAAGGTAGGATAGAATGGTGACAATGGTTTCCGACCGAACACTCGTCGTCATTATGGTTGCCTGCATCTCTGCAGTCAGTATATCTACGCTGGTAAAGCTCAATCAGGATTCGTTCTTGTCGAGCATACCGCTTTCATTCGCGACTCGACCAGCTCATCTCGAGATTGATCCAGCGTTCATTGAAGAAGAAAAAAAGAACTCGAAGCCCGCCTCTGAAGCTAGTCCTACTGCAGAAAAGAAGATTATTGGTGTAAGTGCTGCGAGCTATATTATCGGAGATACTGCGAATGGTGATGTGTATCTCGAATATAACAGCAAAAAGGTTATGCCAGTGGCATCAATGTCCAAGCTCGTTACTGCATTCGTGGCTACAGATGTCATCTCCTCAACTACACTTATAGAAATCACCGGAGACGCACTCAAGGCTCCTTCAGACAAGAGCAATCTTCAACAGGATGAACACTATACACGCGATGAGATCTTATACCCGCTCCTCTTAAGCTCATCAAATGTTGCAGCTGAAGCTATATCAGCCTCAATTGGAGATCGTCCTGACTTCCTCGAACAAATGAAAGGTTATTCATGGGAGATAGGTATGCCAGGATCATTCTTTGCGGATCCTTCAGGAGTCAGTCCGCGCAATGCTGCCACAGCATATGACATATTCGCGCTAGCTGGATACCTTATGAACTATCGTCCTGACATTCTCGCTATCACGCGTAATCCGAAGATTGAAATGGCGACAACCACGGGTCATGGATACCATCTCATAGAAAGTACACACCCATTCGTGAATGATCCACGCTTCGTAGGAGGGAAGACAGGTAGAACACCTGAAGCTGGTGAGACTATGGTGACGATCTTGAATATGTCAGGTAGAAATGTTGCGTTCGTGGTTCTCGGGTCTAAGGATAGAGAAAATGATACGCGGACGTTGATCCGCGTTATAGAGACAGCCTTGGACGCAGCTCTCTAGGTTGGTTAATCGACGAGCCAGCTCGCAATAAGCTTCTTGGTCTCTTCGGGACCAGATACCTGTATACAGTCGATTCCAGTCGCTTTCGCAGGGTAATCATTGCCACCGCGATAGAGTGCGTCACCGACGAATGTCATGCTCTCGAGGGGTATCTTCAGATACTCCTCGAGTTTGCGTATGCCGTATCCTTTGTTGACGCCACGCTTGGTAATATCGATTGAGGTTGTTCCGCCGAGTCGGATGTCGAATTCAGGGATTTTCGTAAGAAGGAAATTCACGATTGCGTCACGCTTGGTTCGTGTAGGATCCCAGCTTTGTTTCGCTTCGAGCGGAGCATTCTGTCCGAGTGCTGAGAAGGTTATTTGCGAGCCGCGGTCTTCGATGAGATCACCATATATCTTCGCAGGCTTTTCATACTTCGCTTGTTTGAGGGCTGTATTGAGAGAAGTCATGATCTTCTCTTTTTCTCGGAGAGAGAGGTGTTCCGCGTACTGCGAGACCCATGATCCTTTCCAAGTGAAGAGTCGTGTTCCTGAAGTAGGCATCACATAGAGGTTGCCGAAATTTTCAAAGCTGTGAGGTAGAGCACGCAAGAGTTGAGTTTCGAACTGTGGATATCCACCGCCAGACATGACAGCAACCTTCTTGCGCGCTATGAGCTTGGTGAGAAGTTCCGCCATCTCAGGATCTATCGAAGATTTGCTCGGGGCGAGTGTCCCGTCGAGATCGAAGATGATGAGCTGTTTTGAGTAGGCGGTCATTGATTTATATTTCGAGCATCTTCATGAGCTTCGTCATCTTGATTGACGCGACACCGACGACACTGTCTGCGCCACCATAGTACATATAGAGGGTGCCTCCACGGACGACTGCACCACACGGGAAGACGACATTTGGGACATAGCCTTTGCGCTCGTATTCTTCTTCAGGTTCGAAAAGGGGAATTGCTGTGCGTGCACGGATGATGGTCGGATCATCGAGATCGAGGAGGACTGCACCGACGCGATAGGTCGTGCTCCATGATACGCCGTGATAGAGGAGAAGCCAGCCCTCAGGAGTCTTGATAGGTGGTGCGGCGATACCGACCTTGCCACCATCCCACATACCTTTGCGTGGAGCGATGATTTCGATACAGCGGGTGACTTTTTCTTTGGAGAAATCGAGTGATGAGACGAAGTCTGCACAGATACTCTCGTGCACGCGATGGAAGACCATGTATTTCCCTTTGACTGGTTCTGGCAGAATCGCTGCATCTTTGTTATCAACTTCCATCGGCGTAATGATATTAGGAAGTGTCCATGCACTCCATTTACGTGCAAGGAAATCCTTGGCAGAAATTGAAGTCACAGCGACGCGAGGGACACCACCATCGTAGGCTGTGTAGGTCATATAGAGCTTGTCGCCAATCTGCATGATGCGCTGGTCTTCACATCCGCGTGATTCGAAGGGGACGCGTGGTTTGTAAATCGGTTTGTCGAGACGTTCATCGATAGAGAATCCGTCGCTCGATGTTGCAAGGCCAATGGTTGAGATGTTATCAGCTGAATATGCGCGATAAAGGATGTGAGTCTTATCACCGAGGTCTATAGCGGCGGGATTGAGTGTTCCTTTCTCTTCCCAGAGCATACCAGGGCGTGGAGTGATGATTGGATTGCCCTTGAATCGCTTCATGCCGACAGAGTGGTCATCCATGATGCTTGAGAGTAGGTTGTCGAGCGGAATGGTTGCAATTGCACAATAAGTGTCAGCGGCACCATAGTGAATCTCGAGGTGTTCATCACGGATGAGTGCGCCAGAAGGAAAAATAACATGAGGAACCATGCCCGTATGCTCATAGTATGAGTCAGGAATCATAAAAGGTCCTTTGGTACGACCAATGACTTTGCGAGGATTCTTGAGATCGAGCAAGACGACCTCGATACCGAAGGCTTGGTCGCTCTGCCCGTATCTCTGGATGTGTGAGTACACAACCAACCAGCCCTTATCAGTTTTTACTGGTACTGCGCCGAGCTCGAGATGGTCAGTCGGTAAACGGCGAATGCTCACCTTATGCGCGTCGAGATTCTTCCACCATTCTTCCCAATATGAAGGTGACCACATATCTTCTGGAGTATCGAATTCTGCATAACAGATATCTGATGGTTTGCGATCAGTGTTCACGGTGACGAGTGCCGCCATTTTCTTGCCAATCTTTTCCGGAAAGAGAGCCATGGCTTTGGCATTGAAAGGAGTAACAAGGTGCTTCTCCTTGATGGTCTTGAGATCATCGCTCAGTGCGACGGCAACCTTGATGTTATCTGCACCGAAAGGATATCCGCCGAGTGCAGTGTAGAAGATGTAGTAAGTTTTGCCGAGCTTGGTTACGCGGGGATCTTCACAGCCAAATCGGTCAAATTCAGTGTCAGGCAAAATGAGTGCTTGGCGATTTTCATAATGGAAGCCGTCAACAGAATCAGCACGCGCAATAATAGACATGCGGATATGAGGATCCTTGAGAAGTTCAGGTTCTGACATGGCTCGATATACGAGTGTAGTCTTCTGACCTTGTATGACAGGAGAGCCGTTGAATGCCGCAGCTGCTTCCCAAGGATGTTCTTTGAGAGGTGAGAGTATCGGGTTGTGTTCTGAGCGAGTGAGAGTAAACATTGTTTTGTAATTATACTTTCCCGTATCTCATCAGCCAGCTTAATAATGATTCCAAACTCGTCTGCGCGACGCATACATGTTTGTCTCCGCCTCCGTAATACACTATGAGCTCTCCATTTTTCACTACGGCGCCAGATGCATAGACCACTCCCGGTTTGCCGTCGTTCTCGTAACACATATCAGGAGATAGTATCGGCTCAGGAGATCGATAGAGGATTTTGGTCGGATCATTCTTGTCGAGAATCATCGCGCCGAGACGGTATCGATGGTCATCTTGTGCATGATAGAGAAGAAGCCAACCAATGTCAGTCTTCACTGGTGGAGGCCCAGCACCACGCACACTCTTGTCCCAGAAATTTTTCCTGCCAGGCTGAGGTCCGGCGAGACGCTTGCTCTTGATAGGAGGGAACATAGCATCGAGATCATCGACGTAGTCTATGGCGACATCAGGAACGATGCTGTGGAGTATGGCGAATTTACCATTAATTTTCTCAGGGAAGATAAGCCAGTTTTTGTTGACTTGGCCGGCGGCGGAAATGAGTTTGGGTTTTTTCCAATTCCAGCGTTCCTTCTTGAGATCCGCCACGGCAATAGAGGTGAGTCCGATACGCACAGAATCCCATCCTTGGAATGCGGTATAGGTCATGTACACGCGTGAACCTATTTTGACTGCTCGTGGATCCTCGTGACCACCCCAGCCGCCTCCGGATGTATAAATTCCAGGGTCATATGCCTTGATATCATTCTTGTAATCAGGTCTCTTCTCTTCAAATCCAGGCTGGTACACAGGGAAGGAGGAACGTTTGTCGAAACAAAGTCCATCAGAGCTCGATGCGTGACCAATATGTGAAAGACCATCATCGCCTATCGATCGGTACAGGAGGTGCACACGACCTTCGTCATCTTCTATTGCAGCGGGATTGAGTGTTCCATTGGCTTCCCATTCCTGGTGAGGACGTGGAGAGATGACAGGATTCGCATGATGACGATTGATTTCATGAGAGACTCGTTCTTCAACTGGTTTCCTTTGCGCGCGGAGATGTTCAATCAGAGCAAAAACAGCGGCGACAGCTATAAGTATGATAGCCGCTCCGATGAGCAGTAACGCTGTAGTTGGTATTGTGGAAAGGATCATTTATTTTCTACCGTACTTGTCCTCGATGCGCGAGATATCACCCTCGTCGAACTCACCGAAGGAAATTTCAAGCACTACAACAGGCTCACTCGCTGCTTCTATGCGGTGAGCTGTTCCACGAGGTATGAAATGGCCTTCTCCTGCCATGACAGGGAAGGTCTGAGTTCCGACGGTTATCATTCCTGCGCCGGATATGACTCGCCAATATTCATCGCGCTTGGAATGCGTTTGCAGACTGAACGCTTCGCCAGCGTTCACTGTAAGCATTTTGACCGTAGAAGGAGTGTTCTTGGTAAACTCGGTAAACTCCCCCCATGGTCGCATTTCGCGATATGGCTTCGGGGGTTGCATGGTCTTGCCATGATTATAACGCAATATTAGAGTAAATTTTTTACAAAAACTGTGTATAACCCGGCGAGCTTGCGAGCGGAGCAGTCATGCGACTACTGCTCCGCAATAACACATTGCGGGTTGCAATCCCCCGGCGGGATAACTGAGAGTATATTTAATAGGTAGTATCAGTAATGTGTGTTATAAAACAATTTCTATTGACTTTTGTCAAGATTAAGGAGTATACTAAGAGAGTCGTAAATCTATATTGTAAGGGTAGCTTGTTAGATTCGTTCATTCCTCGTCGTCCGCGGAAACCTCATAACCATGCCGCGGTGGAAAGCCTCAAGAATTCGCGTCTTTGAGTGTTCATACATGTGAACACACATATCTTTTACTTCTTAAAATTAAGTAGTAAAAAAATACCATGAATAAAATCAGCATTTTCGCAGTCGCAGTCGCAGTCGTTATTATCGCTGCAACATCACAGGTTCAGGCGTCAGAATATCCAAATATCATCGTAGATCAGAATTTGACGGTCGGATCAACTGGACAAGGAGTAGTCGTTCTTCAGGGACTGCTCTCTGAGATGGGTTATCTCAATGTTCCTGCAGGAATTCCATTCGGTTACTATGGTAGTTTGACCAAGAGTGCAGTTGCTTCATATCAGGCAAAGCTTAATGTTACTCCTACAGTAGGATACTATGGTCCTCTTACCAAAGTTGCTATGCACGCAGATTTCGTATCGCACAATTGGCTCACTCTTCTTGGATGGAATTAAATTAGCAGTGTTCATCTAATACTATATCCATTATGTTGAGTATAATCGCAATAATTCTCATAGCACTGTGGCTTCTTGGTGTGGCTACATCGTATACCATTGGCGGCTTTATCCATATACTTTTCGTCATCGCGATCATTATGGTCCTGATACGACTCATTAAAGGAGAAAAGATAGTCTAGTTCTTTGACGGTAAGAAATAGCCTGTGTATTCGTCGGAACTAGGTAGAGGCTCATCTGAGCCGCTTCCTCCGGCGGAATCTCGTCGACTCCGCGCGCTGGGAGAATTATCACCTAATCATTCTATTCTTATGAACTATATCAATCATAGAAAGAGTCTGATTCTGGCGGGCTTCCTCATAGCTGGTATTCTCGCCACCGCGCACATGGCATCTGCTTCGGCCATAAGTACACTTTCCGGCAGAGATTTGTCTGTCGGATCTAGAGGTACTGATGTCACCGATCTCCAAGGACTGCTCTCTGAGCAGGGGTATCTTCAGGTTCCGATAGGAGTCCCATTCGGCTACTTCGGTTCACTGACCCAGTCAGCACTCTCTCGTTATCAAGCATCGATCGGCGTCCCATCTACGGGATACTATGGTCCGATGACGAGGGCTCGCATCAGTGAAGTGTTCACATCCAAGGGGTGGATGGCGCTCCTCACTCGCGAGAATGGGTAGGCAATCGTCACTACTGAATTAGAAACAGCGGACCTCAATGGTCCGCTGTTTCGTTGGAGTATAACCTCACCGAGGAACCATATAGAGCCTGTGGTATAATATATTGTGTAATAAACTAGCTATTTACCCATGAAATATTTTTCAAAACCATTGATTATTCTTGGTTTAATCAGTCTCGGGTTTTTTGTAAGTTCAGCATCTGTGTATTCGCAAGATGTGTCAGATTCTGGAGTATCGCCTACAGTAAATCTCTCTAAAATAGATAAAACTCCGCCAGAAATATCGAACATATCAGTGGATGCTAGTTCAGCGAACACCGCAGTAATATCGTGGGAGACTGATGAGCCGAGCAGTTCAATTGTTCGTTATGGAGTAGCTCCGAAGAAAAATCAGCGCGTGGATGATGAAAAAATGACTGAGATGCACTCAATCAACATTACTGGTCTTGAGGGAGGTATCGCATATAGTTTCTGCGTAGAATCGTGGGATGAATCTCATAATAGAGCAGAGATGTGCGATCAATCGTTCACTACTCAGCTCGAAGTGTCACATGATCAAATAGCTCCAGTGATATCTGATGCTGCTGTCTCTGATATTTCTGATACATCAGCTACTGTTGTATGGCTGACAGACGAGGCTGCGACTGGATATGTGGAATACGGAATAACCAAGGAACATGGATCGAAGACTATCCCGACCGAAACTCTCGACGCTCAGCACTCAGTCAAACTCTCAGGACTTTCTTCGGGGACGACATATTATGTACGTATCCATTCAAGCGATGACTCAGATAATGTGAGCAAGCCTGTAGATGTTTCTTTTGTGACGAGTACTGAGAGTGGATCCTCAACCATACCTCCTGTTGTTGGTCCCGTGATTTCTGCGATAACTGTGTATGATGAGAGCAAGACGTCAGTGCACATATCATGGAATACCACTATTCCAGCCGATAGTCAGGTCGAATATGGTGCCGATATAGGATATGGAGAGACGACGTCACTCGTAGGGGCGTTCGTCACAGCGCACGATATTTCAATTCATAGTCTTGCTCCAAATACTGCATATCATGCGCGTGTACGCTCGCGCGATGCGAATGGAATCCTTGTGACGTCAGATGATTTCCTATTCGAAACTCTAGAAGATAATGCAGGTGGAGGTGGTCCTTCGACGAAGCCTCCCGTAGTCGAGGAGATTCCTCCAACCTCGAAGCCAAATGAGGATAAGAAATTAGATCAAAGTAATAATCAAATAGGTCATAGAGAAACATCGTCTTTGAATACAAATTCAAGCACAGGATCCTCTAGAAAGGTCGAAAATGTGACCGCGTATGGGCTCGACCACTCGATTATATTAACGTGGAATCCCAACTCTACTGACAAAAATCTCTCAAAAGCGAAAATTGTCCGAAGCGAAACCAAATACCCGTCTACCCTTGAAGATGGTGAACTCATATACGATGGTTCAGGCAGGATATTTAGCGACAACAATCTTACCAACAACAAGACATATTACTACTCGATATTCGCATCTGAACAAGTTGGTGTATCAGTAGAACCCGTCCGACTCTCGGTGACCCCAATTGAAGACAAGAAGACCTACTCAGTCACTCGTATTGGCGCAGGGAAGGTGAGTATCCTCAGTACAAACGATTTCGGAAAAGGATCGAGAGGAGTCATTGTGGAATATCTACAGAAATTACTCGCAACAGATCCAGAGATTTATCCCGAAGGACTTGTGACGGGCTATTTTGGACCTCTTACCGAAGCTGCACTCATCCGTTTCCAGAAAGCGAATAATATCCCCGCAACAGGGAAGGTTGATGCAGATGTACGCGCCGCTTCCCAGAAAATGACACTTGTCCAGAACATAGCTGAGACAAACCAAACTCGATCAGATATGAAGCTTGGTTCACGTGGCGAGAATGTGAAGGTTCTCCAGATTGCACTTGTCCAGCTTGGTTACTTGCAGAATGATTCTATTACAGGCTATTTCGGACCATTAACCCACACAGCAGTTTCAGCATTCCAAAGAGATAATAATATAGTGCCTGCAGATGGATATTTCGGAATGGTTACTCGTGAGAAGATGTTGCAAAAGACGAGTTCTCCGACCGATACGCAGTAAGTGGGAACCTGTAAATATAATTCACCAAAATCACTTATGAAAAAAAGCTCAACAATATTTCTTCAAATAGTTACGGTACTCATTGGTATTGGAGCTCTCGTTCTTTTGCTTTGGGAACCTCAGCTTGAGGGCAGGAATATAAATGCCACGCTCTTTGAGATTTATTTCAAGGATCCTTTCTTGGTGCTTGTCTATGCTGGTTCCATTCCTTTTTTCATAGCGGTGTATCAGGCGTTCAAGGTCTTGGGATATGTCAGGCAGGATAAGGTATTCTCTCAAATGGCGGTAAAAGCTCTGCGAACAATAAAGTATTGCGCACTAACTATCATTGGTTTTGTTCTAGTAGAAGAAATCTTCATCATGTTGAACCACGGCAACGATGATGCTGCGGGTGGAATCTTCATGGGTGTCCTTATTACTTTTGGTTCAGTCGTGGTTATTGCCGCATCCGCAATGTTTGAACAGATTTTGCAGAATGTGGTGGATACAAAGTCTAACTAGGAGGTAGGGTCAAATTACTTCTTTCTTTTCTTCGGCTTTGGGAGAGGTAAACTTTCAGCGGTTATACGGATAAGTTCAGTAATCCATTCTCTATCCTCGATTTTTTCTTCATCAATCATTATTGAAGGTTTTGCTCCCTTGTACGCACAGCCTTCTTTGTATGAAGAGTCAACGAATACTTTTCCTTGCTCAGTAATTTTCACATAGAGGGTATCGTCACATACAAGAGCTACCACCTTCCCATCACAATACAGAGCATATTCACCAAACATCTTGCGTGCAGAGATATTGCCAGCCGCGGACATCTGATCCAATAGGTAATCAATAGTAGATTGTTTTGTTGCCATAATGCTACTTTAAACCAACAGTTTTCTTTTTCGTGACTTTGTAGACCTTTCCCTTGGAATCGTAAGTGATCCATTCGCCTACAACCTCTCCATTTTTAAAGTTACCAGAACGTTTGAGTGTTCCATTCAATCGATACCATTCCCAGTATCCATTCGGCTTTCCACCTTTTATTTTTCCTTTTGACCACACTGTCTTGCCATTTGCATGGTACTTGATGGTAAAGCCACGAATGACCTCTGCCTTTTTCTTTGGAACAGCCATAGTTTAATTCTCGGCTTTAGTGTCAAACTCTTTCTGCATTCGTTCAAACCATTGTTCTTTCGTCTCGCCAGTAGTATTTGATAGATCACCAATCTTTTTCATATGTGCTTCATCAGACTGCATGTGCTGCATTCCTTTCTGCACTATTTCCATGAGAGTAGTGCCGGAGAAATTCTCCTCGCATATTCCACCAAGCTCTTTACAGGTAAATGTTTTGCTCATATATATTATTTAACAGCTGAATATTCTATCGTCCATTCAATGCCATATTTATCCCTAAACATAGTGAAATAAGTACCCCATGCACTCTCGCCGAATGGCATTTCTACCTGTCCCCCTACTGAGAGACCATTCAATATAGTCTCTGCTTCCTCTTTGCTCTCTGCACTGACTGAAATCTTACTTCGATTTTCATTTTCACTCACTTTGCCCATAAATGAAGGAACATCATTTGCTACCAATACGTTGTTCTTACCAATTGAGAGTGAGATATACATGATTTTATCTGCCTCTGCGTCTGATACCTGAAAGTCTGCACTTGCGAGATCTTTGAAACGTATAATCTTCGTAAACTCTCCACCAAGTACTGATTTGTAAAAGGTGAGTGCTTCTTCGGCGTTGCCGTTAAAGTTGATCCAAGGGTTTATTGTTGTCATATAATAATTGTATCAGATGGGGTAAGTGGGGCAAGGTGTTACGCGAGACAGGGATCTTTCCCTACGGGACCGGTATAGGCTTCGCGTCGTACTCGCTTCGCTGCGTGCGACATGCTCAGCCTTTTCGCTCCCTGACTCGTAAAGCGCGCAGGCGCTCTACTCGCTTCGCCAATGAAAAAAGCCGCATGTTATGCGACTTTTTTCGTTGGCTCCGCGGCCAGGGATCGAACCTGGGACATCCTCGTTAACAGCGAGGCGCTCTACCGGCTGAGCTACCGCGGAATGTGGTGTGGGGATAATGTACCACATGAGCCACTCGAAATCAAAACCCCCGTTTCCCTTGGCGTGCAGAGCTGATATAATAAGGACGTATAGGTAGCTGACAGAATTACAAGATTAACGAAATATCCCATGAATACAAATATCAAGACTACCAATATCTCGCTCACTGACGCGATTTCCGAATATGTCTCGAAGAGGCTTGAGAAGGTCGGAATGCTTATTGGTGACGACACTTCCGTACAATGTGACATCGAGCTCGCTCGCACCACTGCGCACCACAACAAAGGAGACATTTTCAAGGCTGAAATTCACATTGTCGGAGCAGGTCTCAATCTCTACAAATCTTGCGAGAAAGAAGACCTCTATATTGCTATCGACGAGATGCGCGACGGAGTGCTCCGCGAATTGAAATCAAGCCGTGAGAAGAATACATCACGCATCCGCAGGGGAGGTGCAGCAGTCAAGAATATGATGAAGGGTCTCTGGCCGTGGAAATAAAATAAGCGACTACATCACATGAATTCATCATCGTTCTTCAGTACGAGGTCAGCACGCCAGCCGATAAATTCCACGCTTGTGGGTATTTTCCTCGCTTCATGGTGTCTCTGGACAATCGTGTACTACGTCAATCAGAGTGTCGACAAGGTAAGTGCAGCTTACGGCACTCAACAGGAGTTGCAGGATTAGTAGACCCTCTCTATTTCTGGAATCCGCTCTGGAAATCAGAGTAACTCATCTCATTTTTCCCTTCAGGGATGACTTTTTCTATGGTGAGCTTGCCTCCGGAGAATGAGGCAGCGGTTATTTTCACGCGCATATCCTTTCCATCCTTCTGGATAAAGAAATATGCTTGTGGCCACTGGTGATATGCCTGAATCTTGCGTAAGTTCACATATGGATCAGCAGATAGATCGATGAGACCATCTTCTTTCTTACTCTTTTTGGTATAGGTAGCTGATGAATGATCTTGTTCCTTTTCTTGTATCTTTCCTGCAACCCAGTCTGGAAGTATTTCAGCGAGAATTTTCGAACCTTCACGAGCCATCATTTCCTCGAACGCTTCATAGTCCGGCCACTCATTCACAGCTATTTCTTTTTGCGCAATAATGGGACCATGATCCATTTCCTCATCTATTCTCATAATAGAGACGCCGGTATTTTTTGTATCATTCAGGATTGCTGCTTGCAAAGGGGAAGCACCACGATACTGAGGTAGGAGAGATGGGTGAATATTGAGCGTCTTGCGTGGAGGAAGCTCAATGAGATCTTTCGGAAGGATTTTCCCATATGAAGCAACGATGAATACATCCGCAGATTTACCCCTCAATGTTTCTATGAAAGAGGTATCAATCTTCGCAGGATCATATACCTGTATTCCATGTTCTATGGCCCAGGTCTTCACCACGTTTGGTGTCATGATGAGTTTGCGTCCTTGAGGCTTGTCAGGAGTTGTGACGATTGCGCTCGGAGTGAAGCCGAGCTTCGTGAGCTCATCGAGCACGTAGATAGAGAATTGTGATGAACCGAAAAAGATGAAATTCATATGTATGGTCTGGCTTATTTCTTCTGAAGCTCCTTGATTTCCTCGTCACTCATCTCCCAGACTTCATTGGCGTTGTCGATGAAGAGTACACCATTGAGATGATCTGTCTCATGCTGGAATATCTGCGCGAGGAGACCAGATGCACCACGCTCGATCTTTTCACCCTTCTCATTGTATGCGCGGATAGTTGCCTTGATGGATCGCTTCACTTTGCCGTACAACCAACGGACTGAGAGACAACCTTCTTCCATCTCCTTTTTTTCGCGAGAGAGCTTCAGGATTGTAGGATTGATGAAGACAAGTGGACCTCCAGGACCAGTGTAGTCTTTGTCAGCCTGCTTGAGGAGGTCACCGGCTACCACGAAGATACGAAGAGGGACATTAATTTGCGGAGCAGCGATGGCGACACCGTCCTTCTGTTCAGCCATAGTGACGACCATGTCGGCAATGATGCTGTTGATTTTCTCTGTTCCTATATCAGAAAGAGGCACGTCTTGCGCAGTGCCGCGGAGGGTGGGGTGTTCGCGTTGGAGTATGTCCCGAATCATGGTGAGACTATAGCAAAAAAGAGCGAAATTACAAAATACAAATGGGGAATTGTGAATAACCCTTACAACAAACTCTCAGGATCAATCTTCACCTTCACGTCAGGTGGCAGCTGTCTCAACTTCGAGAGTAAGTCAGTGTTCGGCCATCCTCCTTGAGGAAGTTTCAAGAGTCCATGAATGATTGAGTTGCCGCGCACAGTGGCGGTGAATGCGGGGAAGACATCTATCTCACGTGGTTCGAGCAGGCGCTGGACTTCACCCATCTGTGCTGCGATCTTATCCTTTTTACCTTCGATGGTGATCTTGATGAGCGTTGAATACGGTGGATATGAAAATTGTTTACGATCATCAAGTGTCGAGCGGTAGAAGTCACTTAAGTTTCCTTTGAGTCCGTATTCAAATACTTTTTCATCAGCCTTGCGTGTTTGTACGAGGAATGACCTGCTTGCCAAGCCGCGGAGACGGATGAGTGCGTGCATAATCTTCTCGTGTATACGGAAATCAGGCAGTGCGAAGAGTGAGTCGAGTGAGGCGACAGCGATATGATCTATTTTTTCGGTGAGATACACAAGTGCCATCTCAGTACCGAGAAGAATGCTTCCTGGCTTGGCTCGGAAATTTTCCATAGTGGTTGCGATCTGAGAGTCAGTCTTGGTGCTATCTGCGTCTATCTTGAATACATCTATTGAAGGGAACCTTTCTTTGATATCTTCATATACCTTATCGATACCGATGCCGAGCGGGGCAAGTCTCCATCCTCCACAAAACGTACAAGTCTCGGCTGCACTCCTACGTTCGCCGCATCGGTGACACATGAAGAAGTTCTTGCCTGATCCAGTCGCAGTATGGAGTACGACTGGTCCCGAACAATTCCTGCAAGAGACGACGGCATCACAGTCACTACAGACAGTGATGGGTGAGGTTCCTCGACGGATAGTAAGGATGAAGAGATGTGAACTCTCGCTCTGGTTGTAACGAATGAGTTCATCAAGCTCTGAAGAAAGAACTCTAAATTTTGCAGGCTCTGTCACAGGTGATTCAGTAGGTTCAGATTGCTGTATTCGATTGTATGGAGATGGTGTGGATTCACGCTTCATGTCTATGAGTACATCAGTAGCGAGCGATACAGATCTCCACTTGAATGGTGACCCCTGTGCAATCTCATGGTTGTCTGCACGATGCAGAGTCTCAGTACGGAGGAGGCTATCCGCGCGATAGACAGTCTGTCCGCTGGCGCGTGCAATAGTTTCAAGCGCGTGACGCATGTCCATATAGGGATGTTTGGCACCTATCCAGCCACGACCGTTCTCTCGTTCGATAATGACGGTGTCTATATCTTCACGCGGGAGGACTGCGAATGATCCCGTTGCCACGATAACTACTGAGTGCGCAGTAGTAGCAATACTCTCCCAAGTTTCAATGAGTTGTTTCTTTGCGAGCTTGCCGTGCAAAGCGAAAATATATCCTTCAATTCCTTTGGTCAGCGTGGAGGTCACATTCTTGGCATCTTCAATAGTAGGTACATAGATGACGACTGATCTCTTCCGAGCGAACTCTTGTCTGATGAGACTGCGCCATGAGCCGATACGATCTTCATCGTCGCCTTGAATAGCATAGGTCTCATCAGGGGTCCCTTGGGCACCAGCTTTCTTCTCGCGCGCAGGTGCAGTGATCTTGTTTGCATTTTCGAGCAAAGTATCCGATATGAGTGCATCGATAATCGAACCCATGCTCGTTGCATAGTAGTCAGCGAGCTTCTTGCAGGCATGTACGAATGCAGGTGGGAAGAAGACCGTGGCTCGGACTCGATCAAGCTTCTTGAGTGCATACGGAGCGGATTTGATTTCGGCCTTGATATCGAATGCGGTGCGAGTGGCAGCAACGAGTGCAGCGACATTCTTGGAGCGCACCGGTACCGTGACGATGGCACCAACAGGAACAGTGGAGGCCGTGAAGTACGAGAGTTCGTCAACTCCTTTGGCACGTACGAGGGGAATGACGGTGATGATGTTCATGGGTATCTTATTTATACCGTATTTATAGGGTTTGTGGTGGATTGACGGATAGTGCGACGATGTGTCGTATTTAATTTGTTAAATCATGCCAAACCCAGTAGAATACCGCCATGACATCGCTCGCACAGAAATCAACACCCTCATTTCGCATCAAAGGCCTCGCGGGCAAGAAAACTCTCAAGGGAACCGTCCATATAAATGGAGCCAAGAATGCCGCGCTCAAGGCTATGGCTGCAGCAGTGCTCTTCGATGGTCCAGTGACGCTCAATAATATCCCTGATAATGCCGACATCAAGACGATGATCGAAGTCCTCAAGAGGCTTGGTGCAAAAGTAGAGACAGTTAAGGATCTCGATCGCGGTTTGAGTCTGCTTATTGATTCAACACCGATTAATTCTACAGATATAGACAAGGATCTCGCGGGAGGTATGCGCGCATCTGTTGTACTCACTGGACCTCTGCTTGCTCGTTATGGGAAAGTTTCGTTTCCTGCACCAGGTGGTTGTGTCATCGGCGCTCGTCCCATTGATCTTTTTTTGTCGGCATATGAACAACTCGGTGCGACCGTGAATGAAACAGATTGTTTGTATGAAATCAGTGGCGAGAAATTGTCGGCGCAGGAAATTACCTTCAAGAAAATATCTGTTGGTGCCACCGAGACACTCATGATGGCTGCGGTGCTCGTAGATGGGAAGACTATTTTGAATAATTGTGCCAAAGAGCCTGAAATCGTAAATGTAGCTGAGTGGCTCAATGCGTGTGGTGCGAAAATATCTGGCGCAGGTACTTCTACGATTATCATCGAAGGTGCGAAGGGAAAACTTCTTTCGTCGAAAGTTCCATTCGTCACTATTCCTGATCGTATAGAAGCTGGTAGTTTTCTCATTCTTGCCGCACTGACTGCTGAAGATGTACTTGTCGAGAATTGCGAACCCAAGCATCTTGAGTCACTCACTGAACTTTTGAAAACATCTGGTGTACAAATGGAAATCAGCCAGTCATCGATACGTGTGACCAATAGTTCTGATCAACCAGCATTTAAATCATTCGATATTGAGACGCGCGAATATCCGGGATTCCCAACAGATATTCAGGCACCCGCAGTCGTCTTCCTTACTCAAGCGGAAGGCAAGAGTACTGTGAAAGAAACTATTTTCGAAGGCCGTTTCAAATATATTGAGGACCTCATCGTTATGGGCGCCACTATTTCCGCTATCAGTCCTCAAGAGATCGCTGTTACAGGTCCATGCTCACTGAAGCAATCTGTCGATGGTACAGAATTGACCGCACACGACATCAGAGCTGGATTTGCCGTCGTACTCGCAGCACTTATCGGAGAAGGGGAGTTTGTCGTGGACAACGCACATCTCATCGATCGTGGATATGAAAAACTTGAAGCAAGATTGAGGGCTCTTGGGGCGGATGTAGTGAGGATATAGGTTATAAAAACAAAATCCGCCAGAGCGGATTTTGTTGGGACTCACTTGTTGTAGAATTTCGGCTAATCACCCGATACATACAAGTATATATTATTTTGTTTTCAAGTCAACGCACTTTTTAAATCAGGTGGACCCGAGGGGAATTGAACCCCTAACCCTCGGGTGATTAGCCAAAGGTTCCACGCCAGTGAGCGGGCCCACAAGACAGATTGCTCCGTCTTGCAAACAACTATACGTATTTGGAATGATGAAATAATGAAGAACTGATAGATATTTCGTGACGACACGTTCTCTGTGTTCTAATATTTTTGCAATTGAAAGGCTTGAACTATGTGATATAGTCTCTACTACCTTTCATGAGCATTTTCTCCCCAAAACTCGGTATTGATCTCGGCACGGCCAACACACTTGTTTTCATGCCCGGCAAAGGAATTGTCCTCAACGAACCTTCTGTCGTTGCCATTTCTGAAGTTGATAAAAAAGTTCTCGCGGTCGGTAATGAAGCAAAAGAAATGGTTGGTCGTACGCCTGACAGTATCGTCGCCTATCGCCCGATGCGTGACGGCGTCATCGCTGACTATCGCGTGACCGAGGCTATGCTCCGCTACTTCATGGACAAGGCGCTCGGCAAGTGGACACTCTTCAAGCCTGAGGTGATGGTCTCTGTTCCTGCAGGAATTACTTCCACCGAACGTCGTGCAGTCGTCGAGGCCGCTCTACGTGCTGGTGCTAAGAATGCCTATGTGGTCAAGGAACCTATTCTCGCCGCTATCGGTGCAGGCATTCCTATTCACGAGCCACGTGGACATATGATTGTCGATATTGGTGGAGGTACGACTGATGTGGCTGTTATTTCGCTCGGCGGAATAGTCTCGTGCACTTCGGTCAAATGTGCTGGTAACAAGACTGACGCGGCCATCGCTGACTATGTGAAGAAGACATTCAATCTTGCAATCGGTGATCATATGGCAGAAATCATCAAGATGCAGATCGGTTCTGCTATTCCGCTTGAACAAGAGCTTTCTATGCAAGTCAAAGGTCGCGACTTCATCTCTGGTCTTCCACGTTCTACTGAAATAAAAACAAATGAGATCGTGAAGGCTATCGCTGGACCGCTCCGCGATATGATCAAGGCTATCAAGGATGTGCTCCAGGAGACTCCACCAGAATTGGCTGCGGACATTATCGATCAGGGAATTACTCTCACGGGAGGATCGTCACTTCTCAGAAATCTCCCTGAATTGGTCTTCCGCCGCACAGGTGTGAAGGCACAGCTTGCTGAAGAACCTCTGCTTTGTGTTGCGAAGGGAACAGGTATTGCACTCGATCATTTGGATACATACAAGAAGACGATTATTAGTAAGAGGTAGTTCTGACGTTACTATTGTTGACATTCTCATAGAGAGATGTTATGATGATTTTAGTGCATTGAGACCGAATGCGTCGAAAAACAAGAAGTTGCTTAGGTGGAGAAATTGGGAGGGTACGTCCTTTCAGTTTCGAACTCAACTATTGTTTCAACCAAAGGTGACGACCTATGGTTTTGAGATGCTCACTCGTTGACATGAGAGGCAACAAAATTGAGAGGCAAAGGAAGAGGGTAGTCAGGAGATCGCGCTCACGTCCTTTGTCAGTTCGCATTGATCTGTGCGGATAGTCCACCTAATTAGGTGTGTGCTGGTTTATTCCGGCACACACCTTTTCTTTTTGTCTAAATTTAAAGGTACAATGTGCCCATGGATCTAAATAACCTCTCCCACCACGCCTATTTGTTAATTGGCAGCGACCCTCATCGCTTGACCCTCATCTCTATTCTTGAGAAGGATCACGACATATCTGCACAAGCGAATCCTGACTTCTTTGATCGCTCGTATCAGAATCTTACTATCGATGATGCGCGTGAGTTGAAATCTCTCCATAGTACTCGACCTATTAGTATTAGTGGCAAGAAGATATTTATCATCATGACGAATGCGGCTACGGTTGAAGCTCAGAATGCACTTCTGAAACTTCTTGAAGAACCAGCTGAGTACGCGCATTTCTTCCTGATTGTTCCATCGGCACATATTCTGTTGCCGACTATAAAGTCGCGTATGAAGGAGGTTCAGGTAGAAGGGTCAAAAGGTAGAAAAGTAGAAAGGAGCACAGGAGATTCTGAAAATCTCGAAGAAGCACAGAAATTCTTGAAAATATCTTCCGCGAAGCGTTTGGAAGTGGTGAAGAAGCTCATGGAAGATATAACTAAGGAAAAAAAGACCAAACAGGACGCAATTGATTTCTTGAATGCGATTCAAGCTGTTGTGTATGAAGAAAAAGGTATCAAAGAAGGACAAAAATCGCTTGAAGCAATTGAAGTCGCACGAAAATATATTTATGACCGTGCACCGAGCGTGAAGATGCTTTTGGAATACGTGGCTCTGAATGTGCTATAATCGGCGTATTACATAATCATTTTTAACCATGGCATACGATTTCAACCCGTTCAAGAAGCATCTCGCCTCATGCGAAGAGTGGCTCAAAAAAGAATTTCAGCAGATCCGCACTGGTCAGGCATCACCAGCAGTTCTCGACAATGTGAAAGTCGAGGTATATGGCGCGCCGATGGCTCTCAAGGAGGTCGCGAGCGTTACTATCGAAGGCGCACGTACGCTCCGCATCGCACCATGGGACAAGGCTCAGACCAAGGAAATCGAGAAGGGTATTACTATCGCTAACATTGGTCTCGCTGTAGTAGTCGATGATCAGGGACTCCGCGTCATGTTCCCTGAGCTCACTGCTGATCGCCGCGCTGAAGTTGCCAAAATGGCAAAGGAGAAGATGGAAGAGGCTAAGAAGCAGGTTCGCCAGCATCGTGATGTCGTCGTGAAGGATCTCCAGACCAAGGAGAAGGAAGGTCTCATGCCCAAGGACGACGCATTCCGTGCATCAAAGGACGCGCAGAAGCTCGTTGACGACGCAAATAAGAAGCTCGAGGAGATGTATTCAAAGAAAGAGAAGGAGGTTTTAAATTAATCACCAATAACCAAGATACAATCACCAAAAAACAGTAGCACTTGGTTATTGTATCTTGGTTATTCTCACCCATGCTTACCGCTGTCATCTTCATCATCGTTCTTGCCATCCTCATCTTCGTGCATGAGCTCGGTCATTTCTTGGCCGCTCGTGCGAGTGGTATTCGTGTGGATGCATTCAAGCTCGGCTTCGGTCCGAAGATTTTCGCATGGAAAAGAGGGGAGACTGAATATGGCATAAATCTCATTCCATTTGGCGGTTATGTGAAGATACATGGAGAAAATCCTGATGAAGAATCGGTCAGTGGCCCTGATGCTGCACGTAGTTTCGTCAACAAGCCTCGCTGGAAACAGGTCGTAGTACTTGTTGCTGGTGTTACATTCAATTTCATCTTTGCTTGGGTACTATACGTTTTAGGTTTTACCTTCGGAATGACGACTGATAATTTTGAACGCTACAATGACGATATTGTTAATAAAAGAGTGATGGTTGTGTATGTGGCTGAGAATTCTCCTGCAAGTAAGGCTGGATTTGAGGTGGGTGATGTGATAACTGACATTTTTAAGCCCGCGTCAGTATCTTCATCTGATGAATTCAACACCTCGACATCTTCTAGGATTGCGAGCACCGGCGGTTTGATTTCGGCAGAGGACATACCCCGTTTCGTTAATGATAGCAAAGGGAAGACGCTTCAATTCACCATCGTTAAAGATGAGGTCGAAAAAGTTATCGAGATAAAACCGGTCGAAGGCATTGTTGATGGTAAATACGCTATAGGTATCAATCCTGCTTTGGTTGGAGATGTGCATTTACCATTTTTTCACGCTATATGGGAAGGTTTCCATTATACATTGGTCATGATCCGTGAGACCGCCATCGGCCTCGGATCATTCGTCGGGAATATATTCCAAGGTACCGCGAAGCTTTCTGACGTGTCTGGCCCTGTTGGTATAGCAGGAATTGTCGGCACTGCCGCAGATCTTGGCTTCACGTATCTCATCATGATTACCGCGCTCATATCAATTAACCTCGGCGTAATCAACCTCGTCCCATTCCCCGCACTCGATGGAGGTCGTGTATTGTTCGTCCTCATCGAAGCTGTTATCCGTCGCAGGATTCCTATGAAGTTTACCAACTGGGTCAACGGTATTGGCTTCGCACTCCTCATGCTTCTTATGTTAGTGGTTACCTATAGGGATATCGCCAAGATATTTAAGTAATTTGTGAATTGTCATACAAATGATACGATAGTGCCATGAAACAATCCTTCCTATTTACGAAAACACGCCGTGAGGCTCCAAAAGATGAAGTCGCCAAGAATGCTCAGCTTCTCATCAGGGCCGGATTCATCCACAAGGAGATGGCAGGCGTCTACTCATTCTTGCCGCTGGGTCTCCGCACACTCCATAAGATTGTCGGTATCATTCGGGAGGAGATGAACTCTATTGGTGGCCAAGAAGTCACTCTCACTGCACTCCAAGACAAGAAGACTTGGGAGTCGACCAATCGTTGGGATGATGCTGTCGTCGACAACTGGTTCAAGACGCATCTCAAGAATGGTAGTGAAGTTGGTCTCGGATTTACCCACGAAGAGCCACTTACTGCACTCATGACTGATCACATCCGTTCATTTAGAGATCTGCCTCGCTCGGTGTATCAGTTCCAGACCAAGTTCCGTAATGAAGAGCGTGCTAAGTCTGGCATCATGCGCGCTCGTGAGTTCCTCATGAAGGATCTGTACTCATTCAACGTTGATGATAGTGCCCATCAAACATTTTATGAAGAGGCGAAGAAAGCGTATGTTCGAGTCTTCGACCGCGTCGGTCTTGGTGGACAGACCTATGTGACGTTTGCCGCAGGGGGTTCATTCTCCAAGTATTCTCATGAATTCCAGACCATCACTGATGCCGGCGAAGATACTATTTTTGTACATGAAGGCAAGAGAATTGCGGTCAACAAAGAAGTTTTGAATGATGAAGTTCTCAATGATCTTGGTATCTCCAAGTCTGATCTCGTCGAGAAGAAAGCTGTTGAAGTCGGTAACATCTTTAGTCTCGGTACGAAGTTTTCCGATGCGCTCAATTTGAAATACAAAGACGACAAAGGTGAATCGAAGCCAGTTATCATGGGTAGCTACGGTATCGGTCCTGGTCGTGTCATGGGTACCATCGCCGAGCTCTGGTCTGATGATAAGGGTCTTGTCTGGCCAGAATCTGTTGCGCCGTTTGCAGTACACCTCGTCGCTCTCTTTGACCAAGAAGGTGCAGTCAAGAAATCTGCTGATGAGTTGTACGAGAAACTAACGAAGCAAGGAGTTGAGGTTCTCTATGATGATCGCGATGCTTCTGCAGGAGAGAAATTCTCGGACTCAGATCTCATCGGTATTCCGAAGAGG
>JBDLTF010000002.1:0-120741 GCA_039799225.1 Candidatus Parcubacteria bacterium | reverse complement strand
CACACATGCTGCTCCTGCGCTGTTTTCACTATATACCAAGCCATTTTTCTCAAATTGCTTCAAGTAGACAGAGTAATACCATTCGCATACAATAGCTTCTATGAAACGACGGGCGCGCCCGCAGAATGGTAGAACTGGAAAGACTCAAGCGAAAAAACATTCGCAGCGCCTATTGAAGCCCCGTCAGAAACCTCGTCATAAATATATATTCGTTGTGGGTGGAGTGATGTCCGGCGTGGGTAAGGGAGTTGCAACTTCTTCTATCGGTACACTTTTGGCCGCAAAGGGTTGGAGCGTCAATCTTGCCAAGGTGGATCCATATCTCAATGTGGATGCGGGTACTATGAATCCCACTGAGCATGGCGAAGTCTTCGTGCTCGATAATGGTCTTGAAACTGATCAGGACATGGGTAACTACGAACGATTCTTGAATCGTGATCTCACGGGTGATGACTACATTACGAGTGGTATGGTCTACAAGCATGTTATCGAGAAGGAGCGCGCACTTAGCTATGGTGGTAAGTGTGTGGAGGCTATCCCACATATTCGTGATGAGATTGTGCATCGCTTCGAGCACAGCGCCAAAGTTAACAAATCTGACGTTTCGATTATCGAGATTGGTGGCACGGTGGGCGACTATCAGAATATTATGTTCATCGAGGCGGCTCGCGTGCTCAAGATTCGCCATCCAAACGACGTCATCTTCATCATGGTTTCGTACTTGCCAGTTCCAGGAACGCTCGGAGAAATGAAGACGCGTCCAACACAGAATGCAGTGCATCAACTCGCCTCATATGGTGTGACAGCGGACATTATTGTTGCACGTGCAAGCATTCCGCTTGATGAGCGTCGCAAGGAGAAGATTGCTATTGCATGTAATCTTCCATCCAAGCGTGTGATCTCAGCGCCAGATATTAAGAGTATCTATGATGTGCCCGGGAATTTTGAAAGAGATAAATTGGGAGATATTGTGCTTGAGGCGCTCAATGTTCCTGTAGGGGAGCGTTCGGGTCCACACAGCGATGAGCCGTTGATCTCACTTCCTGCGTGGAAGAAGATGGCGCGTGGTATCGCTGGTAATGTAGATAAGCCACTTAATATCGCTATCGTAGGTAAATATTTCAATACGGGAGACTTCGTGCTGACAGATGCGTACTTGTCGGTCCTTGAAGCGGTTAAATTCTCAGGATATGCGACGGGAGTAAAGCCAATTATTCATACGATCAATTCGCGCGATTTCGAAGCTGTGCGTTCTGAGAATCCGTACGCTCAACTCGATGAGATGGATGGGATTATTGTTCCGGGAGGATTTGGAGAGTCGGGCATCGAAGGCAAGCTCAATGTGATCCGCTATTGTCGCGAGAACAAGATTCCGTACTTCGGTCTCTGTTATGGCATGCAGCTCATGACTATCGAGTATGCACGCAATGTACTCGGTCTCTCGGGTGCGCAGACGGCTGAGATTGATCCACGCGCAGCACATCTGATCATCGACATCATGCCGGATCAGAAGAAGAAGCTGGAAATCAAGGATTTCGGTGGCTCGATGCGTCTCGGTTTGTACACTGCACATCTCCTCAAGGGAAGTATTGCGCAGGAAGCGTATTCATATTTCAATGGCGTCAAACTAGATCGTCCGACCAAAATAATTAAGGAGCGTCATCGTCATCGTTATGAAGTGAATCCTAAATACGTTGAACGTCTCGAACGTGCTGGTCTCGTATTTTCAGGTAAATCTCCTGACGGAACGCTTTGTGAGATTGCTGAGCTTCCACGTGCGGAACATCCGTTCTTCCTGGGTACACAGTTCCATCCAGAATTTCTCGCTCGTCCACTTATGCCACATCCGTTGTTTACAGAATTTTTGAAAGCTGCGAAGGGAAGGAAAGGAGGAAGGATTGTCGAGGATTTGGGGTAATAAAAAACCCGCTCGTGAGAGCGGGGTGTAAGTTACATGCACAATGGGAGGTTGTTTTGTCTGCGCTCTCGCCACTTGAAGTAGATGGTGCGACCTTTCTCGCGTTCTGAGTACCCGTTGGGGTTGAACAGTTTTCGCGAGATGACACATTCGAAGATGTGACGGTGGTATACCGCCCAAACTCCTGGCCACTTCTCGGATTCTTGAGCAGAACGCTCTTCGATCCGAATGCAATCAGATAGTTGGTACAAAGAACGGTCGCGGAATTTGAGCTCTTCTTGCAAGCACCGATGAGCCCCTTCGACGACTAGTTCCGTGCGCTTCAGAGTCTCAGCGACTCCGTTGAAACCGTCTCGTCTCAGCATGCCCCCACTATCGAATTCCTGGCGGTCTTCATAGAGTTCGAGCCACCGTCTGTTGAAACGGTGGGTCACGATTACGACGGCCGCATGGACGTCGATGGTGCAGACTTTCGATGAGCCATTCCGAAAATAGAGCTTGTCTCGTTGATGATAGCCGACGAGGTCCTCCAATGTTCTAAATGTACTGGTACCCCAGCGTTCCCGTGGTACTTTGTGTTTGTTCAGTATTCCAATGATCTTGCGACGCGTGAAGGGCACAACGGCCCCATTCGTATGAGGTTTTGCCATAAGCACCTCCTTTCTGGCTTGTTTTATACCTCTTTTTAGGCTATCCTGCAAGGACATCGAAATATTGCGGGATCGTCTAATGGTAGGACACAGCTCTCTGAAAGCTGGTATCTTGGTTCGAGTCCAAGTCCCGCAGCAGTTTAAAAAACCAATAAAAAACAGGCATCGTCTTTTGACAATACCTGGTGAATTTTCTTTGGAATCAACGACGTCTGCGGCGAAGCCAGAGACCGATTCCTGTCATAGCGAGCAAGGATGCTGAGCTTGGTTCTGGAGTGCCATATGGCGGACAGATGTCGGCGACGGTGATATGTGGCCCATTAATCTCCAGTCGCGGTCCAAGAAACAGGATATCGTCATTTGGATTTGGATCCGGCAATGCGATAACGATATCTGATGGTGCATCTACCAATGACAGAGTTATGTTGTTGGCGATACGCATTTCCGTGATGGAAAGCGTGAGGCCATCCGAGTCGGTCGCATGGACCGGTTGCGGTGCGAAGCTGAGGACGACTAGGGCGATGGGTAACAATGTTCTAGTTTTCAGAGTATTCCTTTTTTCAAGTTGAGGGATTTCCAGAAAGCATAGTAACACAACATTTCGTTACTTTCAAACCCCTCAACATTTGTTACAATAGGTTTATGATCAACTCCAATTCAAATCCCCGCGTCGGTGTCGCTGTTTTCATATTTCGTGACGGGAAATTCTTGATGTGTAAAAGAAAGGGCTCACATGGAGAGGGTAGCTGGAGTCTTCCTGGCGGGCATCTCGAGTATGGAGAATCATTCATGGACACCGCGCGTCGTGAGACTCTAGAGGAGACAGGAGTCTCTGTTGAGAATATCCGATTCGGTGCGGTGACTAATGACATATTTGAGAGTGAAAACAAGCACTATGTCACGGTGTGGATGCTTTCTGATTATTCATCGGGAGAGCCGACTATTCTAGAGCCGCATAAATGTACTGATCAGGCATGGTTTGATTTCAATTCTTTGCCAGAGCCACTCTTTTTGCCATGGAAGCAATTGCTCGCGTCGGAGTTTGTTGAGGGTATAAAGAAAGAGCTTAACTATTAGTTCCTCCTCAACATCTTCCTAAGAACCGGCTCCACTCTGTCGGCAATTTTTGCGTAGCCGAGATCATTGGGATGCACTGAGTCAGACATGTATTTCGGATCGCCGATGAGGTCGTCAAGGATATTAGAAACGAATCCGGCATGGTGCTTGTGAGCGAATTCTTCGAAACGATCATCATAAGTATCTCGGATGAGACCGCCGCGTACTCCGAGGATGAGGACTGCTGCGCCGCGGGACTGGATAGTATCGACTACTTGGCCGAGATTTTGGAAGGTGACATCCATAGGTACGCGTTTGAGATAGTCATTACCACCGAGAATAATGATGACAAGGCGTGGATCTGCGGCGAGTACGGTGTCGAGACGCGCGATAGCGTCTGCGGTAGTATCACCACTTACTCCCATATTGAGGATTGGCTGACCGATGCGCACTGAAAGGAGAGAGAATAAATCGTTGTCTGGTGTTGATCCTATGCCGCGCACAAGACTGTCGCCAAAAGCGATGATATTTGTTCCAGTGGAGTCGAGGTTGTAGATGCGAGTCTTGACTGACCAGTGGTAGGTGGCGGTGATGAGAGCAATTGCGACGACAAGAATGATGTATTTGTGATTGGTAGACATGGGTATTTGGATTATTCAGTCTCTCGGATCTTCACCGAGAAATCAGGCGCATCAGCATATTTTTCTGCGCGGTCATTGATGAGATATTTCGTGCGTGCCTCATCGAGCGGAAGATCGGTATCTATGAGCCCAATGCTGTGGGCGAAGCTGTCGGAATTTGCAGGGAAGAGGATATCGAAGTCGAAAGGAATGCGCTTGGAAGTAATCTTGTTCACATGACTCACGATATTCGTAGTACAGGTGTTGGTCAAAGTGTTGTAGAACTCAGGATTCTCTGCGAGCTCGTTGGTGCGTGCGAGCATATCTAGGAAAAGTGTCCGTTTCTTCTCAGGTTCGGCCTTGATCGGATAAACATAGACCTGATCCTTTCGATAGTTGGAACGAAGTTTGACCACGTCGCGCTCGTCGGCGATCACATACATGAGCTCATACTGGCGGAAGAGGCCTTTCACTGCTGAAAATGATTCACCCTTTTCTTTGCGAATCTCTACTGAGATGGATACGAAACGATCACCTTCGAATTCGAATGACAGGAATGTGTGGGCGGCACCGACATATCCTGAGAATGGTTCGACCACGAACCAGACATTCTTGAGCTTGGATACATCAAAGGTGGAGTTGTAGTAGCTCGGCGTGTAGCTCGTCGTCGATGCATAGGAAAAATTCCTGATGTTATGGATACTTACGATATTTCCATAAATCTCTGCATCAGGAAGGACTGCTTGGTCGAGGTTCCAGTCGCGGTTGTTGGAGGGTCGGATGATGATGACGAGCGCGGTATAGCCAATAATTGCAATGAGCGGTGAATAGAATATCACTTTCAATGTGAACCTAATCAGTTTATTGAAGATTATTTTGATTGTCATTGTTTTGTTGAGCGTTAGTATCTCGCCTCTCTATCTCCTCAAGCTTCTCAGTATTGGTGATGAGCTTCCAGATCGTGCGAAGGTGGCGTGCGACATGGTGTCCGAAGAATGAGTGAAGGATGGATCCGAGGATTGCTACTATGAGTAGTATAACAAGTATCATCACCGCGTTATCCTTGATGAATTTTATTGGGAAGAAAGGCGCACTCACGTCGATCGAGGCGTCACGAACATTTCCTGCCTTATCGAAAGCGCGCACGATGAGACGAGCATTCTCGATAGAGTCAAAAGGTATCTGATATGGACTCTCGCTTCGTACGAAGACAGGTGATTCGGTGGTGGATTTGGTCTTGTCGATGAGACCTATTTCATAGTGATCGAGTCCAGAGAGAGCGTCAGTGGTGAAGAATGACACCAGTGCACGGTCGATGATGGCAGCAGTGATGTAGTTGACCTCAGGACTAAATTCCGCCGGTGGATCATTGTCGATCTTCACCTGGAAGTCTGTCGAAGAACTCCATATACCACTCCTGAGTGCTTTGATATGGAAATAACGAATACCATCAGGCTGGTCTTCATATGACTGCGTGGTGCTTATGGTGTCGACTGTGTTGTCAGGAACAGTGTTGGGTTTGTCATCAATCTCGATACTGTACCCATTCACGCCAGGTTCGCCTGTCCATGAAAGTGATATGGTCGGGTTGTTGTACCAACGATCACGAAGCGAGTGCGTCTCTGAAAATACATTCACGCCACCGGGTGGCTTGGAAACAATGGTGTATGAAGCGCGATTTGCTGTATGGTTTGCAGGGGAGCCGACACCATCGCTCAAGAGTACGCGCGAGTTATTTTGAATTTCTATCGATGCTTTACCAGCGGCCTTTGCTTGGAAAGTAATAGTGGCGATGAGGCCTGACTCAGTGACGATACCGCTCGGAATACCTCCAATGAGTGCGATAGTACCGCGGGCGTTGTCATAGCTCGGCGCTTCTATCCAGAGACCGATGATTGATGATCCACCTGATGGTTTGACCACCGCGAGTGTGTCGGGATTAAAGGTGATATGGAGTTCGAGAGCACCGACAGCATTACCTTTGGTGTTGATGTAAATAGGTACTTCGAAGGTCGATCCTTGGGTGAATGTGCCTGAAGGTGGTGCGATCGAAATCTCAACTTTAGGAATCAAGTCAGGGCCATTCAAGTTGACGCTGGTCTGTGCGTGTACTGACGACACAGCAAGGCTCGCAACTAGGGCAATGGCCAGAGCGAACCACTTCTGTGCTGTATTGATTGAGATACGCATAGCCGTATTATCGCCTAAGCGGGTGTAGGTGTGACGCGATACCGATAGCGGCGGCGATGATAAGAATATTCTTGATGATGTATTGACCTTCGAGGGTTGGTATCATAAATCCTGACCAGGTCGCAGCAGGAATGACGAAGAGTGGCATGATAGTAGTTATCATGTGCAGGAAGAGGAGCGGAATAACTACACGCTCGGCGCCGCGAACGAGGAAGAGGATACCGATAAGACACTCGAAGAGACCGAAGAGCACCATGAATGTCCCGAACGGCATGAATGAAATCGTATGCTCAAAGAGATTTTGTACGAGCGGGCTGGCTGGGGAGAGGTCGATTACTTTGAGCAAGCCGAACCAGAAGAACACGGTGAAGAGTCCAATGCGCGCAGTAGGCACGCTGAGCTTCCTGAAGATATGTATGAGCTCGAGATCGAGAGTACGAAGGGTCATTGCTCCTTATTTTACAATATATCGCTGAAAATGAAAAATCAGTTACAAATCATATTAATCATGGTATAGTCAAATCCTCATATGCCTATTCTCGTATCTATCCTTGCCTCTGTAGCGGCATTTGCCGGCGGTGCCATTGCCCTCAGGTTCCGCGACAAGCTTCACATCATCCTTGGCCTCTCCGCAGGAGCAGTCATCGGCGCGGCACTTTTTGACCTCATACCAGAGGCTATTGAGCTCGGTGGATCAGTGCTTCATCCTGAACATATCACTGCGCTTGTTGCAGTTGGATTTCTAATATATCTCATACTGGACCGCGTCTTCTCATTCCATGCTCAGAGTCACAATCATCTCGATGAGCATGTCTCTGAAGATTCAGCGCGCGGCGCGCTCGGTGCTATCAGCTTCTGTCTCCACAGCCTTATTGATGGCATTGCCATCGGTCTTGCGTTCCAGGCATCATCTGCAATAGGTATTGTTGTTGCAACCGCTGTTATAGCGCACCGTTTCTCTGATGGTATCAATACTGTTGGCGTCATCCTCAAACATCGCGGACATGATGGTCGTGCGTGGGGTTGGCTTACTGTTGTCGCACTCGCCCCAATCGTTGGTGCAGCTTCAACATTTTTGTTTACGGTCGCTGATCAGACACTCGCGGTCATTCTCGCTGTTTTCGCTGGATTCTTCCTCTATATCGGTGCAAGCGACCTCATTCCTGAAGGTCATCATAGTCACTCCAAGATGCTCACGACGGTCATGACGATACTCGGAGCTCTCATTCTCTATATTATTGTTCAGGTCGCTCATATCTAGTATTTAAGTTACAGGCGGCAGCGGGGAGATGTGTGTGCCGCGACGTTGCACGCGCAGTTTCTGTAATATATTGATTTTCTGTTCACTTCGCACGCAACGTCGCGGCACACACATCTCCCCGCTGCCGCCTGACCATTTTATGTGTTAAAATAATCACATGTTGAAACCGCACATTGTGATACTCGGCGCTGGATTTGGCGGCACCTATGTCGCCAAGAGACTTGCACGGCATGTGAAGGCTGGCAGGATCGAGGTTACTATCGTCAATCGCACGAATTATTTCCTCTTCACACCGCTCCTCCATGAAGTCGCCACAGGCGCTCTTTCGCCAACGAGCGTCGCTGAGCCTTTGCGCGAGATATTTTCTGGTACTGGTGTTCGTGTAGCACAGGGAACTGTGCAGTCCGTCGATCTCGCTCACAAAGAGGTCAAACTTTCTGGTTCTGTTGCATGTACTCTCAAATACGATCACCTCGTTATCGCTACTGGCGCCGAGACCAATTACTACGGAATTCCTGGCGCCGAGAAGTTCACCTTTGCACTCAAAGATCTTTCGGATGCCGCACGTATCCGTTCTCAGGTTATTGATGCATTTGAACGAGCACTCCTTATTTCTGATTCTGTCGAACGTGCACGACTCCTCTCATTCGTCGTTGTTGGTGGCGGTGCTACTGGTGTTGAGACGGCCGCAGAGCTCGCTGAGTTCGTCCACGGTATGGTCAAGAGATACTATAGTGCTACCAAAGGGTGTGATCCCAACGATTCACGTACCTGTAAGCCGGAGGAACCGATGGTCACACTTATCCATACTGGTCCCGAGGTTCTCCAGATGTTTGCTCCGTCACTTCGCGTTGCTGCCGAGAAAAGGCTTCGTGAGAGTGGAGTTGTACTCAATCTAAACGCGACTGTTACTGAGGTCACTGCACAGGGTATCAAACTCTCATCAGGTGCTATGGTTCCATCATCGACGGTCATCTGGGCTGCTGGAGTAAAATCTATCATCCCTCATTTTGAGGGAGCTATGCCGGTCGTAGCTGGTGGCCGCCTCGCTGTAGATGAATTCTTCCGTGTTGGTGGAGATAGCTCTGCATTCGCACTTGGCGATGTCGCTGGCTACATCGATCCTGCTGAACGTGCTGCAGATCCAGCCAAGGCCAAGCCGCTCCCAATGCTCGCGCAAGTCGCTTCTCAGCAGGCACGCATCGTCGCAGACAATCTCGTCGCCGTTATTCGCCGCAGAGATCTCAAACCATTTGTATATAGTTCAAAAGGAAGTATGGTTTCGGTGGGGCAGTGGTTCGCACTCGGTGAAATTCTCTCGCTCAAAATTGCTGGTCGTCTGACGTGGTGGGCATGGCGCACGATATACCTATTCAAGTTCGCATCATGGAAGAAGCGTTTTCGTATCGCATTTGAATGGACATTGGAGATGTTCTATCCACGAGATATCACCAAACTTACTTAGTAGTATTCATTCTTGAATATAAAAAATGCCTTGCACAGAGTCTGTGCAAGGCATTTTGATTACTGTTTCTCAGAAGAAGACATCTACTGTCGCGTTCCAGAATGGACCGTTGACGGACGATGCAACACCGAGTGAGATGAGACTTTTGCGCCAGTATGTCTCGAACCGGACCGAGGCTTGTGGGGCATGTTCGATGTCATTCTCGAACGGATATATGAATCCGCCGAAGACGAGTTGGGATCGATCTGAGAGAGTGACGATCGCACTCGCCTCTGATTTGACCAGCCCGAAGCTATTTGGTCGGAGGTATCCATAGCACCGCGCATCGAATCGGATGAACTGTCGTCCACAGTAGTGGCCGAGATTCATATCAAGATATGCGTACGGATTATCCCGCCATGGCCGCCATCCGTATTTACCACTCCACACATCTTCAGATTTGTTCCATTCATAATCGACGATGTATTTGAGTGTACTGTAGGTCGGCGTGGCTGATACTGCCTTCACATCTTCTTCTTCAGGATTACCGAGTGATCCATATGCGAGGTTGACGAAGAAGTTCCCAACCGTCGCACCAAGCTTCTGGCCATCGTGAATGAATTCATCGACGGGCAATGTTTGCAAAGCGGCTTCGCGTGCCGCATTTCCCATGATCTTGAAGACAGTTTCTCTTCCATAGTTGGCAGAGTAGTCATAGATACCATACTTATGGACGTCGTAGGCTTGTATCCAGAAGAATTCTGATGGTATACCGTAACGACTGTAAACGATGCGATTGCCCGCGGGGGCAATCTCTTGGCACCAGCGTTCGGTGAGGTGTTTGCTCGGAATGTTCTGTGTTAGCTTGGGTGTCCAGACTATGAATTCCGATGAGGGTAGGTTGGTTGATTCGCAGGCACACATAGTCTCAATAAAGAGGCTACATGCGAGGGCGATGGACCACGCGGTTGTGTACATACGGGGCCTTTAGGTTGATTGTTTGAGCCATATTTTGGCTTTTTTGTACTGAAAAACTCTGACAAGTATAGTCCGAAATCCACCGAACGCAAGGGGATATACATGATATACTTGGACCATGATTCAAGCACTTTTTCGCTTCTGGATACCCTCTCTTTTTGTAAGTGGTATCGTCATGGGTACAGGATATGCAGTCGCGCAACAAATCATCCGCCAATCAGCCGATGATCCGCAGATTCAGATTGCTCGCGATGCCGCGCATGAGCTCGGACAGGACAAGTCATATGTCATACCTTCGGATTATCTGAAAGTAGATATGGATGTGAGCCTCGCTCCATTTACTATTGTGTTCGATGATACAGGTGAGACTCAATCGACGACAGGATATCTCGATGGAAGGACCCCTGCACCACCACTCAGTATATTTGATCGAGTGCGAGAAGAAGGTGAGTATCGTTTCAGTTGGGAGCCAGCACCAGGCGTCCGCGTGGCGGCGGTCATGGTTAGGTTCGACGAAAATTATTCAGGATTTGTACTTGCAGGGAAATCACTCCAAGAAGCGGAGGTCCGCATCGGCGATATAGGGACTCTCATCATTGCCGCTTGGGCAGTGCTCGGAGTTATACTCTTGATTATGACGTTTGCTATGCGTCCGCGTGAAGCTTAGGCTTTTTGCTTGAGTTTTATCGCAGCCAAGCGCCCCTTCTTCTTCTTAAATTCAGGAACTTCGGATGAAACAGTTTCCTCGCGAGTTCGCTCGGGGCGACTTATAGATATATTGGTATTATCTTTTACATGACCGCCCCAGGTGACTGGGGTTGAGGTGGCTGCAAATGTGGTACTGCTCCATGCGAGCGAGCCCATGACGGCGAGATTGGCGATGATACGAGTGCGTTTGTATTTCTTCATATAAATTTTGGGGTATAGATGATTAACGGGCCTAGTAACGTCATTTCTCACAGGGTTATCCCACCAGGGGATTGCTCCGTTCGTTAACACTCACGGGTTAGGCTCATAATGTCGACCATGTAATATAGGTACGATGGCAGATATAGCTTTGGTGCAGGCATTTCGCTTCCCAATATGCCAAAAATGTTGTAATGTAGACACTCATGGCAAAAAAGTCCGTACAATCAGTTTCTCCAAGCAAGGCGTTCACTGGTGATACTGTCGTCCGTTTCGAGGACGTATCGTTCGAATACAGCCCCAATAAGCCTATTCTCGAAGAGGTGTCATTTAACGTACGCCGTGGAACCAAGGTCACCATCATGGGTCAGAACGGTGCTGGCAAGAGTACACTCTTCGGACTTATTCTCGGAGCAGAGCACGATGGCAATACCACAGAAGGACATACTCCTGAATCTGGCGAAATCCATATCGCTAAGGGCGCAACTGTCGCGACTGCACGTCAGGTTATCCCACGCGACCAGCTTGAGCTCACCGTTCGTGACTTTTTCGCATCATGTTTCGCAGAGAAGAAGTATGACCTCGACCCGAAGATTGATGAGATCCTCGAAGTGGTCAACCTCAATGTAGCCAATGCATCCGCGAAGGCAAAAGGTGCTGCTGATGTGAAAGATCGTCTGGTGAAGTCATTCTCAGGAGGACAACAGGCACGTCTCCTTCTTGCGTCTGCACTTATTCAGGATCCTGACATCTTGCTTCTCGATGAGCCGACCAACAACCTCGACAAAGCAGGTATACATCACCTGACTGACTTCCTCATCAACTATCAGAAGACCTGTCTCGTGATTTCTCACGATGCGGATTTCTTGAATGCATTCACACACGGCGTCCTCTATCTCGATGTGCATACGCACAAAGTAGAACAGTATGTCGGTGACTATTTCGACGTGGTGGAACAGATCAGTGCGCGTATCGAGAAGGAGAACATGAAGAATGCTCAGCTCGAGAAACAAATTCAAGCCAACAAGGATCAAGCAAATATGTTCGCCATGAAGGGAGGTCAGATGCGTCTGGTGGCAAAGCGTATGCGTGAGCGTGCTGCGGAGATGGAGGAAGAGATTGTCGATGTGCGTAAGGAAGATCGTACTATCAAGCCGTTCACTATCCCGTCACAACCTGACCTCGTCGGCGAGATCATCAAGATTGATTCATATACTATTATGGATCCAGAGAAGCATAAGATCGTGAAGAAATCATGTTCGATCGCGCTCCGCAAGAGGAATCACCTTATCCTTTCTGGTCCGAATGGTATTGGCAAGTCGACGCTTCTCGAGAAGATTGTTACTGGTGCAGAAGGAGTCACTATTTCACCAGGCGTGCGTGTTGGTTATTATCGCCAGGATTTCTCAATGATGGATTTCAATGACACTGTGTATCAGTCTCTCGAAAAAATAATTCGCGCGAGCCAAGGACACCTCGTAGAGACCGAACTCCGCGCTACAGCCGCAAGTTTCCTCATCGGTGCTGACGCTATCCATACCAAGATTGGTAGTCTCTCAGAAGGGCAGAAGGGTCTCGTCGCATTTGCACGTCTCGTCCTCCAGCGTCCTGGTCTTCTTATTCTTGATGAGCCGACCAACCATATCAACTTCCGCCATCTCCCAGTGATTGCCAAGGCACTCGACCAATATGAAGGGGCGTTGATTCTCGTTTCGCACGTTCCTGAATTCGTGAAGCAGATTAGGATAGATGAGGTGTTGGAACTCGCGAAATAGGCCAGTAGGCGAATAGGAATCGGCTCGGTATTTTGAATACGCGCGAAAAAATTATATAATCAGGAGCATGATTAGACGCATTCAACTGACTTTTTTCCGCTCAACGGCCTTATTTTTCGTACTCGCTGTCTCTATCGCAGCTCTTCCTATGGCTGCTCGCGCCGCAGACCCCATGTTCGCTGGCACGGATGGAGCACTTACTATCAATGGTACGACGGTCAACATTTCGCCTTCGACGAAGCTCTATTCTTCGGTATCCATCACTAATGGAGGTATTCTCAATATTGTCGGTAATGGATCATGGATGATTATCGGATCCGCAGGAAGCTTCACGATAGATGCGACCAGTAAGATACAGTATATCGGTGTCGGAACCACTACCGCCAATGGTACCGGAAGCTCAACAACTTCTCCGGATGGGGTGAGTCTGAGCTATTCGAGCAATTATGCTAGTGATGGTGGTGGAGCGGGTGGAGGTGTCTTGTGTGGTACGGAGGACTTCTTGGCTGAGCCGGGGAATCCTCTGAGTGCGGCCGATGGTAAGTGTGGTGGATCACCTTTGTATGGTAATGGTGGAGGAGGAGCCGCATTTGATTACAATGATGGGCATGTCGCCACCCTCTCAGCAGGAGGAGCTGGAGCGAATGGTAGTCTCGGTGGACTCAACTCGTGTCTTGGAGGTGCCGGCGGAACTATAAACTCAAAAGATGGAGCTGATGGAGAGGATTGTTTTACGTCAGCCCCTTATTATACGAATGGTGCGGGAGGAGGTGGAGGTTTTCGTGGTGATAACGGAGGAGCAATATACATCAAGGTTGCTGGTACGGTAACAATTGCTGGTACTATCGATGTCAGTGGATCGGCAGGTGGTACTGGTGGTGATGGTGGTGATGCGACTGATGAACCAGCAGCTCTTGGAGGTGGAGGTGGTGGAGGTGGTGATGGAGGTAATGGTGGCAAGATACAACTTGTATATATCTCAGGATCGGTGACAGGATCATTGTTATCTGATATTGCCGGCGGTGGTGCTGGTGGTGCTGGTGGTGTAGGATTTTCAGGAAATGCAGTCAATGGTGATCCGGGCGAACCCGCTGCAAATGATGGTAACTCGGGTACGGTCGAGCAGACTGTTCTTGCTATACCAACTGTTTCAGCATCGTCTCCTACAGGCACCACCGGCACTGCATCAACTCTCAATTCGTCTCTTTCTGCTACGGGAGGCACGACAGTCACGGTTCGCGGATTTATTTATGGTCTGACCACTGCATATGGAGCGACTACCACAGAATCATCAGGAACTCTCGGTGCATTTACAGCCAGTCTCACCTCGCTCACGTGTGGTTCGACTTATAATTGGAAAGCATATGCCACCAACGCAGTTGGTACTCGATATACTTCAAATAGCACATTTTCAACCTCGGCCTGTCCGACGCCTGACCCTACACCATCTTCTTCAGGATCATCAGGTTCGCGCTCTAGAGTTTCTGTTGTACCGACAGTTCAACCAACACCGATTCCAGGATGCCCAGCCGGTTTCGTTTGCGTACTAGCACCGAGTGTAAATCAATCTCCGGTTTATCAACCAACAACATATACTTTCACGCGTCCATTTAGATATGCCGATGAGGGTGAAGATGTCAGGAACCTTCAGAGGTATCTCAATGCTCGTGGGTATATTATTGCCGTGAGTGGATCAGGATCACCAGGTAACGAGTCTGATTTCTATGGGTATCTGACACAAGCTGCTCTGATGCGATTCCAGCGAGACCATGGCATCCCTGCGACAGGGAACTTCGGTCCGATCACGAGGGCGTATATAGCTGCGCATCCGTAATCACCACATCAAATTTCTGTGTTCACCTGTAAGCCCTGAAAAGGGCTTTTTTGTTGACTTTGTCAGTAAAGTATGGTTGATTATTAGTGGATCCTCTTACATAAATGAATACACACAACAGATTGAAACGGCGTCCTATGAAAAGAACCAATCAATACTCAAATCATCACTATCCGCTCCTTGCCCAGGTCTCGGATGCATATCGTGACGTAGACATGTCTGATACGCTCGTCGTGGCGTGCCAGCATCTGCTCGACCCTCAACTCCGCATGTTCCAGTCATTCTTGTCATGCGGTCTAACTCCATCCAACTGTCTCATCGTGGGGAAGTGCTACTCGACCAACCAAGAAGTTCTCATGGAGCTCAGCTCTATGGGGTGCGAGATTGCTCCATTCAGCAATCGATTCGACCCTATGGTGAGTTTCGAACAGAGCTTCACGATCTTGATCGAGAACTGGCTCCACAAAGTCTTGGATGAACGCAATCTCAACAAGATTCGCCGCATCATCGTCCTTGATGATGGTGGACATATGCACGAAGCGGTTTCTCGAGTGTTCAAGTCGACTCTGTACGATATCATCGGCATCGAACAGACTTCCTCTGGTAAAGCCCGGATCGAGCGTCTCGGTATCCGGTTTTGCCGCCACATGGTCGCTTCGAGCGCGTTCAAACAACGCGAGGAAGCTCTGTTCATCGGCATTCTCGGTGCTGAGCGAATAGTTTCTCGTATCGCCACCCAAGGAATGTCATCGCCGCGGATTCTTGTACTTGGTCTCGGCACTATTGGTCGGCATACCGCTCTCCGTCTGTACCTCAATCATGGATTGGAGGTATCGGTCGCTGATCCGAATTATACCGACCCAGAACGTAAGTTAGGCGATGAGCCTGCGAATAAGATGTTCGACAGCCGCAAGCTTCGATTGGAGCATGCGGATGCCTTGAACAAGCTCAGCCAGTTCGATGTCATTGTAGGGGCGAGTGGATCACAAGCGCTCACGTCCAAACAAATCATTGAACGTTCTCATCCGCACACGCTGTTCATCAGCATGTCTTCGGGGGATGTCGAATTCCCCTCGTACTCGTTCCGTGAACCTTCGCATCGTGTACACAGTGATTGTGTCAAAGGGTTTCGCTGCCTCGCCAATGCGGGATTCCCGATCACCTTCACGGGTCAACGGCACGAATTGCATCCGCTCAAGATCGAACTCACCATTGCCATGATTCAAGCATCGGTCCTGGACTTGGCTTGCCGATTTGGCCAAGGGCCACTCTATGGACGAGTCATCACCTCTGCTCATCAGCACTGGAAAGAGCTGCTCCGCGAGGAAGAGTTCATCTCCGTGTAACCCATTAATCAGTTCCTTATTTCACCCCGTCACTTCCGAGTGGCGGGGATTTTTGTACCTCAAGTGTTAAAAGGGTGTGATATGGTTGACAAAAATAAGAAATAATGTTTAGATAGTAATCTATTCAATTAGCAACTAATATACACACATGGCCGGATTCAAAAACGAAGGAGGAAAGAGGGGATTCAAAGGCTCGCCACGCGGCAGCTTTGGTGGTGGATTCGGCGGTGGCAAGAAGTTCGGCGGAGGTTCTCGAGGAGGATTTGGAGGTCCCAAGAAATTTGGTTCCAAGCCATTCAAGAAATTCGAGGATCGTGATCAGGTAATGCATGCCGCTGTATGCAGTACTTGTAAGAAGCCATGCCAGGTTCCATTCCCACCTTCAGCAGACAAGCCAGTCTACTGCCGTGATTGTTTTGCTGGCCGCGCCGCTCTCGGTGGCGAGCGTTCATTCAGCAAGGAGCGCAAGTTCCCCTTGGCAGCTGGTCGCACCCCTCAGCCTGCTCCGAAGTATGAGAGTGGAGAGGGTCACAGCCTCAAGAGGCAGGTAGATGCTATGAATGACAAGATTGATAAGCTTATAGAGATTGTGGAGGGGTTGGTTGCGAGACAGTAATTCGAAAAGCCCCGATGAGGGGCTTTTTTGTACATGCTTCACTTTTTGGCTTAAAAGCGTACAATTGGACCATGTCAAAAATAGAAGATCTAACCAAGCGAATTCTTGCCTTTAGAGATGCTCGCAATTGGAAACAGTTCCATAATCCAAAGGATATGGCGCTTTCATTGGTCTTGGAGGCTGCTGAGGTTATGGAGCATTTCCAATGGAAAAATAAAGAAGAAATGGAAAGTTATGTAAAGACAAATAAGAAGGATATTGGTGAAGAGCTTGCAGATGTCTTGTACTGGGTGTTGCTTATGAGTAATGATCTTAAAATTGATGTTTCGAGTGCTCTTCAAGAAAAGCTTAAGAAAAATGAGGAAAAATATCCAGTTAAGAAGGCTAAGGGGAAGCATGTAAAATATGACAAATTATGATTAAATATTTTCTTGCCCCGAGAAGTGGAGAAAAATCTTATAAAAATTTCTTATCAACTATAAAGCATGGTATACCGCTCGACGCGATTTCTAAGTCTCTTAATGTTGATGGGAAAGATATTTTAAATAAACAAGAGGTTATATACGCGTGGGGAAATAGGGAGGGTAAGAAACATGAATGGGAAAAAATGAATACTGGCGATATCGTCATCTTTTATGCACTAGGAGATTTTGTTATGTCTGGTGAAGTTATATATAAGCAACATAGTGATCAGCTGGCTTTATCGATGTGGCCACCAGATGAAAATGGACAGCCTTGGTCATATACATTTTTTTTAAACAATCTTAAATATTTTAAGATTCCCTTGTCAGTTTTTAATGTTGTTTCAGGTTATCGATTTAAGGCACTAATGGGGTTTCAAGAGATACGAAGTGAGGCAATGGAAAACATCCAGCGTCGATATATGAGTGTTGATAGATTTCTTCAGGCATTTTCAGATGAAAACTCTAAGGAAATTCCACAGAAAGATGATGCAATATTTATTAATATTCAGCCAAGTATTCAGCCCGTACTTTCAAATAAAAAAATTGAGTTATATAAATCAGATGATACTTTAACTAAGAAGAGAAAAAATGGCTTTGTTGATTTTGATGAACTCAATAAAACAAGGGCAAGAATAGGTAGCCTTGGTGAAGAAATAGTACTTAAGTTTGAAAAGGATAGTTTGATTATGAAAGGTAGGAGTGATCTTGCAGAAAAAGTACAAAGAGTCTCACTTCAGAATACCTACGCTGGGTATGATATAGAATCTTATCACGAGGACGGAAAAGTTAAGAAAATTGAGGTGAAATCTACGAGCGTTGAACAGTCAAAAGTTTTCTCGTTTAACATATCACGAAACGAAAAAAAAGTTGCCGAAAATGAAGAAAATTATTTTATATATTTAGTTTATGCTGTTAAAAGTGAGTATCCAAAGATACATATTATTGAAAACCCATTTCAAGAAAAAAATAATTTATCGATTGAACCAATTAGTTATATTGTGAAAGGAAAGTTTACAGATCCTTCTTAGTTGAGTATTCTCAATATATTTTGTAAGGATGAAATGATTCTGCCGAGAGCCTCGTGATATACTTACATCATGAAAAAAGCTCTAAAAATCACTATTGATGCGGTGATGTTATAATTCCCTCATGCCCCCAGTTCTCTCCTCGGACTCTATAGCTGCGGCCACTCCAGTATCAGCTGCGCCTGCATCCATTCCCACCCCCGAACGCCGTATCTTCGGTCTCAATCGCAACATCTTCATACTTGGGCTCACGAGTTTCTTCAATGACTTCTCCAACCAGATGATCTTGGCTGCATTCCCGGCCTTCTTCACCTCGGTACTCAAGGCAGGCGCCGCATCACTTGGTATCGTCGAAGGTATCGCAGATGGTGCCGCTAATATCATCAAGATCTATTCTGGCCAGCTCTCCGACAAGCTGAGGCGTCGTCGCGCATTCATCTTCCTCGGGTATGGCATGTCTGTCATCATACGTCCGTTCTACATGGTTACCGGAAGCATCGCAGGAGTACTCGGTCTACGCATCATCGACCGTATCGGCAAGGGTGTCCGTGAGGCACCGCGTGATGTGATCATTTCCGTCTCTGCTCAGAATGGTGACGTCGGTAGGTCATTCGGCTATCACCGCGCTATGGATACAGCAGGGGGAGTGCTCGGCCCGCTCGCGGCATACCTCATCCTGTCGTATATCCCACACGGCTTCAATGTCATCTTCATCTCGGCGTTCATCATCGGTCTCGTCGCGGTGGCAACCATCTTCTTCGTGAAGGATGTCTTCATCGCACGTAATGGTCATGGTGTCCGTATCTTCTCCATCCAGACCTTCCGCTCATTCTCGCCACACTTCCGCTGGTATCTTTTCGCTATTTTCATATTCTCCGTCGGATCTCTGCCATCAGCTCTCCTCCTCTTGCAGACCACCAACATTGGTCTCCTCATCGCCTCCATTCCGCTCTTCTACATGATCTACAACATCGCGTTCGTACTCTTCTCATATGCCGCTGGAAAACTCTCTGACACCATGGGTACCGCGCGCGTGCTCGCGTTTGGATATACCATTCTTGCTATAGGATACGTCGCACTCATGGTTGCTGGTACGCCACTCGTACTCGCGCTTTCATTTGCCGCACTCGGTCTCTCATCTGCTTGCACCGATGCCGCTCAACGCGCCTTCGTCGCCAAGACTACGCCAGATTACGAGCGAGGCACCGCATATGGTATGTACAATGCTGTTACCGGATTTGGTGTGATGTTCTCAGGAATTATCGGCGGATTTATGTGGCAGCACTGGAGTCCGATGAGTGCTCTCGCTGCAGCGGTATTTGTGGTGATGGTTGGTCTGGTCGTTTTCTATGTCAGTACGAGAGCGGGAAGAGGAGTGGTGGTGTAAAAATGAAGCCCCGTCACCATGTTGGTAACGGGGCTGTGAATCAGTGAGTGCCTTGAGCGATTGCTATTTTCTCGTCGGTTTTCGCCTTGAAATGTTCAGCAATCATAACATCGTACTTCGCCGTGACCTGGAATGCCATGGTGGCGAGCATCTGTCGATCCATGTGCGTCGGTACGTACTTTTTCAGCAGATTGATGATGAAGTCGTAGTCTGCAGGATCGACCACCACCATGACTGTATCGAAGTTTTTCGCCGCAGCGCGGATGAGTGACGGTCCACCGATGTCGATCTTCTCAATCGAAGGTTCGCTGGCGAAGTTATACAGATTGACCACGACCATGTCGAACAGTTCTATGCCGTGTGCAGCGATTGCTTCCAAGTGCGTGGTCTTGGTCCGATCGGCGAGGATGCCGCCGAAGATGTTTGGATGGAGCGTCTTGAGCCGCCCATCGAGCATTTCAGGGAAGCCAGTGATTTGTTCAACCAGTGTGACAGGAATGTCTGCCGCCTTCAGAGCGTTTGCAGTACCGCCCGTGGAGACGATTTCCCATCCCAAATCTACGAGGGCTTGGGCGAATTCGGTGACACCAGTTTTGTTGGTGACGGTTATCAATGCGCGTTTGGCCATATATTCTATGATGTTGTGAGGTGTATTTCCCGCGTGGATGCGGGGTATCTGGTTGTACACTACCTGTTTTACCGGCATATGCAAGCGTGGTGTATCATATAACTCATGCACTACGCCTACATCCTCGAATGCGCCGACGGCACCTACTACAGCGGATATACTACCGATCTCAAGGGTCGTCTCCATGCGCACAATAATCTCAAGTCGGGAGCTCACTACACCAAGATTCGTCGTCCGGTTGTCATGGTCTATAGCAAGAAATTCCGCACGCTTGCGCGAGCACGAGCAGTCGAAGCTGAATGGAAGAGGCTGACGAGGGGAGAGAAGATTGCTATGATTCAAGGATGAATCCTTCCGAGTCTCACACACATTCCGTATCTGCAGGTAAACTCATAGGTGCTCTAATACTTGGATGGTATTTCATTTCATACGCTTTCGGCGATCCGAGTCATGCTCTGGAGAATTGGAATTTCATAGACAATGTGGATCTCGTCATCCATGAAGCAGGACACTTCATATTCATGTTCTTCGGTCAGTTCTTGCAGGTGCTCGGTGGTTCATTCCTCCAAGTCATTCTGCCAGCTATATTCACCGGATATTTCTTCGTGCGTCGCCAATATTTTTCTGGATCTATTGTCGCATTCTGGGTTGGACAGAATATCATCAATGTAGCTACCTATCTCGGCGATGCAGTCAGACAGCAGTTACCACTCCTTGGAGGGGACAGTGTTATGCATGACTGGAATTATCTTCTTTCACAGATGAACCTTCTCAACTACACAGATAGTATTGCCAGTTTCGTTCATGGCTCAGGTGTTATCGTCATAATTGCAGCAGCAATCTCAAGTATATTTTTCTCGTTGAGTGATGAGAGGCGCCAAGCAGTCCTCAATTTTTTCAAGAAATAAAAAACCCGCTGAGTAAGAGCGGGGTGTTTCTCATCCTTTTAGATGTTGATTGAGCAGTTCGAATCGTTGTCCTCCACAAAGCCCGTCAGGAGGAATGCATCCTCGAGGGAACAGTGTTATGGCAGTGATCTTGCCAGTATAGTCACGGTACGTAATGAGGATTTCTCCAGTATCAATTTCGAACGGTCCGGTGAAGAATTCAATGGAGTTCATTTTGAATCTTACATGATAGGTCCCATCTTTATCACTCGGTACCCATGTTCCTTGAGGGGCGCACCACTGGACACTGTTTATCCAGTTGATCTTTCTTAGATGATGTGGCCACCAGAATAGATCATCCACCTCTCCTCGATAGATAGTTCGATCGAAATCTACCTCGACGGTACCGCCAATGATATCAATCTCTTGCCGATACTGCAGGTCATCAAATGTGATTAAGCTACCTTTCATAAGTGATATCCCTTTCCTGTACGTGGTTGAATTTCTCTAAAGATAAGCATATTCCTCCAGTATCCTGATGTCAATTACGCTATACTACCACCCATGCTCACGCACCCGACCCATTCCGCCGCTGGGATCTCATACACCCTCATCCGTCGTCGCAAGCGATCTATCTCTATCGCTGTGCGTTATACTGGAGAAGTCACTGTTAGTGCGTCACCGCTGATGCCGCTCATGCTCATCGAACGATTTGTCACCAGGAAAGCCTCATGGATCAAGGAGAAACAGATCCGTTTCGCCAAGAATCCAGTGGGCGCATATAGTTTGCTTCTCCACAAAAGAGATCGCCGTGAATTCAAAGCGCTCAAACAAAAAGCGCTCGTCATACTGACTGAGCGCCTCGAACATTTCAACAGAGTATATGATTTCAAATACGGACGAATCTCCATCCGCGACCAACATTCTCGCTGGGGTTCATGCTCTGCGAAAGGGAATATCAATTTCAATTACAAGCTCATCTTAGTGCCCGACGAGCTTCGCGACTATGTGGTTGTACACGAGCTCTGTCATATTGGCGAGCTCAATCATTCAAAGAAATTTTGGGAGCTGGTGGCAAGAGCTGTGCCGGAATACAAAAAATTACAGAAGAGATTGAGGGGTCTAGACTAAGCCGCAGTTCCTGCGACCCATCCCGTCGTCCAACAAAGCTGGAGACTGTATCCTCCTGACGGCCTATCGATATCGAGCAAGTCGCCGACAATGTGGAGGTTTGAGATAAGACGTGAACCCATAGTCTTCCAGTCGATCTCATCGAGTGAGACACCACCTGAAGTGATGATAGCCTTGTCAGCGCCAAGAAGTCCGACCAAGTTGATCGGCATACCCTTGAGGAGAGTGATCAACGCGAGACGATCTTCGCGAGTGACGCTGTTGCACGGGATTTCATCATCGATCTTCGAGAGTTCCATGACAGCAGGAATGAGTGGAGCAGGAATGAGTGTTGAGATCGCATTCTTGAAGAGCTTGTTGCTCTGTTTCTTGAAAAGTTTCTGCAGAGCCTCATTCAATGTTCCATGATCATGAGAAGGGAGCAAGTCGAGTGACAAGATGACCTCACCATACTTGAGAAGCTCGTCGATCTCCGAGCTCATGTTGAGTACTGCGGGTCCAGAGAGTCCGAAGTGCGTGAAGAGCACCTTACCTTTCTTCACTGACTGCTTGCCTGGAACTTTCGCGCCATTCTGGAAGAGGGTGATCTTGGCAGTCGGCAATGAGAATCCTGAGAGATTCTTCACCCAGTCATCAGAAGACTTCACGGGTACGAGTGCTGCACGCGGTTCGGAGACGGCATGACCCAACTCCTTGAGCCATTTAAATCCATCGCCGGTCGATCCTGTTTCTGGATGCGATTTACCACCAGTTGCGAGCACGAAGCTCTTGGCATGAATGAGGGATCCATCCTTGAGTTTGAGTGCGGATATTTTCTTATCTTTGACGACAAATCCTGTCGCAGGCGCATCAGACTTCACGGTGACTACGCCCGTCTTCATATATTCAACAAGCACATCCCAGACTGACTGAGCTTTGTTGGAAGTAGGGAAGACACGCTTGTCATTTTCGATCTTCGTCGACATGTTGCGTGAATGGAAAAATTCGAGGGCATCTTTGACGCCATACTGCGCGAATGCGGAGAAAAGATATTTGTCGCTATCCTTGAATTTCGCGAGGAGGGTGCGTGTATCCATTTCTGCGTTGGTGACATTACAGCGACCACCACCAGTAATGAGGAGTTTCTTGCCGAGAGAATCATTCTTCTCGAGAAGGATGACTTTGAGACCACGCTCTGCCGCACGTCCTGCCGCCATCATGCCTGCAGGTCCGCCACCGATCACAGCGACGTCGTAGATTTCACCTGCTGTTTCAGCCGCGCTTTCATGGGCGTTTCGAGGTGTTTCAGATGTCGGGGTATTCAGGGGAGTCTGTTTCATGGGAGCATCGTAGCATGTTGACACAGTATTGTCTATTATGTCGTTATTTTTAGATAGAAAAACCCCGCACTGTTGTCAGTGCGGGGTGTGATATTTCGATGTGGGTGACTAAACCTTTTTGTCACGCGCACGTTGGTGGTGCTGGCGGGTATTTCCATTCTTACCACCGGCGCCGCGTGCGAGCGCGTAGATACTCGGCTCATCAATCTCGAATTCCGTCGCCAAGTTAATCGCACCATTGCGCGAATCGTGGTCGGGACGAGGTTCATCATTCCAGCGCTGCTGTCCATTGGTGCGCACTTTGGGCCGACAAGAAGCGTTATTCTTCGTAACACGCGTCTGTTTCTGAGTGCGATTGTTCTGGCTCGGCTGCATTGAGTCCTTCCGTACCAACTCGTCAATCTTCTTCAGTGCCTCACGGTCTGGGCCAATCTCCTTCCAATCCGACAGGCATTGGTTGTACGATTCCTCGAAGTTCCAAACAAACATCGATGGATACTTGCCGGGCTCGACTGGATCGTTCCTGCGGATGAAACAGATGATGTTCCCTTCAACAGGGAAGACATTCTTCTTTTCGTGAGTGAAGAATGGTCCGTACTCACCACGAATGAGAACGCGCGAGGCGTTCATGTTGAAGTGAATGATCTCGCCAGATTCAGTTTGTGCATAGCCAAACCCCTTTTCTGGGTAGAATGACATGACAATTGCTGATTCTCTGTTTGTGTACGTGATGGTTTTGCGTACGTCCGTTTTCGGTTCTTTCATGCGGAATGTATGTAGTTGTAAGTGTTCTCCGTGGAAGCTCTCATATACCCACAAGGGCATACTGCTTCTCTGTTACCATTATAGCACACAATATACCTATTTGTCAATCATCATAAAATAGCTCTACAGGGCTGTATAGAGGGCCACGAAAAGCATTTCTGATATACTTCTCGCATGACGCAATCTCACGCCCTCGACATACTCAAGACTGGCAAGAACGCCTTCATCACTGGACCTGCAGGTTCGGGTAAGACGTATGTGGTCAACGCGTATATAAAATACCTCAAAGAGCACGGTGTACCCATCGGTGTCACTGCATCGACCGGTATTGCCGCTACACACATGGGTGGTGTGACTATTCATTCATGGGCAGGAATCGGCATCAAGGATAGCCTCGGTATACATGACCTCCAAGAAATTTCCGAGCGTGCACAAGTGCGTCGCAAGATCGAAGAAGCACAGGTACTCATCATCGACGAGGTCTCCATGCTTCACCACTTCCGTCTCGATCTCGTCGATCAGGTGCTTCGTCACATGAAGAAGACTGAGAAGCCTTTTGGCGGAATACAAATCGTGCTCTGCGGAGATTTCTTCCAGTTGCCCCCAGTCTCTCGTCTCGGTGAGCCTACTGCACGCTTCATTTACGAATCTGATTCGTGGAAGCAGGGAAACTTTTCTATTTGCTATCTCTCTGAGAATTACCGTCAGGGCACCGACGAGTCCGTGAATATTCTCAATGACATCAGGAGTGGTGAAGTCTCTGAACGTTCATATGAGCTTCTCAAATCTAGGCATGTTACACCTCGTGATGGATCGTTTGTTAGCGAAGAGAATGTTGTCACCTTGTCCGAAGAATCTCTCGGTGTCGAACCTACTCGTCTCTATACTCACAATGTTGATGTCGACACTATTAACGAACGCGAGATCGGAAGAATTTCAGGGACTGAGTGTGTGTACGAAATGATTACCAAGGGCAAGAAGCCACTCGTCGAGACACTCAAGAAATCATGTCTCGCTCCTGATAAGCTCCGTCTCAAGAAAGGTGCGCGCGTGATGTGTGTGAAGAATAATTTCGAAGAAGGATACGTGAATGGAACGCTCGGTGTCATCGTCTCGTGTGGATGGGGTATTGATCCCGTCATTCGCACTGCAGCAACTCCTGATTATCCTGATGGCCGCGAGGTCGCTATCAAGATCGCTGATTGGACTATCGAGGATGATGGTCGCATTATCGCGCAAATCTCTCAGTATCCGCTCCGTCTCGCCTGGGCTATCACCGTGCACAAGAGTCAGGGTATGTCGCTCGATGCTGTCGAAGTAGATCTCTCAAAATCATTTGAGCCAGGCATGGGATACGTCGCACTCTCTCGTGTGCGTACATTGGCCGGTCTCTCCATTCTTGGTATGAATCAGCACGCACTCAAGGTGCATCCTGATGTTCTTGAGCATGATGCGCGCCTCCGTGAATTGTCCGCCAAGGCTGAGAGTGTTGTTGAGTACACTGATGTCGCTGAAATAAAACATGCTCACGACCAATTCTTAGCGAGAGTTGCTCCAATGCATCGTATGGGCAAGAAAACGCGTCGCGACAAAGATGGAGTAATCAAGCCACAGAAAGTCTCAACACTCGAAATCACTGCTGAGCTGATCAAGAAAGGAAAATCGTTGAAAGAGATTGCTGAAGCGCGTGACATGGTGCCCGATACTATTATCGCTCATCTCGAGAAGCTCATTGAGCTTGGTTCAGATCAGAGAGGTCTCGAACAGAGTGATATCGCGTATCTCAAAGATGGTATTGCACGTCCACATTTCATGAAGATAGAAAAAGCGTTGCAAGAAGTATTCGACAAGCAGTCTGATGAAAAGCCACCACTCCTCTCGCCGGTCAAAGCACGTATCAAGGGTATGAGTTCATTCCGTGATATTCAACTCGCGCGCGTGCTACTTGGATATTTCAAGAAGAAGGGAACGCAGGAATAAAATAAGTTGGGTCGCTCGCCAAAATAAAACCGCCCATCTCCGAAGAGAGGGCGGTGTGATATGAGAAGCTTCTTAGTTGTTTGCCGGAATGGCGTGGGGGACGATGATCCGGATCTTCCGGGTCTTGTCAGCCGTGTCGCACAGGCGCCGATACGTACAGATAATAATTTCGAACACAGCTTGTGCGGCGTTGTTGCTGATCTTGAGGATGGTGGCGCCGATGTATTTGATCGGATCGATCACGACGTGTGACGCGCCGCCAGTACTCATGAGATTTTCCAACGCGTCCTTGATCTGTTTACGGATATGAATCATCCGTGATTTACCGTTCGCCTGGCGACCGGGAGGGGTCGTCATTTGAGAGACAATGACCTGGGGGAGAGATGCAGACTTCTTCATATGGGGTTTGGTAACGAACTATTGAGTGTTTCCGGGTTTCTCACGGCGCATACCGGGAGAGACGGCACGACTTTTGAATGACTATCCATCGACAAGGCTACCACCGGCTTCTAGGGATGTCAATAGGGAAAGTTGACTTTTTCTGAAGGATGGTTTATAGTATATATCTAGTAACTCTCTCATTGTTTGCCTCTGTATCGTATACATATAGGCCTATCGGTGGGATTAAGCCCACAGGGCATATATCATAATGTATAACAAACCTTCAGGAGGCGCGGGCCACGGCCCGAGCCGATCGTTTAATCATAGCAAGCCTTCTTCTCACGGATCCCGTCCCGGAGGTCATTCAGCGCACCCAGCAGCCAACAGAGGTTTCGGGAATGGTGCTTCACGTGGCGGCTCAAGCCGTTTCGGAGGAGGATCTCGCGGACCAAGCCGCTTCGGTGGCAATCGTGGCGGAGGACATCGTGGTGGAAACCGCGGTGGCAACAGGGGCGACCGTTTCTCGAAATACATCGACGTCAGTAAGTTCGTGAACAAGGCAGTCATCACTGAGACTGTCGACAATTTCGTACCAGATCACGCATTCGCTGATTTCCACATTGAGGCACGCCTCAAGGCAAATATTGCGACAAAGGGATATGTCACACCGACTCCTATTCAGGACAAGGCCATCCCTCACATTCTCCGCACTGTAGATCTCGTCGGTATCGCTAACACCGGTACTGGTAAGACTGCAGCTTTCCTCATTCCGCTCATAAACAAGATTCTCAAGAATCCAAAGGAGAAGATTCTCGTCGTCGTCCCAACTCGTGAACTTGCTCAGCAGATCGAAGAGGAACTCCGTGGATTCACCAAGAATCTCCCAATCTGGTCAGTCTGTTGTGTTGGTGGTGCAAGCATTGTGCCTCAGCTCAAGGGACTCTCACGTCAGAATCAGTTCGTTATCGGAACTCCAGGACGTCTCCGCGATCTCATCGACCGTGGCCGCATCCGTCTCGAGGAATACGCAACCGTCGTTCTCGACGAGGCTGATCGCATGCTCGACATGGGATTCATCACCGACATCAAGTTCATGATGGCTGGTATGCCGAAGGTTCGCCAGACACTCTTCTTCTCAGCGACTATGTCGCCAGAGATCGAAGGACTCATCGGACAGTTCCTCACCGATCCAGTCAGGATCTCGGTCAAGACTGCTGATACTGCCGCATCTGTCGATCAGGACATCATCCGCGTCCCTGCTGGCAAGAACAAGCTCGATGTTCTCATTGAACATCTCACTCAGCCTGGATTTACCAAGGTTATTATCTTCGGTAAGACCAAGCACGGTGTTCAGCGCCTCGCCGAGGATCTCGTGAAGCAGAAGATTTCTGCAGAGGCTATTCACGGCAACAAGAGTCAGGGCCAGCGCATGCGCGCACTTCGCTCATTCAAGGAGCATCAGGTCAAGGTGCTTGTAGCTACCGACGTTGCTGCACGTGGTCTCGACATCTCTGGTGTCACACACGTTATCAACTTCGACATTCCTGCTACTTACGAGGATTATGTTCACCGCATCGGTCGTACTGGCCGCGCAGGTAAGAAGGGTAAGGCACTCACGTTCGTCTAAAAATATAATCGATTTCAAAAAATGCCCTTAAAGGGCATTTTTTGTTATACTCACTCCACATTACCAAGGGTCGTTTTAACATATATACGAACACATTTATGGAAATAGCATTCCTTATCGGTCGCATCATTTTCGGGGGATACTTCCTCAAGAATGCATACAACCACATCTTCAAGTCGGCACATCTCATCGGATATGCGCAGTCCAAGGGAGTTAAGTCTCCTAAGCTCGCAATCATCGGATCAGGTGTATTGCTCGCCTTCGGTGGTTTGTCGATGATTCTTGGTGTCTGGACAGTCTGGGGAGCAGTGGCTATCATCGCCTTCCTCGTGCCAGTGTCGGTCAAGATGCATGATTTCTGGAAGGTTCAGGATCCTATGATGCGCATGGGAGAGAGGATCAACTTCGAGAAGAACATGGCTTTGGCTGCAGCAGCTCTCATGACCATGGCTATCGCGATGCCTTGGGTTTACTCAGCGTTCTAGTCGCTATTCGATCGGTTCGAATCACATACAAAAAAGCAGAGCATCTCCGAAAGGGGATGCTCTGGTGCTATACGGTCGCTAAGTTCTGTGGTTCGGTCGGAATGGGTCCGCTCGATTTGAGTTCTAGTTTACCTGATAGGTAGTCCGAGATGACATTGCAGGCCCTATTGAATGTTTCAATCTCAAGATTGCGGCAGAGTGCATGGGAGAGATCGACACCAATGAGTCGCGCACCCACAACATCTTCCACATAAGGATCATCCTCCTGGACCTTTTGTGGGTACTTCTCGGACGCCATGACGAGGATTGAAATTATGACGAACTTGTAATACAAGAGGCGGAAGTCAGTGTCTCCGTCATGTCTGGCTAAGAGATCAATCTTGCGCCACGAACTATCCCATGATAATTCCGTTCCTTTGATGCGAATGAAATATTCTTTTTGTTTCTCCTTGAGGAGGTCATAGAGTTCCATGGCTCGCGCCACGGAGAATTCCGTAGTGCATATTTCCATAGATTTCCTTTGGTTGTTTCTGCCGATAATGCTACGCCGTTCGTGTATGAAGTCAAGATGGTATCCACTCAGCACCTTAATTTAGTGATTCCCCTATCCCCAGAATGATTCTTGACAATACCCCTAGGGGGTATATACTAGACGCATGAAAACACCATCATCAAAATCGAACCAGCGACTTATTCGTCGCCTCAAGATCATAGAAGGACAAGTCCGCGGACTCCAGGATATGCTCGCCAAGGAGGAATACTGTATTGATATCATCACTCAGACATCAGCCGTCAAGCAGGCGCTCTCAGGAGTTGAGGACGCACTTATGGAGAGTCATCTCGGTACGTGTGTCGTCCATCAGATGAAGAAGGGCGAGCAGGGTACAGCGATCGACGAGATCCTCAAGGTGTATCGACTCAAGCGTAAATAATCATTTATAAACCCTATGAATACCTCTACTACAAAAACATATGCGGTGAAAGGAATGCATTGCGCCTCGTGTGCAGGCATCATCGAGAAGACCTTCAAGAAGGTTGATGGTGTACACTCTGTCGAGGTGAATTACGGAACAGAGAAGGCGAAGATTGCATTTGATTCATCGAAGACGAGTGTGCAGGAGCTCTCGGGAAAAATAGAGAAGCTTGGATATTCCTTGTCTGCTGAAGAAATGGGTATGTCGTCAGATGAGCACGCAGCACATCTTGGTGTCGGTCAGTCCAAGAAAGATAAGCTCGCGGAAGTTGCGGATATGCGTTTGAAAGTCTTGTCGGCGATCCCTCTCGCATTCATCAGTATTTTCATCATGGCATGGGATATGCTCGCAGAATATGGTATTGCCGCTGAAATGAGTCCGGGTATTGATGATTTTTTTCACCACTTATTGCCGATAATGGCTGCGTATACACTTTTCGTTGTAGGGAAACCATACCTTCTTGGTTTCTATCGTTTCCTTCGGTATGGCAAAGCAAACATGGATACACTTATCGGTATCGGTACGACGGCAGCATTCTTGTATAGCTTTGCAGTCACTGCGTTCGAGGATGTTTTGCGTCCATTCATCAATGTCGACTATACCTATTATGATGTCACGATTGTCGTCATTACCTTCATTGCACTTGGTAAATATCTCGAGGCACGATCCAAAATCAAGACAGGCGACGCTATCGAGAAGCTTCTCAATATGCAGGCCAAGACTGCTCTCGTCGTTCGTGATGGAAAAGAAATTGAAATCTCGGTGAATGAGGTGAAGCATGGTGATCTCGTCATCGTGAAGCCGGGCATGAAGATTCCGGTGGACGGGGTGATAACTGAAGGATCATCATTTATTGACGAGTCTATGGTCACCGGCGAGCCTATGCCTGTGCAGAAGAAGATTGGCAGTACTGTCGTGTCGGGAACGTTGAACACGAGTGGCTCGTTCACATTCAAGGCGACCAAAGTTGGTTCCGAGACGCTTCTCGCACAGATCATCAAGATGGTGGAGGATGCACAGGGTAGTAAGGCGCCGATACAAGCTCTTGCAGATAAGATTTCAGGCGTTTTTGTTCCTATTGTTCTCGTGATTGCGTTTGTTACGTTTGGTGCATGGTTGGTGCTCGGTACGGGTCCACTCGGATTTTCTCAAGCTCTTTCCTTCGGACTTGTATCGTTCGTCGGTATTCTAGTTATCGCATGTCCGTGTGCTCTTGGTCTCGCGACGCCCACGGCTATCATTGTTGGTGTTGGTAAGGGTGCGAAGGAGGGTATTCTCATAAAGGATGCCGCAACACTTGAGAAACTGCACAAAGTAGATACGGTTATTGTCGACAAGACAGGGACGATCACTATCGGCAAGCCGACGCTTGTGGACATCGAGATTGTAGGCGGCGCTCGTCCTGGATTTGGTGAATCAGAATTTGTATCTATTCTCGCTTCTCTCGAGAAGAAGTCTGAGCATCCGATTGCGCACGCTATCGTTGAGTATGCCAATCAGAAAAGTATTCGTTTGAATGACGTTTCAGGTTTCGAAAGTATTCAAGGCAAAGGACTCACAGGTTCCATCGACGGCGTCAAATATTTCATCGGAAACGTGAAGTTGATGAATGATCTCGGTCTCTCATTTGATGAATCAAGCATTACGCAATTTACTGCGCAAGGGAAGACACCTGTTATGTTGGCGACCACGGAAAAGGTTCTTGGGTTTGCCATGGTTGCTGATGAGATAAAATCAGAATCAAAACAGGCCGTAGCCGATCTTCACAAGCTCGGTATTAAGGTCGTTATGCTTACTGGCGATGATGAGAGAGCTGCAAAACACATGGCTTCGCTCGTCGGTATCGATGATGTGGTTGCGCATGTTCTTCCGCAGGACAAGCTCGCGAAGATACGAGAGCTCCAGTCTCAGGGTCGCATCGTCGCGATGGCAGGTGATGGTGTCAATGATGCTCCTGCACTCGCGCAAGCAGATGTTGGTATTGCTATGGGGACGGGTACCGATGTTGCTATCGAGTCAGCGGGCATCACGCTTCTCGGCGGTGATATCTCCAAGCTGGTCAAGGCTATCAGACTCTCCAAGATTACTATGCGTGGAATTAAGCAAAATCTCTTCTGGGCGTTCATTTACAATATCGTAGGTATCCCACTTGCCGCTGGAGCGTTCTATCCAGTTTTCGGATGGCTGCTGTCACCAGTATTCGCGGGATTTGCGATGGCGATGTCGAGCGTCTCAGTCGTCGGCAATTCACTCCGCATCAAAGGCAAGAGATTATAAGATACATCTACTATTTATATGACTATTCCAAATACAAAACAGACCAATAAATATCTATTTCATGTACATGGCATGCATTGCAATGCCTGTACCCTCATGATCGAAAGTGAGCTTGGTGACTTGGCAAACGTCTCGAGCGTCTCAGCTGATTTGTCCAAGAATAGTGTTGAGGTGACGGGGGATTTCGGTGATAAGACGCCGGAGCAGATTGCCGCCGAATTGACTCTTTCGCTCAAACCACGCGGGTATACTCTTTCTCTCGAAAAACAGGAAGTGACCAAGAAGTGGTCTGACTTCAAGATCGCCATCCCCGTTGCGCTTGGTTTTGTGGTACTCTTCATTGTTTTGCAGAAAATAGGACTGATCAATCTTGTTGATGCAGGTAGCGTCACCTACGGCACTGCCTTCACCATCGGTATTATTGCATCACTCTCGACGTGTATGGCTGTCGTTGGAGGTCTTCTACTCTCCATGTCGGCAACATTTGCGAAGGAGGGCGATCGTACACGTCCACAGATCATGTTCCATCTTGCACGTATCGTTGCATTCTTCATTTTTGGTGGGGTCATTGGAGCGCTCGGATCGGCCTTCACTCTTTCGAGCACGGCTACCTTCGTATTGAGTCTTATTATTGGTCTCGTTATGCTCATTCTTGGTATCAACCTGCTTGAGGTGTTTCCGTGGGCGAAGAAACTTCAGCCTGCAATGCCAAAATTTATCGCACGACATGCTCATGGTGTTTCGAGGTTCAATCATACTTTGACACCCGCACTAGTTGGAGTCGCTACCTTCTTTTTGCCATGCGGATTTACCCAGTCGATGCAACTCTATACGCTCACGACGGGAAGTTTCATGTCTGGAGGGTTGACTATGCTCGCATTCGCGCTCGGAACTTTACCGGTGCTTGCCTTGGTAAGTTTCAGTTCATTCAGTGTACAGAAGAGCTCACGCGCAGGCATCTTCTTCAAGTCAGCAGGGCTTATAGTTATTTTGTTCGCACTCTTCAACTTGATCAATAGCCTTACAGCGATTGGATTTATTCCACCGATTTTCAACTTCTAAATCTACGAAGTGTTGAAATATAACATATAATTATCATATGAAGACGACCATATCATCCACCATATTTGCACTTATCCTCATCGGAGGTGCATTGTGGTTCGCCGGAAGCCGATCTGGATCGACTACGACCGGAACACCTTCTCGAGACAACGTCTCCGTCGTCGATGGTGTGCAAATTATCGATATCAAGGTCAAAGGTGGATATGAGCCACGATCGACGGTTGCCAAGGCGGGCATACCGACAGTTCTACGCTTCACCACATCTGGTACATTCGATTGTTCTATCGCCGTCCGTATCCCAAGTCTCGGTCTTGGTGAGAACCTCTCTATGACAGGTACGCTCGATATACCGATTGGTACTTCGACACCAGGAATATTGAAAGGTACTTGTTCTATGGGCATGTACGGATTCGATGTTGATTTTCAGAATTAGCGATGAATACGGTATACTTGTTCCATGATAGATCTTGCGAAGCTCAAGTCACTTATTCATGGCGACGTCGATGCCTCTGCCGACGCGCTCGAGTTTGCCAGTCATGATGCGAGTATTTTTGAAATTAAACCTGAAGTAGTCGTTCGTCCCAAGAATGTTGAAGACGTGAAGAGTCTGGTGAAGTTCGCCACAGAATATCAGGGTGTCCATCTTGCTGCACGCTCGGGTGGTACTGATATGTCGGGTGGTCCACTCACAACATCAATCGTCGTAGATTTCTTGAAATATTTCGATCAGGTCAAGAAAATTGGTGACGGATACGCAGTGACTCAACCCGGCGTGTACTATCGTATTTTCGACAAGGCTACTCTCGAGTCCGGATACATCATGCCGAGCTATCCTGCATCACGCGAAATCTGCACCGTGGGTGGTATGGTCGCCAACAATTCTGGCGGAGAGAAGACACTGACCTATGGCAAGACAGAGCGTTATATTCGTCGTCTCAAGATGGTGTGCGCAGATGGCAATGAATACGAGTTCAAGCCGCTCACCAAGAAGGAGCTTGAAGCTAAGAAGAAACTCAATACATTTGAAGGAGGGGTCTATCGCGCTATGGATGAACTTCTGACGAATAATGCAGACATCATTGAGAAAGCGCGCCCGCAGGTGTCGAAGAATTCCTGCGGCTACTATCTCTGGAATATACAAGATGCCAAAGCCAAGACATTCGACCTCACCAAGCTCATTGTTGGTTCACAGGGAACACTTGGCCTGATAACTGAAATTGAATTTGCGCTCGTGAAGCCCAAGAAATATTCGCGTCTTCTTGTTGTTTTCTTGAAAGACTTGAAACAGCTCGCTGAGACTGCTGAGCATGTCTTGAAATTCAAGCCAGAATCTTTCGAGTCTTTCGATGATCATACGTTTAAAATTGCGGTTAAATTCTTGCCCCAGCTCATTCGTCAGATGGGTGGCAACATATTCAAGTTCGGATTGAGCTTCATCCCTGAAGTATTCGCAGTTCTTACCGGTGGTGTTCCCAAGCTTATTCTTATGGCGGAATTTACCGCAGAAACTCCTGAAGAAGCAGTGAAGATGGCTGAGGAGGCGAAGGTTTCGCTCAAGGATCTCCATGAGAAGTCACGCGTCACTAAGACTGAAGATGATGCACATAAGTATTGGACGATGCGTCGCGAGAGTTTCAACATGTTGCGTCACCATGTGAAGGAATTGCGTACAGCACCATTCATCGATGATTTCGCAGTGCTTCCTGCCAAGCTCCCTGAATTCTTACCGAAGCTCTACACTATTCTCGACGGATATAAGCTCACCTACACTATCGCAGGTCACATTGGTGATGGAAATTTCCATATCATTCCGCTCATGAATCTCCACGAACAACATTCGCATGATGTTATCAGGGAGCTTTCAATTAAAGTTTATGAACTTGTCCATGAATTTGGTGGAACTATTACCGCAGAGCACAACGATGGACTTATTCGTACGCCATTTGTGAAGATGCAGTTTGGTGAAGAAGTTTATGCACTTTTCGAAAAAACCAAGAAGATTTGGGATCCTCAGAATATATTCAATCCAGGCAAGAAGGTAGGGACGACGTGGGATCAAGCGGTGGGAAAGATTGTGAAGTAGTGGATTTTCCTTCAAAACTAAGATAAATCGCACCAAAATGGCCTCTATGGTAGTATATCTACCTATGAGCACAGAAAACCATCGCATTTCCGTCAAGAATCTCGTCAAAAAATATGGCGATTTCACTGCCGTGAATGACATCACCTTCGATGTTCCTGCAGGGAGTACGTTCGCATTCCTCGGTCCCAATGGAGCAGGTAAGACTACGACTATCAAGATGCTCACTACTCTCGTGCATCCGACTGCTGGAACCATCAGCGTCAACGGATTTGATCCTGCCAAGCATTCTCATGACGTACGTCGTTCATTTGGTATCGTATTCCAGGATCCATCGCTTGATGATGAGCTCACTGCATATGAGAACATGTTCTTCCATGCAGGACTCTATGGTGTGCCACGTGCGGAGACACCTACGAAGATCAAGGAACTTCTCGAATTCGTCGAGCTTTGGGATCGCAAGGATAGTCTCGCCAAGACATTCTCAGGAGGTATGAAGCGTCGTCTCGAAATTGCTCGCGCACTCCTCCATACTCCATCGGTACTTTTCCTCGATGAACCAACTGTTGGTCTCGATCCGCAGACACGCAATCATATCTGGTCGTATATCAAGAAGCTCAATGTCGAGCGCGGTCTAACAGTGTTCTTCACGACTCACTACATGGAAGAGGTCGAGAAGACTGCTGATACGGTCGCTATTATCGACCATGGAAAGATGGTTGCGATCGATACAGTCGAAGGTATCATCGCCAAGGCGGGCACCGCATCTCTCGAAGAGGCGTTCATCAAGCTTACGGGGCATACTATCCGCGCCGAAGGAGCGAGTGCTGCCGATGGATTCCGTCAGATGAGTAAGGTATGGCGCGGATCTTCCCGAAAATAATCCCATGAAATCAAACACGTTCTACATCATATATATTTTGTGGCTCCGCCAAATCAAGCGCTACTTCAGGTCCAAATCGCGCATCATCGGATCGCTCGGTCAGCCGATTCTTTTCCTTGTTGCTCTTGGATTTGGCCTCGGTCCCGTCTATGCCAAGGCTGGTGGAGGAAACTATATCCAGTTTCTTGCGCCAGGTATTATTTCTATGGGCATCTTGTTTACCGCGATTTTCTCAGGCATTGAGATTATCTGGGATCGTCAGTTCGGATTCCTCAAGGAGACTCTCGTTGCTCCAGTGCCTCGTCTTTCGATCATGCTCGGTAGAACGCTTGGTGGTGCGACAGTCGCATGCTTCCAGGGTCTTGCTGTCCTCATTATTTCGGTTATCGCCGGATTCCGCCCCGAGCTCGCTTCTCTCCCTATGGCCATTGCATTCATGATTGGTATCGCACTCGTTTTCACAGCTCTTGGTACGGCTATAGCTTCAGTACTCGAAGATATGCAAGGTTTTCAGCTCATCATAAACTTTGTGGTTATGCCGATATTCTTCTTGTCAGGAGCACTCTTCCCGATCGATAGTTTGCCAGCAACGATCAAAGTCCTCGTCAATCTCAATCCACTTTCATACGGTGTTGATGGTCTGCGCGCGGTTCTTCTCGGCACATCCCATTTCGGCCTTGGTATGGACACAGCAGTACTCGCGACATTTATAGTAGTGTTTGTCAGTATTGGCGCATGGTTGTTCTCGAAAATAAAGGCGTAACCTCTGGATATGGACCAGCAAACCATAGATACCTACGATAAGATGGCGGAAGAGTACGATGCAGAGACGACGGATTTCTGGAAACTTTTTCCCTCGAAGATTATAGATGCCTTCGTTGAGAAGGTTGGAACAGGGAAGGTTATCGATATTGGCTGTGGACCTGGACGCGATGGATTGATGCTCAAGGAGAAAGGGTGTTCGCTGGTTTGCCTTGATGCTTCTCAGTCGATGTTGGATATATGCGAAAAAAGAGGATTGAATACGGTTCGAGGTGATCTGTTGGATATTCCATTTGATGATGGATCATTCGATGGTGCTTGGGCGTACACATCCTTCTTGCACATACCAAAGAAACTATTTCCAGAAGCACTAATAGAAGCGAGGAGGGTGATAAAGGGTGGTGGCTTCTTGGTTGTTGGAATGATAGAAGGCGAAGGTGAAAGATACAAGAAGAGTTCAGGCGTTACTTCTGATCGTTATTTTGCCTACTACATGCGAGATGAAATAGAGACTCGCTTCAAGGAAGCAGGTTTCGAAATCGTGTTTTTCGACCATTTTCCTACTCGTCACAATAGATACCTTAACTATCTTTTGAAGAAGATATGATATAATTATGCCAATTATGGGTGATCAATAAAACTCTATGACATCTGATCAATACGAACTCGTTCTCATATTCGTCGCAGTCATCGTCGGCGTCATCACTGCCGCATATATCTCTCTTTCGGCAGAATCATTCCCACGCCTGCGTCTTTTCCAGAGCTCACTCAAATATATTGCGCTCGGCATGTTCGTTATCGCTATCGGTGTTCTCTTAGCAGCATTCATCAACTATGAAGCAAAGCAGGGATTTGATTTGCTTCTCTACGGAATTCCACTTCAGGCATTCTTCTATGTGCTCTATATTGTTGGTTCCATTTCAATCTTGATCGGTGCACGCAAATTCACTTCACGACCAAAAGAGGCAGTGGTTGATGTTTCTCTTCAGGCGCACTAAACGTTTGTTTATAGCTAAGTTCTAGGGGATCAAAACTGAGGTAGTCGCAAGTATCGGTGCGGGAGGGAGGACGCGAATGAGCTTAGCGGTAATCTGACCGTTCACTCCTGGATTGCCGATGACAATAATGAAATCATTGTCAGTGATAGTGGTCGATGCTATTCCACCTCGTCCACTACGGATAATAGTGTCATTTGAAATATGAACACTCTTTTCTATACCGTTTGCATCAGACACAATCATAGTTGGAAGATTGATGGAGAGCACTTTGCCTACAGCACCGTGGCTACTCACCAGACTACTAGGATTGGGTGTGCCAGCATCTCCGCCGGATGAGTGGTAATAATTGTCGCTGAAGCGATATGAGAAATCAGCTTTGTGCCAGCCAAGGGTGATACCTATCCAGAATATAACGAGGAGCACAAACAAGATGATTAATATGCGGATGAGCGCGGTTGTTTTCGCTGATTGCAACGAATTGGTAACATCGGAAAGATTCATAGAAATAGTTAAGGGTTGATAGCTGGAACGGTACCTTATGCACGTATGAGTGATGATTTCGTCGGAGCGATGTATCGAGCACCGCGGCGAACTGCATTGGTCAGTATGATCAATGTTCCAACAGAGAGTGCTGCGCCCAAGATTGGGGCAGACTCGAGGATAGTGATTGAAACTTCCTTCCAACTTGAGATTAGATATCTACCATCGGAAACCAAGAGCGACATATAGTCATAGAATCCTGACTGACTCGCTTCGGTACTTGTGTATTGGAGTGCGGTAACAAACATAACCATTGATCCGACTGCAACAGCTCCGTGCAAAGAGACACTGATGCGATTTTTCACGATGCGGGCGCGTACGATACGTGTGCTGATACGGTCTGCCAAGTCTCTTGAAGGGCGTGGAGTCTCGAGAGAGATTACGATCTTTTTATAAGAATCATCCATGGTTATAGGGTATATACGATATTAAAGACCCTTTTGGTGCAAGAGTCCTCGGATCTTGATAAGCGCACGTCGGTGCCAGCTTTTGACGGTATTCATAGGTCTCTCGAGAGTCTCGGCAATCTCCTCGAAAGTAAGCTCCTCATGATAATAGAGGGTGAGTACTGAACGGTGGTCTGGATGCAGTGTATCGAGGAGTTTCAAGAGTTCCTCTTTTGACTCGGCACGTTCGAATAAATCGGTCTGTAACAGTTCAGTGTCTTCGAGGGTATCCTCGAAAGGAGTGGTATCCTCACCATTTTTAATAGACGAAAATGTGAGAGGCCGTTTCTTCTTGAGGAAATCAAGCGCAGTGTTGCGCGCAATAGTGAAGAGCCATGGTTTGAGTGGACGACCTTTTTTGTAACGCTTGATGTACTTCCACGCTTTGAAAAAAGAATCTTGCGCGATATCTTCTGCATCTTCTTCAGTGCGCGCGTATTGGAATGCGAATCGATAGATCGATCCGAGATAGCGTCGCACGATTTCTTGAAATGCATCGTCATCACCGCGAGCGCTCCGCTCTGCAAGTTGTTCGTCGGTCGTTTCCATATTTGCATGATAACATTGTGTGCGAAAAAATTCTGCGACAGAAAGTTATACACAGTTTTACAAAAAATCGCTCGCATTCATGCGTGCATGTTCTATAATGAATAGCGGTCGAGCATTGGCAGTCGTAATATAGCTCAACACTATCATGGCAAAGAAAAAGAGAAAGGTCGCCAAGAAGGCGTCGAAGAAGGCTTCAAAGAAAAAGAAGACTTCCAAGAAGAGAAAATAATCTCCGGAAAAACGCGCTCATAAGGTGCGTTTTTTCTTTGGATAATTCTCTGGGTTGTGGTATAGTGTCTCCATCATGGCAAAAAGAGCATCAGTTCAAAAGAAGGCATCACGTTCACGCAAGACGAAGAAGCGTGTCCTCGCGAAGCGTGCGCGCCTTGCACACAAGCACACCAAGAAGCGCTAATGCTTCACGTTGTGAATATGTGAAAAACACCCCATCATTTATGAAGGGGTGTTTTTGTTTACCAGTTTGCGAGCTTGAGACCGATGAATATTCCGACGAATCCGCCGATCATACTGCCGAGGATTCCTGACATCGAGAGCATTCCAGCGTCCCAAAGCGCGGGAATCCAGCCTCCAATGGCTGATCCCACGGCCATTCCTATCCATATAAGGTGACGTTGATCCATAGGGGCATTGTAGCATCGGCAAGGGCAAATGCTTAGTGGTATAATCGTGGATATGGAATCTCAACGAAACAAGGTCGCCGTTTTCGCGAATGGATGTTTCTGGTGCACAGAGGCAGTTTTCTCCTCGTTGAAAGGTGTCGTCTCAGTGAAATCAGGATATACAGGAGGTGCACTTGAGAATCCTACGTATGAACAGGTTTCAAATGGGGACACTGGTCACGCCGAGGCAATCAAGATTGAATATGATTCTTCGGCAATAGCGTATGATGATCTTCTTGTTGTGTTTTTCAATACTCACAATCCGACGACATTGAATAGGCAAGGCAATGATGTTGGTACGCAATATCGTTCAGCAATTTTCTATTCAGATGATGAGCAGAAAGAGAAAGCAGAAGCTCTCATCAAAGAATTGGATAGTACGAAATCGTACGACACGCCGATTGTTACTGAAGTGAAGCCGCTTGGAACATTCTATGAAGCAGAAGGATATCATCAAGAATATTACAAGAATCATTCTGATCAGCCGTACTGTCAGCTTGTCATTGCGCCGAAATTGGAAAAGCTCGAAAAGAGGTTTGCAGAATTATTGAAGAAATAATCTCAAAGAATATATGAATGAAGATGAGATCAAAAAGAAACTGACACCTGAGGAGTATCATGTGCTCCGCGAAAAAGGAACGGAAGCACCTTTCTCGGGAAAGTTGTTGCACGATGACCGTACCGGAATGTATACCTGCAAAGTGTGTGGATCAAAATTATTTTCATCTGATGCGAAATTTGATTCCGGAACTGGGTGGCCGTCATTTGATCAAGCTTTGCCTGGATCAGTGAAAGAGATCGTCGATGATTCACAGGGTATGAATCGTACCGAAATAGTTTGTGCTACCTGTGGTTCGCATCTTGGACATATGTTCAATGATGGTCCGACGAAGACGGGGAAGAGATATTGTTTGAATTCGGTGTGTTTGGATCTTGAGGAGGGGAAATAAAAAACCCGTTGATGGCGGGATTTTTTGACGACCTATTTCTTCTTCCTAATCTCTATACCAAGCTCTTTCCACTGTTTTTCTGAGATATCTGACGGAGCTTCCATCATGAGGTCACGACCTTCACCAGTCTTGGCGAATGCGATAGTCTCGCGGATAGATTCACTGTTGGTGAGAAGAGCGACGAAACGATCGAGACCCCAAGCGATACCACCGTGTGGAGGAGTTCCGGAGCCGAGTGCGCGGAGCATGTGACCGAAGTTTGCTTCGATAGTCTCTGCAGGGTATCCCATGATTTCAAAAACTCTCTTGAGAGCTTCAGGGTTGTGGTTGCGAATGCTTCCACCACCAATCTCAAATCCATTGAGTGCGATATCGTACTGAGTCGTGAGGATGTCGCCGATATCTTTCTTATTCATGAGCATCTCCATGTGCTCAGGCTTAGGAGCTGAGAATGGGTTGTGCGTGAATGTCCAACCACCCTCCTCAGTCTTTTCGAAGAATGGAAAATCAATGACCCAGCAGAAGGCGAGCAAGTTTGGATCATTCTTGTCAGTGCGGATATCAGGACGATCGTTGCCGTACTTCTCCATAGCTTCCTTGTAAGTGATGCGTGGGAAAGGAACAGCTTGAATTTTCTTTTCAGGGAAGAGCTTGGTGACAATCTCGATGAGCATAGCCTCATTTACAGCCATGACATCTTCGCGCTCGACGAAGCTCATCTCAAGGTCCATCTGTGTGAACTCTGGCTGACGATCAGAGCGGGTGTCTTCATCGCGGAAACAGCGAGCGATCTGGAAATACTTCTCGAAACCTGAGGTCATGAGGAGCTGTTTGTACTGCTGAGGAGACTGAGGAAGTGCGTAGAATTTGCCCTGTTCGAGACGAGAAGGTACAACATAGTCGCGAGCTCCTTCGGGAGTCGACTTGGTGAGGATAGGAGTTTCGATCTCAGTGAATCCTTCGTTGTCCAAGAAATCACGGACATGCTTGATGATCTTGTGGCGGACGCGAATAGTCTTCTGCATTCGTGGACGGCGCAAGTCGAGGTAGCGATACTTGAGGCGAGCCTCTTCACCGATTTCCATGCCATCACTGCGCACATCGATAGCTGGAGTCTCAGCTTCGTTCAATATTTCAAGCTTCTTGAGTTCGAGTTCAATATCGCCATTTGGCTCTATTTCGCCGGTTTCCTTATTCTTGGAGATCATCTTCTCAGGTCTCTTGTTGATCATTCCGGTGGCACGAACGACCCATTCAGGGCGAATCTTGCCTGCGACCTCATGAGCCTCCTTATTCATAGGGAGAGCGATGGACTGCACCTTGCCGGTCATATCACGGAAGTCGATGAAGATAAGCTTGCCGTGGTCGCGGCGGATATCTACCCAGCCGGAAATTGACGCTTCGGATCCAATATGGTCCTTGAGGTCTTTGATATAGGTTCTTTTCATGCCCACAAATATAGCATGGAATATGGTAGATTGTAACTATGAAATACACCAAGATCATCATATCTATCGTGGTTGTCGTCATTGTGCTGGCAATCGCATTTCTCGCGGTTAAGAAGTCGGTATTCGCTCCAGCTGATCTGCGCACAGTATTGCTCGTATCATATAGTGGAGGTGCGACTGCAAATGACATACGAAACATCTCAGTTATGCCCGGAGACGCTATCACTTCACCGTTCCGCATCACGGGCGAGGCACGCGGTCCATGGTATTTCGAGGCAAGCTTCCCCGTACTGCTCACCGATGGAGATGGTCTCATTATTGCTGAAGGGCACGCTGAAGCTCAGACAGAATGGATGACGACAGAGTTCGTACCATTCCAGGCAGTACTTGAATTCTCAGTTCCTGCCAACGCTGACGCATTCGGTCGTCGCGGATTCCTTATTCTCAAGAATGACAATCCGTCAGGCGAGCCTGCACGAGACAAATCTGCAGAGATACCCGTCTTCTTCAAGTAATGTTAGGATAGTGACCATATATGAATCAAACAACCCCGCTCATTCGCGAGAAGGCCCCCCTTATTCTCACCGAGATCCAGAAGGCGAAATCAATACTGCTCCATTGTCATCCATCACCCGATCCTGATAGTGTCGGATCCGCTCTGGCTATGAAATTTGCCGTTGAGCAACTCGGTAAGAAGGCGACTGTTATCAAAGGTGACTCTGATATTCCTCAGGCATTCATGCATTTTCCTGGAGCAAAGGATATTGTGATGAAGAATTTCTTTGAGATTGATCTTTCGGAGTTCGACTTGTTCCTCTGTCTCGATACTGCTGCACTCGGCAGAGTATCTACAGCCGGTACCGTTGAATTTCCTGCATCCATGACGGTTGTCGACATAGATCATCATCCGACGAATCCTGGTTTTGGTGCGGTCAATCTTATTGAGTCTTCATATCCGGCGACAGCGCAAATACTCTTCGACCTTTTCAAGGAATGGAATATCAACATTACTTCTGATATGGCCGCGAACTTATTCATGGGTCTCTATACTGATACTGGCGGTTTCAAATTTACGAGCGTTACCCCAAAGTCATTTGAAATAGCGGCGCAGTTGGTTACTATCTGTCCAGGATTTTCAGGTGTTATTGCTGGTATGGAGAACAGTAATACAGTGAGCGATATGCATTTCAAAGGACTCGCGCTCGCATCACTCGAACCTGTGCTTGGAGGAAAAGTTGGCCTCTCCGCGGTTCCATACGAGGCTCTCAAAGAGAAAGGTGTCTCAGATGAAAGTGTGAGTGCAGGATCAGTCTCATCTGTCTTGCGTACAGTTGGTGAGTTTGATGTCGTCGGTGCTCTCGTTGAAGCGGAGCCGGGCATGGTGCGTGCGAGCTTCCGTTCCAAGGATGCAAATAAGTTCGATGTTTCAGCTTTGGCGGCAGCTTTTGGTGGCGGAGGACATCGCGCCGCTGCAGGTACGCTTATTTCACTGCCGCTCGCAGAAGCCAAGCAAAAAGTTGTCGACAAGATAAAAGAGCTTTATAATCTGTAAGCTCAAAAAGTAATTTTAATTCATCATTATGGATACAACACCAGAAACCCCGGGAAAATTCCCATGGATTGCGTTGGTCGTCGTTATAGTTGTCATTCTTGCCGGCATACAGTGGTGGTCGACGAGACCAGAGGCGGCTCCAGAGAAGGTGTCAGATGCATCTTCCACAGAAACTCCAGCGATTGCACTTGGTAACCCATCAGCATCGACGAGCGAGCAAACTCCTACTACCAGCACTACTACTAACCAAAACAAAAATCTCATGCACACAGTCACTATCGAAACCAATAAAGGAACCATCGTCTTCGAAACATATGATGCTGACGCTCCTAAGACTTCCGAGAATTTCGTCACACTCGCCAATAAAGGATTTTATAACGGAGTCATCTTCCACCGTGTCATCGAAGGTTTCATGATTCAGGGAGGAGATCCAACAGGTACTGGTAGTGGAGGCCCTGGCTACAAGTTTGCTGATGAGCTCAATCCTGCTACGGAGTCATTCAAGAAGGGATATGTCCGCGGCACCGTCGCTATGGCGAATGCAGGTCCGAACACCAATGGTTCTCAGTTCTTCATCATGCACAAAGATACGCCATTGCCGAATGCATATACCATCTTCGGTCGCGTCATTTCAGGAATGGATGTTGTCGATGCTATCGCGACGACAGATGTTGGTCCGGGAGATAGGCCGACTTCTGATGTGGTCATGAAGAAGGTGACTGTTACGAGTAAATAATTTCTCATAAAGTATGACCAAAAGAGCAGGCGAGAGCTTGCTTTTTTGCTATATTAGTGGTATAATACCTTCAGAAATTTGAAACTATCTCAAAGAGAAAGGTTCGCATGAGTAAACAACGTGTGATCATTGTTGGACAGAATCATAATCAACACCTCATCGGAATTCTTGTGGGTGCTCTCCTAAATAAGCATCCTTCGGTGGAAGTAATTGAACAAGGTGATGGTGTTACGGTAGAACTTCACGAAGGCGATATATGCCTCGTCGATACTTCTGAGCCAGTTAGCATGGTTGAGAAACTCAAAGCTCTCGATGTCGCGAGTCTCGATCTGGAGCGTGAACTACCTCTTCAACAGATTGGAAACCACGAAGGTACAGCCTTCTACTGCAAGCTTAAAAAATACCGTCGTCAGGATAAGCGTCGTGCCGGAAAGATTAGGAAAAGTAAAAAATCATAGCCCCATCATTGGTTGACGGGGCTTTTTTGTTGCATGGCTCGACGACGGTGGTACACTTAAATTATGACTATGACATTCAAGGAAAAAGTTTTCTCAGTCGTCCGCAAAATTCCGAAAGGGAAGGTTTTGACGTATAAGGAGGTTGCGCAGAAGGCGGGGAATCCGCGTGCGGCTCGCGCAGTGGGGAATATCTTGAATACGAACTATGATCCGAAGATTCCGTGTCATCGCGTGATAAGGAGCGACGGGAAAACGGGTGGATACAATAGGGGTGCGGCAAATAAGGTGAAGATTCTTAAAAGGGAGAGGGCAATCTAGAAATAAAAAAGACAGGTTCACCGAATGAACCTGTCTTGAAATGGATAATCAGAATGCTTAATGCCCAGTTTCTGAGTCGAATTGTAAACCGTTCCAGAAGCAGTTGTCCTTGCCACTTACGATGCCAAATGGCATGAGTATAGAATTCATTGTGGCCACCAGGACATCATTGGTACATTTACCTGCATCAACGAATTCCTTGCGGATAGTGACCCATGAGACTGTTTTGTGAAGGGATGTTCCTTTGAGTCTTTCCTCGAGTTGCGACCGAATGAGGGGATCGCTCTCAATTCCACTGCATGTGTATAGCATAACCTACGTACTCCTTGGTTGATTGTTCTATATTATTATAGTACTAAAATATAATATTGTCAACAAACTTTCCTCATTCAATGTTTACCTGTAAACTTACCCCATGTCCGACTACTACAATTCCCGCCGAACGCGTAATATCTTCGATCCCTCAAGCGACGAGCCATTCAAGGTGAGCCGTTCCAAAATCGACCTTTTCTTAAATTGCCCCCTCTGTTTCTATCTCGATTGCAGGCTCGGTGTTGGTCGTCCACCTGGATTCCCGTTTGCACTCAATTCCGCTGTCGATGCACTCCTCAAGAAAGAGTTCGATATTCATCGCACCAAGAAGCGCCCGCATCCACTCATGCATGCGTACGGACTCAAGGACGTTGTACCATTCCAGCATGAGGATATCGATATTTGGCGCTCGAATTTCAAAGGTATCAGGTATGTGCATGAGCCGAGCAATCTTCTGGTAACCGGTGCTATCGATGATATCTGGGTGGATAGCTCAGGCGAAGTCATGATTGTCGACTACAAGTCCACGAGTAAGGAAGAGAAAGTTTCTCTCGACAAAGAATGGCAGATTGGCTACAAGCGTCAGATGGAAGTATATCAGTGGCTCTTCCGCCAGAATGGATTCAAGGTCTCTCCGACAGGGTATTTCGTTTATTGTAACGGTAAGACTGACCGCGAGGCATTCGACGCCAAGCTCGATTTCGATATTGATCTCATTCCATATACAGGAAATGATTCATGGGTCGACAAGACGCTCCCTGAAATCAGGAAATGTCTCATGCAAGAAAAGCCACCCGCTCCTGCGAAGGCTTGTGACTATTGTGCATACAGGAAATCGGCGAGGGATGTACAAACTAAGCCAAAGGCGGAGAAGTAAACAGTTTTTCCTGCGGAGTTGGCTTTTTGTAAGGCAGAAATGTAGAATGGTACTACTTTAACAGCGTATTAATATATTCATAGGTATGAAAATCATAAATAACCCATCTTGGTTTAACAAAGATGCCGGAATCCTGCTCGTTCGCATCGCCCTTGCAACAGTATTCATCTTCGCTGGCGTTGCCAAGCTTATGGTGATAAATGATATTATCGGATTCTTCGCAGTCATAGGCATCCCCGCATGGCTTACCTGGATCGTTGCTATCGTTGAGACCCTTGGAGGTGTCGCTATGCTCCTCGGTATATACACTCGTTTCTTCGGTGTTGGTCTCGCTATTATCATGGCAACCGCGTATTTCACGGTCCATATGCAGCAGGGCTTCGCTGCATCCCAGCCAGTTATTGTTCTCTTCCTCATCGCTCTTGCTGTAGTTGCTACTGGTCCTGGTAAGTACGCACTCAAGAAGAAGGTTCAGAGCGCTCCTATACTCTAGAGTACGCCATCGCCGGAGAAGACATTTCTCCCGAGATACGCGAAAACCCGCTGCAGCGGGTTTTCTAGTCCTCGAAAATTTCTTGCTAGAAATTTCCTGCGAATGTATCTCGGGAGAAATGTCTTCTCCGGCGATGGCTACTTAGTTCCACCCAGCGATGATGGCTCCGCCGACAACCCAGCAGAGAAGTACTGAGATAGAAGTGATGAGTGCATACTTGAAAGATTTCTTCTCCCAGAGCATTCCTCCTACAGCATTCGGAACAGCGAAGCCGACCCATGCGACGAGTGCGATGAATGCACCATCGAGAGTAGTGCGTGCGCCGATAGCTGAGATCGCGAAGTGCATCACGATGAAGGTGATAAAGGTTATGACGAGCTGAGCGATGTATGACTTGGTCATACCTTTTGCTTTAGCCTCGGCTACGTCCTTCTCGGTAGCACCGACGAGCGCCATCCACTCTTTGCCGAAGAGGAGAGGTGAGTACCAGACTGCGCCGATCGCGAATGCGGCAATCGATGCGACGATCACGGGCCAGATTGATGCGGTTTCCATAAATAAAAATGGTTAAGCTTGTATGCTAGAATGCTATCACATGGCTACACCTCGGACAATTTCCGTAATTTCATGGACAGTCGTCATCATTGCGAGCGGTTTCGTCCTTATGTATCTTGCCCAGCAAGGGATTGTTTCCAAGAATATACTGCCACTCGAAGAGTATATTGCCGATAAAGGGATATTTGCATCATCTACTATACCGGTCAGCAATCTTTCTGCATCACCAACTGATGCTACTCAGTTTTTTGGTGGCAATCAATCAACTTCGACACCAATTTCTCGCACAGACAAAGAGTCGTTGAAGAAATTCAACGCGCCAAAAGGAATTATCTACTCGCATGTTGCACGAACACCAAGCACACGCGAACGAGGATTGAGTGGTACACCATCTTTTGATACCGATGAGGGCATGTTATTTATCTTTCCAGAGCCGGGAGCCTATGCATTTTGGATGAAAGATATGAATTTTGCGATCGACATTGTTTGGGTATCTTCTAATCGTCGAGTCATCGGTGTTACAGAGAATATTTCACCAGAAACCTACCCCGAGACCTTCGGACCGACCTCAGAAGTGCAATTCGTTCTTGAGGTCCCTGCCGGATCTGCAGAAAAATTTGGCCTAAAAGCGGGCAGTACAGTCTCCTTTTAACAACACTGTTTGAATAAGAAAAAGTTATGTGCTCTAACTCGCTATCCACATCTTTTTTTCTATGCAAGTCGGCGTTACAATGGCATTAAAGAAGTGTTTATTAATTAGTGTGGTGACAGGCGAGAGCTGTCATTAAAAATATGCCCAAGAAACAAAAAACCGCGTCAAAGGGGTCGGCTAAGGCCGTCTCTATCCCAACGATTATAAAGCGAGACGGAAGGATCGTACCGTTCGATCTTGAAAAGATTGCTGCGGCAATCTGGAAAGGAATGAATACCGTCAAAGAGGGAACTCTCGAAGACGCGCAGATGGTTGGACAACAAGTTTTGTCCGAACTCATCCGCATAAAAAGGAAGTTTGCTAATTTTCTTCCAACTGTCGAAGGTGTCCAAGACATCGTCGAGGCTGAGCTCATGCGCTCAGACTATGTGAAGACTGCGAAGCACTATGTTATCTACCGCGAGGAGCGTGCCAAGCTCCGTGCGGTCGGATTTGAGGTGCCTGAGCATGTCCGCAAGCTCGCTACCGAGTCCAAGAAGTCATTCAGGACTGCTCTCGGAGAGCTTGTCTACTATCGATCCTACTCTCGTTGGATCGAAGCTGAGAATCGTCGCGAAACTTATGTTGAGACAGTCGGTCGCTACATGGATTTCATGAAAGAAAATCTCGGATCGAAGCTCAAGGATGCTGAGTACAAGGAAATTCGTGAATCAATCATCAAGCAGGAAGCTATGCCATCCATGCGTCTCTTCCAATTCTCTGGTAAGGCAGCTCGCGTCACCAATGTCTGTGCATACAACTGTTCATTCATTGCTCCAGAATCATTCCAAGATCTCGCCGAAATCATGTACATCTCTATGTGCGGTACCGGCGCAGGTTGGGCAGTCGAGCCGACCAATGTTGAGAAGTTCCCACAAATCATCATGCAGTCTGGTGAGAAGCTCCCGACGCACGTCATTCCTGACCACAAGGAAGGATGGTCAGATTCTCTCACTGTCGGTATGAAGGCATGGGCAGCAGGTAAGGATATTGAATTCGATTATTCCCAGGTTCGTCCCGAGGGAGCTCGTCTCAAGGTTATGGGAGGTAAGGCATCAGGTCCTGCTCCTCTCCAGAGACTCCATACGTTCACTCGCCAGATTATGCTCTCACGCCAAGGCAAGCGTCTCCGCCCGATCGATCTCCACGATATTATCTGTATGATCGGAGACTGTGTGGTTGCTGGTGGTGTCCGCAGAAGCGCTATGATTTCACTTTCAGATCTTGCTGATGATCATATTCGCGATGCAAAGAAGGGTGCCTTCTACATGACTCATCCGCACCGTATGCTCGCTAACAATTCCGCTGTTTATATCAACAAGCCGACCAATGAGGAGTTCCTCAAGGAGTGGATGGCCCTCGTAGAGAGCCGTTCTGGTGAGCGTGGTATCTTCAACCGTGGTTCATTGGCTAAGACCCTCCCTGAGCGCCGTATCAAGGCCCTGAAGGAGTATAAGGGCTACTTCGACGCTACTGGACAGCACATCGTCGGTCCTATGGGAACCAATCCATGTGGCGAAATCATCCTCCAGTCCAAACAGTTCTGTAACCTCTCTGAGATTGTTGCTCGCGCTGAAGATACTGAGAAGACTCTCCTCAAGAAGATTCGCATCGCTACCATTCTCGGAACGTACCAGTCTTCACTTACCAACTTCCCGTATCTTTCCAAGGAATGGAAAGAGCACTGTGATCGTGAGCGTTTGCTCGGTGTGTCCATCACTGGTCAGTGGGATAGTCCAGCTGTTCGCAAGCCAGAAGTTATGAGGAAGCTCAAGGCCGAGGCTATCCGCGTCAACAAGGAATATGCCAAGAGATTTGGTATCAGTGAGTCGACCGCTATCACTTGTGTGAAGCCGTCAGGAACTCTTTCTCAGACTGTCGACTGTTCATCTGGTATGCACCCACGTCACTCCAAGTTCTACATCCGCCGCATCCGCATTGCTGCAACCGATGCACTCTTCAGGATGCTCAAGGATCAGGGAGTTCCATATTTCCCCGAAGTTGGTCAGACTGAGGAGAATGCGACTACCTACGTTCTCGAATTCCCAGTCAAAGCTCCATCAGGCTCTATCTTCCGCGATGATCTCTCCGCTATCGAACAGCTCGAATATTGGAAGATGGTCAAAGAGAACTTCACTGAGCACAATCCATCAGTGACCATCTCTATCGGAGACAACGAGTGGATCGCAGTTGCAAACTGGGTCTACAACAATTGGGATATGGTTGGAGGTCTTTCATTCTTGCCACGCGAGAATACCGTCTACAAGCTCGCTCCGTATGAATCTATCGATGAGAAGACTTACAAGGAGCTCTCCAAGAAGCTTGAGCATGTCGACTATTCGAAGATCACTACGTATGAGAAGCAGAATGAGACCGACCTCAAAAAGGAGCTCGCTTGTGTCTCAGGAGTTTGTGAGATTGTTTAGGTGAGATATTCCTAGAAAATAAAAAAACCGCTCTCCGAAAGGGGAGCGGTTTTGTGTGAGAGATGTCCGATTCAGAGGGACATTTTCGAAATAAGGAACGTTATAAGAGTGACGCATCCGGTGAGGCAGAACGCCGCCGCAAGGATGAGCAAGATTTTCGACGCATGTTTGCGACGTTTGTTGCTGTACATCTTTGAGCTGAAGATGACATATGCTGCAAAGAATAGGAGAGCAAGTCCGAGCAGACATAGGCCAGCCACGAAGGTTTTCTGGTAAAGAGCTTCCATAAGTACGTGTAATTTCGAGGGTTTCGAGTTGTCTGAAAGGCATCATACGACACAGAAGGGTACTTGTCAAATACCGTCTATTATGATATAATAGTATCTAGCTGTACCAAACAACTGCTCTATTTGGCTCTTAATTGAGCTTTATGGAGAGGAAAGTCCGAACACTGGCATTGTGGGAATGAGCAATTGCTCTCATAATGCAGCGCGTAGCAGGTAATTCCTGTCAGGGTAATACCCAGAGGTGCGAACAGTGACGCCCGAGCCGAAAGGTAGAGGCTCCTCGCAAGAGGATGAATCTCATGGCAACATGAGGGTGCAACGGCAAAACCCTTACGTCAGTGCAAGACCGTGTCCGTCGCAAGACGGAAGAGTCGCTCGAGGTGTGCAGTGATGCACATCCCAGATAAATGGTTGTTTAAACAGAATTCGGCTTATGGTACGGCCACAATGGAAATGCCCTCGGGAAACCGGGGGCATTTTCGCATTAGAAATTCACATTTGATATTCGGGATACTATTGCTACAATAGTGGTTATTACTATAAATCCCGTTTACCATGTCAATCACCACAGAGTACATAATCGATCAAACACCTCAGTCACAGGATGACTATACTGAGACTACGAAATCATCAGGAGGGCTTGAGTCATGGGCCTTCTATATACTTCTCGCAACTATTATTCTGGCACCACTCTCATTCTTGCCGACTCCGTATATAGCGCTCGATTCGGTGAAGACAGCAGTCATCACTCTGGGAACCATCATCTCCGCTATTCTCTATGGAGTAATGGCATATCAGAAGCGAGGAATATCTCTTCCACCACGAGGTGTATTCTGGTCAGGTGTAGCGGTTATTGTTTCGATTGTACTTTCGTCTGCCATGGGTATACATGCGGGAAAATCATTCTTCGGACAAGGATTTGAGCTGGCTACGGGAAGCTTCTCTATCCTTATGTTCGTTGCTGCTCTTGTTGTGTTCGCTTCTATTCGCGAGAAGATAGAGCGTGTCACTACATTGTACGTTGCGATGATTGCAGCATTCTTGGGATTGACCGTATTCCATGGACTTCGCCTCGCCTTCGGCCCAACCTTCGCGAAGCTCGGTATACTCTCTACATCGACCAGTACCATTCTTGGAACATGGTTTGATTTTGCTACATACGCAGGAGTCATAGGAGTTATCGTTGTTGCCGCACTCATGCTTTTGCCGCTCTCACGCCGCATGAAGATGGTCTACTCTGCACTCCTAGTAGCAGCTTTTGTAGTCGCAATCTTCGTGAACAGCACGATGGTTTGGATTTCTTTGACTCTCGTTTTCACTGTCGCCACGCTCTATATGACTGTGCGAAATTACCCAGGTAGCGGATTTATTAGTTTCTTCAAGGGTCTCGCATGGCTTCCACTCATAGCGGCAGTCGTTTCAGGATTCTTCTTCTGGAAAGGAACTACCGTCGTCGGTCCTACAATTGATCGTATGGGCATTGAATATACATCACTGACACTGCCATGGCAGACCAGTCTGGATGTCGCAGCTGGAGCTATAAAGGACCGCCCATTGCTCGGTATCGGACCAAATCAATTCAATAAGGCATACATCGCCTACAGGCCGTCATATATCAACAATACGTTGGCATGGAGCGCTGAGTTCAATTATGCATTCAGCCTTGTTGCAACATCAGTAGTGTCTCAGGGAGTTGTCGGTGTCATAGCGTGGATTGCATTCCTCATCTTCCTCGCTATAGCTCTCGTTCGCGCATTGATGAGACTTCCTTCAGATCCGTATGCTCGCTTCGCAGTTGTTTCTTCGACATTCGGTGCAACATATCTTTGGATCGTTTCATTCGTGTCGGTTCCTTCACACGCTATGCTGTATTTCACCTATGTACTCACCGCAATTGCGGTCGGGTCAGTCGTCAATGCAAATATAGCTTCTGTGTATGCTGTTTCGCCACGCGTAGGCACTCGCTCGAGGCCGTTGTTCAGCACAGCCCTCGTCGCTGCAGTTGCTCTCATGATTATCTGGGGAGCAGTATCTGTGAAGAACGCAGTCGCGTTGGCTTACTTCGGTTCAGGAGTCAAAGCATTGAATTCTACCGGTGATGCACTCGCAGCTGATGCTGCATTCAGGACGGCACAGCGCCTCAATCCTCTGGATAGCTATTTGCGCGCACGCGTCGAAGCAGGAATCGCACGATCCAACCAGCTCATCTCACAAGCCAATGCTTTGCCAACAGGAACTACCACGCAAGCAATCATCGAGGAGATCAACTCAGTCGTGAATGCATCCGCTGGATTTGCTCAGGAAGCGATTGCGTCTGATGGGGCATACTATTACAACCACATATCGTCAGCTCGTGTCTTCGAGCTCGCGTCGAACATCAAGATGAGCGGAGCATATGACAATGCGGTCAAGGCATACGTTGAGGCTATCAAGCTCAATCCACTCAACCCAACCCTCTATCTCAACCTCGCTCAACTCCAAGCATCTGAGAATAAGCTTGATGATGCGTTGAAGAGTGTCGGTGCTTCTATTCAAGTCAAGAACAACTATCTCGATGCTATATTCCTTCTCTCACAGATTACCGCTGCACAAGGAAATTTGAAGGACGCTATCATCGCGGCACAGGTCGGTACAGAGATAAATCCCCAGAGCCCAGTACTCTTCTTCCAGCTTGGTCTCTTGCAGTACACGAACAAGGATTATCAGGGTGCGACCAAGTCGCTCGAGACTGCGGTCAAGCTCCAGGCTGATTATGCGAATGCTCAGTACTTCCTTGGTCTCTCGTATGCTCGCATTGGAGACACAGAGAATGCTATAGCTCAGTTCGAGAGCCTCGCCAAGGCGAACCCAGAGAATGAAGAAGTGAATCTTATTCTCGGCAACTTGCTCGCGGGCAAGTCTCCATTCGCGGATGCTAAGCCGCCGGTAACTCCTGCTCCAGAGAAGCGTTCAGCTCTCCCAATAAAGGAGAACAACAACTAGTAGCTCGACATGGTTAAAAAGTGGTTTTCAGCCATCGGAAGGGAAATACGCGGCCTACATGAGGCGGCGTATCTTCTTGCTGGATTTGCACTCTTGTCCCAAATACTTGGCCTCGTACGCGACAAGCTTCTTGCATATAGTTTCGGAGCTGACCATGCACTGGATGTATACTATGCGGCATTCAGGATTCCTGATCTCATATTCGTCTCGATAGGCTCACTTGTGTCCGCATCTATATTGCTCCCATTCTTCGTCGATAGATTCGAGAAGGGTGCAGATGAGGGCAAGAAATTCTCCGACTCGATCTTCACTGTATTCTTCGGAGCTATGGTGATCTCGAGTGTAGTCGCATACTTCTTGGTCCCCAAACTCATACCGCTCCTCCTACCTGGATTTGCTGATGATCCATCACTGTCTGATCTCATCCTCTCGTCACGCATCATGCTCTTGTCGCCGTTCCTTCTTGGTCTGTCCAACCTGTATTCGAGCTTGACCCAGATGCACCGCCGCTTCCTCGTCTATGCGGCTAGTCCACTCTTCTACAACGCGAGCATTATTGTTGGTGTAGTCGTCCTGTATCCAATGTTCGGCATCGCAGGTCTTGCGATCGGTGTGGCTCTCGGAGCGCTCTTCCATATGGCGATACAAATACCATTCATGCTCGAGAGTGGTCTCTTGCCACGCTTCACCCGAATGGTTGATTGGGCAAGTATCAAGAAGGCAGCCCTCTTATCTCTCCCACGTACCATAACGATGTCCGCCAACCAGCTTGCAACATTCTTTCTGACTGCGCTCGCGTCACTTATGACCAAAGGATCGATTGCAGTCTTCAGTCTCTCATTCAATCTTCAGTCAGTGCCGCTCACTATCATTGGTGCGAGCTATTCATCGGCAGTATTTCCAGATCTCTCGAGGCTCTATGTGTCAGGTAATCATGCTGAATTCCTCGAGAAGATGATTGCTGCGGCACGTCATATCATCTTCTGGTCAACACCAATCATGGTGCTCTTCATCGTCTTGCGTGCACAAATCGTGCGTACGGTGTTGGGTGCTGGTAACTTCGACTGGGCAGACACGAGGCTCACTGCTGCGTCGCTCGCGATCTTCATGATATCGGTGATCGGACAGAGTCTCATTGTGCTCTTCATCCGCGCGTTCTACGCTGAAGGGAAGACAACGCGACCCCTGCTCATCAATGTCATATCAGCGACAGTCATAGTCGTTCTCGGATATGTCTTCACCAAGCTCTTCTTCGCATATCCAGTGTTCCGCTTCTTCCTCGAAGATCTTCTCAAGGTAAGTGGTCAGGTTGGTACAAGTACTATCGTTCTCTCGCTCGCATATTCTATTGGCGTCATACTGAACACGATTCTTCACTGGTGGATGTTTGAGAAGAAATACAAAGGTTTCTCCAAGCCAGTTTTGTCGACACTCCTGCATTCATTCTCAGCATCGGTCATCATGGGTTACGCAGCATTCTTGAGCCTACGTCCATTTGCAGTAGTGTTTCCACTCACTAAGGTGTGGGGAGTTTTCCTCCAAGGTCTCTGCTCAGGTCTCGTGGGTATCGGTGTGGGTATCCTCGTTCTACTTCTTCTCAAGAATAATGAGCTCGCAGAAGTCTGGCGTACCCTCCATCGCAAGATTTGGAAGGCCAAGGTTCCTCCGGCTGAAGTCGAACATATATAAAAGTAAAAGCGCCGCCAAGAATTTGGCGGCGCGCGGTATTTAGTCTTTAGCGGCCTTGTTGTCCAAAACATCTGAATCCTTGGCGGATTTTGCGTGTTTGCGCCCACTTGTGCTTTTTGAGTTCTTCGATTTCTCTTCTAATCGGTTTTGCACGAGGATGTTTGGCAAGATGATCGTTGGAGAGCTTCCATCTCCCGTTTATTTTGACATACTTGGGCATATTGGGTGCAGGTTCCTGCGTGTATGCTTTCACCAGGCTTCCTGATGTTTTACTCATATGTTCTCCTAGGTTGTTTCTAAACCCAATATAACACGGCCAAAATAAGGGTCAATCTTTGGTAAATCGCCTTATTTCTGCTATATTTGCTCTACTAGGCAGAAACCCATGAATCCGGCTCAAATACGCAATTTTTCCATCATCGCGCACATCGACCACGGCAAGTCCACACTTGCCGATCGTTTGCTTGAGATAACCGGAACTATCGAGAAAAGGAAGATGCAGGAGCAGGTTCTTGATTCTATGGAATTGGAGAGGGAGAGGGGAATTACGATTAAGATGCAGCCAGTGAGGATGAAATGGCGAACCGCCGCAGCAGGCGGTGATGAAGTCGAATATGCCCTCAACCTCATCGACACCCCAGGTCATATCGATTTCTCCTACGAGGTTTCTCGCTCGCTCAAAGCAGTTGAAGGTTCAATTCTCCTTGTCGACGCCACTCAAGGTGTCCAGGCTCAGACTCTGACGACCCTCAACATGGCACGTGAAGCAGGACTCAAGATTATTCCGACTGTGAGTAAGATTGATTCTCCGCTTGCACGTACTGATGAAGTCATCGCTGAAGTCTGTCAGCTCCTCGAATGTTCACCAGAAGATGTCTTGAAAGTTTCAGGCAAGACAGGTGAAGGCGTTGAGCATCTCTTAAATGAGGTCATCTGCCGCGTACCTGCGCCATCATCTCCTGATGCAACGAATGAATTCCGTTCGCTTATCTTCGATTTCCAATATTCAAACCACACAGGAGTTATCGTCTACACACGCGTCATGAATGGTGCAGTTCATCGTCACGAGAAGCTCAAGTTTAAGATCGCTGATAAAACGTTCGAACCTATCGAGATTGGTATTTTTGCACCAGACAACACTCCTCGCGAGTCTCTCTCAGCGGGTGAGATCGGATATATTGTGACAGGAATAAAAGAGCCAGGAATCGCATCTGTTGGAGACACTATCGCTTCACTGAAGGATACACTTCCTCCACTTGATGGATACAAGAGTCCTCGTCCTGTCGTTTGGGCCTCAATCTACCCAGAGAGTCAGGATGATCTCGCTCTACTTCGCCAAGCTCTCGGTCGTCTCCGTCTCTCGGATTCATCTTTTACCTATGAAGAGGAAGCATCGGGAACTCTTGGTAAGGGATATCGCTGTGGCTTCCTCGGTATGCTCCACATGGAGATCGTGACCGAGCGTTTGCGCCGCGAATTTAATCTCGAGCTCGTTATTACTCAGCCAAGTATTACCTACACCGTCGAGCTCAAGAATGGTAAGAAGAGCACAGTCTATTCACCGTCACTTTTCCCTGATGAACAGGATATCAAGGAGGTTCAGGAGCCTATCGTTACACTCAAGATCATCACTCCGCCCGCATATTTGAGCGGTATCATGAAGTCTATCTATGAGCATGAAGCTGAGCTTACCGGTACCGAGAATTTCGGTGACAACCGTACACTCCTGACTATGCAGATGCCACTTCGCGAGCTCATGCGTAATTTCTTCGATGAGATCAAGAGCATCTCATCTGGGTATGGTTCTATTTCGTATGATATTACCGAGAGTCGTCTCGCGGATGTTGTCCGTATGGATGTGCTTGTGGCAGATGAACCAGTTCCTGCCTTTACCCGCGTTGTGTCTCGTCGTAGGGCAGAACAAGAGGCTGAGGCGACTGTCGAGAAACTCCATGGCATCATGCCCCGTGAACTCTTCACCTACAAGATCCAATCCAAAGCGCTCGGTCGTATCATCTCGTCACGTTCAATTTCAGGTAAGAAAAAGGATGCCGCAGGAACTCTTTCTGGAGGAGACATTACCCGCAAGATGAAGCTCCGCGAGAAGCAGAAGGAAGGCCGTAAACGCCTCAAGGAGCATGGTACGGTGAACATCCCTCAGGATGTATTCGTGAAGATGATGAGGGCTGGCGAATAACGCGAGGAATTAGAATCCGTTCCTAAGTGAAGGAATGTAGAGCGAAATCATGCTGATGATGACCAATATCGCTACGACGACCATGATTCGGTTCAGGGTTTTCTTGGATTTTTCGTGAAATAACATAGTGAATCTAGTATACTGTAGGGCATGAAATACGGCAACCGTCCCTTCTGGAAGCGCATGATTGCTTCTCCTGTCGCAATGGTGCTCGGGGCAGTGCTTCTTGCTGTGCTCGCCAAGGCAGGATGGAACATTTACGAGAAGGCCCACCTCAGTTCTGAGAGGCTCGAGCAGGCTCAGGCCGAGCTTGCCAAGCTTCGCGACCGTGAGAGTAAGCTTTCTGAGACGGTCGGGTATCTATCTACCGAACGTGGTCTCGAGAATGAGATTCGTTCCAAATATCATGCGGTTAAAGAAGGTGAATCAGTAGCGGTGATCGTCGATGAATCGGCGAGCACCGCTCAGCGCGCCGCGGCAGCAGAGGCAGCATCAGTTCAAGCGACCTCGACGATTGGTTGGTGGGGAAGGATGTTGCGTGTATTTGGGTTTTAGGAGTAATATATGAGCGCGCGAGATTAGTTCAGTGGCAGAATTCGTGCTTCCCAAGCATGTGGCGTGGGTTCGATTCCCGCATCTCGCACCAAAATAAAAAACACCCTCTCGCGGGTGTTTTTTACGAACTAATTCCTTATTTAATTCCCAAACTTGCCTTGACCCTCTCTTCATCGAATCCGACGATGACTTCCTTGCCGGTGTCGATGACAGGAACTCCCATCTGTCCCGTCTTGTCGATCATCTCCTTGCGCTTCTCGAGATCTGAGGCGACGTTGTGCTCGGTGTATGCGACATCGTTGGCCTTGAAGAAGCTCTTGGCCATATTGCAGTAGACGCAGGTCGGTGTCGAATAGATAGTTACGGTGCTCATAGAACGTTGTGTAATATATTACGAATAAATATCAACCTGATTGATTTCCATTGTAGCATACCTATTAGGGACGCAAGTGGTTCGTGATATAATGAGTGGAAATGTCATATATCCATCTATTTTCGGCCCTTACGGACTATGTAGAATCGATTGTTTCTCAGGGAGGCTATGCCTTCCTCTTTGTTACGACTACTCTCGAAGGAATTCCTGTATTCGGTGCGCTTATACCGGGTCATATCGTCATTGTATTCAGTGGGTTCCTAGCGCGTATCGAGGTGCTCAATCTCTGGTGGGTGCTCGGACTTGCTTCATTTGGAGCAATTCTTGGCGACTATATCGGTTTCAAGATAGGTCGCAGATATGGCCTTAGCTTTATCGATCGTGTAAGGCCATATCTATTCATTACCGATGCTCATATTGAGAAGACCAACGCGTTACTCCACAAGCATACGGGTAAAGCTATGATTATTGGACGATTCAGTCCAGTGACGCGTGCCCTCATGCCATTCCTTGTTGGAGCGAGTCCTGCTCCAGTAAGTAGATTCTGGGTGTTCAATATTATCGGTGGTATCAGTTGGGCAGTCGTATCGGTCCTTGCAGGATATATGTTCGGTGCAGGATATCATGTAGTCGCGGGATACGTGGGTAAGTTTGCCGTATTCGCGATTATTGCTGGATTGATCATCGCATGGGGGTATCGCTTCGTTAATATGCGCTTCCATGTATTCAAGAAGTATGAACTTTTCATGCTCATCCTTAATATCATCTCGTTGTATGTTCTCGCCAAGACGGTACAGGACGCATTGACCTTATCATCTTCATCCATGGCCACATTCGATGTTCAGGTGAATGGATTTATGGACATGCTCAATCATGGACAATATGGTCTTCGGATTCTGGCGGTTTGGGTGACCACTATTGGTGGGTTTGCAGTGACAAGTACTCTTGGATTTTTGATCGGCGCATATCTCTTGTTCCGCAAGAAGTGGCGCTCTGCTTCAATCATGATTGTCTCGATAGGATCGACGATATTCTTCCTTGGCGTTATCAAAGAATTTTTCATGCGCCCTCGCCCCGATAATGCACTCATTTCTATAGTTGGTGACCCGAGCTTTCCGAGTGGTCATGCGGCGATTTCGGCAGCATTCTTTGTTATTGTTGGATACCTTCTCGCACGTAAAATACATTCATGGGTCTATCGTGAAATTGTTATCGTCGCGTGCGCAGTAGCGGCTATCGCAGTTGGTCTCTCCCGCGTGGTTCTCAATGTGCACTGGGCATCTGATGTTATTGCTGGGTGGGCACTCGGTGTATTCTTGGCATCAGCCTCAATACTTCTAGTGAAATATATGAGCGTGCTCGTTGTGAGGAAGCAATAATTATTTTTTCGAAATAAGAGACGTACCAATCATCGCTTTCGGAGCTTTTGAGTTTAAGAGATCGAGTACTGTAGGTGCGAGGTCGAAAAGTGCTCCTGCCTTCACGGTATAGTCGTGGCTGGTGAGAATGAATGGAACTGGGTTGGTAGTATGGGCCGTGTGCTTGGTTCCTGTGACTGGATCAATGTTCATCTCAGCGTTTCCATGGTCTGCAGTTATGAGACCGATACCACCGGCCTTTTCGAGGGCTTCAACGACGCGTTTAAGTTGTGTATCAACCGTTTCAACGGCTTTGACGATAGCAGGAACATTTGCGGTATGACCAACCATGTCAGGATTGGCAAAATTCACGAAGATGAAATCAGTACCTTTTTCTATTTCAGAAATAACGGCATCGGCGATAGCTTCCGCGCGCATTTCAGGAGCTTCGTCGTGGGTCTTCACATCCTTGCGGCTTGGGATGAGAATATCGGTCTCACGATCGAACTTTGCTTCACGACCGCCGTTCAAGAAGTACGTAGCGTGTGCGAATTTCTCAGTCTCGGCGATACGCGCTTGAGAGAGACCTGCAGCAGCGATTTCTTGGCCTATGGAAGTTTCAATTTTAAAAGGAGGGAAGGCGGTGGTACAGGTGAAGTCGACGCAGTATTCGGTGAGGGTGACGAAAAGAATATTTTTCGACTTAGGAATCTCAAGCATTTTCTCAGAGAGCATGCGTGCGCGATCAGCGCGGAAATTGAAGAAGAAGACAGCATCGTTCTCTTCGATGGCACAACCGATTCCTTCAGGAGTTGCACAAACGGTCGGTGCGAGGAGTTCGTCACGCTCACCCTTCTTGTATTGTTCAGAGAGATATTCTGACGGCTTGATTTCGCAGACATTGCCTTTGCATTCGAACATAGCTTGTTCAGTCTTTGCGAGGCGATCCCAGTTGTTGTCGCGATCCATGGCGTAGTAGCGACCAGAAATGGTGGCGATGAAGAAGTTCGGCTTGGATTTGTCGTCATTGAGGATGTCGAGCACAGCCTCAAGCTCCTTGATGTATGCAGATGCACTCTGGGGTGCAGTGTCACGACCATCGGTGAAGACGTGAATGGCAACTTGAGGGACAGCATGTTTCTTGGCGAGACGGAGGAAGGCGTAGAGGTGGTTCTGGTGACTATGTACACCTCCCGAACTAACAAGTCCTTGGACATGAAGTGTGGATGAATTCTTCTTCACATGGTCGAAGAGGGAGGTGAAGGCAGGATTCTTGTCGAAATCACCACTCGCGATAGCCTTATCGATACGCACGAGATCTGTATCAGCAGGTTTGCCGGCACCGATGGTCATGTGACCAACCTCGCTGTTACCCATTTGACCCTCAGGAAGTCCGACAGCGTCTCCTGATGCCTTGAGCAGGGAGTGTGGATAGGTATCCCAGAGATGCTTGAATGTGGGAGTGTGTGAGGCGGCTATGGCGTTGTCTTTGGTATCCTCTCGGTAACCCCAACCATCGAGGACGATGAGGGCGATAGTTTTGGTGCTTTTCATGGGTGGGAGTATAGCATATTTTGTCTAAAATATTCCAAAAAACCACCCCATGTGTTCTAATATTTGACCACATTACACCATGTCGCCGGAGCTCGTTGTTGGGCCATTATTTTGAAATAGGTTTTGACGGGAAGTCAAAAAAATGACGAAACAGGGGAGGTACTTGCAGCAGGCGTATAATTTACGGGCGAGACATAACCCCCTCGCAGACTATCATGCTTCACAAAGACAAGAAGCCAGCAGAAAACCCTGTGCCGGTTCAGCCGGAACCACAGACTCCTCCGACTGTATAGTTTGTGAGGAAGAAAAAGCCCCAATCAGGGGCTTTTTCGTAGTAGTGCATTGACGGATAAGGGAGTATACTATGAGATATATGGCACTCACTATTTATGGCATGTTTATCCCTCGCGTTGTAATCTTCTTTCTCTATATCTTTTCTGAGTGGTTCACGGGAGTGTTCAGTGAATGGTATTGGCTCGCGCTTGGATTTTTTCTCCTTCCGTGTAGCACGCTCTGGTACAGTGCGGTCATCAATTGGCATGACGGAGTATGGGATCCAGTGAAGACAAGTGTGCTCGCCTTCGCACTCATTGTTGATTTGCTATTGATCTCTCAATCTTCTAGCAAAGCGTAGTATATTTTTTCATCCAGACGCACAGCAACCCGCCGAAGCGGGTCGCGTGCCATAGGTAGGCTATCGTACATATATGGAGGAAGGATCCGAAATAATATAAGGCGGAATCGTGATAGGACCCGGAGGTCGTATACAATATGATTCCTATGAATTTAATTTAAGGATTTTCTCCATGAACGAGAGCCTACAGTAATTATGAACCTCTCATTTTCAGTGTCAATATCTTCGCAAGCGAAATTCGTGGGTAACCTGTGGGTAAGGTGGGTATAAGTCGGGTTTTTCTGTGGACAACCAATAATGCGTTTTTTATAACCCCCTAACCCTCTCCAGTACAAATCCTTTCTCACCATTTCTCGTATTAAGGGTCACCTTCACCGCGACACAAGAATCAGGAACAAGAAGGTTTTTATATTCAACATAGGTGCGGGGGAATGCCACAGCTTCAACGGATCCAGTGAAGTCGGCCAGCGTGATGAAGGCCATTGTGTCACCTTTCTTGGTCTGGACGATGCGCACTTCGTTCACGATACAGCCGAAGATGGTTTCACCACCTTCTTTGATTTCATCGAGTGCTTTCTTGATACTCATGCCATTCTTCTCGATTTGTGGGCGATAGCGTTCAAGTGGATGACCAGAGATGTAGAGACCAAGGAGCTCTTTCTCCCATGCGAGCTTGTCGCGCATCTCTGCAGGCGGAACAGAGACAAGACGCAACGCAGGAACACTCGAAGCATCTGACATTGTGCCGAAGAGTGAGTCCTGATCGGCATGCTGTTTACCGCTCTCCTTACTGTATTCAAGCATGAGGTCGAGATTGGCGAGCATGACACCACGGTCATCGCCAAAGCAATCCATAGCTCCAGCCTTGATGAGAGATTCAAGTGATTTCTTGTTGAGATTGCGGTCTTTGACGCGATCGAGGAAGTTGACGAGAGACGTGAATTTACCACCACGCTCACGCTCATCGATGATGGCAGTCGAAATGCCCTGACCGAAGTTCTTGATGGTCACGAGTCCGAAGCGGATACGATATGAGTCTCCATCCTTCAAGACAGTGAACTGGCTGAAGCTTTCGTTCACATCAGGTGGCAATACGGGAATCTTGATACGTTCACATTCCTTGATTGTTTCAGCCACTTTCTCAGTATCTCCTTGCTCTGAAGTCAAAACAGCGGAGAGATAGATGGCAGGATAGTGCGCCTTGAGATATGCGGTGATATAAGCGACACGGCCATATGACACGGAGTGCGCTTTGTTGAAGGCGTATGCAGCAAAAGGTTCGATCCAGCGCCAGACCTCCTTGGCTTTCTTATCACTCCATTTCGAATGCTTGATACAGCCCTCGATGAACTTATCTTTTTGAGCGGCCATTTCCTCGGGAATTTTCTTACCTATAGCTTTGCGGAATTTGTCCACTTCACCCCAGGTATATCCTGCGATTTTATTCGCAATCATGAGGAGGTCGTCCTGATACACGAGAACCCCGTATGTTTTTTCGAGAATTGGTTTGAGAAGAGGATCGAGATATTTCACTTTCGAAGGATCATGTTTACATTCGATATATACAGGAATGAATTGGATCGGACCTGGGCGGTAGAGCGCCACCATAGCGTTGATGTCGTGAATAGTTGTCGGCTTGAGATCTTTGAGGAAGCGGGTCATGCCGTCGCCGTTGAGCTGGAATGTGTCCGCCGTTTCTCCGCGCGCAAGCATCTCGAATGTCGCTGTATCTGTGACAGGTATATTATCAGGATCAATTTCGACGCCCGTAATTTTCTTTATTCGATCGACGGCGTCTGCGATGATGGTGAGGTTCTTGAGACCCAAGAAGTCGAACTTGAGGAGACCAGCCTCCTCGATAGAATACATGTCGTACTGAGTGATGACCTTACCTTCACCTTTGGGGTCAAACTGGAGCGGGGTGAAGTCAGTGAGCGCAGTCGGTGATATGACCACTCCAGCGGCGTGGACACCGATGTGACGGGCACACCCTTCAATCTTCTTGGCCATATCGATGATGCGGCGACTATCGGCGTCAGCAGTATAGAGTTCTTTGAGCTCAGGAACTTCATCAAGTGCGCGCTCGATGGTCATCGGGAATCCTTGTGCTCCCATGGGAATGAGCTTGGAGATACGATCACCAATGTCATAGCCGAATCCCATAGCGCGTGCCACATCACGTACAGATCCGCGTGCGGCCATAGTACCGAAGGTTCCGATCTGAGCCACTTTGTCGGCACCGTATGTTCTACGCACGTAATCAATCATTTCATCGCGACGATCGTCGGCATAGTCCATGTCGATATCGGGAGCTGAGGGACGATCAGGGTTGAGGAAGCGTTCGAAGGGAATTTCGTACACGATGGGGTTGATGTTGGTGATGCCGGCGAGATAGGTGACCATGGATCCAGAGACCGATCCGCGAATGTTGGAGAGAATACCATTCTCGCGGGCGAAGCGGAGCAAGTCTGCCACTACCAAGAAGTATGGTGCGTATCCCTTGTCGCGAATGACCTTGAGCTCATATTCAGCACGAGCAACCAGTTCAGGTGTCTGTCCGATTCCTCGTCGTGCGAATCCTTCGAAGACAATATGACGGAGTTCCTCATCAGGCGTGCGGCCACTTTCGACTTTCAAGGCAGGGAATACCCATTTGCCGAGTTCAATCTTCAAGTTACAAGCATTGACGATGTTTGCAGCGTTCTCGAGCGCCTCTGGAAGGTCTCGGAAGAGTTCTTCTGCGCGTTCGGATGAGATGAACGAGAAATCATCTTCGTCACTGTCGGAAATTTTATCCGATGCGTCGCTGTGCGAATTCACGCGAACAAGTGTTTCGCGAGCGAAGCGATCTTCAGGTTTCAAATAGTAGACGTCATGCGCTGCCATTACAGGTATGTCCTGGCTCTTGGCAAAATTCAGAAGAGTTTTCATGTTAGCCTCATGGCCGTCGATCTCTGGGTGACGTGTGATTTCTACATAGAGTCGCTCGTCGAATACCTGCTTATAGAAAGCCGCTACTTCCTTGGCCTTGTCTTGGTTGCGACTGTTCAGTGATTGAGCGATTTCTCCGGAGAATGAAGGTGAAATACAGATGAGGCCTTCATTGTGGAGTTCGAGGAGCTCACGATCGATACGTGGCTTGTAGTAGAAGCCTTCGAGGTGGGATTTGGTGACGAGCTGAATAAGGTTCTGGTAGCCAGTCTCATTTATAGCGAGAAGTACGAGGCGACTGCGGCGGTTGTCGATACCCGCCTGCATATCCTTCCTCGAGCGTGCCGCCATGAAGAAATCGACGCCAATGATGGGTTTGATGCCAGCTTTCTCGCAGGCTTTGTAGAAATCGATGGCGCCATAGAGGTTACCGTTGTCGGTGAGAGCGAGTGCCTTCATGCCGAGCTTCTTGGCCTCATCGACGAGGTCGTCTATCTTGGGGAGTGCCGAGAGGAGAGAATAGTGGGAGTGAGTATGGAGGTGGGCGAAGCGGGACATGGGGTTAGTTTACAGGGAAATATCATGAATGAGAAGTTTGACGCATCTGTAGTATGCTTATGCTATCTATGGCAAAAAAAGCCGCACAATTCACCATCGGCATCGACGAAGTTGGTCGCGGACCCATTGCAGGGCCAGTCGCCGTGGGAGCTTTTGTATTTCTTGATGAGAAGGCGAAGAAACTGTTCAAAGGAGTCAAAGAATCCAAACAATTAAGCGAATCAAAGAGGGAAGAATGGTTTGCACATATTCAAGAATCAAAAAAGAAGGGTCTAATTGATTTTCAAGTGACATTCCAGAGCGAGAAAATAATTGACGGAAAAGGATTGTCATATGCCATACGAACAGCACTCTTCATTTCTTTGGGCACTGTAGTTGGACGAAATAAGATCAAGCCTGAACGGATAAAAGTGCTTCTTGATGGTGGTTTGAAAGCACCTCTTACATATGAGAATCAGAAAACGATTATAAAGGGCGATGAGAAAGAGATGACGATTGCGCTAGCTTCTATCTGTGCGAAGGTGTTGCGAGATAGGAAAATGAATACACTTGCAAAAAAGTATTCAGAATATGGATTTGAACGACACAAAGGATATGGGACGAAGAGTCACTATCTGGCGATACGAAAAAATGGCCTATTAGCCACGCATCGAAGAAGCTTTTTGAAAAGGATAAAATAATTAGTCTTTGAGCTCCTTCTTGATGTAGGTTGAGATGAAGTGTTTGATACCAAAGAAGATAATGAGTGCTACAAGGAGCCCAATCTCTGCATGTTTCAATTCCTGCGCGGTGATGCTGACGAACGAACCGGATCCATATCCAAGAGAACCAACGATGACGAGCCAGATGAGTGTGCAAACGCTGTCTATGAATAGGAACTTTCCGAAGGTCATGCGAATCTGTCCGGCACGTACGATAATGGCGCAGTTGAGTCCATAGACAAACTTGGTCAGGAAGATAGTGCGCCACGGACGCTCATGGAGGTGGTGGTCGAATGGTTTGGAAATAATATCGGTGATGCGGGTATAACGATTTGATTTGTACGCCGCAGCATAGCCGATGCCGTAGAAGAGGATGTTACCGGCCATAGAACCGATAAGTGCCACAGGTAGAAGAATCCAGAGGTTGAGCGCATGCTGTTCGGCGAGGAACATAGTGCTGAAGAGCACCGTGTTGGCCTCGAGCATGAAGCCGATGAATATGCCGCCATACATAAGGAGGGGAGAAAGCGTGGCGACGTGGGTTATGAAGGACTCCATGGTAGAGGCTCTATTTTACCACAGATCTATAGGGTCAATTGTGCCGGGGGTGAGACTCGAACTCACACTTTCGAATAAACGAAAACAAGATTTTAAGTCTTGCGCGTATAACCAATTTCGCCACCCCGGCGGTGTTTCAAGTGTACAATCTAGCGAGCAAAATGAAAAGTTGGAGGCCACGGCGAGAATCGAACTCGCGTATAGCTCTTTTGCAGAGAGCCGAATTACCACTTTTCTACGTGGCCCTGTTTCGCCATTCTATAGCGTTTTGGAGATTTCGTCCATTTTCTGGCGATTCTTCTCGCCAACATCGAGAGCGATCTCGAAGAAGGGTACATGACCGATGCGAGACTTCTCCATAACATAGTGTTTGAAGTCAGTGAGCTGGCGGTGAGCAAATTCGAGAGCAGCCTCCTCTTTGTGCACTGGTAACACGGTCATAAGGATGCGTGCGCGTGATCCACGAGCGAATACGTCGACATCAGTGATGGTGATGAGTGACTGGCGATTTGATTCACGTGAGAAAAACTCGGCGGCGAGCTCGCGCAATATCTCTTTGAGTTTGTTGTCTTTGTTATCCATATTATTTCTTCTCGACAGTCCTGACAGACTCGATACGGTCTCCTGGGGCGACCTCAATCTTGGCATCGAGCATCATACCGAACTCATATCCAGATGCGACCTCATCGACACGCTTCTTCTGCTGCTGGAGCTCGCGGATCTTACCACGACCAATCTCAGTCTCGCGGCGCATGATGCGTACGTCGTTACCACTCTCGATAGAGCCGGTTTCAACTTTTCCACCGACAACCTGCTTATCCTTCTCTTTGGAGAAAACAGCGAGCAACTTTGCACGACCAGTCATCTCCTCGATATATTCCTTGGGAATCTTCAACGCGAGCTGTTCCTTCACATACTGAGTGAGCTCATAGATGATGTTGAAATTTTTGACCTGGAGAGGTACTGCAGAGCGTTCAATCATAGCCTCAGCCTTCTTCTCTGGAGCGGCGTTGAATCCGAGGAGGAAGATGCTTGGATCTCCGATAGCGACTTTCACATCGTTTTCGTTGATGTCTCCAATACCCTCTGAAACAATTTTGAGATGAACCTTGTCATGATCTACCTTCGCGAGCTCGTGCTTCACACCGTCGAGACTGCCGATGACGTCGGCCTTGATGATGACAGGAATGATGACGGCCGCAACTTCTCCTTCGACGACTGGTGCGGCGACGGTGCGTACAGGAGCTTTCTTGGTAGCGAGATGATATGCATCGGCCATCTTCTCAGCCTCTTTCTTGGTTGTGACTGTTACGAAATCATTTCCACAGGCTGGCATAGTGCTCCATCCGAGAATGCGTATCGGCATAGATGCTGTAGCAATCTCTATCTTCTCACCCTTGAAGTTCTCGATGAAGCGCACAGGGGTATATGCATTTCCAGCGACCACGAATGAACCGATGGAGAGTGAACCATTCTTGAGGAGGAGGGTAGCGGAGATACCTTTCCTGGTATCGAGTGTGGATTCGATGACACCTCCGGTAGCAGGAAGTGAGAGATCAGCTTTGAGCTCGGCAAGATCAGCCATGAGCATGACCATATCGAGGAGCTCAGGCACACCTTTGCCGGTCAGTGCGGAAATCTCGACGCATGGGATGACACCACCCCAACCTTCGACGTAAATCTCATTCTCGCCAAGGCTCTGCTTGGTGCGCTCGATGTTTGCATTGGGCTTGTCGGTCTTGGTGATAGCGACGACGTAGGGAAGCTTGGAAGCCTGGATGACTTTGTATGCTTCGATGGTCTGAGGTTTGACGCCGTCTTCTGCAGAGACTGCGAGGATGGCGATATCAGCGACCTGTGCACCGCGCTCGCGGATACCAGAGAAAGCTTCGTGACCAGGAGTATCGAGGAAGGTCATAGAGACTTTCTTACCATCTGCGGTGGTATGGTCGACCTGGTATGAACCCATGTGCTGAGTGATGCCTCCAGCCTCGCCTGCGACAATGTTGCTCTTCCTGACGTAGTCGAGAAGGGTTGATTTGCCATGGTCAATGTGACCCATGACAACGACCACAGGAGGGCGGACAATCAGGTTGTTCTGATCTTTTGTAGACATAGGCGTTAAGAAAGCCACTCTATCAGAAAAAGCCTTATTTGACAATGATTTACGGGAGTGGTGGTTTGAGGTTTGGGGTACACGAACTGATTTAGTGGATATCCCCAAATCCTACCCACGAAAATAAGATGCTATAATGAATAGATGCCAGTTTTAATGATCGTCATATTGAGCCTCATCGGCGTTCTTGGAGATTACTTTTTGAAGCTTGGAGGAAGCGGTGATAAGTATATCGATTGGAAATGGTTCGTTCTTGGTGCACTCATCTATTCATCGACAGCGATTGGGTGGTTTTTTGTCATGAAATACATAAAGCTTGGGTCGTTGGGTATTATCTATGCCACAACCACGGTTATTGCCCTCACTATCGTAGGAGTTTTCTTCTTCAAGGAGACTTTGAGCATCTACGAAATTATCGGCATTGTAGCAGGCGTCGCTTCTATACTGCTTTTGGCACGTTTTTCATAAGTTACATTTATGGAATTGGAAACAAAGATACCATATAGCAAAAAAGTGCATGTGGGAAAGAGCAAGATTCATGGTCTGGGTATTCTTGCTAAGAAGGATCTGAAAAAAGGAGAGACAGCCTTCATCATAAAAGGTAAGCGAATAACTTGGGAAGTCAAAGATGAGAAAGGTGCGCTCTATGGAGAGCATTGGATCGGAATCGCCAAGAATACATGGATTGATCCGAGGGGGTATGGCAGGTATTTGAACCATTCTTCGAAACCAACATGCGGCATCCGAGGTGAGGTTACCGTGTGCGCACTTCGAGATATTAAGGAGGGAGATGAGGTGTGTATTGACTACGCCATTACGGAAGATCAGCCTTTGTGGTGGATGCACGACTTCTCGCAAAAGGGTAAGAAAGGAATCGTGAGATCTGTACAATTTCTCACGAAAGAGAAATTCGAGAAATACTTACCTTTTGTACCACGCTACTTCCAGAAGGTTTATCGACAACACCATAGTATTGTATAATTGAACATATGGAAATAAAGACAAGACTTGGTTTTTTCTCTACGCTAGTGATACTGCTTGTCTTGTCAGTGCTCGCCGCTTTCATCCGATATATCGTGTTCTCAGATTTTGAAGTATATGATTCTGAGGAGAGTATATCCGAATCTGTATCAGATCAGTTTCATGAGGTAATCGAAAAAGGCATATGATGCAAATAGCACAAGATGTTTTGGGTTGCGCCTGGGAGCCATCATATTTTTTGGTTTTTTCTGAGAATGTGTTTGCGTCGCTTGTGTACTATTCACATTTCTTTTCGCTGTTGGCCGCATTCGGTCTCGGGTTGTTCGTATATCTGAGTAACCGCAGCTCATTCATGGCTCGCTTGTTCTTCGCTATTACAACTACCTTTAGTCTATGGGTGTTCTCTGATGTGGTGTTGTGGGCTGATCCAAATCCGTCGCATATCATGTTCTTCTGGACGATTACTATCCTGCTCGAACCAGTATTGTATATTCTTGGACTGTATTTCTTGATGGTATATGTCACGGGCATGGATGTGTCTGTCAAAACGAAGCATGTCATGTTGGGAATACTCGTTCCTACGATTGCTCTTTCTGCGACAAAATTCGGTATTCTTGGTTTCAATTATACAAATTGCGACCGTGAAGTCGTTGAAGGATTACTTGTGTATTATGGATATTTCGTGGAAATAATCGTTGCTATTTGGACGACCATTTTCGCCATAAGACAGTACAAGAATGTTGGAAAGGGCAGGAAGAGGCCACTCGTGCTCATATCTCTCGGCATGCTGCTCTTCTTGTTCATGTTCTCATGGGGCAATATCGTCGGTACGATATCTGAAGATTGGACAATAGGTCAGTATGGTCTCTTCGGTATGCCTATCCTTCTTGGGTTCATGACGTATGCAATCGTGAAATTCAGGACATTCAATATAAAGATCATCGGTACGCAGGCGATTGTCTCCGCACAGATTGTGCTCCTATTGTCTCTTCTTTTCTTGAGACAAATCGAGAATGTTCGTGTCGTGGTTATCCTCACCGTCATCACCTTCATCATTATAGGTTGGTCGTTGGTGCGTGGTGTGAAGCGTGAAGTGTATCAGCGCGAGAAGATTCAGAAACTTGCTGATGACCTCAAAAAAGCCAACATCCGCCTCACCGAGCTTGATCGTCAGAAGTCAGAATTCGTCTCATTCGCTACTCACCAACTTCGCTCACCACTCACCGCTATGAAGGGATATGCATCGCTCATCCTCGAAGGTGACATGGGGGCAATCGCTCCACAGGCCAAGGATGCAGTTAGCCGTATCTTCGAATCGACCAATACGCTCGCGGCCATCGTCGACGACTACTTGAATGTCACACGCATCGAGCTCGGTAGTATGAAGTATGCTTTCGAGACCATCGACTTGAAGACGCTCGTCGAAGATGTCATCGGAGAACTCAAGCCAAACATCGACAAATCTGTGAACGTAAAATTCACATTCGAGGCCGAAAATTCGGGCACTGACTACCGCACAACAGCTGATCGCGACAAGCTCAAGCAGGTCATCGCCAACCTCATAGATAACTCGCTTAAGTACACTCCTAAGGGTTCAGTATCGGTCACACTCGGCCTTGATCGCCTCAAGCACAAGTTCGTCTTCAAGATCCAGGATACAGGTATCGGTGTCGCAGCAGAGACACTTCCACACCTCTTCGCCAAGTGGAGTCGCGCTGGCAATGCCAACAAGACTAACATCAGAGGGACAGGTCTCGGCCTCTTCGTGGCTAAGGAGATTGTCGTTGCTCATCACGGAACTATTCATGCGGAATCTGCAGGAGAAGGGAAGGGATCAACATTTGTTGTTGAATTGGAACCGTTTGCGAAGGCGTAGGTGTCATCAACAAATTGATTCGTGTATAAAAAAAGCCGAAACGAAAAGTTTCGGCTTTGTTAGTCCCATTCACCCCGAGCGACCTCTGCGTAGAAGTCAGGATCTTCATCGATCCGGTAGCGCATGGTTTGATTGATCTTGCGATCAGTAAGGACTTTGCTCGAAGGATTTAGAGTTCTCCATTCGAGTATTCTGTTGATGCGGATAGTATCCCAATCAGGTTCGTCCCCACCCCAGTGTTTGAAGTTATTTCCCTGTCGCCGTTTTTTGCGACGGAGAGTCATCTCGATCTGGAGCTGACTTTGCCCACTCGGCCGCATCGCTTTTTTGGTCAGAAGCTTCTTCTGGGAATGTTCGTTCATCTGACGGAACAATGCACTGTCTTCAGCGATCATGATCTGCACACGCCAGTCCAATGGATATGACTGACAATACAAACCCTGACAGCTCGGATCGTAGATGAACTTGAAACACTCGGTTTCATGATACGACCCAGGCTTACCATCAGTAGTCTCATTCGGCGAACCGACGACCTTCCGGTATCCGGTATCGTCTCTGAGTAATATGCTCATTATTATTCCTTTCTCGTACAAAATGAGCGCCCGCTGGAATGAATTCCGGCGGGCGCTGTGGGTTAGCGGCGGATGTAGCGCCGCAGATCAGTGTCGCTGCCATCATGACGCTTATGAAGCGCAAGACGAAGCGGCAAGCTCCGAGCCGGACCGGGATTCATCACCTTCGGGCCGATGAGAACAGTAGTCGCAACGATTTCTTCTTCGGGTGAGTCGACCGGAATGCGACAGCTGAATGTCCCGCCAGGGTGCCGGACGAGTTCACCTTCGAATACCATCAGATTTACGCGGTTAAGTGCAGGACCTGGTGGCGGAAGTGTGAAACCAATGAGAGGAACCAACTTTGTTTTCGGTTGCATAGAAACCTTTCTCGGTTGCTTGGTTGTGGTTGTACTTATTTATCTGTAACAATTATAGCACTTCTCAATATAAAAGTCAAGTTATCCATAGTACAAAATAGCCCCTCAACGGGGCCATTTTAGGGATTATTTGAATCAGTTTTTGAGGACCTATGCTTTGAGCAACTCATCGACTACCGCCTTCACATCAGCACCGTCAGCCTTACCAGCAAGCTCTTTTATGAGCATACCCATGATCTTTCCGCCCGCCTTGGGGTCAAATGTACCAGCAGACTTGAGAGCTTCAATTCTCTGTGACGCGATAATCTTAACCTCCTCGCGTGCCATGAGAGTTGGGAGGAATGAATTCAAGATGACGAGCTCAGCTTTCTCTTTGTCAGCGAGATCGACGCGACCACCTTTCTCGAACTGCTCGATAGAATCTTTGCGCTGTTTTGCACTCCTCTTCACAAGTGCGAGAACTTTCTCGTCAGACAAAAATTCTTCTCCTCCTTTCGAAGCGAGCATCTCATTGGTGATGAGTGCGCTCAATCCGCGAAGCACTTCGAGACGAATAGTGTCCTTGGCGCGGAGAGCAATCGTTATGTCGTTCTTAATAGTTTGATGAAGCATGATGATAGGGAATTATTTATCGAGTTTCTTCATGTGCTTTGGTAGGTCTGCGAGAGCTACGATTTCCTGCGCATGTGTATCCGTCTTCCTCACGATGGCAGTGCGTTCGACAGCTTCTTTCTTGCCGATGACGATGGTGTATGGAGTGTGATAGCGCTCGATAGATGAGACCTGTGCACCAAGACGATCCTTGGCGAGTGAAAGATAGAGAGGAATCTTGACCTGGCGGAGACGCTCGATGATATCGAGAGACATGAGCTTGGACTCGATACCGAGCTGGACGAATGAAGCGACTGGCTTCTTCATTTTCTTGACTGGCTTGCGGAGCGAAGGGTTGGTGCTCTCAACGAGGAGTGACATACCGACACCTTGGATGTCGCGCTTCATGCCGCAACGCTTGGCGAGACCATTGTAGCGAACACCGATAGCGAGGATGCGCTGTTGCTTCGACTTCTTATCAGGGATGGCGGCATCGACAATAATGAAGGTGGTCTCGGTACAGTATGAGCGATTGCCAATGAGGCGTGGATTGATGGTGTATGGGATGCCGAGTGTCTCGAGATATTCGAGAACCTCTTCAAGATGGCGGCGACTAATTTCCGAGAGGAAGTCCATAGAGCGTGGAGCCTTCTCGTTGATCTCATCTGCACCTGGAGCGTGTGAGGCGAGCAATTCAAAGACATCACGCTTCATGATTTGGCGGCACTCAGGAGTCATCTCATTGATATGTTTGCGGTAGTACGAAGTGAGTTCGCGAGTGAAGCGTGCGATGGAGTCTTTGTCGCCGAGCGAATTGATTTCGACTGAGGTATTCTCGTGACCTTCTTCGAGGAGCATGATGCGTCCCGTCTGGATGAGCGTTGCTTCAGCGATGGCGCCTGAGGTTCCCATGATTTCGAGGTCAGCATAGCGATGATATCCACCTTTCTTGATGGCTCCACGGCAGGGGTCCTTGAAATAGACCATGACTGGCTGTTGGAGTGACTGGAGATCGTCCTCTTGATACATGCGGATAGCGGCAATCTTCTCTTCGACGTGGAGAGGGAGCTTGCCGTGCTTCTCAGTCTCATCATCTATAGAGTCTCCATCCAAGATTCCTTTTGCGGCGTCGAGGTCTGCCTTGGTGATGGCAGGGCTCTTCATCGGGGAGAAGCCATAATACACGGCGATCTCTCCGATCTTGTCGAGGTGTTCATACGAGATATGCTTTGATTCGACAGGCTTCTTTGATTTTGTATTCATGGGTTTAGTTTTTCGCTAATCATTCAACGATCCCGGCAGGATGCTGATGCTGCCGAATGGCAAGAGTCTCACGATTGGTCGACCAACGATGAAATTCTCGTTGAGTGGGCCCCAGACGCGCGAGTCTGAGCTCTGGGAACGATTGTCTCCCATGACGAAGTATTCATTCTTGCCGAGAGTCACGGTGAGCGTATCGACAGAAGCATGTGCCGCATCGATATATGACTCGTCGAGTTCAATTCCTTCAGGATGTGACTCATTGATGATGGTGACTTTGCCCTTTTTTATAGCAACAGTCTCGTTGGGAAGTCCGATGATACGTTTGATGTAGTAGACGGTTGGATCATTGGGATATTCGAAGACGACAACATCACCACGGTCTGGATTTCCGAAACGATAGGTGAGGCGGTCAACGACGAGGAATTGGCCGGTGGAAAATGTAGGATCCATCGATGCGCCATTCACGATGAATGGTTCGGCGACGAAGAAGCGGATAGGGAGGGCGACGATGAGAGCGATGACGATAACCTGTACCCATTCACGGAGGGCACTCATAGTTCCCGATAGCTTCGTATTTAGCTCGGGTTTGAGGTCGTTATCATTCTGCATGGAGCCTATTATACTCCTGAGAATCATTTGACACAAGAGTTTGAAGCGTGTCGGATATATTTTTTGTGCGCTTGCACCTTTCTCGCGTCGCCCGTATACTTTTGCCATGTCATACATTATTGCAGGACTCGGAAATCCAGGAGAAGAATATCTGAACACGCGTCACAACACGGGACGCATCGTGCTTGATTCTGTACGTGCGGAGTTTGGTGATGATTTCGAATATAATAAAAAGTTGAACGCGCAGGTTGCAGTAGGGAAGATCGGTAAAGAGAAGGCGACATTCATCGCGCCAGATACTTTCATGAACAATTCCGGCAAGGCTATCGGTCCGCTCGTGAAGGTGAAGACGAATAAGAAACTCAAGATGAAGACGGCAGATGATCTCGTGGTCATCTATGATGACTTCAATCTTCCGCTCGGTAAGATTCGTATTTCATATAATCGAAGCTCAGGTGGTCACAATGGTGTTGAGTCCATCATCAAGGCGGTCAAGACAGAAGCATTTGTGCGCATCCGTGTTGGTGTCGCTCCCGAGAATGCAAAAGGCAATGCCAAGACGCCGCATGGTGATGAGAAAATTGAGAAATTCATTCTCGGTAAATTCAAGGATGAGGAAATGAAGGAACTCAAGAAGGTTTCGAAGAGGGTCGCTGAGGCAGTGGAGACAATCGTCAAAGAGAGCAGGGAGAAGGCGATGACGTTGTTTAATGGGATGTAGAGATTTGGATAACAAAAAACCGCTCGAGATGAGCGGTTTTTTTGTTTTTTATTTCGTTCCTGAGAATGAGAGTGCCATCTTCTGATCCTTTGGATCGAAGAGGGTTATCTTGAACGGATAAGTCTTGCCGAGCTCGAGCGCCTTGCGGAGCTTCTCCTCGGAACCAAACTCTGAGACATGCACCAAGCCAGCGACTCCTTCCTCGATTGAGGCGAGTGCACCATGCTTGTTGAACTTGATGATGACACCAGTGACTGACATATCCTTCTTGTACTTCTTAGCAGCCTCTGACCATGGGTTGGCCTTCATCTGCTTGAGTGAGAGAGAAATCTTGCCGTCCTTGATCTCAATGATCTTGGCCTTGATCTTCTGTCCGACCTTCACGAAGTTGCGAGGATCATCCACGAGACCCCAATCGATCTCTGAAATATGAACGAGTCCCTCGAGACCTTCCTCGAGCTTGATGAAGACACCGAAGTCGACGACACCAGTGACTGATCCGTCAACCTCATCGCCGATCTCATACTTACTGACAACCTTCTCCTTCTCCTTGGTCTCCTGACCCTTCTCAGAGAAGATGAGCTTGCCTTCCTTCGGATCTGCAGTGATGATAGCGACCTGGAGGCGAGTACCGACGAGCTTCTTGAGCTCTTCGAGAATCTTATCCTTGTCTCCGTCAGCAACCTTCGGATAGTGTTCCGACTTGAGCTGGGAAGCAGGGAGGAATCCGATGATACCTTGCCACTCGATCATAAGTCCGCCCTTGTTGGCTTCCTTGACGAGGAGGTCGAGAGTCTTCTTCTCCTTGATAGCAGACTCCGCTTCGCTCCAGATGAGTGCCTGGCGAGCTTCCTTGAGGGAGAGCTCGAGGTAACCTTCCTTGTGAGTGTTGTCTACGATCTTGGCTGCGATAACGTCACCAACGTTGATCTTCTTGATCACATCGCGGGCGATGATAAATTCACGGCCGTAAATAATACCAGTACCGAATGGAGCGAGGTCAATATATACTGACGACTTCTCGATGGCGATGACCGGTCCTTCGACGAGGTCTCCGACAGCAGGAGGGGTCTTCATAGACGGAACAAGGCCACCCATAAGGCTGGCTTTCTGTGCGTCGGTGAGCTCCATCTCCTTCGGCTTCTTTGCGGCGTTAGCGGCCTTGTCGGCTGCCTCAACTGCGGTCTCTTTCTCTTCTACAATTACTTTCTTTTTGAACATGATATATTCTCGCGCCCCGTTTTTTAAATTAATAATAGTAAAGTTCGGGATAACGCGAGTTGTTAAGAACTGACACGAAAAAGGCGGTAGGCCTTACAAGAGCGATAGTATCGTAGAATTGCGGTTTTGTCGAGGAGGGTGTAGGAGGTGAAGCTCTTTTTATTTATCTTTTCCTATGCTAAATTACTCCTACCTATGATTATTACCTACCTCGGCGGACAATTCGTAAAGGTTCAATTTGGCGACACTGTCCTCGCATTCAATCCTGTTTCAAAAGATTCCAAGCTCAAAGCGGGTAAGTTTGGCGCAGACATCGTACTTACCAGCGTCAACCATGAAGATATGAATGGTGTTGATCAAGTAATCTTTGGTGAGAAGAAACCTTTTGCTATTTCCGGTCCTGGAGAATATGAGGTCAAAGGAGTTTTCATCAAAGGATTTGCTTCTGAATCAAACTATGGTGGTGAGAAGCGCATCAATACTATATATACAGTGTCACTCGAGGGTATGAACATTTGTTTCCTCGGTGGTATTAGCTCAGCAGAGCTTCCCAAAGAAGCTGATGAAAATATCGATGAAGTAGATATTCTTTTTGTTCCTATTAGTGGCGACGGTGTACTCGATGCGGCTCAGGCATACAAGCTCGCAGTCTCCATGGGTCCCAAGATTGTTATTCCGGTAAATTATGGCGATATGGGTGACAAGGATGCACTCAAGAAATTCCTCAAGGAAGCAGGGGAGAACCCAAAGCCTGAGCCGAAGCTCACTCTCAAGAAGAAGGATCTCGAAGGTAAAGAAGCGGATGTGGTTGTTTTGGAGAGGGAGTAGTATAATAAGAGTATGTCTCTCCAGACTACTCTCGAACATTTGCGTACAAAGCCGGAACATGTGCGCTCGCGCATCGCATTCTGGTCATCTTTTGGCATCACAGTTGTTATATTCATGTTTTGGGCAGCGTCATTCTCGCTGACAGGTACCGCACCTTCTGCCGCTATCGCTTCCGCAGTTGAGAAGGCAGGAACTCCAAGTCAGTCTCTTCTCGCTAACGTTGGCAGCTTTTTCGTAGATATCAAAGAAATGGTTTTCGGCTCAAAGAAGATTCAGTATGCGGAGGTGGAGGTCTCTCCAGGGAAGTAGTCTCGCATTTTAATATATAAAAAACCGCGCCGACAGTGTGTCGCGGCGCGGTGTGCTTGAGAAGAGTGTTTAATGAGTCCTCCTCAGTCTCAGTGTTTCATCAGCGCAAGCACTGATGAGTTTGTGGACGTGGTTGTTGACGCTGCTGATCCGACAGATGTTCTCGAGGTCTGCATGGGAGATAATTCGGTGGGGTCCGAGGTATCCGATAGTAAGGACGACAGCTTCATCCCAGTGCTCAGGAAGCCCTGCAAACGAGAGAATATTTTCCTTGCAACGGATGGCTCCGCCACGACATTCTCTCGCCGCATCTTTGCTTTCCCAACTGCTCTTATGGTCACGATGGTGTGCGAGACGAATGGCCTTCTCTTGGCAGTAGTCGAAGTACTTTTTCGCTTTTGCAGGTTCAGGGACTGTACCTATCAATGTGACGGTTTCAATCACGCCGCTCGAAGTGGCGATGCAAAGGTATCCACCCTGCTTTCCTTCGTGATGATTGATTTTGCAAGCTTGAGCAACTACCACCGATGCTTTCTTGAGGATGTCCTCTAGGTCTGAATGGTGCATGGTTATTCCTTTCTCTGGCGATGATTAGAGCATTTTTTGAGATTGAGGTCAATGAATTGAACCAAATAAAAACCGCGCCGACAGTGTGTCGCGGCGCGGGTGAAATCAGGGTCAGTTACTTGTGAGCTGTGAGAGGTTGATTGATGGTGGCACGTTACCTTGTTCCAAGATGAATCTTGGTGATTGTCCATAAGGCTCAACTCGCCGCACCATCATCCAATTTTCTTGCTTCATTTTTTTGTAGAGCAAGTCCTCAACATATCCCGTGTTCATCAAGATTTTTTCCTGCTCGACGAAGTTTTCGGTGGTGTATACCGTTATTCCGACCAAGGTCGAACTCCATGACGGGTGATTGTACGAATTTGTGACAGTCACTTGTAAGGGAACATTTACCGAGATGCGGACGAGATGAGGATTATCGGTGAGATGGTAATATTCTCCCGACATGAGGACGGCACCACTCTTTTTTATGGCGACATATCCACCAGGAACAGAACGGGTACCACTGTCACAGCCGAGGAATGAGAGTGCTAGCAGGAGAGCTAAGCATCCCATCAAACAATATAGTTTTTTCATGATATTCAATTGTTAAGGTTCTTGGGTGAAACTGCTAAAACATTCGCATGAATGTTGGTCGTATGTCAAGCTGACACCACACCTCATTTTTGCTATAATTGAGCTTCAAATGGCCAAAAAGACTGACAAATCCGTAACGGAAGAAGCACCGATCCGACCTGAAGGCGCTGGCGTGGTAGCTCGCAACATCTCCACAGAAATGCGTGAGTCTTTTCTCGACTACGCTATGTCGGTCATCACTGACCGTGCGCTTCCTGATGTTCGTGACGGTCTCAAGCCGGTGCATCGCCGCATCCTCTATGCCATGCATGAGAAGGGGTTGACCTTCCAATCCAAGTTCCGCAAATCAGCGGTCGTGGTCGGAGATGTGCTCGGTAACTACCACCCACACGGCGACGTTGCAGTGTATGACTCCATGGTGAAGATGGCGCAGGATTTCACCATGCGCTATCCGCTCATTCAGGGTCAGGGTAACTTCGGTACTGTCGACGGTGACTCAGCCGCTGCTATGCGTTATACCGAGGCCAAGATGGCTCGTGTTGCCGCTGAATTGCTCCGCGATATAGATAAGGAGACTGTTGATTTCCGTCCCAACTATGATGGTACTCGCAAGGAGCCAACAGTTTTGCCGACTGCAGTTCCAAACTTGCTCTTGAATGGTACGCTCGGTATCGCTGTCGGTATGGCTACCAACATTGCTCCACACAACCTCGGTGAGGTCGTGGATGCCACCGTTCATCTTGTCGACAACAAAGATGCGACCGCTGAAGATATTCTCCAGTTCATCAAGGGTCCTGATTTCCCAACAGGAGCAGTCTTGTATGGCGAGAAAGATATTCATCATGCATACGCTACCGGTCGCGGTGGTATGACCGTGCGTGGAGAGGCTGAGATTGTTGAAGACAAGAAGGGGCAGTATCAGATCATCATCAGCTCCATCCCATATCGTGTGAACAAGGCTGAGCTCATCATGCGCATCGCTGACCTTGTTCGCGAGAAAGTTGTCGAAGGTGTTCGTGCGCTCCGTGATGAGTCTGACAAGGAGATGCGTATCGCTATCGATCTCAAGAATGGCGCGTATCCTGAGAAGATCCTCAACATTCTGTACAAGCATACTCAGCTCGAAGAGACTTTCCATATGAACATGGTGGCCTTGGTCCACGGCGTGCCTCAGACACTGTCGCTCAAGTCCATCCTCCAGGAATTCGTTGCACACCGCATCGAAGTCATCCGCAGACGCACAGCCTTCGACCTTCGCCGTGCTGAAGATCGTGAGCACATCTTGCTCGGTCTCAAGAAGGCACTCGATCACATCGATGAAATCATCACGCTCATTCGCGCGTCCAAGGATGTCGCTGATGCCAAGGCGGGCCTCATGAAGAAGTTCAAGTTTAGCGATGTTCAGGCGCAGGCAATTCTCGATATGCGTCTCCAGAAGCTCGCTGGTCTCGAGCGCAAGAAGGTTCTCGACGAGCTCAAGGAAGTTCAGGCTCTCATCGAAGAGCTCAAGAGTATTCTTAGCTCTGAGAAAAAAGTTCGTGGCATGATCAAGACTGAGCTCACCGAAATCAAGGCGAAGTATGGCAATGAACGCCGCACCAAGATTGTTAAGCATGGCGTGAAGGAATTCAATCCTGAAGATCTCATCGCTGATGAAGAGTCTGTGCTCGTCCTCACCAAGGGTGGCTATATCAAGCGCACCAATCCTGACGAGTATCGCAAGCAGAAGCGCGGTGGTGTGGGAGTTGTTGACCTCGATACAAAGGAAGAGGATTTCATTACGCACCTCGTGTTTGCTACGACACACAACGAACTCTTGTTCTTCACTGACAAGGGTAAGGCATATCAGATCAAGATGTATGACATTCCCGAAGGTAAGCGCGCAACTCGTGGTAAGTCGATCATGAACTTCATTTCTCTCGCTGAGAATGAGAAGGTGACTTCGATTCTCGCAGTTCCTAAGAACAAGAAGGAAGCCGAGGGACTCTCGCTCATGATGGTTACCAAGGGTGGCACGGGCAAGAAGACGGCCGCATCCCAATTCAAGGATGTTCGTCGCTCGGGTCTCATCGCTATCACCCTTGAATCAGGTGACGAGCTCATCTCTGCATCATTTATTTCTAAGAAGGACACGGTCATGATGGCTACCAAGGAAGGTCAGTCTATTCATTTCGAGAGTGAAGATATTCGTGAGATGGGTCGCAACGCCGCTGGTGTTCGCGCAATCAAGATAGATAAGAATGATCACGTCATCTCTGCTGATGTTATTTCTCCTGATGCCAAGAATCCGGCTCTCTTCGTGATGGGTGCCAATGGATATGGTAAGAAGACTTCTCTCTCTGAGTACAAAGTCCAGAATCGTGGTGGTTCCGGTATCCTCACTATGAATGTCACCACCAAGACTGGTCCGCTCATCTCTGCGAAGGTTGTTACCGATGATGATGAGGAGATTGTAGCTATGTCCAAGAAGTCTCAGGTCATCCGCGTCGATCTCAAGGAAATTCCGAAGTTGTCACGCGCTACTCAGGGTGTTCGTGTCATGAAGCTCAGAGAAGGGGATGCGTTGGCGAGTTTGATTTGTTTGTAACAGGAAACTATTAAGTAGAGTTTATATATAAAAATGACCGTGTCCCAAGAAGGAGCACGGTCAGTGAAACTATACACGATGCAGGTTTCTCTTTCTTGTAGCGGAGAAAAAGGAGAAATCAAGTTCGGTGAACATTGGAATTTCTGACATTTTGCACGTCGCTCGGGCTTCCAGTACCAGTGCTTCATGCATGGGTAGTTCAGCCATTTTTTTCTGGAGATCTCGATTGGTCACTATGCCAAACTTACGAGAATCCGTGATGATTTTTTGCAGCTGACTGTTGCTCATGGCCATCAATTGTTCGATGGTGTTGGTTTCAGGTTTCGGGATATCTAGTTCACCAGAGCCGCTTTCTTTGATTAACAGGGAACAGTCAGACGGCTCGACTCCGGGACGGGAACCCTCCTGGAGGGTTTTTCCGTTCATACGGTAGACATAGGACACTTTATCATGGAACACTCTGAATGAGCCTGCCATGAAGACGAATCGCAAACCCTCTCGTGTTTCGAGATAGAACTCACGACTGTCGAACGCTGCTGCAATGATATCTTCGCGTGTGATAGGTGGACATGAGACGATGTATTTTTTCATGCATCTTTGCTTTTGTGTTGGTGTATTCGTTGTTCACTACAGGTGCGACTTCCTATCTCTTTTGCAAATAGGGAGTCGATTTCTGTAGTGAATCGCCACCAATATCAAAGGTCTGCCTGTCGCGTATTATATCACATTTATATGGTTAAAGTCAATATTTATTCTATCGTGTAAGATATAGAGCCTTCAAATCGTCATATCTGATATAATATGTCTATCATGTCTACAACCAAACAAATATTCATGCTCGTTTTCCTCGTGTTTATCCTCAGTATCGCCTACATGTTCCGTGATTCCATCCCGGTGCCTCCGCGCCAAGAGCCTGAGCCTGTCGTGAATGATGGTACTGGTTCTGATGATGTCGTCGCATGTACCATGGACGCCATGATGTGTCCTGACGGCACCTATGTCGGTCGCTCTGGTCCTCACTGCGAGTTCGTCTGTCCGTCTCCTGCCGCTGGTGGTGGAGGCATCTCACTCTATGAAGAGTTCACTGTTGCTCTCGATGAACCTAAGGTTATTGGTGACACTACTATCAAGGCTCGAAGCATAGTCGAAGATAGCCGCTGTCCGAGCGATGTCGTCTGTATCCAGGCAGGCAGGGCACTCGTCGTCTTCGATGTCTCAAGTCCCGCTGGAGCCATGTCTCAGACCATCAGTATCGGTGAGACAATCACGACCGACACCCTCATTTTCACTCTCAAAGAAGTTCAGCCGTACCCGATGTCGACGAGCATGCCTTCGTTTGGTATGTATAGGGTTGTGATGGATGTGAAGGGGAGGTAGTTTCAATCTAAGAACAAGCGCAATATTTATAAATTGCGCTTGTTTGCATGGAGTTATAGGAGCTTGCTATTTCTTCAAAAAGCAATAGAATGCCTGATAAGTAAAGCGTTGCATTAAATGCTTTCCTAAATTCTATGGCAAAGACATATTCAGTAGCCCTCTATACTCTCTCAGTGCTTGAGAAGAAACGATCCAAAAAAAATGGTGAGGAACCCAAACATCTTAGACTCTCTGATAAAATTTCTGGAAGTTTAAATTTCTACGATTTTGTTGAGAAGTATCTAGGTCAAGCTCAGAAGCAGATTTTTGAGGACAAGAAAAACGAAACACATCTGCGTATTCATAATTTTAAAAAACATAACAGTACACATTTTTATGTTGATGGTGTTATCGAGAGTGGAGAGAGTGGAAGTGCTCAAAAACTCTATCATACTCAGAATAAAACTGAACGAGATAAATTGAAGGAAGAGGCAAATTTGGAACCATTTTATTTCTGCTTTCGAGAAACCAATGATCCTGAGTATCTTGCGCTATGTTTACAGCGAATTGGAAACCAGGGAATAAAAACACAGGTAATCAAATCGCTACAAGACGTCTTTAGGAAGATGTTTCCCGACCATATTCTCTCTATAGAGGATCATTTGCCTGAATATTATCGAAAACGTTTTTTTGAAAATAACGTTGTCATGAGACTTGAATACACCTATTCTGCAAGCTTGAGTGATGTTGCTTCAAGTTTGGAGGCTGAGGGGGAACGGGATATGAAAAAAAATGAAGCAATTGTACGCCTTTCTGTACAGCCGAATCGAGGATTTCTGCACAAATTTAGAAACTCACTCCATAAACCAGTACGCGAAGTACTTTCTGAAATGAAGCCCAAAGCGTTGGCTCTTGGTCATGATAAATTGATAGATACTTCTGTCACGCTTTCCGATAAGGATGGCAACACGAGAACATTCAGAACCTCACAGAATAGGGATATTTTGCCATATATTGATGTCACGGATCATGTGAAAAGAGGACAGGATGGACATCCTATCTTTAAAGATATGCAAGATGTCGTGACAGTTGTTCTTGAAAACGCTAATCTTATAGATAACAATGGATAAAATAAATATATCGAATATATTCAAAGATCATTTTCAGACACTTCGTCATTATGATAAGAAACAGGCTTCTTTCTTGGATTTTCTCCTCTTCTACGGTTTTCCTCTGTTGATGGGAGCATTACTTTCATGGCATCTCAGAGTCGATTTTTTTATAGGCGTTAGTACTGAACTTATTACATTCTATGCAGTTTTAGGTGGTTTTATGTTGAACCTATTAGCTTTAATCTATGGTTTTAATACTGAAAAGTTTAATAACCCTTTTCTGGCGAAAGAAGTGCTCCGTGAGTCAGTCTCAAATATTTCTTATTTGATTGCAGTCGCATCCCTCCTAGTCATTTTGTTGTTCATACTGAAGGTTGGAACGGGAATCAATTCTGACTTCGGGATTGGTAATCAAACAATCATTAGTATATCCGAACATATCATTGTATCTTTCTTTGTCTTTAGTTTTATAAATTTCTGTTTGACCATATTTATGGTCCTAAAGCGTTTTTATAGTCTAAATTCCAATAGAGAGTAGATTTTATTTGTCACAGGCAATACCTCAAAAATATTTTCCAGCTATTTTTTTGTTGCTGTATTTCTGTAAGATTAATGTACTTACAGTTATATAAGGGGATAGTAGGTTGGTTAGTTCACCAGTATTTTTAAGACATTTTATTTTTTGAGCGGCATCGCAAGCTTGTAATGAATGATTTAGGATCTTTTTTGCGATGATTGGAGATATTTTTTCAGAAAATTCCTTTGCTCTATTTTTGTGCGATCTAAATAGCATTGTTACGGGGGTTATCTTTTTTGAGGAAAAATCATCCATCCAATCATATGCATCATCAGATAGTTGTCTCGCAGCAATAAGATTATAAAAATATCTTTCACAAAACTTAATATCATATTTTGATCCACTATTTATCGAAATAGTCATTAATACAGGAATAGATGCTCCCATAGATTTCCAAATTGATCTATCCATTACTTTGTCAAAAGAACTAGGCGTATTTTCTAGAAAATTCGCTTCTTCCATTTTTCGTAATATTTCATCAATAACCTTGTTATATTTTGGGTTTAAATTCAGCTCGAATCGAATTTTCTGGAAGTTAATCATCAGATAATTTGCGAGTGCAGTTTTTCTCGATGAGTCTAGTTTCCCAATAACCTTAATGTCCGTCGATCCATCTCTTATAGCGTCGTAAATTGTATACGATGTCCATCCTAGGAGACCTGCTAATTCCAACATATCAGCAGTCTCCGTTCCCAATGTCTTACTTAGTAACCGGGGTATTTTAATAATTTTTCTAATATTATTTAGCGAGTAGATTTGATACATTGAGTCAGATAAGGCGCTCTGTAGTTCATTCGGAATATTCAGCTTTGATTTTACAAATGATTGGATTAATTTAATATCAGGTTGTTCCTTAGTCTGAAATTTTTTGTGCTTTTGATAAAGCTTCAATGCCTCGATTGTGGCTGCGTGAGTTATTGCGGGTGATATTACAAATGTTGTTAAATCATTTTTTATACTTTCAATAAAAAATTTACTTTGTTGGGATTCTTCGAGAGTATTTACAAGTTTATAATACCAATCCTCGATTATTTCTGATGGCGCTTGAAGGTAAATAAACGATGAAAGAATGAAGGAGGTTGTAAGGTTATCTAATTTTTTATTAGAAACTGCTTTAGACAGCGCTTTAATAAGCTTGCCTTTGTTGTTACCTATGTAAGATCGAGAGATCATGTAAATTACATGAATCGGATTATAATACTTTGAAATAAAATTTCCTGTCTCTATGCAATTTTCAATGTATTTTTCTAAAAATTTGATTTCTATGCCTAACTTTCTCAAGGTTAGTAATATATTCGCATTAACGACAGGATCAGAATCTAGCCAATGAGATTCTTTTGAAAGTAAATCCTTCGGTAGTATCCATGTATTGAAGGCTTTTTTGTTTCTACTTAGTTTAAGATTTTTTAAATAACCAATCAGTTCCAACCTCGTTAATTTTTTTGCTGACGATACAGATAGATTGGCGAGGGAAGTGTCGTCGAGGTCGTTTGGGTAGCGTCTATTAGTGAATGAATCGGATTTTTTAACCCAATAATTCCAAGTATAATCTTTTTGTCTGTTTAGATTAGAAAAATTTGCTAACTTATGAAGTATCGATTTTATTTCAGGTGTGTCTGAAAAATTATGTAAACAACTCGCAATAAAAACTGATGGAAAGAATGCTTCAGTTTTACCGTAGTCACCCTTATTGGTTACTGTATAAGCCGTAAATTGACCATTCTTGCTTTGAAGTTTAGATAGAGATCGTATTTGATTTAGGATTATTTTTTCCATTGGCTTATTGAAGCGGTTCGCGTACTTAGTATTAAATACGCGAACCGCTAGCGATCTTAGGATAATAAATTAATTATTATCCATTCCAAGGAACATATTCAGAGTTCTTCATATGTAGTAATTTATTACTAATATAGTTAGTCGACTACTCTAACTGAGAATATTTTACACAATACTATGGTCTGGCTTCAATGTGGATTGTGTTGACACGCATCACAAGAAGAGTACAATTATCCTATTGATGGGGTGGGTGATTCGAAGTTCAATTCAAAGTTCCTAACAAAAGCCGCTTTCGAGCGGTTTTTGTGTATAGGGAAGTGGATTATTTGACACCCACTTATCCCCATGCTAAGCTGTTCTTCACGCGCCTTTATGGCGGTTTTAAAAGTCTATTAACAAGATTATCTTTGACTCTCGCTGTATGGCGTTCACGCCCAGACAATGCGAGTCAAAGCAATAACAATAATATTATGGCAGCAGAATTCAATCGTACAAAGCCACACGTCAACGTAGGTACCATCGGACACGTCGACCACGGAAAGACTACTCTTACCGCGTCCATCCTTGCCGTCCAGGCCAAGAAGGGTCTTGCGAAGGACAAGGCATACTCTGATATCGCAAAGGGCGGTACTGTTCGCGATGCTTCGAAGATCGTTACTATCTCTCTCGCTCACGTTGAGTACGAGTCAGACAAGCGTCACTACGCTCACATCGACGCTCCAGGCCACGCTGACTACATCAAGAACATGATTACTGGTGCCGCTCAGATGGACGGTGCTATCCTCGTGGTTTCAGCTCTCGACGGTGTTATGCCACAGACACGCGAGCACATCCTCTTGGCTTACCAGGTCGGTGTTCCGAAGATTGTTATCTTCCTCAACAAGTGTGATGCAGTAGCAGAGAAGGACCTCATCGACCTCGTCGAGGAGGAAGTGCGTGAACTTCTCACTAAGAACCATTACGATGGTAAGAATGCTCCAGTTATCCGCGGATCAGCTCTCAAGGCTCTCGAAGGAGATCCAGAGTGGTCAGCAAAGATCGGCGAGCTCATGACAGCTCTCGATACCTATATCCCTGAGCCTGTTCGCGAGACAGACAAGCCGTTCCTTATGCCTATCGAGGACATCTTCTCGATCGAAGGTCGCGGAACAGTGGTTACTGGTAAGATCGACCGCGGTATGGTCAAGGTTGGTGACGAAGTCGAGATCATCGGCTTCCGTGATACCGTCAAGACTACTATCACTGGTATCGAAATGTTCAACAAGCAGCTCAAGGAAGGTATTGCTGGCGACAACGCTGGTCTCCTCCTCCGCGGTACCGCAAAGGACGATGTCTCACGCGGTCAGGTGCTTGCAAAGACTGGCTCAGTAAAGCCTCACACAGAGTTCGAGGCAGAAGTTTACGTTCTCAAGAAGGAAGAGGGAGGCCGCCACACCCCATTCTTCACGGGATATAAGCCTCAGTTCTATATCCGCACGACCGACGTCACTGGTGAGGTTTCACTCCCAGAGAAGGTAGAAATGGTTATGCCAGGAGATACCATCACATTCAAGGTTAAGCTCGTCGCTCCAGTCGCTCTCGAGGACAAGATGCGTTTCGCAGTCCGCGAGGGAGGTAAGACCGTCGGTGCAGGAGTCGTTACCAAGGTCGTTGCATAAACATGGCTACAAAAGACACTACAGCTAAGAAAGCTCCTGCTCGCGCACCTCGCGCAAAGAAGGCTAAGGCCGCAGGCGAAGCTCCTCACCTCCGTATCCGCGTTCGCGCGTACGAGCACAAGATCCTCGATGCTTCGTTGAAGCAGATCATGGATACTGCAGCTCGCTATGATGCCGAGATTCACGGTCCAGTACCTCTCCCAACAGAGATCAAGAAGTACACCGTCAACCGTTCGTCATTCATCGACAAGAACAGCCGTGAACAGTTCGAGATGCGCGTTCACAAGCGTCTTATCGATATTATCAACCCGAACCCCAAGGTTATCGAGGCTCTCACGAACCTCAGTCTCCCATCGGGTGTGAACATAGACGTGAAGATGATGTAGTTTGAAAAGGAAAGAGGATGATGGAAAGGTAGAGATATCTTTCCATTGTTCTTCTCTCCATACCAACCCTTAATTACTGACATGAAATTCATTCTTGGACGAAAGCTGAATATGACCCAGATCTTCGATGAGAAGGGACTCGCCCTTCCGGTAACCGCTGTTTCCATCAGGAACAACGTGGTTACTCAGGTCCGCACAAAGGACGTCGACGGATATGAGGCGCTCCAGATTGGCGAGGGAACTCGCAATCCAAACCGCATCGCGAAGCCACAGAAAGGCCATTTCAAGGACCTCGGCGCTTTTGCCGCAGTCACTGAATTCCGCGATTTCACTGAGGGCGCAGCCGCTCCAACTCTCAAGGTTGGTGACAAGATAGAGCTCGCCCAGTTCGCTGCAGGAGATGCCATCACGGTGTCAGCTGTCTCGAAGGGTAAGGGATTCCAGGGTGTGGTCAAGCGCCACGGCTTCCACGGAGGTCCTCGCTCACACGGTCAGAAGCACTCTGAGCGCGAGCCTGGTTCTATCGGAGGAGGTCTCCGTACCCGCGTTCCAGTCGGAACACGCATGGCAGGTCGCATGGGTTCTGACCGCATTACCGTCAAGGGTCTCAAGGTCGTTCATATTGACCCGACTGAGAGCATCATGTATGTTTCTGGAGCTGTCCCCGGCAAGCGCGGCACTCTCGTAGAGATCGTCGGCTAATATTTTTACCATCATGGAAGCACCAATATACAATCAGTCAGGCAAAGCAACCGGGAAGATCACTCTCTCGAAGGATGTGTTCGGCGTTCCTTGGAATGCAGACCTCGTTCACGAAGTCGTCCGTCTCATGAACTCAAATTCTCGCAATCCTATCGCGCACACCAAGACACGCGGTGAAGTTAGCGGAACAGGTAAGAAGCCATGGAAGCAGAAGGGAACTGGTCGCGCACGCCACGGATCACGCAGGTCTCCTATCTGGGTCGGTGGAGGTATCGCACACGGTCCTCGCAATGACAAGAACTTCTCACGCAAGATCAACAAGAAGGCGCGTGCCAAGGCTCTCTATACGGTCCTCTCACGCAAGTTCAAGGATGGTGAGATCATCTTCCTCGACTCAGTGAATTTCGCTGCTCCTAAGACTGCAGATGCCAAGAAGGTCATCGGATCTCTCGCTACTATCAAGGGATATGAGAAGCTCGCTACCAAGAAGACCAACACTGCCATCATTGCGATGGACAAGAAGGCCGACGCGGTCACCAAGAGCTTCCGCAACATTGGAAGCATCGCAATCGAGGAGTTCCGCAACATCAACCCGGTCTCGATCATGAACCACACGTTCCTCATCGTCACTAACCCAGAGGTCTCACTCAAGACGCTCGGCTCATCAGCAAAATAATTTTTAATACCATGGCATTATTCGGATCAAAAAAGAAAGAGACCGTCGCAAAAGCTGAGAAGGCAGTCGTCAAGAAGCCTGCTGCAAAGAAGGCGGTCAAAGCTGAGAAAGTAGTCGAGAAGACTGTCGCTGTCTCTGCTCCAAACGCAGGTACATCAAGCGTAGCTTCCTCGATCATCCGCCCACGCATCACTGAGAAGTCAGGTCTCTTGAGCCAGATGGGTGTCTACACCTTCGAGGTCTCTAGGAATGCCAACAAGGCTTCGATCGCAGCTGCAGTGAAGACTCTCTACAAGGTAGAGCCAATCAAGGTCGCTGTTATGAACAATCCTACTCGAAACGTCTTCGTTCGTGGCAGGAAAGGAACTGTCAGCGGTGTCCGCAAGGCACTCGTCACCCTCAAGAAGGGAGATAAGATAGAGTTCGTATAGTTTCCATTTAAATTATTCACATGAAATCATTCCGCCCTACATCAAAGTCCCGCCGCCACATGACCGTATTGCCGTTCAAGCAGTACCTCACCGCTTCGGAGCCATATAAGCCGCTCACGGTCGGTTTCAAGCGCGACATGGGACGCAACGCCTTCGGTCGCATCACCGTTCGCCACAAGGGTGGAGGTCACAAGAAACTCTATCGCATTATCGATTTCATGTACGACAAGAAGGACATGATTGCTACGGTCAAGACTGTTGAGTACGATCCTTTCCGCACCGGATACATCGGTCTCGTCAGCTACAAGGATGGAACCAAGCGTTACGTCCTCCTCCCAAAGACTATGAAGGTTGGAAACTCATTCATGGTATCTGAGAATGCTCCGATTCAGACAGGTAGCCGCCTCCCCCTCAAGCAGATCCCTGTCGGTACATTTGTTTACAACATCGAGATCAAGCCAGGCTCAGGAGCTAAGCTCGTCCGCTCAGCAGGATCATTTGCTCAGGTTATCGCTAACGATGCGGGATATACTCACATCAAGATGCCATCAACCGAGGTTCGCAAGATTCACGAGAATGCATGGGCATCTATCGGCGCCGTCTCTAACGAAGAGAATCGTCTCGTCAACATTGGTAAGGCAGGACGCTCACGCTGGATGGGTATCCGCCCAACAGTCCGCGGTACCGCTCAGAACCCAGTGGATCACCCATACGGTGGAGGTGAACAGCGCCAGGGTCGTGGTCTCCGCCGTCTCAAGACGCGTTGGGGCAAGCCAGCAGGTAAGGGTCAGAAGACTCGTACCCCAAAGAAGTACTCGAACGTCTTCATCGTCTCACGCCGTCAGGTTGGTAAGAAAAAGAAGAAGTCGGAGTAGTTTGATTCTCAATATTGAAAAAAGAGACCGGAAGGTCTCTTTTTCGTTGTTGACAACCTTTTTCATAGGTATAGAGTTATCCTCAGAAAGGCCCATGAATGAAACATATCTATATCTCGCTGTTCCTTGTCAGCGTACTCATCGGCTGCGCTACTACGCCATCGCCGAAACACTACACCCCGAAACGGGGCATCGCATATCGTGCACTTGAGCTTGAAGGAGCTCATTGGGATCGCACCGAATCCGTCAAAGTCCTTGATGGTATTGTCGAGAATGTCTCTCACAACATCCTCACCTCGCCCTATGAGGTCGAGTCGCAGAAGACTCTTGAAATCATTCACCGCACCATTCTTGACAGAGGTTTCAGGATTGCATCGATTGGAATTACATTCGGTACTGGACTCACGAATCGGACGTTGGATTGTTCTGATCTGACGATGGTCTATCTGGAAGTGCTCGAACGATTTGGTGCCACGCCACGCGTCGCCTTCACTCGCAACCATATAATGGTTGTTCTTCGGAAAAGTGAAAGATCAAAGTCTATGTTGTTATGGGAAACGACCACTGGCAAGAAGAGCCCAGAACAAATTCTTGAGGGCAGCACAAATTCCGCCTACCTGACACCATTTCCTCCAGAGCTCGCACTGAGCGCACCCTATATCGAAATAGCGCATAAGCTGTCTCAGGAGGATAAGCTTGCAGCAGCTGAAGCATGTTATCGAGAGATGATAAAAATTCACCCTCGATGTGTCACTGGTCTGAAATCTTTTGCCGCTCTCTTGGCACAGGAGAGTCGATATGCAGAAGCGGAGTCATTCCTGCTGAAAGCTATAGATCTGGATCGGACCAGTCCGGAACTCTATGACTTCGCATCGGCTCTCTATACCTCAATGGGAGATCGTAAACGGGCAGAGCAGATGTACGAGAATCTGGTCAGCTTGGAATGGTCACTGAAGAAAGACTCGATAGGTACAGGTCTCTCGTATATTCGAAACAAATAAGAAAAAACCAACCGCTTCAGCATGTTCTGAAGCGGTCTTTTATATGCTACAATCTTTCCTATGTTCAAAATTATTGTCTCGAAAACAAAACAGCTTGTCGACTTTTTCTTCATGAAAGTGATCGATGAGTGAATAAAAAAACCGGATCAGTCCGGTTTTTTGATACCTACCTCGCGAGAGGGAGCATAATGGTGAACGTTGATCCGAGACCGATTCCATCTGAGTATATTTCGATAGATCCCTTGTGTCGCTTCACAATAGAGCGTGCCAGATAGAGTCCAACACCAAATCCTTCGGTATCTGCTGACTTCGCATTCTCGGTACGGTAGAACTTGGTGAAGATGAGTTCGATATCCTTCTTGTCGATACCGATACCACCGTCTTTCACCGAAATAAATGCCTTGCGACCTTCGCGTGCCACAGTCACCTCAACATTCTTACCTGGAGGAGTGTAGTTCTTCGCGTTCTCAAGAATGGTCTGGAGTGCAAATTCCATGCGCTGAGCATCCATCTTCACGAAGATAGGCTCGGGTGCACACTGGATAGAGAAGAACACATTCTTCTCATGGAACTCAGTCTTGATTTCTTCTCCAACGGTTCGAGCGAAGTCACAGAGATTGGTGCGCTCGAACACATAGACAGTCGATGAAGCATTCTCTGAGTCGGTGATCTCCACAAGCGTGTTGGTGAGCTTGATGAGCTTCTCATTGGACTTCTGTATGTCCTGGATAGCCTCTTTGCGATACGGATCCTGTTCGGTCTTAACGAGCTCATCAGTAGACCACTTGATGTGGGTGAGGGGAGTTCTAAACTTGTGCGCGACGATGGTGATGAACTCATATTTGAGCACTTCATTCATGCCTAGCTTCTTCCAGATGAGGCGTAGAGCGATGGAGAGGCTGCTGACCATGGCCAAGGCGAAGAATATGCCCGCCAAGGCGTATTGTGTTGATGGAGGGATGGCCCGGAAGATGTAGAGGATGTCGTCCATAGTGCGCTAATACCCCATAAGTATAGCATATACACGCTATTTCTTGACTTCGGATAACCACTCTGTTAGGATGTGTGACGAGCTCCACGGAGCTTCTTTTATTCTAATTCTATGGCACGATCACTCAAGAAGGGACCCTACATCGAAGAGAGACTCCTCAAAAAGATTGAGGGTAAGAAGGCTGCAACAGCTGGTGTCATCAAGACCTGGTCACGCCGCTCACAGATTTCACCAGAGATGGTGGGATTCACTTTCGGTGTTCACAATGGAAGGATCCACGTTGAAGTGTTGGTTACCGAGGATATGGTTGGACACCGCCTCGGTGAATTTTCACCTTCACGCAAGTTCGTTCGCCACGGAGGTAAGATGCAGAAGGAGATTGAAATGAAGGCCAAGGAGGCCGAGGTCAATGCTGCCAAGTCTGCAAAGGAAGCTGCTACTACTGCCACAAAGAAATAATATATTTTCATGATTACCGCTTCGCTGAAAAATTATCGCATCACCCCTCGTAAGGTTCGCCTCGTCGCTGACATGATTCGCGGCAAAGGTGTTGCTCAGGCGAAGATCATTTTGACCAACGTGCTCAAGAAGGCCAAGGGACCTATCCATGACCTCCTCGATTCAGCTATTGCCAACGCTGCACACAACTATAAGATCGATTCAGAGAATCTTTTCGTGAAAGAGATCCGTGTTGATCAGGGTTTCATCCTCAAGCGCAGCATGCCGATGGCTCGTGGTTCTGCTTTCCCAATCAAGAAGAGGACAAGCCATATCAAGATCACTCTTGAAGAGCGCGCTCCTAAGGTTAAGAAGGAAGCAAAGGCTAAAAAATAATATTTATGTCGCATACCGTACACCCATATTCTCATAGGCTTGGAATCATCCGCGATTGGAAGAGTCGCTGGTTCGGTGTGGACAAGAATTACCGCACATCTCTCAAGGCAGACCTCACTATCCGTGAGTTCCTCCAGAAAGAACTCCGTGCCAACTATGTTGGTGGTATCGACATCGAGCGCAACCAGAAGGTTGTCCGTGTCATCATCAAGACCTCACGCCCAGGTATGCTCATCGGTAAGTCTGGCGACGGTGTCGTCAAGCTCCGCGAGAAGATTCTCAAGCTCATCCGCCAGAATAAGGCAGAGATCGCTGGTCAGGAGCTCAAGATCGATATCGAGGAAGTCCGCAGTCCTGAGTCTAACGCAGCTATCGCTGGCCTCATGATCGCTGAGTCTCTCGAGAAGCGTCTCCCATTCCGCCGTGTCATGAAGCAGACCATCGAGAAGGTTATGGCCAACAAGGAAGTCCTTGGTATCCGTATCCGCCTCGGAGGTCGCCTCGGTGGTGCTGAAATTGCTCGCACAGAGGAGCTCAAGAAGGGTCGTATTCCTCTTCAGACACTTCGCGCAGACATTGATTTCGCTCGTGAGAAGGCACACATGACCTATGGTGACATTGGTATCAAGGTGTGGATCTACAAGGGTGAGATCTTCAAGAAGGACCAGAAAAACGGCTAATATCTTTTATCTACTACTATGCTTTTCCCTAAGAAAGTCAAACATCGCAAGCATTTCGTGAAGCGCAAGAATCGCGCCAAGGAAGCTGCAAAGATGGAAACCCGCGGCATCACTGTTGCGTTCGGTTCATACGGACTCAAGGCTATGGCCTATGCTCGTGTTACTTCCAACCAGATCGAGGCTGCTCGTAAGGTTATGGCTCGCTACGCGACCAAGTCTGGTAAGGTTTGGATCCGCATCTTCCCCGATATGCCATTCACTCAGAAGCCTGCCGAAGTGAAAATGGGAAAAGGAAAGGGTGATCCAGTCGGTTTCGTTGCCGAGGTTCGTCCAGGTCGCATCATGTTCGAGATCGATGGTGTCGATGCAACAGTTGCTGCAGAGGCGCTCCGCAAGGCTGGTACCAAGCTTCCGGTCAAGACTAAGATAGTCACACGTATATAATACTCCCATGAAGAAGACCAAAGACCTCACAACCAAGACCCCTGCAGATCTCATGAAGCTCGTTGCTACCAAGCGCGAGGAGCTCCGCCTGTTCCGTTTCGGCACTGCAGGTGCAAAGACCAAGAACGTCAAGGAGAGCAGGGATATCCGCAGGGAAATCGCTCGCATCCTGACTGCTCTCAGCGCACAGAAGAAAAACTAGACAAATCAAGCATTTTAAAGTAATATCACCATTCATATGACCGAAGCCAAGACACAGACCAAGACCGTCGCAAAGCGCCAGACATTCACTGGTGTGGTTGTGTCTGACAAGATGAAGGATACCTGCGTCGTTTCTATCGAGCGCTTCGTTAAGCACGCTAAGTACCACAAGTTCCAGACCAAGAGAACCAAGCTCATGGCTCATGATGTTGGTAACGTTAAGAAGATCGGCGATAAGGCAACTATCGAAGCTTGCAGGCCGTTGTCCAAGAACAAGTCATTCAAGGTCATCGCATAACCCTTTATATAAACTCCTATGATACAGCCTCGCTCAATCGTCAATATCGCAGATAACTCCGGTGCAAAGATCGGACGTATCTTCAAGGTGCTCGGGGCTTCACACAAGCGTTACGCTGAGATCGGTGAAATCGTAGTTCTCTCAGTCCAGAAGGCAGAGCCACGCAAGGCTATCAAGAAGAAGGATGTCCTCCACGCTGTCGTCGTTCGTCAGATCAAGCCTACTCGCCGCAAGGATGGTTCATACATCCGCTTCGATGAGAACGCAGTTGTTATCATTGAGAAGGACAAGAAGGAGCCAGTCGCTGGTCGTATCTTCGGCCCTATCCCTCGCGAAGTCGGTGAGGCAGGATTCAAGACCATCGCTTCCAAGGCGCCTGAGATCGTATAACTCGTTTCAATACCCACTACTACCATGCATATCAAGAAAGGAGACACAGTAACCATATTGACCGGAGACGACAAGGGCAAGAGCGGTAAGGTCGTTAAGGCGATCCCTACCCTCGGCAAAGTCATCGTCGAAGGCCTCAACACCGTCAAGAAGCACCAGAAACCGACGAAGCAAGGCCAGAAAGGCCAAACAGTCGAAGTTGCGATGCCCATGCACGCATCGAACGTCGTGAAGAAGGCATAACAAATTAATAGATTTCACTCTCAAGAATACCCGCCCCTCTTGATATCAACCACCATGTCATACAAAACAGTCGCACAGCTCAATAAAGATTCATTCAGCGCTCTCAAGGAAACTTTGAGCCTCAAGAACCCAATGCAGACCCCGAAGATTCTCAAGGTCGTTATTTCAAACGGATTCGGATCTGTGAAGGACAAGAAGAAGATCGAGCTCATCGCTGATCGTCTTGCCAAGATCACTGGCCAGAAGCCAGCTCTCCGCGCTACCAAGAAGGCTATCGCTACCTTCAAGACTCGCGTCGGTGATCCAGTCGGTTACCAGATCACTCTCCGCGGACCTCGCATGACAGAGTTCCTCGATCGTCTTATCCACATCGCTCTCCCTCGTACCAAGGACTTCCGTGGTCTCTCACGCGACTCTGTTGACGCTATGGGCAACTATACCTTCGGTATCAAGGAGCACACCATCTTCGCTGAGACTTCAGATGAAGACCTCAAGGATGTTTTCGGTTTTGCTATCACTATCGTTACCACTTCACGCGACAAGAAGAGTACACTCGCATTTCTCGAATACATGGGATTGCCACTCAAGAAGGAGGAAGCAGGAAAGGCAAAGAAATAGTCTAATAAAAAAGGTCCTCACGAAGGGCCTTTTTTATTATGTAAAAACCACCAGATTGCTCTGGTGGTTTTTAGTTCGGGAATGATTCCCGAGAGGAGCCTATCTAGTTGTTACTGTGCGAGCGTGGTCGTATTGAACTCACTTGAAGTAGCGGTATTACCTGAGGTATCTACCGACTGGATCTTGAAGTAGTAGGTCGTGCTCGTAGCGAGACCTGTGAGATCGATCGAGTGGCTGGTCACGAGGCCGCCGTTGAGGACGGACTGTGTAGTGCTCGAAGTGATATCAAGAGGAGTCGATGTTGAGTAGAAGACCTTTGAAGTTGATACTTCGTCAGTGATCCATGAGATCGTGCTGGTCGATGCTCCAGTGACTGAAGCGATCGAGCTCAAGATTGGAGCGGTAGTATCTACGACGACCGGGAGTGCATTCGTCTTTGCAGAGAATGTAGCGGAGGTCGAGACGTTTCCTGCTCCATCAGTTGATTCAATCACGATGTAGTAGGTCGTGTTAGCTGCAAGACCAGTGATCTGTACAGAGTGTACCTTGGTTGTGCTTGCATTTGAGACATATGAAGTTGTGCTTGCGTTTGGAGTAACTGGGAGTGATGTCGAGTAGTAGACACGGTCAGTTGTATTCTCATTGGTATTCCATCCGACAGTGATAGTCGAAGTGCTTACCATGGTTGCAACACCGCTGATGGCCGGAGCCTGTGTATCAGTTGTTGATGCTACCTTGGTCTTGAATGAATTGGTACCTGAGAGAGACTGGTTACCCGCGACATCCTTGGAACGAACAACGAAGTAATAGGTAGTGTCAGAGGTGAGGTTCTTGAGGACGACCTGGTGATTCTTGGTCAAGTGAGTATTAGTCGTCTTGTTTGCAGAATCAGAGGTGTCTACAGAGCTTGAGGTGCCCCAGAAGACGACACTATCAGCGTACTCGTTGGTTATCCAGCGAATATCTGCCTGAACCTTACCTGCAGTAGATGCAACATCAGTGATGACTGGAGCGATTACATCAGGAGTGGTTGAGGCGTTGTTACCATGGAACTTCTTGCCGATACCGAACGGAAGACGGCAGTTTGCGGCGATGTATGCACGCTCTTCATCACTTATGCTGTTCTTCTTGAACCAGCCGAAGGCGAAGAGATGACCATAGGCACGAGTGCATGAAAGTGAAGCGACATTTGGCTTCTTGTCGTCATTCTTTTTGCTCTCCTTCTTCTGGTCATCGTCGTGATCATCGTTCGATTGTTTCTTGTCATTGTTGAGAGACTGCTCCTTCTTGGAGTTCTCTGATCCCTTTCCTTTGCCATTGTTGTTGTCATTCTTGGCGAAGGATACGAGCGGGCTTGCCATGACGAGCACGGCGAGCGTGCCAATCATAATATTTTTGAGATAATTTTTCATAGGTATAAAGTTAAATAATAAGTAGCGTTCGTTATTGATAAGTTCCTCGGGGCTTCCGCCCCAAGCATATATAGAGACGGGGAGAGGGTATGGTTCTTACCTAGACAAAAAAAGCCATATATTCCCTAATGATATTCCATTTTGCACCACGATATGAAAGAATGAGTGTCCAGATGCGTCATATACCTCAGAACAAACGTTTTGAAGCCGAAAAAGCTTTCAATGACATATATACCTCCCATTCAGACGCGCTTTTCCGCTTCTGCCTCATCAAGGTATCCGACCGCGAGAAAGCACTTGATCTGACCCAAGAGGTCTTCACCCGCTTCTGGCAGAGGATGCTCGAACAGACAGAGGCTATCGATAAACCCAAGACATTCCTTTTTGCTATAGCTCGTAACGCTATTATCGACTGGTATCGCAAGAAGAAGAGTGTCTCGCTTGATGCGATGACCGACGAAGAGACGGGTGATCCCTATGAACCACTCTCGGATGATATGGTCGGAGCGGTGAGACTTGAGAGCGAAGGCCGATTCCTTGTGGACAAGATTGGAGAGCTCGAACCAGGATATCGCGACGCTATCTATCTCCGCTTCGTCGAAGGTCTTGCGCCACCAGAAGTCGCCAAGGTCCTGGGAGTATCCACCAACGCAGCATCAGTAAGGATAACCAGAGGACTCGAGAAGCTCCGGTCACTGACAGGATACGATATCGAGATGACAGACGAAGACAGCAATCAGACACCATGAAACAAACGCCATTCAACAAAGCAATACACGATATACAAAACATATCGATGACGCCCGCAGAAAAGCAGGCGGTTTTGGCGCGCATCAAGGCTGTTCGCGACACTGCGATTGAAAAAGAAGTCTTGTATCCAAGCCCAATCAAGAGTCCATGGACAGTGTTCTCATTCAGTTCATGGGTGCAGAGCAACAGACTTGTCGCTGGTCTTGCCGCATTCCTTATCATCGCAGTCAGTGGCAACTCAGTTGTGCTCGCTGCCAATGAAGCTTTGCCAGGGGATGCGCTCTACTCACTCAAGGTCAATATATCTGAACCTATCCGTGTCGCGCTCGCGACTGGTCCAGTCAAGAAGGCTGAGGTGCAGACTATGCTCGTCCAGGCTCGCTTCGAAGAGGCTGAGGTCCTTGCTGCACGTGGTGAGCTTAGTGATGAGAGGGAACAGGAGATAGCAGATCGTATTGATCAGCATCTCAGCGAAGTTTCCAAGAATGTGGAAGAGGTCCAGAAGACTTCACCAGAAGAAGCTGAGGATGCAAATATCGCTGTTGAGGCAAGTATGAATGCTCATGCAAAAATCCTCGGTACACTTGAATCTCACAAGACCAAGGTACGTTCATTGAATATGGATCGTATTGCTACTAAAGCACGCGAGACAGCCAAGAGGTTCGAGGTGAAATCTGATAAGGAAGTCACTCTTGCTATCGCTCCTCAGGTCATGATGATGAGTTTTGCGGCTACTACGGGCCCAGCTTCTGAGGAAGCGGATGCAACTGTCTTGTCAGTTGATTCAACACAGACAGATGATGAAGCGGGTTCTTCAAGAATGATGAAGTCAGCACCAGTGGTTAAGGATCATACTGATTCAGTAAAGGAAGATGCCGCAACTTCAACAGTGATGACTGTCGAACTCAAGAAACAGAAAAAAGAGAAGGAAGTTTATGAGAAGGCACGCCAGAGACTCGACAGAGAGTTCAAGAAAGAGGAATTGCGCACATCAAAGAGTGGTTCAAACAAAGATTCTGATACCAAAGATGACAATGATTTGATTGAAGCTAATTTAAATAATATTGATTTGAAAGGAGGAAAGGGAAGGAATAACAGAAGTGATTCAAGGTAGACAAGAACACTCTTAATCGTATCTGTGAAGTGCATAACTCGTCTTGCAATAAGAGTTGTTGAGGTATACGATTTAGAACCAGATAGTCTCTCGTGCGGTCAAATTCACATTTACAACCAAGAAGGGAGTATTACATATGCCAATCACGTTACGTCTCGTGGCTGCTGCCGTCTTTGCAAACGGCGAGCAGAAATTATCCCAGCAAGACGAAATTGACGGAGGGACCCCACTGTTTTATTTCAATGGAGTTCCTATCTTCGATAGCTTGCAAGCATTGGTAATCGGATCGGTTTACGATCTCGTCCCAGCGAATTAATCCGTTTTTCGAGAAATCACTTTCACGGATTTCGTCCGACTGGTTACCGGACGTTGGTGGGATGGGGAGTTAGTTAAGCCGCGCTGTCGGGTTGGCAGCGCGGCTTTTTTGTCTCTGATTCAAGGTAGTGTTGACTTTCTATGAGCTGTTTGTTAGGATATCTCCACCTTAGTAAAAGAAGGTTTTCCGCAGAAATTGATGATTGGAAGCACATCCCTCACGGGAATAGCTAACCAATCTTACTTTTTTTGAGAAAAAACACGATATGGCAAAAACATCAGTAATCGTCCGATCCCAGAAGAAGCCGAAATTCAAGTCGCGCGTCGTTCGACGTTGTTTCCGTTGCGGTCGCAAGCACGGTTACATGAGGGATTTTGATCTCTGCCGTATTTGTTTCCGTGAGTTCGCAAACGAAGGCGTAATTCCTGGAATTAAAAAGTCTTCTTGGTAATATCTTCTTTTTCTTATCTACTCCCATGGTAACCGATTCTATTTCAGATCTCATCATCCGCCTCAAGAACGCGAGCGACGCGAAGAAGCCTACAGTCGCAATCACGCATTCAAAGTTGGCAGAAGGCATCGCCTACGCACTCAAGAAGGGTGGCTTCATCTCGAGCGTCGAGAAGAATAAGGAGACTCGTGAGCTCAATCTCGGTGTCGTCTACTTCTCTGGTGAGCCTCGCGTCCATGGCGTCGAGCGCATCTCTAAGTCTTCCCGCCGTATCTATCAGGGATACAACGATATCCGCATTTTCAGAAGCGGTTTCGGTAACACCTTCCTTTCTACTCCTAAGGGCATCATGATCGACATGGAGGCCAAGAAGAACAAGGTTGGCGGAGAGGTTCTCTTCAAAATCTGGTAATATCCATCACTATCATGTCACGCATTGCAAAAAAACCTATTATCCTCCCTGCGAAGACCGAAGCTTCGTTTTCAGGCGGCGTCATAACTATCAAGGGTCCTCTTGGTAGCCTCAGCAAGACCGTTCGTCCTTACATCGACGTTGCTATTGAGAATGGTTCTATCACTCTCTCTCCAAACGTCGTAAACCTCCAGTCACGCGCTCTCTGGGGAACATACGCTTCTCATATCAAGAACATGATTGCTGGTGTTAACAAGGCATACGAGAAGAAGCTTATCGTTGAAGGTATCGGATTCAAGGCAGATGTGAAGGGAACAGTTCTCAACCTCGCTCTCGGATTCTCTCACCCGATCAACATGCCAATTCCTGCAGACATCAAGGTTACGACTGAGAAGAACAACATCACCATTTCAGGTATTGATTGCGAGAAAGTTGGTCAGTTTGCCGCAGTTGTCCGTGCATTCAAGAAGCCAGAGCCATATCTCGGAAAGGGTATTCGTTACTCTGATGAGGTCATCCGCAGGAAGCAGGGTAAGAAGGCTGCATAATCTCCATATACTACGATGAACACTATCCAGAAAAAGCAAGCAATATTCGCACGACGCAAGTCACGCATTCGTGCCAAGATTTCAGGTACTTCAGAGCGCCCACGCTTGGCCGTTTTCAAGTCACACAAGTATATCTACGCTCAGGTCATTGATGACTCCAAGGGTCACACCCTCGCTGCATTCGATTCTCGCGCATCCAAGGCCAAGACTCCGGTCGAGCGTGCCAAGGAAGTCGGTGTCGAGATTGCCAAGAAGGCAAAGGCTGCAAAGATTACCAAGGTTGTCTTCGATCGCGGAGGATATATTTATACCGGTAAGATCAAGATGGTCGCCGATGCCGCTCGCGAAGGAGGCCTTGAATTCTAATTCATTTTAATCAAAACCATGACTGCAAAAGACATACAGACCAATAACGATTCAGCCGAGGTGAAGGTACCTGCCACCGGTGTTGATGTTGCGGCTGTCGTCACTGAGTCAGCAGCTCCTGTTGCAGCTTCTGCCAACAAGATCACTCCAGGTCGCCGTATGCGCGGAGATGCTCCTCGCCGCGGCCCATCATCGGGAGGACCTCAGGGTCGTCCTGGACAGCGTGGTCCATCACGTGGAGAACCTCGCGAGCGTGTTAAGCCTGAGTTTGATTCCAAGATTATCGATATCCGCCGTGTTACTCGTGTTACCTCTGGAGGTCGCCGCATGAACTTCAGCGTTGCTGTCGTTGCTGGTGATCACAAGGGTCGCGTCGGTGTTGGATTGGGTAAGAGTATCGACACTGCATCAGCAGTCGAGAAGGCTACCCGCGAGGCCAAGAAGAATCTCATCAAGGTTCCATTGTCAGCTCAGATGACCATCCCTCACGCAGTCGAGGCAAAGTATGCCAGCGCTCGCATCATGATTTTCCCCGCTCGCGGTCGCGGAGTTGTTGCAGGTTCATCAGCACGCGCTGTTATTGAGCTCGCAGGTATCAAGGATGTCTGTGCCAAGTTCATCTCTGGTAGCAAGAACCGCCTCAACAATGCCAAGGTTGCTATCGAGGCTCTCAAGAAGCTCAGCAAAGTATCCCGCGCAACTCTCACTTCTCAGAAATAAGACAAACTACCATGCAATTCCATCAACTCAAACGTAGGACACCAAATATGAAGCGCATGATCGTCGCTCGCGGCGGTAAGCGTGGAAAGACCTCAGGCCGTGGAGGTAAGGGTCAGTCAGCACGCGCAGGTAACAAGCGCCGCCCAGAATGGCGCGATATCATCAAGAAGCTTCCAAAGCTCCGCGGTCGTGGTGTCAACCAGAACAAGCCGGTCTCAGACAAGCATGTTGTTGTTAATATCGCGATTCTCGAGGGTGCATTCTCAGCAAATGAAGCTATCACCCCAACCATCCTCGTTGAGAAGGGAGTTGTCTCTACTTGGTCAGGAAATATTCCTGCTATCAAGATTCTCGGGGACGGAGATGTCACCAAGGCATTCAAGATTTCAGGTTGTGCAGTCTCTGCATCAGCTAAGGAGAAGATTGAGAAGGCTGGAGGTACTGTCACTGCACTTCCATCACGTGTCATCACCAAGAACAAGGGACCCTCGTCCCCAAGTGATGTGAATACTGCTCCAGTAAAGGAAGCTAAGCCTGTTAAGAAGGCGGCTCCGAAGAAGGAAAAGGTTGAGAAGACCGATGCACCTAAGGCAGAGAAGAAGGCAAAGTCCGCAAAGAAGGAGTAGTACAGAATTCCCGCTTATGCGGGAATTCGAGTTTGACCGAAGGACACCAGTTCAGGATATACTAGAGGGAACGGTAATCAATATCCAATCATGAAAAACATCTCAGAGAAAATATTTGTCGCTATCAAGGATCCTATACTCCGCAAAAGGGTAGGGTTTACCATTCTCGCACTCGTCCTTTTTCGTGCGCTCGCTACTATTCCTATCCCAGGAGTTAATGTTGAGAATCTCGCACAGCTCCTCGGCTCAAGCCAGTTTTTCGGCTTTTTGAATATATTCTCTGGAGGAGGCCTCTCGAATCTCTCTGTTGTCATGCTTGGTGTCGGTCCTTTCATTACGGCTACTATTGTTATCCAGCTTCTCACTATGATGTTCCCGAAGTGGAAGGCTCTTATGCATGAAGAGGGAGATGCTGGTCGTCTCAAGCTTTCTACATACTCACGTTATCTCGCTATTCCTCTTGCAGTCGTCTCAGCTGTCGGATTCCTTTCACTTCTCCAGAGCCAGAATGTTCTTCCATCACTCGGAGCATTCTCATTCGTCTTGAATATTCTTGCTATCACCGCAGGATCAACACTCCTCATGTGGATCGGTGAGCTCATCTCTGAGTTTGGTATCGGTAACGGTGTATCCCTCATCATCTTCTCTGGTATCGTCTCTGCTCTCCCAAGCAAAGCTCAGCAGTTCGTTGCGAGCTATGATGCCGCTAATATCCCTGTCTACATCGCTGCGGTAGTCGTGGCACTTATTGTCATCGCCGGCGTTGTCTTCATCACTGAAGCAGAGCGTTCTGTTCCTGTTACTTATGCCAAGCAGGTTCGCGGTAACAAGGTTTATGGTGGTGCTTCTACATATCTTCCACTCCGTCTCAACCAGGCAGGCGTGATTCCTATCATCTTCGCGCTCTCGATCCTCTTGTTCCCTCAGATTATTTCGAACTTCCTCTCACACGTCTCGAATACAACCATTGCAAGCTGGGCCGCTTCATTCACGCTCTTCTTCAATAACCCATGGGTCTATGGTAGCTTCTACTTCATTCTTGTTGTTGCTTTCACGTACTTCTATACTGCAGTTACTTTCGATCCAAAGCAGATCTCTGAGAACCTCCAGCGCTCAGGTGCCTTCATTCCTGGTGTTCGTCCAGGTGATCACACACGCGACCATCTCGCCAATATCGTGACTCGCATTACGCTCGTTGGTGCACTCTTCCTCGGTATTATCGCTATCCTCCCGCTCGCGATGCAGGCATTCACTGCCAATAAGTCACTCGCTATCGGTGGTACAGCGCTCCTCATCGTTGTTTCGGTGGTTCTCGACCTCCTCAAGAAGGTTGATGCGCAGGTAAGCATGAGAGAGTATTAAAACTTTGACTTTAAGCCACCATTCTGGTAATTTAGACCCTACAATGCAAATCAAGAAAAACATCGAATCAATGTTCTCCGCAGGTGCCCACTTCGGCCTCGGACGCTCACGCCGCCATCCTACGATTGCTCCGTATATTTTTGGCACCAAGAATGCTACCGACATCTTCGACCTTGAGAAGACCAATGAGTCTCTCGAGAAGGCCAAGGCTATCATCGCCGCTCTCGGCAAGGAAGGTAAGACAATCCTCTTCGTTGGAGGCAAGAAGGAGGCTTCAATGTCTATCAAGAACGCCGCTCAGTCACTCAACATGCCATACGTCGAGGGACGCTGGATCGGAGGAACTCTCTCCAACTTCGGACAGATCAAGAAGCGTATTGATCGCTATGAGAAGCTCGTCTCAGATCGTGAGAAGGGTGAGCTCGCCAAGTACACCAAGCGTGAGCGTATGCTCATAGACAAGGAAATCGCTTCTCTCGAGAAGATGTTCCTCGGTATCGTCTCTCTCAAGAAGGCTCCTGACGCTATCTTCATGATTGATCCTCGCCGCGAGAAGAATGCTCTCAAGGAGGCTCTCGACATGAGTGTTCCTGTCATCGCCCTCGCAGGATCTGATTGCGACATCACTGAAGTCGCTCATCCTATCATCGGTAACGATGCATCGAGGTCGAGCATTCAGTTCTTCGTTGACGAGATTGTCGCTGCATATCAGTCAGGCAAGGTCGCGAAGAATTAAATGGCGGAGATTGGGCGTTGAATGTTATTCAATTTCCGATGTTCACTATTCAATTCAATGTTCAGCCCATTCTTATTCTGGAAATCTGATAGAAACGCTGTATCGAAGAAACCTCCTGGCTCCTCCGATATTTCTGCGTTGAAAAAGAAACAAGCATCGTTATCTAAAAAGATGAGCGTAGCCCCAGAACCAATAACCACTAATACAAGCAAAACCATGTCAACCATCACCACCGAACAAGTTAAGAGTCTCCGCGATCAGACCGGCATCTCTGTTATGCAGTGCAAGAAGGCGCTCGAAGAGGCGGGTGGTGATATGGACAAGGCTCGTGTCATCCTCCAGAAGAAGAGTGGTGAACTTTCTGCAAAGAAGAGTGACCGTACTTTCGGTGCGGGAACAGTTCAGGCATACATTCATGCCAATGGAAGTGTCGGTGCAATCGTTGAGCTCAACTGTGAGACCGATTTCGTGGCGAACAACGACGAGTTCAAGACACTTGCACGCGATATCGCCATGCATGTGACCGCCACCAACCCAAAGTTCGTCAGCAAGACCGACATCAAGGAAGAGGATATGAAGACCGCTCGCTCCGTCTTCGAGGAGGAGGTCAAAGATAAGCCAGCTGCTATGAAGGATAAGATTCTCCAGGGCAAGCTCGATACATATTTCGCAGACATGGTTCTTCTCGATCAGCCATTCATCAAGAATCCAGATGTTACTATCCAGGGACTCCTCGATGGAGCAGTTCAGAAGTTCGGTGAGAAGACCGCCCTTGCTCGCTTCAAGCGCTTCAAGGTTCTCGAGAATTAATGTACACACTCATCTCCATATTCTACGTATCGCTCATCGGCATCATACTGATGCTCCTTTTGAAGCGTAGGGAGGTGAAGACTGGTCATCCGAGCCTCATCTCTCGCCTTGGAAGAGGTACGGATACGTTCTTCCAAGTTATATTCTCAGCTACACGGAAGTTCGTATCGTATATCAATAGGCACACGTTCATCGCACTTGGACACTGGATTGCGTTCCATATCCTCGTGCATGTTCGCAAGATATACGTAGAGATCAAGTCATGGTTCCTCGCCAACCCACATGGTAAGCATATTATGGATGCTATCCGTGGTCGCGGGGAAATCAAGAAAGAGGGTGCATCATTCTATCTGAGAAGGATCTCAGATAAATAATTTTGCAAAGAATCTAAAAAATTGGTACAGTTTGGCTCGTGCCACCTTAGCTCAGTTGGTAGAGCAACGCTTTTGTAAAGCGAAGGTCCCCAGTTCAAATCTGGGAGGTGGCTCCGAATTGTGATTATGGATACAACTGAATTAACAAGATATAGAATAGGCCGAGCTGATGAGCTCCGCGGTCGCGACAAGGTCGCATACCGCCTATTTGAAATGCTTCCAGGTACGCTTGCTTGGGGTACTATCATTGGTGCGATTGTCGCTTCATATTATATTCCGTACTATGCGGCCATTTTCATCATTGCTTTTGACGCATACTGGTTCCTCAAGACCGCCTTTCTTTCTATTCATCTCCGCAAGAATTGGAAGCGCACACGCATCGCCCTCTCGACAAATTGGGAGCGTGAGCTTGCTGCACTTCCACACAACGATCTCTATCATTTTGTTATACTCCCATTCTACAAAGAGGGTTACGGTGTGATCGCTAAGAGTCTCGAATCTCTCGTCAATTCGAACACAGATCTGACTCGTATGATTGTGGTACTTGCCGGCGAAGAGCGTGCGGGAGCATATGCGCATGAATGTATCGAACGTGCTCGCTCTGAGTATGCTTCGAAGTTTGGCTATTTCCTCGCGACCTTGCATCCAGATGGTCTAGCAGGTGAGATGGCAGGGAAGGGATCGAACATCTCATATGCGAGTGAGCGTGCTCGTATCGAGATTCTCGATGCGAACAAAATTCAATATTCAAATGTTGTTGTTTCAGCTTTCGATATAGACACGGTAGTGTACCCACGTTACTTCTCATGTCTCTCATGGCACGTACTTACACATCCTCGCCCGCTCCGCGCCTCATTCCAGCCAGTCCCGCTCTACAACAATAATATTTGGGATGCACCTGCACTCTCCCGCGTCGTCGCATTTTCAGGAACATTCTGGCAAATGGTTCAGCAGGAGCGTCCTGAGCGCCTCGCTACGTTCTCATCACATGCAATTGTATTCCAAACCCTCTACGAAGTTGGATATTGGCAGAGGAATATGGTGTCCGAGGATTCCCGCATCTTCTGGAATTGCTTCATGCACTACAAGGGCGACTATGAAGTTGTGCCGATGGCGTATCCTGTATCCATGGATGCAAACTTGGCGTCATCATTCTGGACTACACTCAAGAATATTTATCTCCAACAGCGACGCTGGTCATGGGGCGTGGAGAATGTTCCCTATATCCTCTTCAATTTCTTGAAGCGTCCCGACATATCATTCAAGACCAAGATTCGTATGTCATGGATGCAGCTCGAAGGCTTCTGGTCACTCGCTACCAACCCGATCCTTATCTTCTTGCTTGGATGGCTTCCCGCCATTATCGGTCGCGGCGGATTCTCATCACTGGTGCTCGCATACAACCTACCTGTCATCACGCGCGACATTATGATCGTCACTATGTTTGGTCTCATTATTTCAGCGTATATTGCCATGACACTCCTTCCGCCGATGCCTCTCCATATACCTAAGCGTAGGAAGCTTGGCATGGTCCTCCAGTGGATACTTGTTCCTATCACTATTACCGTATTTGGTGCTTTCCCAGCTCTTGATGCACAGACAAGGCTGCTCCTAGGGCGTTATATGGGCTTCTGGGTCACTCCTAAGCACCGTACCTAACATTTCCCTGTATTTGTGCTAGAATCCGGCGTATGGAGTCTCTTAAGCCTATGCCACGTCGTACACGGTTTACCCTTGCCCTTGTCGCATTTTTTGCGTTTGTAGTGATGGTTCCTGCACTCGTGCTCTATGCAAGCGGGTATCGGTTCTCATCCGTACAAGGGGAGTCAGGACTCGTGCCTATGGGCGCTCTCTCAATCACTGTTCCGGATCGTCCGGCAACGCTTTTCGTCGACGGTAATGCAGTCGCGGAGCCAGGCCTTTTTGCAGATTCATTCTTCATACGCAATGTCTATCCAGGTATTCACACACTCGACATCGTCGCGAGTGGCACTATCCCGTGGCACCGTGAGGTATATGTCATGCCGACCAAGGTCGCATACGCTTTCCCATTCATGGTTGCTCAGGAACCTGTGGCTTCACGCCTCACGACAGCATCATCTTCGTATGCCAGCGTATCCAAAGCATTTGCTTCATCGAGTCCAGTGAATGTGGCAACGTCGAGTGTATCTGCTCATATTCGTGGAGATGTTGCCGTCTGGATCGAGGATGGACATACGGTACTCGTCGAGTGGCGCGGTAATACTTCCGAAATCCCGTACTTCTTCTGTTCAGTAGCTGATGCGAAGGAGCTCTGTCTCAATCAAATATTCATCGCTATCAAAGCAGAAGTCTTGAGTGTCGATTTCTTCCCCGGTCGTGACGATGTTCTCGCACTCGTTACTAACCAAGGTGTTTTCGCACTTGAAGTAGATGGTCGTTCGGAGCGCTCTCTCCTCCCGCTCTATATGGGCAAGAATACAAAAGCTCTCATTTCTGAAGGTCGCATTTACATCAAAAATATGTCAGGAATTTTCGAGGTCGCGATATAGGTGAAATATTCTATAGTTTTTGCTACAGTTACCGTCTATGAGGAAGCATATAGCCATCACGGATCCGAAAGAGCACGAGACAATCGTGCGTCTCAGCAAGCAAACTGATTTCAAGAGTCTGCGCATCCAGAAACTTCTTGCGCTTCCAGATCTCACGCGGAAGCCCAATTCTCCCGTCAAAATATTATTTGACCAGATTTTGTCGCTGCCTCGATTTCAGGATTTTGATGTAGTCGAATTCCCTAAGATTATTAGTATTGAGCAGAATTTCAACCTGCTCAATACTCCCGCTGATCATCCGAGCAGGAAAGAGACGGATACTTACTATACTGATAGTGAGCACATATTGCGTACGCAGATGACCGCTTTCTGGTCGTTCTATCTCAAGGATCCAGAGGTCCTCAAGCGGCTTGAAACGGAAGGAGAAGTCAGAGCACTTGCTCCAGGTATCGTGTTCAGAAAGGATGAGATAGATCGTCACCATTTCCCCGCATTCCATCAGATTGACGGACTCCTTATTTGCAAGAAGTCCAAGAAAGTTATTACACAGTCAGATCTCAAAGAAGTGCAAGTTGATCTTGCTAAGAGTATTTTCGGTACTAATATCGAATACCAGTTTCTTGAAGACAATTTCCCGTACACAGTCGAGAGTTTAGAGATGGATATCATGTTCAATGGTAACTGGCTGGAAGTTAATGGTGCCGGACTAGTCAATCCTATCGTATTGCGCAATTTTGGTCTGGATCCTGAAGTTTACAATGGCTGGGCATTTGGTTTCGGTGATCGTCTTGCCATGATCAAGATGGCTATTCCTGATATCCGCATTCTTTGGTCCGAGGATGCACGCATTGTTTCGCAATTCAAGGATATCAACAGCACGTTCAAAGATGTTAGCAAATATCCTCCGGTGATTCGTGATATTTCGTTTGTAGTGGATAAGGATGTCAGTCTTAATACTTACTTCGAGATTGTTCGTGATGTCGTGGGCGATCTCATCGAGGAATTTAAACTCATTGATACCTTCGAGAATGCGAAGAAGTTTGGTGAAGGTAAAGTAAGCTATACATTCCGTATTGTGTATCGTTCACTCGAGCGCACACTCACTAACGAAGAGGTTAATACGCTTCATGACAAGATACGTGCTCGAACGGAGAGTGAATTCAAAGCAGTTTTGAGGTAAAGATGTTTCTAAAATAAAACCACCCCAGGGAGGGGTGGTGAATGTTATGCGTCGCAGGTAATTACCTCGTCAGCATTTCTGATTATGGTGATCGCCCCTCGTTTGAGGGTAAACTTAACGCGGGATCCAGTATCCTTGAGATCCGTAATAAAGGATAAACGAAACAGTATTTCACGGTGACTTCGGATACTCTTTGTTGTAGCGTCTGCTCGTTTGTGCCCAAGTGTCGGCAAAGCTGTCGCATCAAGGATAATCCTTCGGTTTTCGTTCGGTCTCGCCGATTTCCGTTCTTTTACCGAATTTAATCGCCAGCGACAATCGCTGCGTGTTCCAAGATATAACTCACAACCGATGAACGTTGAGAATCTGCAATTCGAAATGGAATTCATTTGTACCTCCTGCGCACTATTCTGCGCCTATTCTCTAACATATTCAAGTGCAAGCTGTTGATATGATTTTAGGCCTATACTAGGCCGTTTTTGAGGGCATAAGTCAAGGGGTATTGTAGGCCATTTTCTGCTATAATTAGTGTTCACAAATACACTCAATATGGCCTCCGAAAAAGACACCAAAAAGACCAAGAAAGAGAGCTACGGCGCCGATTCCATCCAGGTCCTCGAAGGTCTCGAACCAGTCCGCAAGCGTCCTGGTATGTACATTGGTACGACTGGTCCCGACGGTCTTCACCACCTCATTACTGAAATCTTCGACAACTCCCGCGACGAGGCTATGGGAGGCCATGCCAACGATATTGAGATCGCACTTCTTCCGAACAATCGCGTACGCGTCGTAGACAACGGTCGCGGTATTCCTGTCGACATCCACAAGCAGACCAAGATCTCAGCTCTTGAAATGGTTATGACCGTGCTCCATGCGGGAGGTAAATTTGGCGGAGAAGATAGCGGATACAAAGTCTCCGGAGGTCTCCACGGTGTGGGTGCATCCGTCGTGAACGCACTCTCTACTTACGCGCAGGTGCTCGTCCACAAAGCTGGTGAGGGTATCTACATGCAGGAATATAACATCGGTAAGCGCAAGGCTGCAGTGAAGAAGATTGGCTCTACCAAGCAGCACGGCACTATCGTTTCATTCGAGCCAGATCCAACTATTTTCAAGGAAGGAGTTGTGTTCGATTTCAATCGTGTGGTCAACCACATGCGTCAGCAGGCATATCTTGTCCGTGGACTTCGCATCAGTGTTATTGATGCACGTGAGCAGCGTGAAGGATTTGGCACAGACAATGAACTTTTCTATCTCCGCGATACTGGTGTCGATGCACCATCATTTACGTTCTACTTCGAAGGAGGACTTGTATCACTCATCAAGTTTACCAACCAGACATACAAGCCGCTTCACAAGAATATTTTCTATGTTGAGAAGAAGGTTGAAGGCGTCGAGTCTGTCGAGGTTGCACTCCAGTACTCAGACGACGTATCTTCTCGCGTCATGGCATTCGCCAACAACATCAGCAACCCTGAAGGTGGTACGCATGTGACCGGATTCAAGACGGCACTCACTCGTACTCTCAATACCTACGCCAAGAACAACAACCTCGCCAAGGGTGACAGTGATTCATTCACTGGTGACGATGCACTTGAAGGTCTTACGGCAGTTGTCTCGGTGAAGCTCCGCGAAATCCAGTTCGAGGGTCAGACCAAGGCCAAGCTCGGCTCTACCGAGGCGCAAGGTGCGACCGCGACCGTATTCTCAGAAGCGTTCTCCTCATTCCTCGAAGAGAATCCTGATGATGCACGTGCCATCATCAACAAAGTCATTCTCGCCATGAAGGCCCGCAAGGCTGCTAAGGCCGCAAAGGATTCAGTGCTCCGCAAGGGTGCTCTCGAAGGCATGACCCTTCCCGGAAAGCTCGCTGACTGTCAGTCCAATGATCCTTCGGATTCAGAACTCTTCATTGTGGAGGGAGATTCTGCAGGAGGTACTGCAAAGCAGGGTAGAGATCGCCGTATTCAGGCCATCCTCCCACTCCGCGGAAAGATTCTTAACATTGAGCGTGCTCGCCTCGACCGCATGCTCGGCTCTGAGCAGATCAAGAACCTCGTGCTCGCATTTGGTACAGCTATCGGTGATACATTCGATATTTCCAAGCTTCGCTATCACAAGATTATTCTCGCAACAGATGCTGACGTGGACGGCGCACACATCCGTACACTCATCCTCACGCTTTTGTACCGCTATTTCCGCCCACTCATCGATAGTGGATATGTCTACATCGCTCAACCACCACTTTACAAGGTTAAGCGTGGCAAGGAGATTCTCTATTTCTACAGTGATGAAGAGAAGATCAAGGCTCTCGGCAAAGATGCAGAGAAACATATCGAGCAGGCAGGTCCAGAATTTGATGCTCAAGATGCAGCTGCGCGCGCAGAGCTTCTCGAGCGCGCCGAAACAGATCCTGATGCAGAGCCAGTCGAGATTGAGGTAGAAGGAAAGGGTAAGGTTGCGAAGATTTCTATCCAGCGCTACAAGGGTCTCGGAGAGATGAACCATGACGAGCTCTGGGAGACGACCATGGATCCAACACGCCGCATCCTCCGCCAGGTGACTGTTGAGGACGCTCAGGATGCTGATAAGGTCTTCGATATGCTCATGGGTGATGATGTTCCTGCGAGGAAGTCATTCATCCAGTCCAATGCCAAGATGGCGACGTTGGATATATAGGTTTTATATAAAATATCATTTAGAAATAGCGGCTTTCCACAAGGGAAGTTGCTATTTTTTGTATCTGTGGCATAGTGTACTCATGTTCACATATTGGACGAACAACTCGAAGAATTTTAAGCGCGGCGATAATTTCATCGCGGTGCTTTCTATGTCTGCAAATATGCATACTTTTCTTCAGTTGAGAATCGTCTAACTTGTTACCTCTGTATCACTAGACCAATCCCGACTGGATGAAAGTCGGGATTTTGTTTCTCGTACCTTCAAACAGTCTCCGAATGATTTCGGAGAAACAGTACATTGGTAAAAACATACAAACATATGAAAAAACATGCTAAGACAAAACCTTCGGATACAGTTGTATTCTTGAAAGGTAAACGAGTGACTCTTCGACCGGTTTCGGAAAAGGATGCACCGATGTTTACCCGTTGGGTCAATGATCCTGAAGTTCGGAGGTATCTGAAACGGACACTTCCGATCACCGAAGGCGCAGAGATCGAATGGATACAGAAGCTGTCGAAGAAGCAAGATAATGATGTCGTTCTGGTCATTGAGGTCAAAGGTGTCCCAATAGGGATTATGGGCATCCATGGTATCAATTGGCACAACCGTACTGCCACTACAGGTGCGCTTATCGGAGAGAAGGCTTGCTGGGGCAAGGGATATGGGACGGATGCCAAGATGGCCGTGCTCGATTATGCCTTCAATACGCTGGGTCTTCGCAAGATCATCTCCCGAGTGATCGCCTTCAATGAGCGCAGTCTTGCATACAGCCTACACTGCGGATATCTTGTAGAGGGACGGCTCAAGGGGCAGCACTTCAAAGAAGGAAAGTATCACGATGAGATCGTCCTCGGCATCTTCAAAGAACAGTGGCTGCCAAAGTACGAGGCATATCAGAAGAAGAAATAAGTAGAGTAAAAGCACAACGGCGTTCATGAGAACGCCGTTTTTTATTTCTTGAAAATTTCTAGTTACACCGTCTTGACCTTGAGCTTGGAGTGCCTCTTCTTGTCGAGCTTAGGGAGCTTCAATATGAGGAGACCATGCTTCTCGACAGCCTCAGCTTCATCGACATCAATCTCTTCAGGGAGCTCGATGGTGCGGGAGAATGAACCCCAGTAGAGTTCACGGAAGAAGAAGTCATCATCATTGGCGACACGCTCTTCTTCACGGGTACCACGCACGGTGACTTGGTCGCGGGTGATAGAGACATCGAGGTCTTCAGGGCGTACACCAGCAATCATTGCCTTTACGACAATCATATCGGAGGTTTGATAGACGTCGACAGTGAGCTCGGCGTCTTTGTCAGTCTCTTCTTCTATCCATGAAGAGTCATCGGAGCCCTTTTTGGTTGATTTTCCAGCCGAAGGTGTCTCAGCTTCCTCGTCCATACGGACGGTTCCAGTGAGTCTCTCAAAAAATGATCTCTTGTGTTTGGACATGATAGAAGGTAGTAGGGTCTATTAAGGATTTAAGTACATTATAGTGCCAATGGTGCGAAATGGGAAGATTGATAAACCTTACTATGCTGTGTATAACCGGTAAACCTGCGAGCGAAGCCATTTTTTTGTAGGATAACTACCACAATCTCGGCCTGACGAGTTTCACCTCTTCAAAAAGAACGATAAGGATGACCACTGCGCCCCATACCCAAGCAAATGTACGAAGCGTATCCATCGAATTTGCGTTGATGATAGAAAGATTGAATGCTGCATGGATGGATCCTGCGATGGTGACACCAACAATCGCCGCGAGAATCTTGGTGAAAGGTCCTTTGTAGAACACATACCCAATCGTGAAGCCAATCGAAGCAGAACTGACGATGTGGAGGAGGGTTGCTCCGATGAATCGCATGTTGCCGTTGACGATTGCGCGCGCAACTTCACCGTTCGAGAGGGGATCCATGATGAAGAATGCATTCTCAAGTGCCGCGAAGCCGATGGCTGTCACGATACAGTAAATCATGGCGTCTATTGGCTCATCATTCGCGCTGGCGCGGAGAGCTACAACAGCTACGACGAGGAATTTTGCAATCTCCTCAACGAATGCCCAGAGAGTGTATTGAATTGTAGGGTCAGTATATATACCGGCAATCCAACGCTCAGCCATGATGGCTAGAGCTACAGCGACCATGCCGCCGAAGAATGTGATGACGAGAAGGGGACGTGGTTCAGGGTGAAGACGGTCTTCACGAAGCCAGAACCAGAGCCAGACCATGGAGGGAAGAAGGCCTGAGAGTAATGAATAGAGTACAGCTGTTGCGGACATATGCGATAAGTATATCAAATGCGTCGGCAGAGACACAGGGATAAGCGAATGCAGTTGTGCGTATTTGTATATAAAAAAGGGCGACTCACAAGAGTCGCCCTCGAAATGTCGTGCACACGATGATCCGACAAATCAGTTAGGTATACATTATATCATAGTTTGACAAAAATGCAAGTATCTGCTATAAGGAATACAGAAGTTGTGCGGATAATCGTGGTTGAAAAGTGGTCCATGAGGACTGTTTTCCATGGTTACCGGCGCATCAAATAAACTGTCCGTTGCTCTATGAAAAAAACCTTATTGATCATCCCCTTGGCCCTACTGGTGTCGGTATCATCCGCTTGTGCGGAACTCTCATTCGTCATCTCAAACGACGACGATACACTCGTTTCAAGCCCGGCTCAGTCGCCGACCAGCTCGTCATTCGTGAAGTCCGGCTTCCGTAGCTTGTATTCCTTGCAGATCGCAGCCCCTCTCGGTCAGGACGCACTCTATGTGTGCTCCGGTCCGGCGAGTACGTCTCCGAGTACTGCAGTCTATCGCGCGAACTCCGTGGCTGGTATGTTCGGTGTCACTGTGCCCACTGACCGGAATACTGATCCGGCTGCGTGGTACTGGATTCCGACTCTCGACATGGCGCCACTCGGTTTGCAATGGTTCGACCCGGTGACTACGCCGTTCCACAGTTTCAAAGGAGCGACGACACTCACCAATCAGTTGAATTGGTCTGAAAATGGCCATCGAATCGTTGTTAATACCGTAGGGACCTCTCCAATCAGTGCTTACACACTGACTGTTTCGTCATCGTTGACCAATATCCCGTCAGTTACATTCGGGATTGCGACCAACACAACGACGGGCGGGGAAATTCCCTTCAATCCTCAATTCGTTGGGGAATACTGGGGTTCCGATGGAATCAGGCAGTCGCAGTATAGTGTGCCTCAAGGCCGCGATATTGCTGGCGGTGATGACGTGGTGTTCGATGCCGGCCAATTGCCGTCAACGAATACTTATTCCGCATTCGTGCGGTTTGGTGCCACGATATCAATCGGTGCCTCGACACCTGCCGACATGGAGGCCTTCAGAGCATCCTTCAATTCAGGGAATCAATGGATTTTGATCGAATTGAGGAAGAACGGTGTTCTTGTGGCGAGCAAATATGTCTCATCGGCAACACCGAAGGCATTGATCAGCAAAAGTGCTGACAGCTCGACATTCACCTTGAGTGTTCAGGGAGGACAAGAGAACTCCCCCTACTCAATCGAGAACCGCACCAATCTGGTGAATGATGTCTGGAAACCCTTCATGCCTGGCGTGACGATCAATTCTGGAAATGCCCAGACGTTCCCCAATACACAGGAGATGGAATTCTTCCGACTCCTCGCTCGCTGAACGAAATTCTCGCTTCAAGCCCTCGCTCCACGACTTTGTGGAATGAGGGCTTTTTTATTGACAAGAATTGATATTTATGATAGCTTGTCATCACATTAATAAGATAGTAATCGAGTTGAATATACCCATGAATAAGAGCATTTACGCCATATTTTTCGGACTCATTGCGCTTGCGAGCGTCTTTGTTGCTTCACCAGTCTCAGCTGAGACTGTGAACGGCGGAGATGACGCTTCAGCGGCTGTTGAGTCGACTGAGGCTTCTACTATTACCAACGGTGATGACGATACTTCGTCTGCACAGGTCGCTTTGGCGGCAGCTGCAGCTTCATCAGTAACTAACGGTGACGATGATGCAGGAGGCAATACTCCAGGATCAGGCACGAATGGTGCAACCGGAGGAGTTACTAACGGCGATGACGATGCTGTTGGTTCATCAGGACCATCTACGGGAACTGGTAGCACTCCTGGTGGAGTTACCAATGGTGATGATGATTTCCCTGCAGTATCAAATGGTAACAACAACGGCGGTGGAACCACTGGCGGTACCACTTCTTCTGGTGGAGGCAGCGGATCATCTTCACGCAATTCGAACTCATCATCAGTTGTTTCAACTGTGACGACTTCATGCCCACTCATCACTGACTATCTCAAGTTTGATGGTGACAACAGTGCTCTCCAGGTTACCAAGCTCCAGATCTTCCTCAACGGAGCTGAGAAGGCAGGTTTGACCGTCAACGGTATCTTCGATCAGAAGACTGAAGACGCAGTCAAAGCATTCCAGACAAAGTACATGACTGATATCCTCGGTCCTTGGGATGCTACTCGCGCAACTGGATTCGTCTACATCACTACGATGAAGAAGATCAACGCACTCGCATGTGCAACTCCAATTGTCCTCTCTGCAGAAGAGATCGCTATCATCGAGGCTTACAAGGCTCGTGGCGGATCTGAGCAGGTTGGTTCTGAGATTGGATCAGCTACTACCACTACTGGTTCTACGGTCGCTGTGACCGATGAGACAGTTGGTAACGATAACGTTGCAGCAGCTGCAAACGCATCGATCCTCTCACGTTTCTGGAGCTTCCTCAAGAATCTCTTCCAGTAATAGTATTCAACGACTCGATAGAAAAAAGCAGGCTCTCAAAGTCTGCTTTTTTCGTATATGAGCTATACACCGAGCTTCTTGGTGCCGTGAGCTTTGAGCTTCTGTGAAGGAGTACTATTCAATGCACCAGCGAGAGCAATCATGAGTGCATTGTCTCCAGATATATGGCGAGAAGGCATGAATACCGGAATACCGAACTCTCCTGCGATGCTGGTGAAGTGCTCGCGGAGCAGGGTATTAGCACTCACACCACCACCAATGATGAGGGATTGAGCGCTGCTCTCCTCGAGTGCGTCACGAAGCTTGGATGCGAGAGTTTCTGCGACTGCATCTTCGAATTCTCGAGCAAGTCCTTTTTTGAATGTGTCATCGAATACACCAGCTTTCTCTGCGTTGCGGACGGCATAGAGGACGGCAGTCTTCAGTCCTGAGAATGAGAATTGTAGATCCTTGCTGTGAATCATCGGGCGAGGGAGTTTGATGGAAGAAACAATATTTTCTGCACGCGCTTCTGCGGCTATCTTCGAAATCTGTGGACCGCCCGGGTAAGGGAAACCGAGTAAGCGAGCGACCTTGTCGAAGGCTTCACCGACTGCATCATCTTTGGTTGCACCGACTATGGTGTATTCAAAAGGTGTTGAGCCGGTCTGATTTTTGGTTATCGAAACGAGCTCAGTGTGACCACCGCTGATCAAGAAGGCGAGAGAGGGTAGTGCGAGCTCTTTGAGTTTCTGCCACTGGCCATCAGGTGCGTCAGAATCAAGTAGGGAGCCGACAATATGCCCCTCCATATGATTTACGGGTATGACAGGAATACCCCATTCCTGGGCCAATTTCTCGGCGAATACGATGCCTGTCCACAGGGCAGGTTCGAGTCCAGGACCTTCGGTGACGGCTACAGCCTCTATATGAGGTTTCTGGGGCTGTGAGGCGAGGAGTTGGTCGAGGAGAGGCTGGAGATGCTTCTCGTGTTCGCGCTTGGCGAGAATGGGAAATACGCCTCCATACGGGCTATGAAGATCGGCTTGGGAGTGTATGAGTGAGGCTAGTACGCGGACTTCGAATACACCATCATTCTGGCGTGTTTCTATGAGCGCGAGAGCGGTCTCGTCGCAGGATGTTTCGATGCCGAGGATAGTCTTTGAATTCATAATTTTATGTACAGGATTCTTTCCCTACGGGAACGGTATAGGTTTCGCATCGTACTCGCCTCCGGCTGCGTGCGATATGCTCAACCTTTTCGAATCCTGCCGCAACGCACGCAGGTGCGTTGCTTATAGCCACATACTCGCTTCGCTCGTCTGTGCGCGATACAGGATTCGAACCTGTGACCCTCCCCACGTCAAGGGGATGCTCTACCAACTGAGCTAACCGCGCATGCACAAAAAACTATAGCAGAAATATGAGAAAAATCAAATAAAAAGGCCCGAACTACTCTGTAGTAGTTCGGGCCGTGAATGTGTGTTCGAGGGATTGATCAGGGAGTCGCTGGCAGGCCGGACCACATCCGATAGAACGTCGGCCCATTCGGATTCCACGAGTGTTTGATGACATACTCGTAGCTTCCAATTGAGACGTTGTTGGTGATCATGCCAAACGATGGCGTAGTGTTGATGATGTTCTCTCGTACGATCCCGCCGTTGTCGCAGATAGTGAAACACGTAAATGAATCGTTAATCCAAATATACGTTGTCGCCAAGTTCTGCCAATTAGTTGCGGTCAAGCTCGCCGCCGATTGAATGCTCATTCGTAAGCACCGCTGATACGGTGTGCCATTCGGGTCAGTGTATGCGGTCGATCCGTAATGTTGATTCCAACCCTCACAATCGAATATGGCTACCCCATAGAAGGAGTCATCGTATGGATTATCGGAATGAATCTTGAAGAGCGGTTTTCCTGGACTGGTTCCACTCACGAGTCTGTCGTACACTGCATCAGGCATCGTCGCTGAGGTCAACGAGAATGTCTTGAGCGGTATACCTCCGACCACAATCGTGATAGGGCCACTGTTTGTCCAAGGTGGCACATTGGTCCTCGGAGGGGG
>JBDLTF010000001.1:0-135350 GCA_039799225.1 Candidatus Parcubacteria bacterium | reverse complement strand
GTGCGTGTCATGTTTCGTACTGAAAACTAAAATTTATTTAACCAAATAAGCATGACACGCACAGAGCACACATGCTGCGCGCCTTGCGGGGGTTTCGAGAGCTATATCTTAAAAAAATCTTTAGCTGTAGTAATTATCGTCGATGAAACCGTTTCCAGACTCTCATTCCTGATTTCTGCAATCTTCTTCACCGTTTCGATCACATACGAAGGTTCATTTCTTTTGCCACGGTATGGAACAGGCGCCACGAAGGGACAATCTGTCTCTGACATAATCGACTTGAGAGGAATACTCCTAACAATCTCATCATAGTTTCGTGCAAAGCTCAGAACACCCGTAAATGAGACTGTATTGTTCATCGCCACGATATCTTGTGCATCCTGGAGCGTGCCTGCAAAGAAATGAAAGTTGGCTCGAACCTTCGCCTTATCTTTGAGGATGCTGATCGCTTCTTGGTATGCATTATGATCACCTGTCTTACTATTCCTGACATGGAGCATGAGTGGTTTACTCAAACTGTTCGCGAGTTCTATGTGTTGTATGAAAATATCGCGCTGTTTCTCCATGTCTTCTGGCGCAGAATGGAAGTAGTCGAGACCACATTCCCCTATCGCCACCACTTTTGGATGCTTTGCCAATTCACGGAGTACCGAAATGTCCGCATCTGTAATATCTTTTGCATCAGTCGGATGTACACCGACGATTGCCCACATATTCTCATGAGTTTCTGCGAGTGTGATTGCCTGTTTGGATGACTCTATATCTGTACCAACTGTAATAATGCTGACACCTGCTTCTTGAGCGCGTGTAATAGCGACCTCTCGATCCTTGTCATAGTCGGGAAAGTTGATGTGGCCGTGTATGTCGATATAGTTCAGCTTGTTTGACATAGATTATGCATGATTGTACCCTTATCTTCGGACATACACCAGAACACCTCAACGAAAGGGATCTCATATGGCATTCCAAGTGACCTTGTTCCTATTTTTCATAACCACTTGCGCATTCGGACTTTCCGTCAGGGACTGCTTACGAGAACGCAATGCTCGGATAGAATCAATGCGGCAATTACTCCTCACTCGCTGGAGAATGGCTCGCCAAGAACGCCAGTGGTGGTACAAAGACCATCAAATGTTCTTCGACTTCTATCATCCTGAGTACCAGAGATTATGGGAGATTGAAATCGGTGCGGAAGCACTCTACATCATCCGTGCGCAAGGATTCATTGGGCGATTAGCGACACACGCTTACATCAGCTGGAGTGACTATCGAATCGAGAAGTACAGCTTCGACACTCATAATATCTGAATCATCACAACAAACAAACCGCCCTCTGGGCGGCTTTTTATTTCCTTTATTTCCTCGCAAATAGTGGCTGTTCAGGCATCTTCCCCTCCTTGATGAGCGCTTGAACCTTCTCAGAAGTCTCAGGAAGTATCGGCTGAAGCTGGACTGCGATGCGCAAGAGATGACTTAAGAGGTATGCGATATCTTTCTTACCAGCCTCGGGATTTTCCTTAATCTTCTTGAATGGCTGTTCATTCTGGATATAGGTATCGAGCGCAGTGATATCTTTCCAAATATCCTGACAGACCTTCTGGATATTAAACTCATCATAGTGGGCACTGTATACAAAATCATGGAAGTCCTTTGCTTCACCAGTATGATCCGTGTATAAAACTCCTGCACTTGATGCCATCTTCATGATGCGACTCGTCAGGTTACCAATACCATTGGCGAGACCAGCGTTGTACGCCTCCTTGAATTTCTCTGGAGTGAATGGACTATCTTCGAACGGAGAGAGTTCACGCACAACATAGAAGCGTAATGCATCTGTGCCGTATTCTTTGACCAAGTCGAGCGGATCGACAGTATTACCGAGAGACTTCGACATCTTGATACCTCCCTCACCGGTAATGAATCCGTTGATAACGATAGTCTTGGACGATGGAAGTCCGGCAGCCATAAGCATCGATTGCCACATCGCAGACTGCTGACGAAGGTTGTCCTTGCCACAATACTGCACGACGCCACCGGTCTTCACCCACCACTTCTCAAATGAGCCGGTGGATTTCTTGCCCTGAACCTCATCGTCCGGCCAACCGATCGCAGAAATATAATCTACAAGTGCATCGAACCAAACATACATGACCTGTGTTGGATCATTGGGAACAGGAACACCCCACGGCATCTTGGATGCGAGACGAGAGATACTGAAATCTTTGAGACCCTCATTCTTGAGCAGAGACTTTATCTCGTTGAAGCGGAATTCAGGAACGACAAATGACGGATTCTTCTCATAGAGCTCGATGAGCCTGTCGCTGAAGGCACTCGCCTTGAAGAAATAGTTCTCTTCTTGAATGATTTCCAATTCCTGCAAAGGATGGAGTGGACACTTCCCCTCGGTGAGCTCAGACTCGGTCTTCTCGAGCTCACAGCCAACGCAGTACTTAATCGAGTACTCCTTCTTGTAGATATACCCATTCTCAGCAACCTTGGTCCAGAATGCTTGCGCAGCCATCTTGTGATGCGTATCTGTAGTGCGGATGAAGTTGGCGTCAGGGAGAATATTGAGGACCTTGTGGAGCTGTTTGTATTTCTCAGCGAGACCATCAACATATGTCTGTGTATCAAGGCCAAGCTCCTTGGCTTTGCGGAAAATCTTGATGCCGTGCTCGTCGGTACCGGTATTGAAAAAGACGTCGTATCCTGCGAGCTTTTTGGCTCGGGCAATGATATCGGCGCGGATAATCTCCATAGCGAAGCCTATATGGGGCTCTGCGTTCACGTATGGGAGAGTTGTGGTGATGTAGAAAGGCTTCTGGGACATGTAGGATTTAGTTTACACGGAAAGCCTAGAACTTGAAATAGGGCTTGAATGAAGACTCGTCCTTGAATCTTCCGGTCACCGCCATGTTGAGCCCTTCATTCACGAACATCTCCTGTGCCAATTTCTGGATATCTTCTGCAGTGACTTTCTGAGCCTGTGCGATGAGATCGGCAGGCATTTCTATCTTCCCTTTCATTACCTCCTGGAATCCTGCAAACTCTGCACGCGAGTCTGATGTCTCAAGATCGAGCATGCTCGTTCCTGCAATATAGTCTTTGGCTTTCTTGAGCTCAGCATCGGATACAGGCTCATCAGCAAGCTTCTTGCACTGTATCAAAATTTCTTTGACGGCTTCTTCGACACGAGCATTGTCGACACCAGCAGAGATAGTGAGGACTCCGTGATCAGTCATCGCATCATGGTCAGTCTTCACGTAGTAGCAGAGACCGAGCTCATCACGCATACGACTGAAGAGGCGCGAACTCATGCCCTTGCCGAGCACTGTCGCAAGTACACGCATGGTTGAGATACGCTTGTCTGTGATCTTGAATGTGCGCGCACCGATAACAAGATGTGTCTGATCGGTCTCACGATAGTCAGTCTTAATGCGTGGAGCATCCTGATTTTCTTGTACAGGAAGTTTGGCGCCCTTTGCAGTAGTCATGAGGTTCGCATACGCCTTCTCTACTTTAGAAATACACTCCTTCTCGTCGAATGAACCTGCAACGATGATTGTGGTTGCACCTGCAACATAGTGTGCATTGCGGTATGTGACGAAATCATCCCTCTTGAATGACTTCACTGTCTCCTCAGGACCAGTGATACTCCATCCGACTGGTTGGTCGCCATACATAACCTGCATGAATGCATCTGCCGCACGTGACTGAGGCATATCTTGGTACATGCGAATCTCTTCGACGATAACTCCTTTCTCCTTGTCGATTTCAGTCTGTTCGAGAAGTGGATTGAGATACATGTCAGCAATGATGTCCACGAGTGTATCCAAATGTTTTGATGCAGCCTTGGCGTAGTAGCCGGTGTATTCATAGCCGGTGAATGCATTGTACTGCGCGCCGATAGAGTCGAGCTCACGAGAGATGTCGGATGCCTTCGGTCTCTTGGTTGTTCCCTTGAAAACCATGTGCTCCAAGAAGTGAGAGATGCCATTCTTGTCCTTAGTTTCGTATTTCGAGCCAGTTTCGACCATGACAAGCACAGTCACCGACGGATTGTCGGCCATAGGTACGGTAATGACGCGGAGGCCATTCTTGAGGACTGTCTTATTGAATTGCATCTCTATTTTATATGTAACCTGTTGAAAAGATCCTCAATCTTCACCCTCTCCTGCTTGCCTGTGTCACGATCACGAACAGTCACACCTGCATCCTTCTCGATAGTATCGAAGTCGATGGTCACGCAATATGGTGTACCGATCTCATCTTGTCTGCGATAGCGCTTACCGATGTTGCCGTTGTCATCGAAATCAACATTCGGAATAACCTTCTTGAGATTCTTGTAGACCTCACGCGCCTTCTCGACGAGAGCTGGCTTGTTGCGCAGCAATGGGAAAACGGCCACACGATATGGTGCAATGTTAGGTGAGAGCTTGAGATACACACGCTTCTCTTTTGTCTCTGCACCCTCTTCTGATCCAAGCGAATCCTCCATGTACGCATCCGTTAGAGCCGCGAGCACCGTTCGATCAACACCAAACGATGGTTCGATACAGTGTGGAACGAAACGCTCCTTTGACTCCTCGTCGTAGTATGACAAATCTACTTTGCTAAATTCAGAATGTTGTTTGAGATCGAAGTCCGTGCGATATGCGAGACCATAGAGTTCTTTCTTGCCGAATGGATATTCGAACTCAATATCGATGGTGCGCTTGGAGTAGTGTGCGAGATCTTCCTTGGCAACTTCGAAATCAGAGACCTTAGCCTTAGTCAGACCAACATCAGCGATAAATCCATGCATCTGCTCGAGGAAATGTTCGAAGGTCTTCTCCCACTCTTTCGGATTTACGAAATACTCTATTTCCATCTGCTCGAATTCGCGTGAGCGAAAGAGGAAGTCACGAGGTGCGATCTCATTCCTGAATGCTTTACCGATCTGTGCCATACCAAATGGAAGCTTCGGATGCTGAGTATCGAGAATATTCTTGAAGTTCACGAACATACCCTGTGCAGTCTCAGGACGGAGATACGAAACTGATGCAGAGTCTTGGCTGGCACCGACATGCGTCTTGAACATCATGTTGAATTGCGCAACGGGAGCCCATGCACCCTTGGCCTTACAGTTTGAACATGCGTCGGGAAGTTTCCATGACTTGTCTTCCTTGGACTGCTCGCCGATCTGATCTGCACGGAAACGAGAGTTACACTTCTTACACTCCACCATTGGATCAGCGAAACCACCGACGTGACCAGAAGCTTCCCAAGCACGAGGATTCATGAGGATAGCCGCATCGACACCGAACATATCCTCGCGATCATCTACGAAGCGCTTCCACCAGAGTCTCTTCACATTGTTTTTGAGCATGACACCAAGTGGTCCGTAATCCCAAGTACCAGCGAGGCCACCGTAGATATCAGAACCCTGGAAAATGAAGCCGCGGCGCTTACAGAGCGCCACTAGTGCTTCCATAGTGTCTTCTTTTTTATTCATGGGGGTATTCTATACCAACAAAGCCTGAATTACCAATAGAAAAGTCCCCCATTGTTTCGTTGTCCATAGTTGGGTAGGACGCACGAAACGCAAGGGGACTTAGAAAGGGGTCTCGCCTCCAGTCGTAGCAAACGAGGATGAGTCGCTGGTGCTCGTAAGCCCATAACTCTGGAAGCGAGACCTTGTGGCAGCTACACGCACATGCGGGTACAAAACAATGACCAGCTAGCGGAGCACGCACAAATCATTAAAAGAACTAGGTAAATATCTTACCATAGAAATGATTTATACGCAAATAAGCTGATTTATTTGGTCACTGTTGCCTGTCCTTCCTTGTATTCTGGGTCTGTACTGAAGCGTGTTGAGAGATAATCCTGCTTACTCTGGAGCTGAGCACCAGTGAATGAATCAACAGCTGTGAGGGTTGCTTGGTTCAAAATAGTCGGTGACTGGTTGGCGAGATTAATTCCTGGCTGGAATGAGACTTGGAAATATACTTCCCTCCTGCGAGCAGAATCTGTCGTGTACGGGTTCACGTTACCAATGTTCCAGGTGATAAGACCACTGTTCTCATCATAAGTAACTCCTTCACTTGTCGGACTGACCGCGCCAAGCCACTTCACATACGCTGGCAATGTAGCAGTGACTTGAGCGTTGGTAACAGCACTCGATGTATTGTCGACAGTCCAGACGACAGTATAGGTCGTTGCCTGTTCTACCTTTGGCGGAATAGGACCGGTGTTCTGGAAAGGACCGACGCTGCGCACGACGCGTCCAGTGAGCGCAATATTTGATGGGATGCGTGTTGTACGCTCAACGACTGATGAGAGCTTCTCCGGAACGCTTGATCCTTGGGTACGACTACCAGCAACGCTTGCTGAGACAACCACTGTAGGATTAACAACTGCTTTGCCAGACGTACTCAAATCTCTTGGAGCAATCGTGAATGTCACCTGACCATTCTCACCTGCACCAATGGATCCAAACTCCGAATTGGTCTGACGATTCCAGACAATCTCGTTAGTAGAGGAATTGAAATATCCCTGATCCGGCTGGACAGCGTTCTTATCATAAGCTGATCCAGAGAGCTTGGCCGTGATGACCATATTAGAAACTGAGGTAGAGAGATTGTTGAACCACTTCACCGACATGCGCTGACTCTGCCCGAACTGACCGACATAGTCAGATGCTGTATCGTCATTGTTGACTGCTATACCGAGAGAGATGAACGGCTTCTGTATAGTAAGTTCATGTTCTGCAGTCATGTATTGTGTGCCGATAACCTTGGCATCGATAGCACTCTGTGCGCCGGCTACGAAGCGGAATACTCTGCTCTCACTATCCTCCCCTTGAACTATGCCGCGAATAACAATAGTACGCTCACCACCGGGAGGAATGTCGCCAATCTTCCACGTTGAATTATCAGCGAGCGGCTTGATGTCAGACGACTTGAATGTCCAGCCGAATGGATAAGTTGCCTTGAGGAGCACATTCTTGAGAATGTCCTGACTGTTCGATTTGAGACTAAGCTTGATGGCGAGTTCTTGGCCCGATGTTATCTCATCAAAAGAAGACACCGTGAGAAGAACCGGCGAAGAATTAATAAGAACATCATATGACGATGTCTTGGTGAAGAGTGCCGTGGATCCTTTGACCTTGTAGGTAACCTTCATACCGATCTGTCTCTGGAGATTCTCTTGTCCGAACATGATGGCACGTACCGTCTTGGTCACCGATCCTCCTGCAGGAATATCATTGAGCGGTTCTTGAATCAGTTTGAGCTCACTTACTCGATCGTCAGCATCAGTCGTACCTGCGGGGAAATCAACTGCGAGATAGGCACCCTGAAGATCGACGGTGTTGTTATTCGCTATGGTTATATCAAATGAAACAGGTGCGCCTCCAGGAATTGAAACCGGACCTCTCACATCGATGGCAATATTGTCAGCAGAAATGAGGTTCGATCCGTTGAAGAAGAGATATGCGCCGATACCAACCGCGATGACACAAAAGGCGATGGACGCTATAAGGAGTTTGGTGAGGAATGACATAGAGTTGTCTTTGTATTCTTGATTAAGCTTCGTTGGAGCCACTGACTCCTCTTCAGCAGGACGTTCCCATTCAGTCTGAACAGTACTTTCTGCTGGCGCGAAGCGAAGCTTCCTTCTGGTGCGCACATCGGGTGCCGACCGTGAATAAAGCGACTTCTTGAGTTCCTCGATGCGATTTTGATTCTCTGGAGGGGCCATTTGAATAATTATACCATATCGAAAAACTGCACTGTGACTAGGAATACTACAACTGTGACTCTCTCAATGCTTTATTTATATGCTTGTTGAGAGCAGTTCTCTGTCCCATCGCACTATCGAGTAATTTGATACTTAAAGGACCAGTCACCATATCTTGTTCGACTTCTTTGTCATTACCCACATATCCAAGCAAATGTACGATACGAAAGACTATGAGAGACTCGAGTGTTTTCAGATGCTCTTCAGTGAGTACTGTCGAACCTTTTGACTCCTCGATAAATGAGAATGATTCTTGCACATGATCGAAGAGCTCCTGATGAGCCTCTTCCCCATGAAGCAGTCGGCGCAAAATGAGCGCAATGCGCGGAATTATTTCAGAAATAGAATTCTCCGCCTTCTGCGCGTTGGTCATCCTCCAGAATTCCTTGCCACGCACGAACGAAAATTCACCGAGTGAAAATTCCTGTGCATGATAGCGAAGCTTAGACTTTTCTAGACGTATTCCCTGTGCACTCGCCATGATGAGGCCAAGTTCACGCGTGAATATGTACAAGAGTTTTCCCGCCTCACCTTTTGGGCGGGATTCGATGATAAATCCAGGAGTTGTGTGTATGGCGTACATTACAAGCTCAGCTTGACCTTGAGGTCACCAAGAGGCACTTCTATTCCCGTTACAGATCCAAATGAAATATCAGATATCGTGCAGGTCGCCAAGACGCTCGCCTTATTCTTCTCGATAAATACTTTGCCTGCATCGTCCGTCTCTATCGTCAAAGCCGCCTTGTCATTCACGCTCAAGCCCTTGGTCTTACGCAGATCCTGTACAGCACGAATAAGTTCGCGAACCATACCCTCCTCTTTGAGTTCGGGGGTTATCGTGAGATCAAACAAAATATTCGTCGACAGATCTTCTTTGAAAATAACTTCTTTGACGTTCACCTCATCCTTGATGAGCTCAGTGAAATGAGCGCCGAGAGCTTTACCCTTCACATTCAATGTTTTCAACGGTTGGCGTACATTTATTTTCGCAGTCATACGACCCTCCAATCCTTCTGAAGAAATATTCCTCACCAATTTCATCGACTCGAGCACTTTAACATCGACCTCCTTTGCAACAGACCAGCTCTCGAGATGCACGCTCTCCGTTTTCGAATCATTTGTCTTCTGATATATCTCTTCTGCGAGAAATGGCATGAATGGTGCAAGTAGTTTCGACATTTCGACAAGAATGAATCTTGTAGTCTCGAGTGCAGCAGCCTTATCTACTTCATCATCACCTTTGAATCGATCACGTGAACGGCGCAAATACCATGTCGAGAGATCATCAACAAGATCCATGAGAGGACGAGTGGCACGATCGAGTTCACCATCTTCCAATCCCCCAGTCACTGTTTCGATAGTCTGATTCAATCGCGCGAGGATCCACTGGTCGAGAACATTTTTGGAAACCGTTTTATCACCAGACTTTTTCTCACCCTTATACATTTCATAGAATGAGACGACGTTTAAGAGTCTATTTACAAGCTTCTTCGTCACTTCATCAACCCCCTTCTCACTGAAGCGGAGATCTTGACCATGTACCACTGGCGACGAGAGCATGTAGTAGCGAAGCGCATCTGCACCATACTTCTCAACGACAAGCATTGGATCGGGAAAGTTTTTCTTGGACTTTGACATCTTCTGACCATCTTCAGCGAGAACAAGACCATTCACTATCACCTTCTTGTAGGGAGCTTTGCCGAAAAGTGCCACACCAAGCACGATCATGGAATAGAACCATCCACGTGTCTGATCGAGACCTTCAGCAATGAAATCGGCTGGATACCCTTTTGATTTATGGAAAAGTCCCGACTTCGGCTCGAATGCACCATGACCTATCGCACCCTTCTTACCATCGTCGTTGCAGAACGGATAATTATTCTCGGCATATGGCATTGAGCCTGACTCGAACCAGCAGTCGAAGACATCGGGCACACGCTCGAGCTTGGTACCATCGGACGTCTTGAGTTCGAAGTTATCGATGAATGGACGGTGCAAATCAAGTTCATACTCTTCATTACGTGGAAGTGGCGCGAAGTCGAGCTTGATGACTTCTGCATTCTCGATGATGTCATACTTCGTCCTACGAAGAGCCAGTGTCTGTGCGCGATCAAGACCTTGCACTACAGACATGAGGAGTAGCGCCGGGGTTTCGTGTGTGACTATGAGAATATCCTTGCCCTGATGAGTACGCTCCATGTCATAGATGAAATCTCCCATGCGTTTCTTGATGTCCGCATAGTTCTCACCTCCTTCTGGACGAAGATCGAATCTTTTCTCACTCGGGAAATGTGCGATGAAATCATCTACTGGTTTACCATCCCAGACACCACTTCCCAATTCACGGAGTCTGTCATCAGTCTTCATGATGTCATCAGACAAACCAAGTTTCTCTTTGACGATCGCGGCCGTCTCTTGTGTGCGCACGAATGGAGATACATATACGAGGTCAAATTTCTTGCCCTTCAATTTTCCCGCAGAATCTTCCACCTGCTTCCTACCCTTCTCAGTGAGATGATGCTGAGCCTTGGCATCACCGCTCAAAATACCGAGTATGTTACTCTCTGCTTCACCGTGACGCATGACATGGTACGTGTTCTTCGCCTTGGAATATTTCTTGAGATCATTTACAGAACCGATGACGTAATATTCATCTTTTGCACCATCCTTCCCTTTGGACTTCCACACTGGTATTGGTGCACCCCAGAAACGTGAACGAGAAATTGCCCAGTCGCGTGCGCCTTCAAGCCAATTGCCGAAGCGTGCAGAACCGACTTCTTCTGGAACCCAGACTATCTTCTTATTCTCAGCAACAAGCTTATCCTTGATATCAGTCACCTTCACGAACCATGATGACGTCGCGTAGTTGAGGAGCGGAGTCTCACAGCGCCAACAATGAGGATATGAGTGGATCAATTTTTCCTTTTCGAAAAGATGTCCGTTGTGCGCAAGCCACTTAATGATTTCGACATCTGCCTTCTGATGAGCATTCTTGTCTTCATCGCTATCCTTAGGCTTCACTGATCCAGAGAAATCTTTCACTTCAGACTTGAACGTGCCATCTGTGGCAACATGCTGTACGAATGGAAGATTGTGCTTCAACGACAACTCATAGTCATCTGCACCAAATGCGGGAGCGATATGCACGACACCAGTTCCATCTTCTGTTGTGACGAAGTCTGCACCATATATTTTCCAGCCGTTTTCCTTATTTTTTAGAGAAGAATCTTTCGAATAATAGTCGAAGAGGGGTTGATATGAGAGGCCAGCGAGGTCAGAACCTTTGAGAGTTCCGACGATTTCATACTTTTTATCTTTGAGAATACTGAGACGTGTTTTTGCGAGAATGGAAACTTCTTCAGATTCTTCGACTTTAACTTTCACATATTCAATCTCCGGATTAACTGCAAGAGCAACGTTACCCGGTAACGTCCACGGTGTCGTCGTCCATGCGATGATGTTCGCATCCTTAAATGCACCACTCGTTATTTTGAACTTCGCATAGACAGAAATATCAGTGATATCCTTGTATCCTTGCGCAACCTCGAAGTTCGAGAGTGTCGTTCCACAGTGAGGACAGAGATTCATAGACTTGAATCCCTCGTAAATCAAACCCTTGTCGTACAGCTGCTTGAAAATCCACCACACACTCTCAGTGTAGGTTGCATCCATCGTACGGTAGTCATCTTCCATATCCACCCAGCGACCGAGACGTGGCACGATGCGACGCCATTCATCGGCATAGCGCATCACACTTTCCTGCGCCTTGGCGTTGAACTTATCGAGACCGAAGTCGATAATATCTTTCTTACTCTTGAGACCAAGCTCCTTCTCGACGAGGTTCTCTACCGGCAAACCGTGACAGTCCCAACCCCAGCGACGACGCACACGATATCCCTGCATGGTCTTCCAGCGAGGGACGACATCCTTGATCGTACTAGGGACTATGTGGCCATAGTGCGGCATACCCGTAGCAAATGGTGGGCCATCATAGAAGGTATAGTCCCCTTTGGGCTCGCCGCCGGCAGGCTTATCGAGAGACTGCTTGAAAATGCCCTTCTCTTCCCAGAAAGACAGTATGCGCTCTTCGCGCTCAGCATGCGGTGATTTGTTTGGTTTCTTTTCGTCCATTGTTACAGATATTCTAGCATTACATCCTCTTCGGCACCTTGATACCAAGAAGCCAGAGTCCATCCGTCATAGTCTCGACGAATTTCTTCGTGAGAGCAATACGATATGGTGAGAGCGAATCCTTATCATCGACGATCTGATGCACCGCATAGTATCCGTTGAATGCACCTGCGAGAGCCATGAGGTACTGTGCGATATGTTGCGGCGCATATTCCATACGAGCACGCTCCTTGATATCCGCAGAGCGGCTCAAGAGCTTCTCAAGCATCGTGACCTGCTCTGGCAAAGCATCTACTTTTGGATTACCAGCCGCTTTTCCAAGAACTGCGTTTGCTCTGACAGTTGCATATTGGAGATATGGTCCCGAATCACCTTCGAATGAAATAGATGATGCTGAGTCAAAGATGACATCTCCTCCTGTAGCTTGGCGGAGAATCGTATATTTGATCGCACCGATAGCGACTGCATCTGCGATCTCTTCTTTTTCATCTGCAGGCAATTCTCTGTCAGCGATCTTTTCCGTGACGAGAGTTTTGATATCTGAAATCAATTCCTCTGCAGAAATAATATTTCCTTTACGTGATGACATCTTTCCAGCTGCGAAACGCATAATGCCGTGCGAGATATGCTTGGTCTTGGTGAAAATGTTCTGATCAATAAGTGAAAATGCCTTGAGGAGCACCTTGAAATAATCATTCTGCTCATTGGCAGTGATGATGATTGACTCATCGAGCTTAGAGTATTTCCTGAACTTCTCAATATTGAGTCCAATCTCCTTCGCCTCATAAGTTGGAAGTCCTTGGGATGTTATGAAGACACGTGTATGCAGACCATGATCTTCTCCCTTAAAGACGATTGCGCCCTCGCTCTCGGTGAATATGCTTTTTCCTAAGAATTCACGTACAACTTTCACACCATCATCAGCAACTTCACTCTCGAAGAAGAATTGTTTGAACTCTGTGCCGAGGCGCTTGTAGATTGTGTCGAAATACTCAAGACTCCATTTCCTGCCGTTCTCATAGATTTCATTGATAGCTGGATCTGACTTTTCAAATATCTTTTTGTTAACTGCGGCAATTTCTTTCTTAGCAGCCTCATCTTCGTCGAATTGTGATCCGTGCACATACATCTCACCGAGCCACTTTACCTTTTCAGTAACAGAACCCTTCGCATCAGCTACAGTCATACCCTTCTTTTGTATAGCCCAAATCGTCTTCGCCACGTGAAGACCCACATCTCCCTGATAGCATGCGCGAATAACATCAGCTCCCCCGCTTTCAACAAGGCGTGAAATTGATTCACCGATTGCATTCGACATGAGATGACCAATATGGAATACCTTGAATGGGTTCGGATCGGTATACTCAACCATGACCTGCTTACTAGAACCCTTCACCTCCTTTTGTTCTCCCTTCACAATCATCTCTGCAAAAGCGGCATCCTTCACTTTGAAATTGATGAATCCTGGACCAGCAACGCTCACTGACTCCACAAATGGGAGTAGGTCCTTTTCCAATTCTGCCTTGATACTATTCGCTAATTCGACCGTGCTTTTAAAATTACTGTTCTTGCCAACCCAAACGGTACCATCATTAGTCTTCGAATTAACCGCCTGAGAAAATACCTTAAAATAGGCCATCGCCGCGTTACAGGAGAAATCTCCATGCTCTAGGTTATCTGGATAGTCGATATTGAACCCCTTCTTTGGTGTAATCTGGGTTATCCCCAAGTTATCCAGAGCTTTTTCCACACTTTTGGCGATTTCTTGCTTCATGGCGACTATTGTAGCAAAATCTGGCGAAACTGCGAGGTTTTGAGCGGTAACCTTGACAAACCACAGGAATTGGTTATAGTAAGAGAAGCACGAGTGGGCGCTGAGGTAAAAGCACCCAGGTACTTCGCATCAACAGGTATCCAAAAATCCCGAGATGTCCGGCACCGAAGAAAATTGCCACGAAGCTCTTTTCATTCAAACAAGTTGGTTCCTCACCACAACCGAGCTCTGTGCGGCTCAATTGCCTTATAAGGGCATCTTCAGTACATGTTTGAAAGCCTCAACCTCTCCGCGCTGAAAGCGCCACCCGGCACAGTACGGAGAGTCCCCCATTTGCGGTCACAGTTATGTGACCGCTTTTTTATTACCCCAACATTCCTTATTTAGATCTTCCTCAAAATAGAATCTATCTTTTTGGCAATCGCTTTGAAATCCTTCTCTTTCTTGCCACGAGTCGTCTCTGCGGCACTCCCAATTCTGATGCCTGACGGATTCATTGGTGGCTGAGTATCAAATGGAATCGCATTCTTGTTCACGATGATGCCAGCCTTCTCGAGTGCATCACTTGCAGCAGAACCAGTGACTGCACCTGCACCCTTCTCATTCTTGGCACCACCCATCCAAGTATCTATCAAAACCAGATGTGAATCAGTACCTCCAGAAATAATTTTCCAGCCAGAGTTTTTCAATTCTGATGCAAGCACTGCCGCATTCTTCTTCACCTGTTGTGCATACTTCTTGAATGCTGGACTTGCAGCCTCTTTCAAAGCAACCGCCACAGCTGCGATTTGATTGATATGAGGACCTCCCTGAAGTCCTGGGAACACCGCTTTGTCTATCTTCTTATCCAATTCAAGCAACTTGCCATCAGCACCCTTCTTGTCTTTACGTGCAAAAATGAGAGCTGACCTCGGACCACGAAGTGTCTTATGGGTTGTCGTGGTAACAATGTCAGCGTATTCAAAAGGCGTCGGGTATTCACCACCAGCCACAAGACCGGCAATGTGAGACATGTCCACCATCAGGAGCGCACCAGCAGCATCAGCGACTTCACGCATCTTCTTCCAATCAATAGTTCTAGGATATGCGGTGTATCCAGAGACGATGATTGCAGGCTTCTCCTTCACTGCAATATCTTTCAGGGCTGAATAATTCAAGACTTCCGTCTCCTTATCTACTCCATATGGTATCTGTGTCCAGAATTTTCCTGTAGCAGAAACTTTGTGTCCATGAGTAAGGTGTCCTCCTTGATCGAGAGACATACCCATGATTTTCTGTTTGGTTATTGTTCCTTGGTCATTGGTTATTGGAGGGATGACCGCTGTATATACCGCCAAGTTCGCCGGAGATCCTGAGAGTGCCTGTACATTCACATGCCAGATAGCTGGATCAAGCTTGAACGCCGCGAGTGCACGCTCAATACAAAGTGACTCTATCTTGTCGACAATTTCATTGCCTCCGTAATAGCGCTTACCTGGATATCCTTCCGCATATTTGTTGGTAAGCTCTGAACCAAGAGCTTTGAGAACTTCCTTAGAAACATAATTTTCCGATGCAATAAGATTTATAACTTTCTTCTGCCTCTTCTGTTCATTCGAAATAAGTTTGTGTATCTGTGAGTCTTTCATGGGGCTGATTGTAGCATATCGCCGATAATTGGAAATCGGGTATAAAAAAGGCCCCACCGAACCGGTCGGTGGGGCGCAGTTACCTGAGTCGCAGAACCTACACGGAACAGCGGCACCAGAGAAAGGGACCAACAGAGGCTTTTGGTCGACAGTAGAATTCGAAGAGTGATCCAATTAAAACTCTTACTGCGAGCAAAGGAGAAGGCGTGTTGGTTTTTGTTGTGTTTGAGGTGAAGTCATCAAAATCATGAGAGAACCACCAGAATCATCATTAGATTCGTTGTTGGTGTGCGCTATGCCCATATAAGCGGGCTAAATCTCTATGAACAGACGTCTACACAGCTCGGGATCCCTTCAGAGGATCCTCTGGAAATAGATAATACCGCTGTATATTATTTTGTCAAGAGGTTATGCACACTCCACTTTCTCCTTAATTTTCGCAATAAAATCCTTCTTCACCTCTTCAAGCGGTTTGTTCGCATCAATGATGATATGCGGAACTCTCTGCAGGAACCTCTTGTACCCTTCCCTCACTGACTGATGGAACGCAATCTCACGATCATCGAAGTGGTCATATTGCGCGCCCTGCAAAAGAGACTGGTTGCGACTGTGTGCACGACGTACTCCTTCATGTGGATCAACATCAACGAAAACATAGAGATCAGGTACGACTGCGAGACGCTTGCGTAGAGCCCAGAATATTTCTTCGAGGCTACCCTTCGACTGTGCCCATACATTGTACGCATACGATGACCCGTCGAAACGATCAGCAATAACTGGTTTACCAGAATCCAGTGCAGGTTTGATAGAGTTCTTCACATTATCGAAACGAGCGGCAAACATAAGGCAGAGCGTAGTCTCTCCGGGAGCATCTTTGGCGAGTGGATTCTTGAGCGTAGTCTCACGAATAGCCTCAGCATACGGAGATCCTCCTGGCTCACGTGTTGTGACAATAGTGTCGCCGAGAGCATCCTTGAGCGCAATGAGGAGCGATGACTTACCCGAACCTTCCCCACCCTCAATGACGATGAATGGTACTTTTTTCTTGCTGAACATAAAAGGTGAAATCATAAAATATTACTTACCTGTACTACCGAAGCCTTTGTCGCCACGAACACTCTCTTCAAGGCTCGATGATTCTACAAGTTCGACCTGTTCGATCTTCTGGATGATCATCTGCGCAATCTTGTGACCTTTCTCGAATGAAAATGCTTTGTCAGAGAGATTGATCATGCCGACCTTAATCTCTCCACGATACCCCGCATCGATAACGCCACCGAAAAGCTTTATTCCATAGGTATGAGAGAGGCCGCTCTTCTCCCAAATGAGACCGACATGGCCAGCAGGTATCTCAAATGCGATACCTGTACCTACTGATGTACGCCCACCTGGCTCAATAGTAAATGCCTCGCAACAATACAGATCCATACCAGCATCATCCGCATGAGCACGGGTCGGCGCTTTGGCATCGAGATTGAGTTTGAGGAATTTGAGCTTCATAAATACTATCGCTTGAATTGTTCGGTGGCACCCTCAACGAGATACACATCTCTGATACCTGCGGCTATCATGCTATCCCAACACGGCTTACAGCACCACCAGTGACCATGGAGATATAGATCCGCACCTGCAATCGAATCCATTCTTGAAAGAGCGTCCCTTACGGCGCCCGCTTCTCCATGATGTTTGTATTTTGCACATCCAGGACAAAGCCAATATTTCTGACCAGAAGGTATTTTCAATAACCTACGAATACAGATTCCTCTGCGGTGAAATTCCTGGAGTTTCTCATTCTTCAGAGCCGCCTGATTCCCCGCTTTGCCCACTATCTTAGAATTAAGAACTACCACTGCCCCTGTCGGATGATTCTTCTCCGTCGATACCTCATTCCTCACTCGTGCAGCCTCCGCCATGAACGGATCCGTTATTGGGACGTATTTGATAATCCTCCCTTCCGGGAGGTATGGGTAACTGATGGTCATATTTGAATAGTAATTCGGGTAAACGGCAAGTCTATCTCCCTATGCGTTGATTATATATAATTAACCCACTATGACCAAATTTGACGAGATATACCAGGGCATGCTCAAAAGGATAATGGATGAAGGAGAAGACGAGGTCAACAAGAGCAAACAAGCAGGAAGTGAACGTGCGACTTACATAACACGTGCAATACCAGGCATGCACTTTTCGATAGACATTGAGAAAGAAGGTTTCCCTCTCCTCACACTCCGTAAGATACCCATAAAGGTTTTCGTAGCTGAACAAGCATGGTTTATTATGGGCTCACGCAAGCCTGATGATTTCTTGCGTAACTATACGAAGATCTGGGACGCCTTCACCAATCCAGGCGACGTCGTCACTGTGGCATACGGATATCGCTGGAGGAAACACTTCGGCCGAGACCAGCTACAACTACTCATAGACCTCCTTCGTGCCGAACCTGGATCGAGACATGGAGTTGTTGTGACCTGGGACCCTGCACAAGATGGTCTGTCACTTCAAAAGAAGAAGAATGTGCCTTGTCCGTACACATTCACTGTAAACATTACTGGCGGACGTGTGCATCTTCATAACATAGTTCGCTCGAATGATATGATTCTCGGCGCACCGCATGATGTCGCAGGCTTCGCACTGCTTCAGTGCATCATCGCTCAAGAGCTTGGACTCAAACCAGGAGTATATAGTCACTCGATTTCAAATGCGCACATATATGATACTCACTTCGAAGCTGCCCAAGAAATCATCAAGAGGACGAGTAACCATGCGAAGATAGAGCTCTCTCTTCCTGAAAAAACATACCAGGCAATCGAAAGTAAAACTCCAGGGGTCGTAGAAGCAATTCTTGAGAATCTTTCAAATCAATACAAGCCACTTGATGCAATACCAGGCATCAAAATTGTCGCCTATTAATTCCGCATTCTGTAGTCTATAATTCTCCTATGTCCATCATCACCCGCACCGATATCATCGAACGCATCAAGTCTGGCTCGATCGGATTCAAGCCCAACCTCGACCAATTCCAGCTCCACGAACACTCTGTCGACCTACGCCTCGGATTTACCTTCATGATTCCCAAGATGTGGCACATGACACCCAAGGGTCGCGAATCTCTCGATATCACCCATTTCGACAAGCGCAACAATGAATATTTCGATGTGATCGAGCTCGAGCAAGGTCAGTATTTCGAACTCCTTCCGCAGGAATATATCCTCGTCTCAACCCTCGAGGCTATCAAGCTCCCGAGCGACCTCATGGCAGTCCTCTATCCACGTTCATCTACCAACAGGAAAGGTATGTCTCTCGATCTCACTGGCATCATAGATGCTGGCTACGAAGGTCAGCTCGTACTCCCTATCCGCAACAACACACGCTCACAGGCCATCAGACTCTACCCTGGCGAGCGTCTCTGTCAGGTTGTCTTCGAGGAACTCAAGAGCGAAGTGACTCCTCGTCCAAGCAAGTATCATCAGAAAGATATTATTGAAGGAGTACAGATGGAGAAAAAAGATGAAGTTGATCTCATTACCAACGGAGACATCAAGACATTGAAAGATAAATTCAAGGTTGAGTAAATCACTACCAACATGCACGTATTCATCATAGCGGCGGTCACTGCAGACGGATTCATCGCAAAGGATGAGAAGCATTCGGCTTTCTGGACCAGTAAGGATGACAAGAAGAGGTTCGTTGAGCTTACTAAGCGCGCAGGAGTGGTCATCATGGGTTCAAATACTTATGCCACCCTTCCCCGTCCACTCAAGGAGCGGGTCAACATTGTTTATTCGAAATCGAAAACATTTGAAGGTGCTGAAACTACGCAAAAAAATCCTGTGGAGCTTCTCCAAGAATTGGAGAGTCGCGGTTTCAAAGAGGTCGCCATCTGCGGAGGATCTCAAATCTACACCATGTTTATGAAAGCAGGCGTCGTGAATAGACTCTTCCTCACCGTCGAACCTCTCATCTTCGGCAAAGGTATCTCGCTCTTCAATGAGCCTCTCAATCAGCCTCTAACGCTCGTATCCGGCGGTCAGGGTGAGAATGGTTCTCTCCTTCTTGAGTACACAATAACTACTCAAGCTCCACAGGAATAACATTCTTAAAAATGTACAAAAAAGGCCGCCTTTGTGGGGCGGCTTTGATTTTTAACCAGTACCTGTCACCTGTTTTAGTGATGGCTGGTGGCCACCACTCCAGACATCGCCGGAACAAACTGCTTTGATCCAGTGAGTACAAGCATTTTCCTCCACACCTCAGAAATACCATCATAGGGGAAAATACCTTGAACACCTTGGAGTCCGCGAGCGCGGTGAAACAGTCTTTGTAGGAACTCATCAGGGACCGTGCTTCTTGGTATGAAATACCAGATCTGCGCACCCATGTTCGACAGATCAGGCAATTCGGCAAGGAAATCGGCTTTGCCAGAATTGAGAAGTACGATATGTAATTCGGCACCTTCGGTACCGTCAATGATTTCAACACCAGGGATACCTTCGAGCAATGCCCGAAGTTCTGCGATGTCGTCATGGAAGCTACCCCTTTTGTTTTTGGGATCCAATGAAGGACCATTTCCAGGATAGTGGAGTGCGATAGATATGTGATTGTTCATATTCTTTTCACAGCGTAGCACATTTATTTTCTAACACAAACAAAAAAGCGCCGGTGAGGCGCTTTCTGATCTACAACTAGAGAATATTATTTAACATCAACTCCCATCTGACGAGCGGTTCCTGCGATAATCTTGGAAGCGGCGTCGATATCGTTTGCGTTGAGATCCTGCATCTTCTTCTCAGCGATTGTCTTGATCTGAGCCTTGGTGATGGTGCCTACCTTAACAGTGTTTGGCTTACCAGAACCCTTCTCTTTGCCGATAGCTTTCAAGATGAGACTTGATGCTGGAGGAGTCTTGAGCTTGAAATCGTAAGTACGATCCTCGTAGACAGTGATGACAACTGGAATCATATCACCCATCATGCCCTTGGTAGCATCATTGAACTTCTTGGTGAAGTCGCCAATGTTGACGCCTGCCTGACCAAGAGTAGGACCAAGTGGAGGAGCTGGGGTAGCTTTTCCTGCTGGGGCGATAACTTTAACTTTCTTTACAATCTTTTTTGCCATGGTAATTAGTTATTGGATACTACATTAAACCTTCTTAACTTGCAAGAAATCGAGCTCTACCGGTGTTTCGCGGCCGAACATCGAGACGAGGACCTTAACCTTGCCGCGCTGAGTGTCCACCTCTGCAACCTTGCCCTCGAAGTCCTTGAATGGACCATCAGCGACCTTGATAAGGTCTCCTGGTGAGAGGTCGATAGCATGCTGAGTGTTGCCAGTGTTCATACGAGCGAAGAGGGACTCAACTTCCTTAGCATCGAGAGGTACTGGAGCGACTCCTGCACCGACGAATCCGGTCACACGAGGGGTGTTACGGACGACATACCATGAATCATCGGTCACAATCATGTCCACGAGGACGTATCCAGGATAGATCTTCTCCTCCTCTTCGACACGCTTACCTCCTTTGACCTTGATTTTCTTCTCGGTAGGAACGATCACTGCAAAAATCTTGTCCTCCATGCCGAGGGACTCGATACGCTGTTTGAGGTTGCGGGCGACCGCATTCTCATAGCCTGCATAGGTATGAATGGCATACCATGAACGCTCGCCTGTTGTGTGTTGCTTGGACATAGCAGTGAATTGATTAAAACTAGCTGATTAAAGATTCCTTAGAAAAGGAGGGTGAGGAGCTTCGAGAAGACGAAGTCCGAGACGCCGAGGAGAGCAGCCACGACCACTGATACGATGATAACCATGACCGTGAAGCGGGTGGTTTGCTCGCGGCTTGGCCAATTGACATGGGCCATCTCAGCGCGCGTATCTTTGACGTATTCAGTGAATTTCATGTGATTTCTCTTAAATCTATTAAAAAACCCCGGCGGGGGATTACTTGTGTATAGTATAGGATAAGTAAGGGAAAGTCAATGGCGCAAAAAACGCACAGAAACAAGTCCTGTGCGTTTTTTATTTTCGTACTAACTTACTTTATCTCGTAGGTGATTGTCACGCTGCTCATGATTGTCTGCTCGCCTGCTGGGATCTCCGGAGCAGAAGCGGCCTTTACATTCATAACCATCGCGTCTCCACCCATACCTTCCCTGCCGTAATACATAGGCTGGTCGCTCGAATCATAGAAACTAGTGATCTTCACGATGCGAACACCGAGTTGCTTCGCGAGAACCTCTGCCTTTGCCTTCGCATCATCGATAGCCTTAGCACGTGCTTCGTCCTTAAACTTCTCGACATCATCGATAGCGAACGAGAGACTGTTCACATTCTCGACATTGAGAGAACTGATCGTGCTGAATATGTCTCCGACCTTCTTAAGGTCGCGAATCTTGACTTGGACGGTCTGACCGACTTCATAGCCAGTAAGTGTAGACTTACCTGGAGTACATCGGTAGGTATTACACTCTCCTCCTTCATAGTCATACTTTGGGTTGATTGAGTAAGATGTCGTCTTGATATCCTTCTCCTCAACTCCAGCATCCTTAACTGCCTTGAGAGCAGCATTCATGCGATCGGCCGCCTTGGTCGATGCATCAGCAACAGTCTTAGCGGACTCAGTCACGCCAAATGAGAACGTTGCGATGTCTGGAATGGATACAGCTTCACCCTTTCCAGTTACAGAAATACTGTTGTAAGCGGGGGTATCATTATCATTAAGCGTCTGCATACCCTTCACGGAGATTACTGCGAGAAATACTGCGAGGAGGATTCCTACGAGAGTAGCAATCTTCCAAAATCTTTCTGGTGCGTTCATATAGATAAATAATTAATTTATAACTAAGATACTACTATAATATCCCGTAGCCTTGCCCAGGTGCAAGGAGATAGACGCTTACACGGCCTACATCTTACATGCATCGAGAAGATTCTCGAAAAGTGCGAGCACTGTCATCTGTCCCACTCCACCAGGCACAGGAGTTATAGCGGAAACAACATCTTTGACCACGTCGAAATCAACGTCGCCTTTCAATGAGCCATCTGACATACGATTGATGCCCACATCAATGACCACTACGCCTTCTTTGAGATGGTTTTTACCGATGAGTCCAGACTTACCGACAGCGACGATAACGATATCTGCTTTGCTTGTCTCATGGGCCAGATCCACTGTCTTACTATGACAAACGATGACATCTGCTCCGAGATGAGCACACATATGAGCAATAGGAGTTCCCACAAGACGTGATCGTCCAATCACGGCAATCTTCTTCCCCTTCAAGTCGATATGATAGTACTCGAGAAGCTCTTTGACACCGCGCGCAGTTGCGGGAATTACTGCACTTGAATCATTTTTCAAAAGAAGTGTTTGATTTATATCCGTAAGTCCATCAACGTCCTTTTTCGGATTGATCAACTCGATAATTTTGCTCGAATTCAGATGTGCTGGCAGTGGCAATTGCAGAATAATACCGCTTGTCTCATTATCCGCATTCAATTTGCCGATAGTATCAATAACTTCCTGCTCGGAAACATTCTCTGGGAAATGGACATGATTCGTTCGTATATGTACCTGCTCCGCGAATGATTTCTTCGCTTTTATATACGCGGTCGAATCATCTCGATCCCCAACTTGAATAATTGCGAGTGTAGGGACAGACGCAAGCTGCTCCACCTTTTCAGCGAGTAGAGAGAGTCTTTCGGCGCGCACGACACGCCCATCCAAGAGTAAAGCCGTCATAGAGATGACTATAGCACGAAAATTTATGAACGAGACCAGCGTGCGAAGATGCCTGCAGGAAGAAGCCTTTGCTGAGAATTTTTTGATTCCTTGGTCCCCTCTGCAATAATCAGCTCCCCTATCTCGATACCACCACCATACATTTTCTGAAGACTGATCAAGTTGTTCTCATATGCAACAGCGGAATAGCCAGCGGAATAGCCGTTAATCAAAAAGAAGAGTGGCTGTTCCTTCAAAAGATTCTTACACCCTTCAATAAGTGCGAGGAGGTGTTCTTCGATCTTCCAGAGCTCATTCGTTGGACCATGACCAAATGCGGGTGGGTCCATGATGATAGCGTCGTATTTCCTACCACGCTTGATCTCACGCTCAACGAAGATGCGAGCATCCTCAACAATCCAACGAATCGGCTTCTCAGTAAGACCAGAGAGTTCTGCATTCTCGCGCGCCCAGGCGACCGCAGCCTTCGAACTATCGATATGAACTACCTTTGCACCAGCCTGCGCACAAGCAAGCGTCGCACCTCCGGTATAGCCGAAAAGGTTGAGCACTTCGATGTCCTTCGATTCTGCACCTTCTATCTTTTTCCTCATCCATTCCCAGTTCATAGATTGCTCAGGGAAGATTCCCATGTGCTTGAATGCTGTCGGCTTCACCGTAAGTTTCAATCCTGCAAAAGAAATATCCCACTTCGCAGGTACCGAAGGTTTGAGTGCCCATGCCCCACCCTTCTCTTCTCTCGTGAAATATCCATCGACACTCTTCCATTCATCAGCAGAAAGTCTCTTGGGCCATAGAGCTTGTGGATCAGGACGTGAGAGTTTGATTGTACCGAAGCGCTCAAGCTTCTCACCATCACCAGAATCAACGAGCTCGTAATCGGCTGACGGCTCTGTTATGAGTATTGACGAAGTCTTCATAGAGAAGGAGTTGAATTATCAACACTCTCAACAATCATATATTTCTTGAACGCAATGTTTGCCAAAATAAACAGTATGATTGAAGTTGTAGCCGATCCGAGACAATAGAGACACCATGCCTTGATGACGAATGCCTGCAAGAATATGAACCAGAGTGACATGAGCAAACCGAATATCGTGATCGAGAGTGTCCACTTGAGTATCGATGTCTTCTTGGTGTCGATGTAGGCGAAAATACCTATCGCAATGAGGAGATAGTAGATTGCGCCGAGCAGCGACACAGGAACACCTGCAATGATCGAATACGAGCTCGTGAGGACTGTCTCGCAGCCAGAAACGAAAGAACATGGGGGTATGGTTCCCTGATAATGCTCTATCGTGAGATAGGTGGCATCAGCAAAGCCGAGTACAGCAACTACTAGTATCGCAATCGCGAAGCTAGTTGGAACTAGTGCGAGCTGTGTCTTCAATAAGTTTTTTAAATGGTTCATAGCCTTGTGGATTAATGATTGCCTTTCCGTTCACGAAGAATGTTGGAGTTGAATTCACACCGAGAGAGATCGCTTCGTCACGATTGGACTGAACTTTTTCTTTGACTGTGTCGCTCGCCATATCTTTCTTGAACGCTTCGCTGTTGAGTCCTATACGTTCAGCATATCCTTCGAAGACGCTCTGAGGATTGGGGAGATTTTCCCATGACTTCTGATTCTCGAAGAGGAGCCTGTACATATCCCAGAACTTGCCCTGGATACCTGCGGCCTCGCTCGCCTGAGCTGCGATGAATGCATTCTTGTGTGGAACTGGATACAGTGGGAAATGGCGATAGACGAAACGGATAGTCGTGGTTGATTCGTTCAAGACCTTCTCGACGATCGGATAGTAGAGAGCACACGCTGGGCACTGGAAATCACTGTACTCAATGATTGTGACTGCGGCGTCCGCAGAACCACGTACATGATCAGCTTCTGTAATTGGAGATGGTTCTCCGAGATTGAGACCTGTCTTGGCAGGTTTATTCATAGCGACTATGAGCCCCCAGATAATGAGACCGAGAACAGCGACGAAACCTATCCAGAACATGATGCGTTTTATATTCATAAAGTGCATTATTGCATGAAAATGAGCATTTATGAAGTCTCGAATCTCACTACTAGTGATGGTACTTTTCTCCCTTCATGATCGTGCACGCGCGGTATATTTGCTCTGCAAGAATAAGGCGGACGAGCTGATGTGGGAAGGTAAGCTTCGAAAGCGCTATTGTTGATTGTGCATGTGAGCGTACCTCGTCATTCAAGCCGTATGAACCACCGACGATGAACGCGAGTGACTTGAGCCCTTCATTCATGCGCGTCTGTGTAAATTTCGCAAATTCGGTAGAAGTAAATTCTTTCCCCTTCTCATCAAGCGCGACAACATGTGTTCCTGATCCGAGAGAATCTACCGCCTTCAAGATGCGCTTCCCCTCTTCTGTTCCATCTGACGCAGGTATATATGTCCACTCGATGGGCAGATAGTGACCAATGCGCGCAGAATATTCCGCGACAAGATCATGTGCAGAAAAATCTTTTTCTTTGCCAATAACAATGACTGTTATCTTCATAGGAGATTCGCAAACCAGCCGACGAGATATATACCGACCATGTTCATAGCAAATGCGACAGGAATGAGAACAGCCAAGCGAGTTTTCGAAAGACCCATAAGTGCCATGCCGAGCTCATCAGGTAATGGTGATGCAATGATGAGTGCTCCGATGATTGGCGAGAGCCACTTGAGGAAACCGAAGTGGAGTGAGTGCATAAGATGCTTCACGAACGACGGCTTGAGAGCACTCATGAGATCAGCGGTGAAGCGATCGCGGATGAAGAAGAACAAGATCAGGTCACCACACAATGCACCGAGGCCTCCCCAAAATGCGACGACTGATATCGGTGTATATGATGCAATGTGTGTGAGAGCGACAGTCGCTGGTCCCAGAGTGAATGCTGAGGTGAAGAAGATACCTGCGAAGAAGCTGGCAACGACGCCATTACCGAAAAGTGAGATGACTTCATCGAGTATGCCCGCCTTCGACAAGAACAGTGCACAACCAAAGCCAATAACGATGAGTATGAGGTCTTTGGTGAGTTCTGCGCGTGCGCGTGCTGATGTCATAGTGGTGTATTCTGGGCGACTAGAGGGAATCGGACCCTCGACTTCGGCTCCACAAACCGAGGTTTTACCATTAAACTATAGTCGCCATATCGACCTACTCATATGTAGGTGCAGACTCCTTTATACCAGATTTATGGTTGTTTAGTCGAGCGAGTGCGTAGAATAGGGACGAAAGCCTGTTCAGGAACGCAAGCGTCGCAGGACCAACCTTCGCCTCCCCCGCTTCGACTCCACCGATAACTCTACGCTCTGCCTTGCGTGCAAGTGTCCTCGAAATGTCGAGAAGTGCCGCCAATTCCGTACCACCTGAGATAAAAAATGTTTTGATCGGTGGCATCTCCTTCTCTATCCCATCGACCATGAATTCTATCTTCTGTATTTTATCTTCTGATATGGTTTTCTGCGCCCCTGCGACTTCTGCTTGAATAATGAAGAGACATCCCTGCACCCATTCGATAATATCTGAAACACTTTTCTGTGAATCAGCTGATGTTGCAACTGAGTATTTCACTTCCACCGCCTTCACCTTCACAAAACCAATAAATGAGTTGAGTTCATCGAGTCCACCGAGTGCCTCAGTCTGACATGAACTCTTGGAGATGCGCTGACCGGGCTTTGAGTCGAACGCTTTGGTCGTGCCACTGTCGCCTTTGCGGGTGTAGAGCATAAAAATGCTTAGTTAACCGCGCCGCCGTAGAAAATGAGATTGTCTATGAACATAGTTGAGGAACCGCTACTGCGTATAGCAAAAAGGTTTATTTGATTACTATTCTGAAGAATTCCCCCCACTGATGTTGTGAGGACTTTTTTACCATCAACATACGCCTGGAAATCAGATCCTACGCTCATAAATACATAGTGCCAGCGACCATCAAAAGCCTGTGAAGGTGAAACTACTGACACATCATCGACATACGCACCCCCACCTTGGTCCATCATAAACCTTATCCCATTACCATAATCAAACTCTGCACGGAAGGTGGCTGCCGTATCACCATCTTCTGCAGATATACCTGTCAACTGTATTGTAAAATGATCAGTTGTATAAAATGGATTTGATTTAACCCAAAAACCGAGAGAAAACTTCGAAAAAACCTGTGTAGGTTCCGTGCCCGTACCGCCCGCAAAATAGATGTTGTTATTGAAATCCCATTCAAGTGACTTACCGCTACCTAAAGGTGATGTAGTTACTGAAAATGTACATGGTGAAGCTCCTACTACCTTCAAATTAAGAAGAATGGAAGCAAATCCTGCTGGGAAAATACAATTGCTTGGGGAAGATATTATATCGGGATTATCAAAATTATATTCAGCAATAATAGAATCTCCGAGGGCACCTTTGGTATGCCTTTCAAAAGTAAGACCGCCTGCGATGCGCCCCTTATCCCTTGCCGCCGACACTGATGCAAGCACAACAGACGAAAGCATACCGATGATAGAGATCACCACGAGAAGCTCAATGAGCGTAAAACCGCGAGATAGACGAAATCGCATGGGATAATTGTACCATGGTGCACGAAAAAATCCGCATATGCGGAGAGGACGAGGACTCTCCCCTTACAGGGGCGGTATAGGCTTCACATTTTCTCGGAGCATAGCTCCTCGAAAATATGTTCAGCCTTTTCGAGTCCTCTCACGCAAAGCGCGCAGGCGCTTTGCTCTGCGCACGAAAAAACCGGGCAATGCCCGGTTTTTACTTGTGCGCAGGAGAGGACTCGAACCTCCATACCCTAACGGGTGCTACCACCTCAAGGTAGTGCGTCTACCAATTTCGCCACCTGCGCGTGTGTGCACTATAGCAAAAATCCCGTGCTTTGCAATCGGGATTCTTGAATTTCAATATATTATGCCTTTACCTCTTCCTTTGGAGCCTCTGCTTCAACTACTGGTTGAGCAAGCTTGGTGTCAGTATTCTGACCTGGATCCTTGATAGCAAGGACGCGACGCATCTGCTTACGAATCTCTTTGGTTGCCTTCTCGCGGATGAAGTAGAGCTTCGCGCGGCGAACCTTCGAACGGCGGATGATTTCAACCTCATCAATCATCGGTGAGTACAACGGGAAGATGCGTTCAACACCAACACCACCAACAACTTTGCGTACAGTGAAAGTAGCACCAGCTTCTATACCGTGCTTACGAGCGAGGACGAGGCCTTCGAACGCCTGGAGGCGGAACTTGCCCTTATCTTCCTCGATTTTCTGCCAAACGCGAACCTGATCTCCGGCGCGGACGTCGAGATTCTTGCGTTCATCAACTTTTGCTGAAGAAATAACCTTGGTTGCCATAGTGGAGGTACATTAACACACAAAGATTTAATAATCAAGATTCACCCGTATCCCTTAGAGGAACTACTTTACTTTCGCACCCAACTTCTCGCAAGCTACTGCAAAATCATCGGGAAGTGGTGCGACAATCTTCACCCTCTTCCCTTCGAGCGTATCGAACTCAACAGACCTTGCATGGAGCGCGGTACGAGCAAATCCGAGTGCCATTGATCTCTTAGGAGCATAGAGTGAATCTCCGACGACCGGATGATTGACCGCTGTGAAGTGGACGCGAATCTGGTGTGTCCTACCAGTCTTCGGTTCAACTTCAACAAGCGAGAACTTCTCATCTTTTCCTTCTGTTTCAACTCGATTCGTAGCGAGTCTCGTCCAATAAGTTTCTGCGTCACGCAAATCACCACGTGCACCTCTCTGTGCAGACCATTTGCGGAAATCTGAATTACTCCTGCCGATTGGGCGTGAGATGGTACCAAACTCCTCTACGACCTCTCCCCACACGAATGCGAGATATTTCTTGGTAACCGTACGAGCCTGAAATTGAGCTTTGAGAGATGCGTGCGCCTCGGCAGTCTTTGCGACGATCAACGCGCCAGACGTCTCACGATCGAGACGATGCACGATACCTGGGCGCAATATCGGTTCCCCATCAGGAGTACGCGTATGTTCTCCCACATTGACTGCATCAGGATACTTCAACATCACCCAATCAGTAAGAAAAGGGCCCTTATCGCGACCATCTGGGTGCACCATGAGACCTGCAGGCTTGTCGATCACGACACAACCAGCATCCTCATAAAGGACCTTAATATCAGGGAGTTCATTGCTCATGTGATGAATATACGGTAATGTATGGTTTGTAGCAAGCATTATGGGCGATTAGCTCAGTTGGTAGAGCAACATGTTTACACCATGAAGGTCACAGGTTCAAGTCCTGTATCGCCCACATATAATCGAAAAAACCAACGTAGGTTGGTTTTTTCTCTCATGTGCCCTTGCGTGGAATCGAACCACGATCAACGGCTTAGAAGTCCGCTGTTCTATCCATTGAACTACAAGGGCGTATGCACAAAAATTAGCACATTTAGACGCTATTGAACACTATATCGACGGATCACCCGGTATACCCGTACCACGAATGATCTCTGCTCGAGCTGATGAACGAGCCCTGAAATTACCTAGAACTTTCGAAAGTGTCTCTTCATCGAACACTGCTTTGTTACTACCACTCGTAGGAGTGAGCGGAGCTCGCAACGCATCATATGTATGAACGTAGACCCTATATCCAAGAAAGGTCATCGTAACGATAAGAATTGCCACACACGCAAGCATGATAGACCAATCAAGATATGGGTCACCCCAAATACGACGAAATAGTGGGTCCTGCTGTTGGCGCGATGATATATGACGATGATTGAGTATATTCATGACTTTTATGGCTGAGCTTTTGTTACCGGTTTCATCATAAGTGCCTCGATAGCAAATGATGCTTTCCAAGCAGCCTCATCTTTACTCCCCTGTCCTGAGGAAGAGTCGATGCGGAGATTTTTGATTGATACTCCATACGGAAGATCTTCGGCAAGCATGACTGTCTTCATAACGGCCCACCACGATCCTTGAGCCTCAACGTGGACGCGGATACGACCTATGGTGGAACCTACAACTGGAGGATCGGCTTCTATCGCGGATAATTGAACAATACTTCCTGAGCTCGATCCCAACGCTTCGATTGATTCGATAAATGAGATTGTAGAATTCTCAGGAACGAAGAGACCTCTCGCTTCTGATCGATCAGGGGTTGATTCGGAATAGAGAGCAGCCAAGCTATCTTGTTTCTGCAAAGAAAGGTCTCGTTCAGCCACGAGCTGTCTGCTTTCTATCACTCGATTGAGAGATACCGAGATACGATGGCGCATATATCCGTAAACAGCATAGACGAAAATCATCGTCGAGCAGGCAATCACGAGCAAAGCTGTATGGCTATGATGATGCTTCATGGTAGTAAGCGTGTAAACTTGAATGAGAATGGAATATCTTTGCTCTTAGCGAGTTCGGATATAGGGAGCTCGACCTTGTTGCCATTGGCGAGTCCCTCGAGACGAGTCTTGAATGAGACGAGCGACTCACGTGTAGGAGCGATGCCTTGAATAACGATTACTGCACTCGTCGTAGAAACTTCAGGAATACTAATAGAGTGCACCTTCACTGATGCTCGTGCCGATATGACTTCTTTGATGAAATCGGATGATCGTTCTTCTGTAAGAGTATTCGAAAGTTCACGAGTAAGGATTGCATCACTCTGCAATTCACTGATTATATCCGCGATACTCTGTACTCCCTCCTTATCAGCACCGTCTTTCAGTGATGCATTCTGATCTCTCTCTTCAAAAGAAACTTCAACATATGCGGGGAAAAGTGATCCGATACCTATAATACCGACGACTGACAACAGGAAGAGGGCTACAACGGTCGCGTGGAGGCGATACCTCTTCTTGAGAGCCTTCTGATCTTGAGATGGGAGGAAACTGTGTCTCATAGTATAGGTGATGATAGAGCAAGTCCTGCAGCGATGGCGTACTCGAATGATTCTGATTTAGTGATTGGAGGTACATACGAATTCGTATTGAAGGCATTGTGCCATACATCCGGCAGAACAGTGTGAGCGACCACATCTTCGCTCTGGTTGCGGATGATGGATTCACAGGCTTCTGCCTTCGAACCAACAACGACAACTTCAGATATAGCCGCGTGAACATCGGCATGAGTCATCCAATATGCATGTACACGTGCGATTTCTGCGATGAGAGCCTTCCCTTGGTCGGACGTTGTATCATCGAGATTGTCACTACCCCATACAATCGTGGAAGTGAAGCAGACTACTCCTTCGGAGACTATATAGAGACCACTCTTCTTACGCATGATATGGACGATGAGATGAGTTCCTTGGGAATCGGCCGGCTCGTATGCAGTGACGATTGCTTTTGGAGCAACTTCGTACGCAACAATAGAAATTCCTGCCTCGCGTAGTAGAGAGACATGATGTTCAACATAGGTACGAGGCACGACGGACACACTTGCGCGCAATGTATCTCCAGTAACTACTTTGGGCATGAGATCAAACTGGAAGATTGCGTCAGCAGCAGACAACGGAACATTCTGATCAAGCTTGAACTCTATATTCTGGGCAATCGAACGGAAATCAGAACTTGGTACATCAGTCTGGAATAGATACGCTTTCTCTTCTGGCAGAGAAACCTTCACGTATGAAAGTTCATTATCCTGCGCGAACTTCTTGAGTATAGTAACGAACGCCTTCTCATCTTTGATATCTCCCCCATCGATAAGGCCAGCAGGCAATTCCTTCACTGCATGTTTTGATATAACAAGTCTGCCACCAGATCTACGATATTCGATACAACGAATAGCGTCATCGGAGATATCGAGTCCCGCATGCGGCATGACGAGGAATGTAGGAGGAGGAAAGAGCTTGAAGAGGAGCGAACGCGTATTCATGCCATAAGTATACCGTATCTAGAATGACGAATGAAGCGGTTGGACAACTGTGCTTATGATTTCCAGCGCTTTATCCCCTCTTTCACTATTTCTTTCACTGCAGGTGCTGAAGAAACGAGGATTATAACTATGACAACCGGTATGACATATCTATCAGGGTTGGGTATAAGTGCTCCGAGGCCATATCCGAGCCAGAGCATGCCCCATGTCCAAATGAATGCACCGATAATATTAAATGTAATGAATGTTCGATATGGCATAGTGCCGATTCCTGCCACGATCGGAGCGAACGTGCGTATGATCGGCATGAAGCGCGCCAGAATGATCGTCTTCTTGCCATGCTTCTCATAAAATTGCTGCGCTCGGGCGATATGTTGTTTGTTGAATATAGCGGAATTTTCTTTTGAAAAGAGTGCGGGACCAATCTTCTTACCAAATGCATATCCGAGACTATCCCCTACAACTGCTGCAATGAATGTTCCTACCAGAAGCCCTGCGAATGACACGTATCCTTGTGAGGCGAGAAAACCCGCAGTGAACAACAGCGAATCCCCAGGGAAAAAGAATCCGAAGAAAAGACCTGTCTCGACAAATATGATTACAATAACTCCAAGAGTACCCAATGTAGCAATGAGGGATTGGGGGTCAAAGAGGTTGTGGAGAAGTTGAAACATTGTTTGTGTCATTCCCGCGCAGGCGGGAATCTGTACAACTATTTAGGCTGCCTTGGTACCCGGCTGAATAGATGCGTTCGGTTCGAGAAGAGAAAAATTTCCACTAGCATCAGACACTGCAAAAAGCATACCGTTACTTTCATGTCCTTTGATATTTCGTGGCTCGAGGTTGGTGACAAACATGCAAGTCTTACCGACGAGCGTCGCTGCATCGGGGAAATACATGGATATACCTGAAACAATTTGACGGATATCAGGAATTGTCTCGACTGCAGGCGGAACTTCGACTCCTGGCACAGGTTCTACTGGAGTAGTGACCTTCACTGGCTGGGTCTTCATACCGAAATCGACTGACAACTTGAGGAGCTTGTCAGTATCAGGAATCTTCTCGGCAGAAAGTATCTTCCCTGCACGAATCTCTACCTTTTTGAAATCATCGTAGGTAATCATGGGCTGAGTATATCAGATTTTTGTCCTATCCAAATAACTTTGCAAAATAAGTGCGGCAGCACTCGCATCCGTCATGTCAGTCTTACCTTGGAATCGTTCCGCTTGCATGCTCGTCATGAATTCGAGCTCGAGATATACGATGAGCCCAAGACTTTCTAGTTGTTTTTTAAATGCGTCAGCCTCTTCGAAGATCGCATTCGGTTCTTGTTTGTAGTTACGAGACTCCCCCATTACAACTTCGACAGTCTCATGTTGGCGAGCAATCTCATACACTTCTTTTACTGCCAATTCACTGTTCTTCACCACCACGAGAGGTAGCGCAAACTGGCGTGACTGGTCCGAGACCGCCACACCTATCCTTTTCGTGCCGAAATCGATTCCGAGGATACGTTTTTCCATTACTCACAACAGTATCACAAAACCATTGCGAAACAACAGTTTTTCCTTTATGATGGCGTGACACGGATGGGTGGCTGAGTGGTCTAAGGCAACGGTCTTGAAAACCGTCGCCCTCGTAAGGGGGCCGTGAGTTCGAATCTCACCCCATCCGCACAGTTAACGAGCGCAGCGAATATATCGTCTGCGCTCGTTATGTTATATTCGCTTCGCTTCATATATCATCTCCACTCGGACACTGTGTAAGTGTCGTGCACTTCCACATGTCCTCGTTTGACGCTATAATTCTTCGCATGGCAACAGATCCTCTCATCTCTTGGACCGCACCCGAACACTTCTACATAGAGAAGAAGCCTGACTGGTATTGGGCAGTCGGTGTCGTCACTCTTGCAATGGCAGCAGTCGCGTTTATTTTCGGAAATACCATTACAGGAATCTTCGTGATCACAGCGGCCGTTGCACTCGTCTTGCACGCTTCGCGTCCTCCCCGCTTCATCACCTATGGCATCACAGACCGTGGTATCGTCGCTGATGATGTCCTCTATCCATTCCTATCTCTCGAATCGTTCTGGATACCTCATGATGAATTTCCTCACAAGCTCATCATAAAGTCGCGCAAGACATTCATGTCACTCATCGTCATATATCTCGACGAGATTGACCCTGAGAAAGTTCGCGAAATCATGCTCTCCTACATCGCGGAGACTGAACATCGAGAGTCTGTGATAAAGCATATATTGGAGAGATTGGGATTCTGATGAATCACCAATAACCAAGATACAATAACCAAGATTTCAGCTTGAGGTTTTGTTTCTTGTATCTTGGTTATTTAATCTATATAATGCGCCTATTATTCCACTTAACCTGAACATACAGCCATGAAGATTTCGAAAATTACCGCCCGAGAGATACTGGATTCACGAGGAAACCCGACCGTTGAGGTAGACGTTATCCTCAAGGACAAGTCCTTCGGCCGCGCAGCTGTTCCAAGCGGTGCTTCTACTGGTAGCCATGAAGCTGTTGAGCTCCGCGATGGAGACAAGAGATACGGCGGCAAAGGCGTTCAGAAAGCGGTCAAGAATGTGAATACAACCATTGCCAAGGCTCTTGCGGGGAAAGACTTCGATCAGAGAAGCTTGGATGCAAAGCTCATCGCTCTCGATGGCACCGCAAACAAGGGTAAGCTCGGCGCCAATGCTATTCTCGGTGTCTCTATGGCATTCTCAAGAGCAGCAGCAGAAAGCACACATGCTCCTCTCTATAAGTATTTCACCAAAATTTCCAAGACCAAGAATACTGTTCAGCTTCCTGTTCCTATGATGAACATCTTGAACGGCGGCAAGCATGCGGAGAAGTCTACCGACTTCCAAGAATTCATGATCATGCCTGTCGGAGCGAAGTCATTCAAGGAAGCTCTACGTATGGGTGCTGAGGTGTTCCATTCTCTGAAAAAGATCCTTCACGACAAGGGTCTCGCTACAACCGTCGGTGACGAAGGAGGCTTTGCACCATCTCTTCCCTCCAATGAGGCTGCCGTCGAAATTATTCTTGAAGCTATTGCCAAGGCAGGATATGTCGCAGGCAAAGACATCATGCTCGCACTTGATGTTGCAGCGACCGAACTCTACAAGGATGGTAAGTATCATCTCGCATGTGAGAATCGTTCACTCACCTCTGAGGAAATGGTCGCGTTCTATGTCGACTGGTGTGCAAAATATCCGATTGTCTCAATAGAAGATGGTCTCGCTGAAGATGACTGGTCTGGATACAAGCTCCTTACTGAGAAGCTTGGCAAGAAAGTACAGATAGTCGGGGATGACCTTTTCGTTACCAATATTGAAAGACTTGGACGTGGTATCACCGAGAAAGTCGGCAACTCTATCTTGATCAAACTCAACCAGATCGGAACCGTTTCTGAGACCATCGATGCTATCAATCTCGCTAAGAAAGCTGGTTACACATCAATTATCTCTCATCGTTCAGGTGAGACCGAGGATACTACTATTGCAGATTTCGTCGTTGGTACAGGAACTGGACAGATCAAGACTGGATCACTCTCAAGGACCGACCGCGTCGCCAAGTACAACCAACTCCTCCGTCTCGAAGAAGAACTTGGCAAAAAAGCTCTGTATCGCGGATCCAAAGTATTCAAAACAGAATAAATCACAGGACTATACCTTTTAAAAAAGGTATAATACGTGCATGAAATATGCGCGCGGCTTCACGCTCATCGAGCTTCTTGTGGTGATCTCTATCATCGGCATGCTTGCTTCTATAGTCATCGCCTCGACGAGAGATGCTCGCGACCGTGGACGTATCGCTGGTGGAGTCATCTTTGCTACTCATGTGCATCAGGGATATGGCGACCAAGCATTGGGCTTCTGGAGTTTCAATAACACTACAGCTAATGATTCGGGAACTACTATGACAGCAGTCCTTGTTGGAAATCCTCCATACGTTTCAGATCGCTATTATCTCGGGTCCGGAAAATCATTGTCACTCAATGGCAATACTCAGTATGCAACATTTACAAATGGCACTTCGACATCCTTGTACACAAAAAACGTCACTCTATCAGCTTGGATAAAAACAAGTACAGATGTAGTGGGCGACTACCAAACTATCCTCTCATTCTATAGCTACTATGGAATGGCACTTTGTCCAGGAGGCTACCTTGCAGCATATGGCGGCGGTACTGGTTATGCATATTGGGGAACATTGCAAGGATCGTGCCCTCCTGTCTTGAAGAGTTCTCTACCAGTCAATGATGACAAGTGGCACCAAGTCACCATGACGACCCAGATTGGAGTTACTAATGGTACAACACTATATGTCGACGGGAAGATTGTTGCTAAGGGCAAATTGGAAGACCTTGGACCTTATGACTCCTTTGGATATTACACGGATATAGGAGAGCTCTCCATCGGCGCAAAAAGGTGGGGATCATCAGGTTTAGGACATAAGTACACCGGACTCATCGCCAATGCCGCCGTATACCCCGCTTCACTGACAGCGGTGGAAGTAGATAGGCTCTATGCTGAAGAGAGTCGTGCCCGAGAATTGGCAGGAATTCAATAGGCGTTGCCCCTTTCACTCCATGCGCTATACTTATGGGCATGAAAACGCCATATACAAAATTTAGCATTATCAGCTCGACGATTGTTGCTCTGTCACTTTTTATCATTCCGTCTTCCGCAGCAGCTGAAGAATCTTGTTCATTCATATTTGACCTCTCAATAGGATCAACCAGCGAAGAAGTTCGCTGTCTCCAGAGATACTTGAATGCAAATGGATATATCATCGCCAGCTCAGGTCCTGGATCTATAGGAGGCGAGACTACTCTTTTCCGAGAGAAGACTGCTGAGGCTGTGAAGAAGTGGCAAATTGCTATGGGAATATATCCAGCAACAGGTACTTTCGGACCTCTTTCCCGCGCAACATATGAAACCAAGGTCAAGAAGCCTACCTCGACTACTATCACCGCGAGCGCAAGCTTGGTCGGCTCGAATACGACAACCTCAGGCTCAACGACTGTCATCTCCCCTGTAGGAAGCGTCTCTAGCACTGCAACCGCTATACCAGCATCTTCTTCATCTGACTCAGGCGCAAAGAAACTTTTGAAGAGCGTCTCTGATTCCATCAAGGATGCTGACGAGAAGATTGACGATGCAGAAGATGATGGTGACGCAACGGCCGATGAAGTTTCTGATATGAGAGATAAGCTTGAGAAGGCTAAGGAGAGATTTATAGACGCTGTCATAGCCTATTTCGACAACGATTTCACTCAGGCAACCAGTCTCGCCAATAAGGCAAAGAACTACGTCGAGAACTCCGTAGAAGATCTTGATGCAGACGAAGATAAACAAGATGCTGAAGAAGCGATTAGTGACGCTAAGAAAGCGATCAGCCAAGCCCGTGAGGATATCTCTGATGCTGATGAAGATGAAGACAATGTCGACGATGCCCGCGACCTCTATGACGATGCACGCGCGAAGTACGACAAGGCGCGTACAGCATTTGATGATGAGGACTATAGTGAAGCTCTGGACCTCGCAAAAGATGCTCTAGATCTCGCCGAAGAATCTTCAGACGCTCTCTAGTACAGGAATAGATTATACACTCGCATTATAGGCAGTATATTCACTGCCTATTTTGTTATCTGCCCTACTCTCAATTAGGCTCTTCAATATCTTATTCTCCGAATACAGGCGATATAACGCACCCAACAAAAAGGCGATATTTATCGCCACCAATACGTAAATCGTTAGTTTGATGTGTCTCCGGTATTTCTTCATGTCTCTCTACTGACGGTTGGAGTTGCGGGCGTCTTACATTGCCAAATATGACATGATATTGCATGAAAAAACCGTAGGAATCAAAAAATCCAACGTAGGTTGGATTTTTCTCTCAGGTGCCCTCAGTAGGAATCGAACCTACATTGCAAGATCCGCAATCTTGCGTCCTATCCATTGAACGATGAGGGCGCGGGCCCGTATTATGCGAGCTTCTTCAAAGCCGCCATGACGCGGGACTTGGTACGGCTAGCGGTGTTAGCCTTGATGTAACCGGTCTTTGCAGCCTTATCGAGAGTCTGGTAGATAGTCGGGACGAGCTTCTCTGCAGCTTTCTTATCCTTTGCGGATACGAGCTTGCGGAACTCCTTCATGTTCTTCTCTATAGCTGACTTGCGGCGAAGATTGAAGACGCGCTTCTTCTTTGAGGCGCGGAGTGCTTTGTGAGCTGATGAGGTAATAGGCATATGTTTGTGTGTGAGAGAAAGGTACCATATTAGAATGAAGAAGTAAAGCACCATTCACCCTACAAGATGCCCTCTACAGTAAATCTGCTATACTTTCCCCATGATCTCCTACCTTCGTGGCCCCATACTTGAGCTTGGCTCCCGATATGCCGTCCTCGACATGAATGGCCTTGGCTATAAGGTCTATACGACCGATGACACCATCCACACCCTGAAAACTGGCCAGGAAGTAACCTTTTGGGCACACCTCATCGTTCGTGAGGATGCACTCGATCTCTATGGATTCACTACTCAGAAGGAACGTTCATTCTTCGAGCTCCTCATAGGGATTTCCGGAATAGGTCCGAAGAGTGCTTTGAATATTCTGTCACTCGTGTCCGTAGATACACTCGCAAGCTCAATCAGAAGTGGATCGGTCGCACATCTTGTGAAAGTTTCTGGTATCGGCAAGAAAACTGCAGAGAAGATTGTTCTTGAATTGAAAGACAAGATTGCTGGTGCATCATTCCACTCTGACGACCCTACCCTCTCAGCTGGCATGTCGAGCGATATGGACGCACTCGAAGCTCTTCGCGCGCTCGGCTACGAGACCGACGAGGCGAGAGACGCGCTCAAGAAGATTTCTCCTGACATTTCTGATACAGGAAAGAAAGTTAAAGCGGCATTGAAAGAACTCGGGAGATAATACATACTGTGAACACCAAACATATGCTCGACGCTACTCTCGACAAGGTTCGCAGACACATCCCTACCAAGCTATTTAGCTTCCTCCAGCCGGCATACCACTGGACTCTGTCATTTGCAGCGGCGCTCTGGTACCGCTTCCCTTCGCGCGACATCAAAGTCATTGCCATTACCGGCACCAAGGGTAAGAGCTCGACTGTCGAAATCTTGAACTCAATTCTCGAAGAAGCTGGGTACAAAACTGCTGTCTCGAACACTATCCGCTTCAAGGTCGGCGACATCTCTTCTGACAATCTCTACAAGATGAGTATGCCGGGACGATTCTTCATACAGAAAATTATTAGGAAAGCGGTCAACAACGATTGTCAGTACATGATTATGGAGATGACATCACAGGGTGCACTCCTTCATCGTCACCGCTTCATCCAGATGGATGCGTTCGTTTTCACCAACCTCTCTCCTGAACATATTGAGGCACATGGTTCGTATGAGAACTATGCACAGTCCAAGCTTTCTATCGCACGCCAGCTCGGTAAGTCCAAGAAAGAAAATCGCACACTCATAGTTAATGCTGACGATACAGAAAGTGACCGCTTCATGGAGTGTGGCGCAGATAAGAAGATGAGCTTCAGTATCCACGATGTCGAGCCGTATGAAATCAAAAAGGAAGGGTTGGAATTCACTCTCGATGGCAGACGCGTACGTTCCCACCTCTCTGGCCTCTTCAATCTCTACAACATTACTGCGGCCATCACTGCAGCCAAAAGCCAAGGTGTTGGTACTCAAGAAATAATTCGTGCAATCGAAGGATTCAACGGCATACCTGGTCGCGTACAGAAAATAGAAGCAGGACAGGACTTCACTGTCATTGTCGACTACGCTCACACTGCTGACTCTCTCGAGAAGCTCTATCAAGTATTTCAATCCTCAAGAAACATCTGTGTTCTCGGTGGAACTGGCGGCGGACGTGACACGAGCAAGCGCGAAATCATGGGCAAGATAGCAGACACCTATTGCGCAGAAATCATTCTCACTGATGAAGATCCGTACGATGAAGATCCGAAGAAAATAGTCGACGATGTAGCGAAAGGAGTATCAACTCAGCGACCAACGATCATCATGGATCGCCGTGAAGCTATACATGAAGCCGTGAAGCGAGCGAAGACAGGAGACGCTGTACTCATCACCGGAAAAGGAACTGACCCCTACATCATGGGACCAAAAGGAACGAAGACTTCGTGGAGTGATGCAAAGATTGCAAAAGAAGAGCTCCAGAAAATGCTGTCTGTTAAATAGGCTTCACTGAATAGAGGCCGTTGAGCTTCTCCAATGTCTTAGGGCCTATTGTACCTGTTACCTCCAAACCATATTTATTTTGAAACTCCTTGATAGCCTCCTTCGTGCATGGACCTATCTTCCCCGTGCGTGGACAATCATTCTTGCTTCTGTTTCCTGGAGGATACACACCATCGAGAAGAAGTGCGGTCTGAAGCGCATACACATCACCCATAGATGCAACTGTCTCTGAGAGTGGACTACTCCATGTATGAGGAAGGGTCAACGTATCATATGCTGTCGAGGCGACTGTTGCCTTGCCTTGATTGAAGAAATCCTCGAGACCAAGGTATGTTTGGTAAGCTAGGTCCTTGAGCGCGAGCGTACGTGTCTCTGGATTTGCGATCTGCTGTTCATAGAGATATGCATACTCGACAAGTAAGCTTGCCGCGTCAGCAGTATTATTTGCACCGATAGCTATAAGCTCTCGTTCGTCGACGATGCCGGCTGATTCTCCCTGAAAATCAGAAACTGCATTGTATTTCGCCAGACGCTTGAAGACTGTCTCCGCGATAGCACGCGTCGTGGTGCTGTTCAAATACTGGGCTTCTGGAACATATATAGAGAACCCGCTGTACTCTCCAGGAATTTTCCATCCGTGACCTGGGTAATCATTGAAGTGAATATGTACGGCTATGTCGACTGCGTTCTCATTGGACCACTTGGTAATACCGTAGAGACGATATGCAACATCATTGGGTGCACTGTTATGGTGCACCTTGGGTACAAAATCTGTATCCACCTCTGTGACCTGGCGGAGAGACTCAGCTTTGTGAGCCTTCTGCCATTCAATAATGCTGTCCCATGAATTATCGAAATAGTTCTGGAAAATAGGATTCCACGCCTTATCGTCGCGTGCAATAACAACTTCATATTTACTGTTCATACGAAGGAAATTCGCGAGTTCACCAGCAAGCTGCACAGTGAGATCGCGCTCTTTGAGATCGCCGTACTCCGCACCACCATATCCAGGCTCATGACCAGGAATGAGGACCACTCGAATCTTCGCTCTTCCCCTCTCCGCGTCCACGGAATACTTCTTCTGGAGCCCTGCAATGGTACGTGGGTTGTGAGTCACTATTGCGGCAATCTGACTTCCTACATTCTCAATATATCCCGCGAGGCGAGCAGCTTGTTCAGGAAAATGAGTCGCCATCCAGGGCGTCAGGAATAAGCTTATGAGGATAGCGAGGGCTATATAGTGGCGCATAATATTGCACATAGTATAGCAGACACCCCGCAGGCGGCGCATGTGTGCGCAACATGGTACACGCAGTGAACAGGTATAGATTATATTAAGAAACTACGTGTACCATGTTGCGCACACATGCGCCGCCTGCGGGGTGTCTATAACACTAACTTGCGCTTTGCGCTCGTTTGCTCTTAACTTGAGATATGCCCGAACTCCCCGAAGTACAGACAACAGTAAATGGATTACGTGAGAACGTGATCGGTCTTCATATAGTGGATGCATGGTCTGATTATGACAGCGTGCATTTCAAAGGTTCTGAAACAATCAAAGATCGTTCGTATTTTGCGCAGATGAGAAAACAGATTATTGATACGAAAATCATTTCGGCCGAGCGACGTGCGAAGAATATATTGATAGGTCTCTCGAATGGTTCTACCCTACTCGTGCATCTCAAGATGACCGGTCACCTTCTGTATGGTCGATATCATTTCAACAAAGATATGAAAAAAGATCCTTGGGAAGCGATTGAACCTGAGTCGCTAAAAGATCCGTTCAACAAACATGTTCATTTCATGCTTTCATTCTCGAACAAAAAACATCTCGCTCTTTCTGATGTGAGGAAATTCGCCAAGGTGACACTGATTGATTCGAAGACGCTGCATGATTCAGATCATCTGAATACTATTGGCCCCGAACCATTGCATGACACCTTCACCTTCGAGAAGTTCGCTTCGAGATTGAAACTCAAACCGAATGGCAAGATCAAACAAGTCTTGATGGATCAGGGCATCATCGCAGGCATCGGAAATATATATGCGGACGAATCACTCTGGCGCGCAGGCATACATCCGGTACAGAAAGTATCGAACATACCTGTGAAAGAGATGAAATCACTCTACACAGCAGTGAAACAAACACTTTCAAAAGGAATTAACTTCGGCGGAGACTCGACGTCAGATTATAGAAACATTCATGGAAACAAAGGAGAATTCCACGAAAAACATCGCGCGTACCAGAGAACAGGATCGATATGTGAGAAGAGAGGATGTGGCGGAAAGATTGTCAGAATTGTTCTTGGCGGTAGAGGTACTCACTTCTGCGATACACATCAGCGATTGAGTTGAAACAGTGCGATCCCCGCAGCCACCGATACATTCAAGGACTCTTTCTTCCCTGCCATAGGTATCTCGATGATTACATCGACTAGTTTAAGAATCTCTTTCGAAATACCTCCAACTTCATTTCCAAGAATGAGCGCAATCTTATTCTTTGAATTTACAGATTGATAATCAACAGACTTCTCATCTTGCTCGAGCGCAACAATAGTGAATCCTTCTTTTTTGAGTGCTTGTATCGTCTTCGTTATATCCACCACATGCTCCCAAGGAATAGAATCTTCCGCCCCCAATGAGACCTTCGCCACATCTTTCCTTTTTCTGCCAAAGCGGTCGACTGGCGTAGGTGTAGTTTCAACAAGGTATAGCTTCGATACTCCCGCCGCGTCAGCTGTGCGGAATATGGAGCCCACGTTATGGACACTGCGTATGTTATCCAAAATAACCCTGATCTCCAGGACATTCTTGGTCGTTGTATCTTGGTTATTGGTCATCTCGGATAATTAGTAATTGTCTCTCAAATCTACTATACTACGCATATTACGCAATAAACACTCATTACCATGCTTTCAGTATTCCCCGCTCTCCTCTCATATGAACAGCTCGCGCCATTCATCTTGCGCGTTGTACTTGGCCTCACACTCGCCTATTTCGGTTACCAGAAGGTTCTTGGTAGAGGTAACAGTTCTGGTAGTAATACCAAGGTATATGGTGGTATAGAAATACTCGTCTCAGTATTTCTCATCATCGGTCTTTGGACTCAAGTGGCCGCACTCATCAATGCAGTCATCCTTGTAATCAAGCTTGCTCTCAAGATTCGCCACAAGGAGTTTCTCACCAGTGGTGTGAATTATTATGTCCTTCTTCTCGCCATGGCAGTTGCTCTTATGTTCCTTGGTGCTGGTCGATTTGCGTTCGACATGCCTCTCTAGTATTTTTGTGCGCCCAGTTGGAATCGAACCAACGACCCACTCCTTAAAAGGGAGTTGCTCTACCGACTGAGCTATGGGCGCGAATTTCGGTTTTGCGAAATTCGGATCGAAAGATATTTTGTCGCGTGAGCGACGAAATATTTTCGACCAGAATTTCAGCGATACTTGCCTCAGAGCATACATTACCACAAAAACCTACTTCTTCAAGTCGAGCATCACTCTCTCCACCGCCAACTCCGCATCACACATACCTCGATGTGCATCGTGATATATCGAGATCAACTTGTCCGTAAGCCTACCAAGTTCATCTCCTGAATAATTTCCTGCTGCCTTTTTTGCCTTCGTAAACACGAACGGACTCAAGCCAGATTCGCCTGCACTCTTCGCATCCGCCGCAAGCTTCATAGACTTCACCTGCCAGAAAAGTGTACCGATAATACTCTCCGGTTCATTCCCTTCGTCGACTGCCTGACGATAGACCGACCAAGCCTTGAATGGATCTCGAGCTCCGACCGCATCGGCAAGCGCGAAGATGTTGAACTCTCCTGAAGCAGCACCGAAACTTTTAACAGCTTCTTTTTTCTCACACTCAACCATTTTCTCAGCATGCTTCTCAAATGCTTTTTTCAATTCCGCATTGAGCTTCCCTTCCAAGACGATGAATATGTTCGTCGACTCAGCCATGACTGATACAAATTCAGCGAATGATTCTTTTGCTTCTGCATTCTCTGTCACACGATCAAGGTAGATGATGTATTTATTTGAGAAGAGTCCCTGTCCGCCAATATGTTCCTCGATGATAGAAGGACTCCACTGAGACGCCTCAACGCGTACATATGATGCATCAGGACGCTTGGTACGCAGTGAATCCACCAGAGAGGTTGCTTTGGTCACTGCGGAGGCTATATCTGTGCCGTGAAATACGTAGAGCATATGATTACTTCAACTCACCCCAAGTCTCCCCTATCGCCCCATCAGCACGAAGCCTAATACCCTTCGTATCTTCGAGACTCATCACTCCTTCCATGATTTTCTCAATCTCTTTGGAAACCGTTTCAGCTTTCTCATTCTTGATCTCATACACAAGTTCATCATGCACCTGAAGCAACGCATGCACATCATTCTCAAGCCCCTCCTTCTTGATATATTCATCCACCCTGATCATCGCGATCTTGATCACATCCGCTTCAGTACCTTGAATTGGCGCGTTGATAGCCATACGCTCAGCTTGTGCACGAATGTACGGAATCTTGGACTTGATCCCCTCGAAATACCTACGACGACCGAAGAATGTCTCTGTATATCCGCGACGAGCAGTCTCCGCCTTCACTCCATTCAAATAGTCCGCCAGCGTCGAGAATGTCTGGAAATAGTCGTCATAGAATTTCTGAGCTGTCGGACGATCTGTACCGATGCTCTTCTGGAGAGAGGTGACGCCCATACCATAGAGCATGCCGAAGTTGATCGCCTTGGCCTGACGACGCATCTCATGATTGACCTTATCCTGCGGCACCTTGAAGACAAACGAAGCCACTGACGCATGCACATCCTCTCCACCCTTGAAGATTTCAATCATTTTCTGATCACCAGAAATAAATGCCGCAATACGAAGCTCTATCTGCGAATAGTCGAAACTGCAGAGCTTGTACCCTTTCTCAGCGACGAACGCATACCTGATCGCCTTACCAAGTTCTGTCTTGATCGGAATATTCTGAAGATTCGGATTGATCGAAGCCATACGACCTGTCGCAGATCCAGCAGAAACCAGATGTGAATGAAGACGATTACCCTTATCGAGCAGCGGCGGAATAGCGTCTATATATGTAGAGAGAAGCTTGGTGAGTTCACGGTATTCGAAGATGAGCTTCACGATAGGATGCAAATCAACAAGCTTCTCCAACTCGGATTCTTTGGTAGAGCGTGCGCCACCAGCAGTTTTCTTCATGCCTTTTGCCGTCAATCCAAGCTTATCGAAAAGCACTTCACCAAGTTGCTTGGGCGAGCTGATGTTAAATTCCATATCCGCGAGTTTCCAAATCTCCTTCTGCAACTGATTCGCCTTCGCATGATACTTCTTACCGAGATCTTCCAAGAGAATCTTATCTACTTTGATACCGCGTTCCTCCATCTTATCCGTAATCGGAATAAGTGGAAGTTCAATATCCTCATACACCTTGCGGAGATTTCTCTTATCCAACTCTATATACACCACCTCTCTCGCCTTCTCAAATTCATCCGTGTTACCAAAATTGAGCAGATCCTCCAATGTCGGATTGGTCAGATTCGAATTCACTAGCCACAACGCAAGCAACGTCTCCTTAAGCAGTTTCTGATCTATATTGCTATTAAAGAGCGAAGTCACCACTGGCGTTTCGCCTGGAGGGAGAGGTTCTGAAGGACGTTTCGGACTGAGCGTAGGCGAAGGAGAACGAGCCGCTGCGTCAGCAGACGCAGACGGCGTACCCTGAGCGAATCTACTTTCCTCTGTTGCTGCTCCTGAACCCCCACCGCCGACGACCTTCTGCAACCTCTGTATCAACATTCTAAATTCAAGCTGAGTCCACAACGCCGTTACCTTCTTGATATCAAGACCTTCCTTAAATGTTTTTTCTGGCACAACAAATTCCACTGGCGCCTTCCTATTGATAGTCGCGAGCATCTTGCTAAATTCCGCCTCTTCTTTGTTATCTTTCAAAAGCTGAACAATGCGCGGCGTGATTCCTGCATCCAAGAACTTTTTCTCATGACCAGCTTCCAATTCCTTATACATCTTCTCCATCGTTCCAAATGTCGTGATGAGAATCGTCGCTGTCTTCTCACCAATACCTTTCACACCAATAATATTATCTGACGGATCACCACGAAGACCCTTATAGTCAGGAATGAGTTCAGGGCCAAATCCAAATCGTTCACGAACCATATCCTCATCATAAATAATCGTATCCTTGATACCCTTCTTGAGTGTGTACACCTGCACGTCTTTGCCGCGTACAAGCTGAAGGGTATCCATATCTCCCGATGCGATAACAATTTCGATCTTCGGCCCACTTTTCTTGGAAGCATTCTGTGCCTTCACTTGTTCGACAATAGTACCGAGCATATCGTCCGCTTCAAATCCTTCTTTACTATAAATCGGCACATCCAATGACTTGAATATGTCGGGCGACCTATTGATCTGCGTGATGAGGTCATCATCTATATCCTTACGCTGAGCTTTGTACGCCTTGTACGCCTCATGGCGGAATGTAGGGCCTTTGAGGTCATAACACGCGACCACATAGTCAGGCTTGAGCTGCTCGATGATACTAATAAGCATGGCTGAGAGGCCATAGAGTGCTCCGGTAGGTTCACCACGCGCTGTCGAGAAATCAGGTAGGGCGTGATAGGCACGATGGAGTATGGCGTGAGAATCCAGCAAGACCAGCCTCTTGGTCTCCTGTGCGCCCTTCTGTGAGGACTTTTTCTTGGCTGGTGACATAGGGGCATTGTACACCAGAATAGGGCTAGAATGAACGATGTCTAGAATTCGACCACTCTCTCTGTATCCCCGTCTCCGGCGCTGAAATGTATCTGTGAATATCCCTCCAGATTCTCCACCATCTCCTTCACATTCTCCGGCCACTCAATCAAAATAAGGTTGTCTGGATCTGCCGCATATTTCTCAAAATCGATTGATTCCAATTCTTGGGCGCGCTCGAAACGATATGCATCGATGTGCACCAATTTCTTCCAGGGGAAATTCTTGGCAGAATCTACCGGATATATCTTCATGATGACAAACGTTGGACTCGTCACATCTTCAGCAATACCAAATTCTTTGGCTATACATTTCGTAAAAGCAGTCTTCCCTGCGCCGAGATGACCAGAAAGACCGACGACTGTTGCCTCGTTCGTAAGTTTCTTCTTCGAAATAGACGCAAGCCATCCATGGGCGATCTGCGCTGTCTCTTCCAGAGAATGAGAGGTGTGTTTCATCAGTGCGCTAATACTAGCAGGCAGAAGATAATCAGCAAGCTTCCCGGGTAAATAAAAACCGCGCCTTCTCTCGAAAGAGAAAGCGCGGGCACTACTTGCGATTACCACTGATTATCGACGACGGCCACTGTGGCCATACATATCTCCAACAGAAGGACGTGAACCGTACGGATTATTGTTGAAGCTCTGACCACCAGAACGACGACTATCATATCCATATCTGGTCGCCGCCATGTTGTAGCGTTCCTGATACCGAGAATCATGCTGCCAGTACGTTTCCGAATAATACGAGCTCGGGTACGTGCTGATGCCAATTCCTGCGGAAGCGACAAACGGGAACGTCATGCCCCATACTCGCCCTGGAGTCTCTGTACATCTTGGCTGAACCACATAGGTCGGCTGCGAAACTACTTGTTGCACCACGACCACTGTATTGGCGGGAGCACACGGAGTACCTTGAGGCGACGTCCATGTGTATGTCGGGCCAACCACTTTCTTGACGGTGACGGTATGGCGGGAACATTTACACAAACGCACACACGTCTTACTCGGTGAGCCTCCAATGCCAATGTCACTCTTCGTGCCATCAGCACTGTAGATGGTGACGCCCGGACTTTTCTGACTCCCTTGTTGCGCGTTGGCAACAGGAACGATTGCGACGATCGTCGCGATAATGATGACAAGGATCTTCTTCATAAAACCTTTTGTTCATGTGACGCGGAATTGCGTCGCATATGCTTTTCTATAGTATATTATATCACATTTATATGATGAAAGTCAATAGGCTTCCCATGGCTTAGTTGAGAGCTCTTATCCGCACGACACAGCTCCCTTTTTTGCGAAATATTCGCTCCGCTCATATATCATCCGCGCTCGGACTTTGTGTAAGCGAGCTTCCACAAGTCCTCACTTGTCGCTATACTGTACATCAATGACCATCACTTTCGACGAAGATAAGCAGAAGAGGAGGCTCGATCAACTCCTCCACAAGGAGGAGGAAGACCTCGTCCAGATCCTTTCTGGTAAATATGGTGTTGAATATGTAAATCTCCTCGGTACACCCGTGAACTCTGACGCTCTACGCCTCATCAAGGAAGATGACGCACGCAAGACTCAGACGGCTGGATTTGCGCTCATAGACAAAAGAATCAAGGTTGCCGCGCGCAATCCACAAGACGAGAAGGTTGCCGCTGTCATCGCCGACCTTAAGACCAAAGGATACAATCCTGAACTCTACATAGCCTCCACCCAGAGTCTCGAAAAAGCATGGAAGATGTACAAAGACCTCTCATTCGCTTATGAGAGCAAGGCTGGATCACTTGAAATCTCAAATGACGACATCGCCGCAATTGTGAAGGAGGCTAAGAGTCTTCCTGTTATTGTCTCCATTCTTGAGAACACTCTGTCTGGAAAGAAGAGTTATCGCGTGTCCCGCATTCTTGAGACTGCCGTCGCTGGAGCACTCGCCATCGACGCATCAGACATCCACCTTGAACCTGAGGAGAAATATGTTCAGCTCCGCTACCGTCTCGACGGTGTCTTGCAAGAAGTGACTCGTTTCGACAACGAAACATATGGCCTCATCCTTTCTCGCATCAAGCTCATTTCGGGAATGAAGCTCAATATCAAGAAAGATTCTCAGGATGGACGCTTCAGTATCCGCCTCCCTATCGGCGACATCGAAGTCCGTGTCTCTATATTGCCAGGCGCATACAATGAATCAGTCGTGATGCGTCTCCTCAATCCGAAATCTATTGATGTCCCTCTCGAGTCTCTAGGTATCAATAAAAAACTTCTCGATATATTGCTCAAAGAGATCGAGCGACCTGACGGTATGATTCTCACTACTGGTCCGACCGGTTCTGGAAAGACGACCACGCTCTATTCATTCTTGAAAAAGGTGCACAATCCTCAAATCAAGATTGTCACCATCGAAGACCCTATCGAATACCACCTCCCTGGTATCGTTCAGACACAGGTCAACGACAAGGGATATAACTTCCTTGAAGGACTCCGTGCCGCCGTTCGCCAAGACCCTGACATCATCATGGTCGGTGAAATCCGCGACAACGAGACGGCTGATATCGCAGTGAATTCCGCTTTGACCGGTCACCTTGTGTTCTCTACCCTCCATACCAACGACGCTGCAGGAACCTATCCTCGCCTCATCGACCTCGGTGTGAACTCAAAGGTGCTCACATCCGCCATTCGCGTTGCAATGGCCCAGCGCCTTGTTCGTAAGCTCTGTGAAAATTGTAAGAAAGAAGTTCCTGTCGAGGGTGACATCCAGCAGAATATCGAGACAACCGTCCAAACTATCGAAGATAGATCTCTCGTCCCTGCTGATCGTTCTAAGATGTGGATCTCTGTCGGGTGCGAGAAGTGTAACAAAACTGGCTACAAGGGCCGTATCGGTATCTATGAAGCCATCCTCACCAATAAGAAGATTGAGGACGCTGTGGAACTAAACCCGAGCGAGCGTGAGATTTGGACTGCTGCTGCAGGCCAAGGTATTCTCACTATGAAGCAAGATGGTACACTCAAGATATTGCAGGGTGTTACATCGATGAGTGAGCTTGAAAGAGTGATTGCGCTGACAGACTAATAATATCTACCCATGAATAATCCAAAGAATGTTACAGAAATGGTTCAGCAGCTTCAAAACCAGATAAAAGAAGAGATTCATGAATTGACTTCAATCCAAGAAGAGCTCCGTGCGCATGAAGCAAAAGCGGCGCAGTTGAAACAAGAAATTCCTCAATTGCAGAAGAAGGTTGAAATTGATAGACATGAACTCTACGCCACCGAATCAGATATACCGAAGCTCAAAGCAAAGATTGCTGAAATTCAGCGTGCAAAACTCAAAGCTCAATCCGATCTCACTAATGCACAACATTCGTTCCAAGAAGGTCTCCGTAAGTCTGGAACCAAACTTCGTTAGTCTCATGTAGCGAAAACGCCTTTGACTTCCCTGTCAAAGGCGTGCGCTGGAACTTTTCCCCATTGATTTCTAGACGGGTCGAGGAGTAGGATGTTCAGTAGAACAATCTCTTCAAACTAGAGAATCTCTAAGCAATATCTCGGCGCATGATGCGCCAAGCGAGGTAGAGTCCCGAGGATAATTTCAGTACGCAATGCAAGCATTGCAACCAAAATGTCCTTAGCACTATACCCAAACCTGGGAAGGCCATTGCTTAGAGGTTCACGAGTTCGAAATGGGCATGTCTATCGCTAGTGTGGACATAGAAAAATGCGACACCTGTCGTTCGCATTCCTGATATGTATATTATACACTACCTATATGACTTCAAGAGTATCTTAGCATACCCTATCAAAAATGTCAATACCCCCTCCAAATACCCCTGAAGTCGAGAAAGATGCTGGATTCCTCGATCAAACTCTCCGTCCTGGACGTTGGGATGAGTATATAGGCCAGAAGAACATCAAGGATAACCTCCATATCCTCCTGACTGCTGCCCAAGAGCGTAAACATCCTCCTGAACACATTCTCTTCTATGGCCCACCAGGTCTTGGTAAAACGACTCTGGCGCACCTTATAGCCAAGGAAACGGGCTCTCAAATGAAGGTGACTTCGGGTCCTGCGATCTTGAAAGTTGGTGACCTTGCCTCTATCGTCACAAACCTCTCTTCAGGCGACATTCTCTTCATCGATGAGATTCATCGATTGAACAAAGCTATCGAAGAAGTCCTCTACCCTGCCATGGAGTCCGGGACGCTCGATATTATCATAGGCAAAGGGCCATCAGCAAGGACTATCCAGCTCGACCTCCCACCATTTACCCTCATCGCCGCAACCACAAGGATAGCTATGATTTCCGCACCTTTGCGCTCCCGCTTCTCTGGAGGAGTGTTCAAGCTTGAATTTTACACTGATGATGAAATCGCCAAGATCATCAAGAGGTCTGCGAAAATTCTCGACATTGAGATTCATGACGATGCAGTGACCGAAATTGCTATCCGCTCACGCTTCACTCCCCGTACAGCCAACTACCATCTCAAGAGGTGTCGCGACTATGCGCAGATCCACAAGACTTCCCTTACGAAAGAGGTGGTCGAGAAGGCTCTCACCATGCTCGGCGTCGACACACTCGGCCTTACCGCGGCTGATCGTGAGATATTGAAAGTGATTATAAATAAATTTGGCGGCGGACCAGTCGGTCTTGGCACTATTGCCGCAGCACTCTCTGAGGAACAAGCGACTGTCGAAGAAGTGTACGAACCGTATCTGATTCAACTTGGTTTGCTCGAAAGAACACCGAGAGGACGCACCGCAACAGATAAGGCATATGCGCATCTTGGAGAAAAGGGTGCGATGAAGTTGTTATGATTACTTATAATTAACAAACAAATATATGAACAAAAAAAAATACTGGAATATTTTTTCGACTACACTTTTCTGTGTATCCTTGGTATCTACTATTTTTTTCTTTATAGTAATTAATATAGAGGGATCATTTGGTGGACCTAATTATGCTGAGATTTTTGCTTTTGTATTATCTTTGTTCGGTCTTGTGTCTTCGGTACAAATTAGAAAGGAGAGGATTTGGGCAAAATATGCTGGTGTGATATTAATAATACTTTTTCTTGTATCCATAATAGTTTCTACTCTTAAATAAAAACCATGTCCGGCCATAATAAATATTCCAAGATAAAGCACATAAAAGCTAAGAATGACGCTCAGAAGAGTAAGTCATTCGGTAAGCTCGTACGCCTCGTCACTGTAGAGGCCAAGAAGGCTAAGGGTGTTCTCTCTTCCCCTGGCCTTGCAGCTGCTATTGAAAAAGCACGTGCTGAGAATATGCCCAACGACACTATTGATCGCGCCATCAAGAAGGCGACCACTGACAATTCCGCCGATATGGAATCAATCGTCTACGAGGCATATGGTCCTGGTGGCGTCGCAATCCTCATAGAGGCCCTCACTGATAACAGGAACAAGGCTGCTCAAGAGGTTAAACATATTCTCTCCAAGAATGGATACGAGCTCGCCTCCCCAGGGAGTGCCTCATGGGCATTCAAGAAAGAAGGTAACGTCTGGAATGCAACCACCACCATGCCACTCGAAGATGCTGATATTGAACTCCTCACCAAGCTCGCTGAAGAACTTGAAGAGAACGATGAGGTGCAGGAAGTCTTCACAAACGCGGAGTAATTCGAGCGCACACAGAAATGTGTGCGCTATACTTAACCCATGATAATTCTCGGTATAGATCCTGGATACGATCGCCTCGGCATTGCCGTCATCGAAAAACCTTCAAAGGGTCGCGAGAACCTTCTCTACTCTGGTTGTTTACAGACTTCAGCCAAAGATTCTATTTACAACCGTTTCCATGCAGTTGGCGCAGAAGTTGCACGTATCATTGCTGAATACAAGCCTGACGCCATGGCTCTGGAAACTCTTTTCATAACCAAGAACCAGAAGACTGCTATGCGAGTCTCTGAAGCGCGTGGCATCATCATTTACGAGGCAGTACGCGCAGGAATCCCTGTTCACGAGTATGGTCCTATGGAGATCAAGTCGGCTATCACGAGTGATGGAAAAAGTGACAAAGAACGCATCATCAAGATGGTTCATCTCCTCATAGATATTCCTGCAAAAAAGACTGTAGATGACGAATATGACGCTATAGCGGTGGCGCTGACACATGCGGCGTGTAGTCGCTAAAGTCACAAAAACCTCCCGGTTGTCCCCTTCGGGGATTGCTCGGGAGTGACGCACTCCCGGATATCCACAGCTCCCTCTGATTGCCAAAATAAAAAGACTTTGTTACAACTATCCAACAAGAAGTTATAAGGTTAATTTATAGGTATGCCAACGGCCAAAAAAACAAAGAAAGTCGATCCTATCGTCGAGGAACACGATGAGGCTGAGGAACATCGTGAAGATGCTCCTGCTGCCAAAGCGAAGAAACCTATCGAGATAGAAGAGCACGAACCTATTCTCGGAGGAACAGACGAGAAGGTTGAAGAAGATCCTCTCGCGGCTCCAGCTGAAGATGACGAGCTTGCGGGAGAAGAGCTTTCACTCGATGGAGAGGAACTCAATCCTTTCGGAGATCGCTGGGAAGAATAACAAGTAAGGAGGCCTTGAGCCTCTTTTTTGTAAGAATCAGAACTGAGATAATCTAGCTCCTATTGTCCTTTCGCCATGTGGGGGTATTTGCTACTATTAGCAATATGTCCCACCACAAAAAGAAACATCTCCATCCTCACGCAAAATCAGCCATCATTTTGGCTATTTCTGGCGCATTCATAGTGACCGGTTTAGTAGCTCTCTGGGTAGCAACTCTTGAGATGCCAGACCTCGATTCATTCCAGAATAGGAAGATCATCGAGTCGACCAAGATATATGACCGAACCGGCACCATACTCCTCTATGATACTGGCAGAGATGCGAAGCGCACTGCCCTTCCCCTTGCTGGAATCTCGCCACTCATCCAGCAAGCAACCATCGCTATTGAGGATTCTGATTTCTATACCAACATCGGCATCGAACCGACATCTATCATCCGCGCCGTGCTCGCGAACCTCGCGACTGGTGGATACGGTCAAGGAGCGTCTACGATCACTCAACAGGTCGTGAAGAACTCCCTTCTCACCAAAGACAAAACTATCACCCGTAAGATCAAGGAGTGGGTTATCGCAGTGAAGCTCACCCGCGTCATGAGCAAGGATCAAATCCTTGAAACATACCTCAATGACACCTCATATGGAGGTACTATCTTCGGTGTTGAAGAAGCGAGCCGTGCATTCTTCGGTAGAGCCGCAAAAGATGTAACTTTGGCTCAAGCTGCCTATCTCGCCGCGATACCTCAGGCACCAACATATTATTCTCCGTATGGTACACATCGAGATGACCTTACCGGCAGACAGAGGCTTGTATTGAAGCGCATGCTTGATCTTAAGCTTATATCAGAAGAAGAACGTGATTCAGCTGTTGCAGAAGAGGTGACTTTCCTCTCCAAGAATGACTCAAGCCTCCGCGCACCTCACTTCGTTATGTTCGTAAAAGATTATGTCACTCAAAAATACGGAGAAGAAATGGTGAGTAGTGGTGGTTTGCGCATCATAACCACTCTCGACTATGGTATGCAAGAAAAGGCTGAGGATGTGATCGTAAAATTCACACCATCTCTCGAAAGTAACTTCAATGCAAGTAACACTGCAATGGTTGCTATCGATCCCAAAACTGGTGACATACTCACTATGGTTGGATCACGAGACTACTTCGATCCAAAAATAGATGGAAATTTCAATATTGCTCTTGCTAAGCGTCAGCCTGGATCCACATTCAAGCCATTCGTCTACGCGACAGCATTCGAGAGAGGATATACGCCTGAGACTGTACTCTTCGATGTTGAAACAGAATTCTCGACTGAGTGTACTGTTGAAAGTAAACCTAAAAAGGACGGTGAAGATCCAAAAAAGGTATGTTACTCACCTGATGAATACGATCATACATTCCCAGGTCCTATGACTATCAGAGAGGCTCTGGCCCATTCTAGAAACATACCAGCGGTGAAAGCTCTCTATCTCGCCGGAATCAACAGATCGATTCAGACCGCCGAAGATATGGGTATCACCAGTCTTACTGAGCCCGATCGATACGGTCTCACTCTCGTGCTTGGAGGTGGTGAAGTATCTCTTCTCGAGCTTACGAGTGCATACGGTGTATTTGCCAACGATGGTATGCGCAACCCATATAGGTCAGTTTTGCGCGTAGAAGATAGCAAAGGAACCATCCTTGAGAGCGCAGAATCTCCTACCCCAACAGAAGCACTCAAGCCTGAGATTGCTCGCCAGATATCAGATATATTGTCAGACACCAATGTACGCATGGAGAGTCTCAAACCTATCGGTGAAAGTGTTGGTCGCCAAGTCGCCATCAAGACTGGTACTACCAACGATTATCGTGACGTGTGGGCTGTCGGTTATACACCAAACCTCGTCGTTGGAGCCTGGGCAGGAAAGAATGACACCACTCCGAGGAAGCAAAATATAGCTGGTCTCATCATTGCACCAGTTTGGGGAGCATTCATGTCTCAAGTTGCCGATACATTCCCTCCGGAGAATTTTCAGACTCCTCCTCCCCCACTCTCTGATAATAAACCTGTATTGCGTGGTATATGGCAAGGTGGCATATCATACTGGAAAGACTCTGTTTCTGGAAAGATCGCAACGGAATACACACCGGTTGAGACTAGAAAAGAAGTTGCTTTCAACAATGTTCACAGTATCCTCCATTGGATCAACAAGATTGATCCTCGTGGTGAAGCTCCTAAGGATCCAAACAATGATTCTCAGTATGAATACTGGGAATACGGCGTCAGGAAATGGTTCGAAAACTATCAGAAGGAGCATCCCGACTTCAAAGAAGCCACATCTATAGATATACCTACCGCCACCGATGATATACACCTCCCTGACAAATCCCCACATGTATCATTTATATCTCCAACACAAGGAGTATCTATAGGGTCAGGTGAGAGCTTGAATATAAAACTCAATGTATCTGGCGCTTACCCAGCACGAAAGACAGAGGTATACATCAATGGTAAATATATTCTCACTTCAGAGAAGGATCCTCTCAACATCTCATTCTTCCCTTCAGATATAGGAAACTTGTCTGGTGATAATACACTCTCTGTGACCCTCTACGATAATATCTTCAACAAGACCACTGCTTCGACTACCTTCTCTATCCGTTAGTAAATAAGTATCATCACAGAGCAGCGCGCATGTGTGCGGCAACGCTGCATGCGAAGTGAACAAATGTAAATGATTTCAAGAAGCTGCGCATGCAGCGTTGCCGCACACATGCGCGCTGCTCTGTGAAGCTACCTAATATCCCCTATCACACGAATAGACTGCTGAGAATTGGCTTCGTCGAGAATAGCTTGCTTCTTGATATAGATCTGAGATTTTTGCATTGCAGTAAGTCCTTCAAGAACTACTGTATCTGAATTGAAATTAACCTTCTCCATAGGGATATCAAATCCTGCATACTTACGTATAGCATCACATACAGAAGTCCTTACGACGACTTCTTTCGCATGCTTTCCCTGCACCCTCTTGAAGAATTCAGATATATTAAGCATCTATCTGTTCATCGGCATCACTAGGTAGAGGAATGTTTGGTCACCTGACACTGGTTTAATGACCACAGGACGATTCAAACCATTGAGTTGTAGAGATACACTGTCGGCATCTATCGACTGGAATCCATCTATGAGATATCTATAGTTGAAGTTAATCTCCATTCTATCCCCTGTCAGAGCAGCATCTACAAGTGTTTGATTTTCTCCAATATCACTATTCTTGGTCTGTATCTCAAACATTTTACCTTTTGGATCTATAGTAAGATGAACTTGATTGAATTTATCAGAGAAAATATTCGATATCTTCAATGAGTTGAGAATATCTTGTTTAAGAGCTACAACTTCAGTAGTGAATGCCTTAGGGATAATTTGTCTATAATCAGGAAATACTCCATCAATAACACGCGATACTATATATACCCCATCATTCTCAAATGAGATAAGATTCTTATTCGCTCTAACTGTCACCGAAGAACCCATACTCTGGAGTATGCGTATAATATCTTGAGTATTCTTAAATGGTATCAATGTATCAACAACCTTCGATCCGCTTCCATTCTTGATCTTTTTCTCAGCAAGACGGAATGAGTCAGTCGCCACAAATGTGAGGTATTCCCCATCTTTGTACACATATATACTCGAAAGTTCTGGCTTTACACTCGATATTGATGCGCTGTATGAAACTGAGCTCAATCCCTGAATGAATACTTCTGGGGAGATTGAATATTCCTGACCATCAGAGACTTTTGGTATAGAAGGAAAATCATCTACTGGAAGTGTTTTTATAACTCCTTTCGACTTATTAGTCTTGATATGAGCATTTCCTGATATAACTTCAATAGATATGATTTGATTCTGATCACTCGCCTGAGAGATGAATGAAGATATAGTGTGGGCTGGAACAGCTATAGTACCTGAACCATCTGATTTAACAGGAACAACAACCTCTACCCCAACATCCAGATTGGTCGCCTTGAATGTGGCAGTATTCTTATCTACTTCTATGAGAATACATGAGAGCACAGGCAATGTCTGATGCTTCCCTGCAACTCTTTCTATGAGTTGGATCGTGTCTTTCAGTTTTTTGAATCCAATATCTATCTTCATAGTAGTTTTTTATTTATTTAATCACACATTCGTTATTAGTCCTGTGGGTATGTGTATAAATTAATTTAATGGCTTCAGATATGAGTGCTATAGGTTTTTTATTTTAAACATCTTGTTGAAAGTTTTTATCTGGTTTTTTCCTGAGATGTTTATGTGTATTACTTATCGGTTTACCCACAGACTTTTCCTACTCTATATACAACTTATTCACAGACTTTTCCCCAACTACAGCATCGTACGGACTTGGGTAATCTCCTGAGAGAGTAATTGATCAGTTTTTATCTCCTCTCGCATCTTCTCATATGAGTGGATAACAGTCGTATGATCTCTTCCTCCAAGTTTCTCTCCTATAGAAGGGAATGATATGCCGAAATCCTCTCTTAAGATGTACATGACTACCTGACGAGGCCTTACAACCTCCTTTCGACGAGTTTTGTTGTATATACTATCCTCATCGATGTTATAGAACTCAGATACGATCTTCACAACATCCTTTACAGACATCATCTTCTTAGGTTTTACGTTGTTTTTGAGGATATTCTTAATCTCATTGAGACTTAGTTCCCTGTTCTTGAGCTGAGTCTGGCAGGCAATCACATTGATGATACCTTCTATCTCGCGGATATTGTCCTCTATAGATGATGCTATATAGTCGATTACGTCATCAGAGAGGGTTATATTGTGTGGAGTACACTTCGTACGCACAATCATCATACGGGATTCCTGATCAGGCTCAGGTATATCTATAATCATTCCTGCGTTGAATCTACCCTTGAGACGATCTTCAAGGCCAGGGATGACATTTGGGTGCTTATCTGACGAGAATACGAGCTGACGAGCAGAATCATAGAATGTATTGAAGAAATGGAATAGTTCCTCTTGGAATTTCTCCTTTCCTGCGAAGAATTGAACGTCGTCCATAATAATAACGTCATACTTCCTGTATCTATCCTTGAATGCTTGAACCTTCGCCTCTTGAATTGCTGCAAAAAGCTCAGAACCGAACCTTTCCGAGGTTAGATAGAAGACTTTCTTGTCTGGGAATAGGCTCTTTATCTGATTTCCGACAGCCTGAATCATATGAGTCTTACCACGACCAGTCTGTCCGTATATGAAGAGTGGGTTATATGACTGTCCTGGAGCCTTCACAACGCTCTGGGAAGCAGCATGAGCGACTTCATTGAATGGTCCAACGACCAGAGACTCGAATGTATAGCGAGGATTGAGGTTGTCCTCCCTGTTTATATAGAAATCCTGCAAAGGCATCGCGATTGTAGGCATATTCAAGGCATCCTTCTTGGCTTGGTGTCCCCCCTTACCCTCTTCTTTGACGATCACGTACTCAAGAGCACGAACACGCTCATTCATTTGGCGCAAAATACGCAAAATCGAGTTATGGAACTTCTTTTGGAGCCACTCATGAGTAAATGAGTTCGGAACCCCGAGATAGACTACCCCCTCATCCTCGCGCAGTATCTTGATATCTTTGAACCAGGTTGAAAAATTAGCTTGGGAGACGGCAGTCTCTATCTCTATGAGCGCAGTTTGCCACATTTTCGTGAAGTCATTCATAGGATTTGATGCCCAGTAAGTATATACCTGTTTATAGATTTGCAAACTTGTGGAGAGATAAAATTTATGTTGATAAGTTGGGGACAACTAGAACACAAGGAAAGATGTGTGCAAACTGCCATACCGGCAAAGTTTCTTGGAGGACATTATATGTAATTCACTGTGCCTACATGGCAGTTTGCACACATCTTTCCTTGTGTTCTAGTAGAAACTCTAAATACTTGCGAAATTATCAGTTTTGATTTATAGTATGCACCTATGTCATTCACCTATAACCCGAACAAGCGCAAGCGCGCAAAGTCACACGGATTCCGTGTCCGTATGAAGACTGCCCCAGGCCGCAAGGTTCTTGCTCGCCGCCGCGCAAAGGGACGCACTCGCGTCGCTGTTTAAGCCATGCTTTCACGTTCACAGAGGCTCTCTGTTGAACAATTCGACTCCGTTATGGAAAAAGGAAGAGTATTCCACTCTTCCCTTTTTCTCATACGTGCAGTATCGGGAATGCCAGATATCCGAGTAGCTGCAGTAACTCCACAGAAAGTATCGAAGACAGCGACGATGCGCAATAAGATCCGTAGAAAGGCTTATGAAGCTGTGCGTACAATCAAAGCATCGATCAAGCCAGGTGTTCATGCTGCAGTATTTGCCAAGCAGACTGTGTTGAATGCAAAACAAGTTGATATCGCTGCAGACATCAAGGATCTCTTTGTGAAAGCAGGTCTTTTGAGGTAGTATGTACGGCATGTACAATGAAATTATATTCCGCCCGCTCTATAACGGCCTTATCGGTATTATGGACCTTGTTCCATGGATTGATGTCGGTATTGCTGTCATCGTGTTTACTGTGCTCGTGAAGCTCGTTCTCTACCCCCTCTCGAAGGCTTCTTTGCTTACTCAGGTCAAAATGAAGGATATCGAGCCTGAGGCCGCTCAGATCAGAGCTCAGTATGGGAAGGATAAGCAGACTCAAGCTCTTAAGATTATGGAGCTCTACAAGTCCAAAGGTGTTAAACCATTCTCTGGTGTCCTCCTTGTCTTCATACAACTTCCCGTTCTCTTCGCTATCATCTCGGTCTTCTATAAGATTATTCCAGATATTCATCCTGAATATCTCTATAGCTTCATATCGGTACCTATAATCAAGACACATTTCCTTGGTCTCGTGGATCTTACACAAAAAAGTCTTATATTGTCGCTTATAACCGCAGGTATACAGTATTTTCAGCTTAAATACTCACTTGCATCAAAGCCTACAGCTCCTTCGAATACCAATGATGCCGCAAGTCAGATATCGAACTCGATGAACAAGCAGATGAAGTATTTGCTCCCTATCCTCGCATTCGCTTCGACGTATTGGCTTATTCCGTCCAGATTCCCTCAAGCAGCAGCTATCATCGCTATCTATTGGTCAACAAGCACTCTCTTCACTCTCGCTCAAGAACTCTATATTCGTAAGAAACATATAAATAAATAGTTCCAGTAACAAAAAAGCACATTGAGAGATGTGCTTTTTTGTTACCAAGCTATTCTAGTTGCTTGAAACCAAGTCGAGTGACCAGAGAGATAAGTCATCTTTATTCATGAAGAAGAGGAAGTTGTCCTTCTGATCTAGACCGAGATTGAATGCATTGATGACACGGTCGGAAGTATCGATTATAGAAGAGACGAGTTGAATCTCCCCCGTTGCTCCGTTGATCTGCCATATCTTGTCTACGGTCGAAATAGTTCCTGTGTACCAGTCATCAGGATATATTCCTGCTGTTGGTTGTGATGGTGTCGCACAGTACACCATTTCTTTATAGAAATTACCCCAAATACATTTGTCGGCGAGTGTTCTGACGATTGCATCTATACCCTTCTTGTCGGCAACGGTATAAATACTCGCAAGAACATTCTTGTTGCTACCGGTGGTAGATACAAGTACACGCTTGGCATCAGTACTCACACGAGTACTTATACCCGCGAGTGGACCGAGAATTTTACTCCAGATACCTGTCTTTGCGTTAACAAAGTAGAGGTACCCCCCTTCGCTAGCTGTACCCTTTGTTGTTAGAGCAATCGTATTCTCCTCAGGCCATTCTACATTGAGTTGGGTGAGTGGAGTGCTGAAGATCTGAGTCACGGACTTTCCATCGAATGTGGATACATAGCCTATGCCAGTACCATTATCATCGACAAGCATGAAAAGTTTGTCTCTCTTCGGAGATGCGGCGTATGCAACGATATTCTCAGGAAGGTTTTTACCCTTAAGCTCATAAGGAGTGATAGTCTGCCCATCCGCCCCTACTCCAAGTCCGAGTCTAGGTGTGCTTGTGGCCGAGGTGCTTGTAGCAGCCTTGGGAATGATGCGGGCTTTGATGTCGGCGTAGACTGAGCCTATAGATGCTCCATCCTCGTCGAGTGTTGAAGCGATAAATGCATTTGCGGCCTTATTCCATATACTTTGGTATATCCTTGGAACGATGGTATTGGATATAGTGATGGTATCGAGAGTGTTACCACGTGCCTCGTATATGTTGCCCCTTCCGCGATCTACCCAACGTATAACGGTCGTGCTAGCGGTCGTGCTGGCGCCGTATCCTCCGACAGGCGTAGCACTCAAGAGGCGGAGGGTGGGTATTTTGACTGGAGTTGATACATCAGTGCTTGTTGAAACTACAGGAATGCTCCCGGTCTCTGTTCCTTGCTGACCTCCTGTTGAAGGTCTTCCAAATGGCTGGAATCCTCCCTGCTGATCAGTTCCAGTCGTATCAGGTGTTGTACCAGTTGTTGATGTGCGCATGAAGAAATACCAATACCCCGTGGCTGCGAGGATGAGGAATATGAGGAGTACGGGGAGGATTTTTTTCATAGAAATCTATCGATTAATACATTACACCACCATCATAAGCGTCAGTGCTAATGCTTGCCTTCAAGCTCTCGATCGCTTTATCTGCAGCGCTGGTCAATTCATCTCTTCGTGTTTTGTCAGTAATCGATGCGATAGTGGTTGTCTTTAGTGAATTCAGTTTTGCTATTGCAGCATCAACTGCTTTTGGATCGAGCGAAGTGGTGAAATGTTCGTATTTCACTATGAGTATTCTAGCTTCCGAATAGGATTTTTCATTTGCGAGCTTTTCTTTCTGCTCAGGTGTCTCTTCATTCAAATTCTTGTTGAGTTGTTCTTGTGTTGAAGCATTCACTTTCTGAATGTTATTCAGGTAGGCTTCTATCGTGTCGAGAGTGACTTCATCCTTAGGGTCAACCACATTTCGCATTTGTGCGTTGTATATAGCAATAGCATTTTGTATTGTTGCCTCAGAAATAGTTCCATTTATCTGATCAGAAATAAGCGCACGTTGTTTACTCAGTGAATTTATTTCTTCCTGAGTCGCTTCTGCATCACCGCTGTATATTTTTCCTAGCTTCTCGTCAATTATATCCAGCTGATTTTTGAGATCCTGAGTCTGTTTCTTCGCTACTTCTCGAGCGAGTACGGCTGCTCGATCATTCGCATTATACTTGCTAGCTTCTGATGCGAGCTGGTCGAAATAACCGTAAGTCACTCCTTTTTGATAACTGATCGGAAGAGGCTTCACTATTGTCGAAGGTATATCCACAAGACGAGGGTCGATTGTTCTGAGGATAAGGTAAGAACAGAGTACCAGCAGAAGTCCTTTGAGTGCCTCAAGTATCATCTTCTTTCCGTCATTCTTGCCTTGGAATGAGTCGGTGGTGACATATTTGAATCCTCCAGCGACAATGACGAGCACTGCCGCAACGGCTGAGAGTGCAATAATCAAATTGAACATATAACGAACATAGTCGGCGAAGTTTACCTGTGTAACTATCCCCCCATCCGTACATTTTTGTGTTCCGTCATTGAGACAAGGTAATGGTTCAAGCAATGTATAGGTCGCGACAGAATTTCCAGAGGTGGTATTTGATCCAGTATCTGCATATATAGTTATCGGTGCGATGGATACGGCGATGATATATGTCGCTAAGGCTAGTGTGCATGTTTTTTTCATAAGTGTATTCATGAGAAATGATTAGAATGAGACATCTTCCTCGCTTTCAGTATTCCCAGTGAAGCTCGCTGAGAATCCAGTACTTGCGCTCTGTAGAATCTTATCGCTATTCCTGATATCGAGGCGTATGTTGGATGTTCCTGCAGATCCTTCAGGTGCGCGCAAAATGACAGATTGGCTAGAAGCTAGTTCAGAGTGTTTGATACTGTTGATGAGCCAGGTCAATGAAAGATTCCCGATACCATCTATAGGCTTGTTAAATCCGAATGGTACAGCGAGAACAGAAGTCTCCTTCTCTGAACCTATGCGTACAGTGTTAGTCACAGCCTTATTGAAGAAAGTTCCGTAGAGCGGATCGGTGACATAGAATCCTATTGATGGGTTTGTTGCGCCGATGGACAAAGTTCCTTGTCCTTGTGCACCACCATCACGCGTAGCGATCGACACAGTCACCTCGTATGGTCGTGGAACGATGTCTCCTGCGAGATAGATAGACTGTTTACCATAACCGGACTGGTCTTGGAGTACAGTACTTCCCTTTTTCCAAGTATATATGAGTGTCTTCGGGTCGTATTCTGTTCCGTTGGCTGCGCTGAGATGTGGTACAGCAATTATTTTGACCACGTTCTGATATCGTGGAGATACTTTTCCTGAGAAGAGTGGGTGCACATAGCCATCTGATTCCACTATCATGTCGACGGAGCTTGGGCTTATTGTTATTGAATCAGACATTGTCGCTCCAGAGCTTGCACGAGCGCTTACAGATACCACCAATGATTTTCCAAGGTCAGGGGCGATTACTTTGACGGTTTTTGTACCTATACCGCTCTGGACAGCTTTCCCGTTTATGGACCAAGATATAGTCGAAGAGTCTATGTCTATAGAGTAGCTTTTGAGTGTTACCGTTACCTCCTGTCCTGGGTACGGATTGGAAGACGACGTCTCGATGACGAGGCCACTAATTCCTGTAGGTATGGTCTGGGCTGAAACAGTAGATACCCACAAGAAAGAGATGCAAATGCATACAATCAAAAATGAGAGAAAACGAGAGTTCATTGACTCTATTTTAGCAATATTACGCTCTATATGCGATGAAAAATGTGTATAGGCTAGCTTTTGACCAGTCCTCCTCCAGGTGCTCGGATACCATTTTTGTTGAGTTTGTTCTGTGGTCTTTCATTAGGCTGAGATTGTGGCTGTCTGACACCATTTTGGTATAAAGGCTGCATTGTGGTGTTTGCCAAGGCTTCAGATTGTTCTCGTTCTGAATTTATAAGGGCGTCTTCTCTGGCCACATCTCGGAATATATAGTAGACATCGAATACCCAAAATGGCGCTACACCACCCGTCAAAGCATCTCCAAATCCGACAGCAAGCATAGATGCCACTCTTCTCGGTTTATTGATGATAGATATCTTGAATATAGTGAATAGTGCGAATAAGGCAAATGGCATAGCAATCTCAATCGCTTCACTCACCACTATACCGACACCAGTGAAGGTTATGAGTACCTGAGCGAAGTCTACGATTGCAGAAAATCCGAAAAGGACTATCTTTGCAAGAGTTCTCTTTTTGGGATTTGTATCCATAATGATGTTACCCAGCCTGCTCAAGATCCTTCTTTGATTGCTGTATGCTCAAAACCTGAGCAGGGTTGGTGGTGATGATTTGGTCTTCAGTATATGAGGCGACGATTTTGATGGCGACGTGCTTGAGACCCACGAAGAATATACCCTCCCCTACGTCTGACTCGAGCAAGAGGTATTTCTCTTCATCAGTGAGGTTGAAAGTCTTCTGGACGTGATCAATAACAGTTGGTGACTGTTTCAAAAGAATCTGGATTGAGGAGTTGGTCACAATCGGCAGTCCATACGGTGAATTCAAGAAGTCATCCACGTCCTGAGTGATTGTGGCGAGACCGAGGAAGTATTTACGACCACGCTTGGCGAGGCTGAACAAGAATGAAGCCGTGTCCTCTGATTTCATCATCCACCACGCCTCATCGATAACAAGAAGGCGCTTCTTGAGGTTCTTGCGGATAGCATTCCAGATGTAGTGTGTGACGATGTACATGGCCACTGGCTTGAGCTCATCTTCCATGTCGCGGAGTGAAAACACAGCGAATTTCTTATTGATATCGATGTTTGACGGCCTATTGATGAAGCCTGACCAAGTTCCTTTGGTATATTTCGAGAGCCTCTGCACAAGAGATTCTCCCCCTTCCATGCCGGCAAGCACGAGCTCAAAGTCGGAGAGAAGTGGTGGTTCGACGGTGCGGAAATCAGCCTCAGGAGTGATATCTTTGAGGGCGTAAGTTTCAGTGATGGCACGATCTATGATTGCATCTTCTTCTTGTGTGAGACCTCCCAACATGATGCGGAAGAGACCGACAAGGTTGATGATGTTTGAGCGGAGCACATCTGCACCAGACTCATCCTCGCGTGGTATCGGAAGATCGAATGGGTTTATGTGGTGCTCTGAGTTGAGTGAGATATTGAAGTACTTCCCTCCTGTTGCTTCCGCCATGTATTCATATTCCTTCTCAGGGTCGATGACTATGACGTCGACATCAAACATGAGTGTTCGGAGGATCTCAAGCTTGGTGTTGTAGGATTTTCCAGCACCGGCAACGGCGAAAGTCACCGAGTTGTAGTTCTCGAGTGAGTAGCGATCGAAGAGTACGAGTGATGAGTTGTGACGGTTGATACCGTAGAGGATTCCCTTGTCTGAGGTGAGGTCGAATGAGACGAATGGAAAAAGAGATGAGAGCGGTGACGAGTTGAGCTTGGAATGAACGGCGAGCTGATCGTCAGCGATCGGAATAACAGACTTGAATCCCTGTTCCTGTTGGAAGAGAGCTGGCTTCACATAGATAAGCTTGGACTCGAGGATAGACTTGATCTCTGATTCAAGCTTGTCGAGCTCACCCTCATTATCAGCGAAGAGAGTAATATACACACCAACATCGAAGAGGTGCTCCTGTGCTTGCATGAGCTGATCGCGAAGCTGCTCGAGATCTTGGTATGCGGTATCGAGCGCTGGATCACGAACGAGACCCTTCTCTTCCCTATGGGAGATCTGGCTCTGAACTTCAGCAACCTTCTTCTGGAAATGCCTCAAAATCTTCGCAGTATCGACAGGATGTATGAATATGGAGATATTGAATATCTTGTCGAGGTTTATGATTGGCGCGAACCAGCTCTCATCGAGGAAGCGTGGGTATGAGATGACGAAGAGTGTGCGACCAACTTTTTCTCCGAGATTTATATCCTTCGGACTCACCTTGAGCGCTGATGGCGAAATAACATCCTTGAGTTCGAGGACGCCAGCCTGATAGATCTCCTCGGGCAGGATTGAGACGATAGGAGAAGCTTCTTTTTTTCCGAATAGTTTGTTGAGGAATGACATATCTTTTAAGTTATCTGAATTGGCTTCTCCGTCTCGCCAGGGTTGAAGAGTTTGTAGAAGAGCTCAACTACTTCTTCTGTACCAAGCTCAGCCGCACGGACACCGCAACGCACGAGGCCCTGCTCTACCACGCCGACACGCTGTTCGAGTTGGCTGCGATATTCTTGGAATTTTGCATTTGAGCTCTCTGCTGCAGTTTTGTCACCACTCTTCCCTGGGAACATGCTGGCGAGAGGATTTTTGCTACCACTCATAATAGGTGGATCATAGGGTATGACCACGAAGAAGCTCTTGGACATGATGTTGGTACTCTCGACGAATGTTTTGATGAATTCGATGTATTCACGAACCTGAATCTTCATGAGCTCACTCACCTGTTCTTTGTAGCGGTCTTCGAGAAGCGCGATGTATGGTCTGATATCGAGTTTCTTAGACTGGACGAATATTTGTATGGAAAAATCGAGTGAGTTCACAAAATTCTGGAACTGCATAAGGATTGAGCTCTGCTCATCCTGTGACTTGAGAGCGAAGTTGAGAGACGACGCCAAGACGACTGCGCGCATACCGCCGTTCTTGAGGATGACTACGCCGTCGCGAATCTCCTGTATCGGTATAAATCCTTGAGTTGTTGATTGTTTGGGAGCCATTATTTTTGTTTCTTGTCAGAGTACATACTTTCTTTGATGTCCAAGCTCCAACTCAAATCCTTCAGCTTACTATCAGAAATTTTCGGAACCATGATTGAGGCGTAGTTCTTGATGTCTGCATCAACTGATTTCGCGGTTTGTGATGCCCTGTCTTCTTTTTTCCAGATGTAGAGCTTGCTACCGAGCCAGTATTTGAATGCAGATTCGACGATGTTAACGAATGGTTTGTTATTGATTCGATAGAATGCCAGAGCAGAGGATATTGCCATGATGACAATGATAGGTACTATGGCGATAGTGAGACTACCGACAAATACATAGGCCAAAAATGAGAGACCTCCCCCGCCGGCGAGATATATGAACTGTTTCAAGGTAAGTGGGCCGAAGATCTTGTCCTCAACCTCGATAAATTGGGGGACTTGATAGCGCATTGCTCTTTATTATACCGGCAAGTGAGAATGTGTGCTAGTTCGCTAGTTCCCTATAAGGGTCAGGTCCAGACCTTTTTGGTTGAGGTGCTGGAGTTTTCGGTACTTCTGGAGTAGTTGTCGGTTGTGTTGGTGCTTGAACAGGCTTTGGGGCGGTAGGTGCTGGAGCTTTTATTGGAGTTGGCGCAGGTGTTTTCAGAGGAATCTCTTCTACTACAGGGAGATTGCTTGGAGCTGGAGCTTCGTGGTGAGGCTTCGGCGCAAGCTGTCCTACTGAATTTTGAAGAAGATGGTCGACAAGAGGTTCAGTATGGTCTGTAGAGACTGATTTTGGGTACGCACCTCCTTGAGCCGGTGGATTTTCGAGACTATCGAGTATCTTGCTCCTATCCGCAGCAGTAACTTTCGGATCTGCAGGCACTCTATCCTTCTCTATCCTGAAATCACCCACTTTCTCTACGCTCGAGATTGAGTCTTGTATATCCTGAGCATCCGTTCGTGCCTGCATCTGGTCTTTGAGTGTTTGGAATACGGCCACATTGACCTCCGTTACTATTTTTTCGGCGAGTCCGCGGTCTATCTCAAGACGCTGGATGATGTGCTTGATGAAGTCTTCCGAATCACTGACACCATTGAGAATGTCGCGAATTTCTGCATCCAACTCCCCTATTTGGTCGATGAGCAGACCAAATTTCGCGCCAATCGCTTCGGATCGGTCGTAGAGTTCAGCTGAGTCAGCGAGGTCTCTAAATTGTTGAGGTGTTTGCTTCATATAATGATATTAGGCTTCTGGAGCGTATGTTTTTCCGTGTGCGGTCACGTCCGAAGTAACCCACTTTTTCGCTTCGCGTTTCATCCAACCTTCCGCAGGATGCGCTGGATCTGATGGGCCACTGCGCCATGTCAGAATAGTTTTTGCTATTTCATGTTGCTGAGGCTCAGTGAGGCCACCTTTCAACTTTGTTAGATTTTCCGATGTCAGCTCACCAATAAAGTTTGGATTAGCGAGCATAGCAGTGTTACTTGAAATAATTTCAGCCAAATCCTCCGTATTTGTATTTTTCAAGACATGACTAGTGTCGTCTTTTCTTCCGTCAGCTACTGCTGAGGTGAGTGCTGCGTTGCGGGCATTCTTTATACTGCTGATGTCATCAGGGCTAAATTTGTCTGATTTCTCTATTGCGTCGAGCTCAGCCTTTCCAAGGTTCTTCCAGACACTTGGATTCTTGAGATTATCCTTTCCAATCAGCTCTACGCGGTCAGCAGGTTTAACGGATTTGAATACATTCGCATATTCATCTCGTGTCGCTGAACCATTCGCAATAAGAGCTTTAATGTCTTTGACCCTCTGTATTTCTTTTGCTTTTGATTGTACGTCCTTACCTAGTTTGTCGACATCTTCAATAGACCTTGAACTACCAAATTTTGCCTTGGTAATAGGTCCTGTTGTTACTGATCTTAGATCACGCATCCACTGAGTGTTACCGACCTTGGTATTTGCAAGATAACCATCAACTTTCGAGGCACCAGTTACTCGCATCGTACCTCTGCCAGCTATACCACCTGCCCATCCACCAACACTCTTCCATATTGCTCCTGCACCTACATTATTCGCCCACTTAGGCATCATTGCTCCAATACTGAGAGCTGCAAGAAGTGGTGCATTGAGCATGATGATGACGAAGGCCGCATTAATACCGAAGACGAGCAACTTTTCTTGCCACCCTGCCCCATCGAAGCTTCCAGCCCAGAAGAGGTCAGCACTTGTAAGCACACTCAAGCCGAAATAGAGCAAGAGAAGATATACCGGCATGAAGATGAGCTGACTCTTGTATGTGTTCGTCCACATGTCGGCATATTTTTTGAGATCTGGTATGGCGTACGCGGCAAGCCAGATAGGAGAGAATCCAAGCAGGAATATAAGAATAACGAAGCGTACGATGAATGCTAACGCAGCGAGGAAGAAGCTGAGTGCAGAGGTGATCATGATGACGATACCGATGATTCCAGACCAAATGACTCGAATAGTGGTCTCTGCAGGATTTTGATCCTGTCGACCTGGATCAGCGGCAAGTCCACTTTCGTAGAGCTTCTGTATTTTGAGCGAGCTCATGAATATGTCTGATATTCCCCCATCGAGACCCGCACGCAATGACGAAGGATTCACTTTCATGTCTCCAGAAATATTACTTTCAGGCGCTATGACCTTGTAGAGCTGTGCAGATATTACGTTGGAGATATCTATACCGAGGCCAGCAATGAAGAAGCTGAAGTTGATCAATATGCCGGCTGTTACCACAGTCGTAATTAGTTTTCCGACACTCGGACCAGGTACTCCTATAGGAGCGAGTATCATCTTGATGGCAGCGAAGATCAAGGTGAAGATGATGAACATACCCGATATATCGCGGATTGATTTCCAGACGAGATAGATTGCGCCAGTATTATCCACGAATGTCTTGATATTGAGTGTCAGCTTCATTGAGAAGTTGAGCACATATCCTGAGAGAGCGAGTATCCATGATGCTGCTCCAAGCAATATATCTATAGCAGATCCGAAGAGGTCGATGACACAATCATTTGTATTCCACTGGCCTGGAATAGGTAGACATGATCCCGCATTTGCCACATGTCCAAATCCGCCTACTATGATGGCGATAAGGATGAGAATTGCTGATAGATGTGGCAGGTAGCGTTTCATGGAGTCTGTGATAGTAGATTATCGTGAGGAACCTGATTGGCTTTTGAGTGAAGTACACATATTCATATATTGATCAGCATTCGTCTTGAATTGTGCTGCTTGAGCTCGTGCTGCGGTAAGATCTGCCGCGCCAAGATCTTTGCCTTGCTGGATAGCGGGGACTTGGGTGGCGATGAATTCCTGCAACTGGTTCGAAGCAGTCTGTGCACTCTGAGCATCGGTGATATTCTGTGCCGAATTGACGCGAGAATTGATCGTACTGACTATTCTGTTTGCTGTAGAGAGCTTGTCTGAATATATGAGCGCTGCTGGGCCGAACTGGTTGATGAGTAGTGACTGTATTGCATCTGCATTGCGCTGAGCCTCATTCTTGATGGTTTGCTTCGTTGCTACGAGAGCGATATCTTGGAAGCAACCCTGTGCAATCGAGAAGCTACTGCGGGTAGTGTCGAATGCACCTACAGCTTGCTGATACGTGCTGACGATTGACTGGGCATCAGTGAGATATATTGCGTAGCTTGCCTGGATATTCTGCGTCGAGTTTGAATATGCACCAGCACCTCTCGACTGTGCATTGAGTTGTTCGATGTATGACTGTGTCTGACCACCTGACCTTTGACTGCTTCCACCGAGACCCTTAGTGAAGACTTGAGATATGAGCTGAGCGAAGAGTGCACTCGTAATTTCGTTGATCGAGTCAGCAAGGTTGAGCTGGTCCACACTTGATCCAAGGCTCTTATTGAGACCTGCACTGATGACCGATCCAGGAGTTTGTACGGAGCATGTTTCGTATACGGTATATCCTGTTTCAGGATCAGTACTCGTTTTGTAGCTTGTACCGTTCGCATTTACTGAACCATTTGCATTCAATTGAGCGAGGTCGTTCTGATTGAGACCAAGAGAAGATGCATTTCCTGTATTGCTGTTCACGTTGGTAGGAACGCACTTTTGCCACGAGAGGAAGCCCTGTCCCCTGTCGAGGTCACTGTTGACGGAGTTTTGTTTAGCGGCTATCTGCTGATCGAGGTCACTCTTCGCCTGAAGATATGATCCGTATGGATTGTTGCGAGGTTCGCTCGTCATGATCATGAATGCTGGCCATCCTCCTTGAGCGAAGTCGCCAGAAGTGAATCCTTCGATACTGTAGCCATTGATAGTCGCATTCTGCGCGTTACCGATGAGTGTACTCAAGGTACAGCGATAGCGTTCGCTCATTGAACGTGTTTGTCCGAGTGCGAGTGAGAGACGGAGGTCGATATTCCATGGAGAACAGAGGCTTTGGAGTGGTCCGACGTTTGCAATGAAGTTTCCAGTGACTTGGTCGCCAAGGTCAAGGAAGAATGCCTCAGGGTTGTCGATGAATGCAGGACTTCCCTCGAATCCAGTGTTGATCCAGTTCACGATACTCGTCGTGAGCTGCTGCAACGTCATCTTAGCCACATTCCATGCGAGTGAGTTCAGCACGAAATCCTTCGTTTGTTGCTGGATGCTATGGAAGTTGAATGTTGTGTCGACGGGAACCGCTCCAAGTGCATAGGTCGTTGCTGGCGTTGCGAGAGTGCCAGAGATGACGAAAGCGATGAGTATGAGGACCGAAGCGATTTTTTTGTTAATGATATTCATAAGTGTGTTTTATAATAGTTGGGAAAAGATCGAACCAGGCTCCGTCGAAACGTACGAGATACCAACGATGGAGAAATAAGACTTCATACTCTTGAGTGACACAGTGAGCGAGTTTTGTACGGTGGTATACGCGCTTACGGACACCATCGTCTGCATAGGATCGCTTTCAACATTGCGGATATCACGAGATGTCTTCGCCATGCTCGATACAGCATTCAATAGATCTACATGATATGCAGCGAGCGGTTGAGGCACAGAAAGATTTTTGAGCATGGTGGTGATAGTTTCATATGAAGATATGATAGGGTCTATCTGTTTGAGTAAGCTCATATCCCCTTTTTCAAATGCCTCGTTTGCAACGACTGCAGGATCTCCATCGACTCCATGAGTGGAAAATATTAGACCGATAGAATTACCATACGCTTTTATCTGAGCCGTAGTGGCATTTGCGAGAATGGAAACATCCGCGAGAGTATATGCTTTTGGTTGTTCAGCTGATTGAGCAGCGGAGTATATAGACTGATTGAGCGTATCAGCGACGAACGATTCATTCTCGATGAGGTTGCTTTGCTTGAGTTGTATGTAGCGTGCGAAGAAATCTCTGCCGAATTGATCCGTCAGAGTAAGGTCTTTCGATTCTTGAGTAGTAGAAATAGGTTTTGGTGTCGAAGGAGTCTGCTTGTCGATGAAGCTCAGACGCCAATCCGTTGTGGAGGATATTTTCTCAGAAGAGACCACCTTGATATCAGTCGAAACAGAGGGTTTTGAGTCTGATTTTTTCGGGCTAGAACCTTGCTTTGCGTATACAAATACGCCGCCTACGGCTATGACGCATGCGATCGTGATCAAGACCGTCTGTTTGTGAGGGTAATAGCTCGCCATGTCACTACAAGTATAGCAGAAAATCAATAGATTCTCGGCCGTATCTGTGGACAGGTATCACTGTTTTTGTTTCTGACTTTATTTCGAAGTCCCAACCTCGGTAATGGTGCCTCCAGGACTACCTTCAGCGGTGCAATCTTCGCCGTGATATACAAGACAGGCGCCGCCAGCAGTGTAATTTCCGAGAACATTCTGGCCTATGCCGTTGATGTTCGCTTCCCTGTAGAGAATGCTCACTCCTGGCTGGAAAACGAGTGATATATTCTGTCCGGTCGCTTCAGTGATATCGAGCATGCTCGAATTTCCACAGGTACACTGGGTTACTCTAGTTACTTGTCCTCCAAATGCCATAGCAGTACCTCCGCCACCGAGACCCCCTATACCGCCTCCTCCGAGAGCTCCAATTCCTCCTCCAGCACCCCCTGCTCCAGGCAAGAATGTACCGATAGTACCTCCAGTACCGCCGTTTGGAGACATTCCATAGAGGATGTCATACACTTTCTGGCCAGTATCACCAAGCAATTGAGTCCAACCAAGACCGCTTATATAACCGAAGACTTCTTTGTCCAGCTCTTTGAATGTCATACCATCATCTTGCGCTGCTGGCTGACTTACTGGTCGAGTGCTCGTCGAGTAGGTATACGTTGGTCGATAGTAAGGGCTCGGAGAGTATGTTGGAACATAATATATTCCCCCAGAAGTATCCATGTATGCAACTTCGCCAGTTTGCCTCGTCGAGACGGGTATATTGAAAGATTGGCTTGATTGAGTTCCGGAATAGAATGAAGACTGAGTTCTTGGTGCAGAGTTTACGATAGCCGGCTCCTCAGGAATCTCCTCTGGAGTTTCGAGTGTAGGTACATAAGTATACGGAGTTTCGGGCGATCGAGTATCAACTACACGATCTACAGGACGTTCGAATGGAGAAAAGACAGTCCCATTTCCAGTGGTATCTACGGCGACTTCCTCAGGTTTGTTCCAAGGAATCAGTAGGCCAGCAACGATGAGAAGCAGAATGAGTACGAGTATCGTTAGTATGAGTTTTTTGTGTCCACCTTCTTGATTCATGCACCACTATTCTATCACGAAGCGATATTGAGCCAGTCTGATATGGTGATATCCTCGGCGCGTATCTTCGGGTCGAGATTCGTTTTTTTCCAAACAGCTTCGGCAACTTCCCTCTCGAGAACAGTCTCAACATTTCGAATAGCAAATTTTCTTTTGTGAGCAAATCCCGCTTTTACGATTGAGAAAAATTTCGATATATCAACATTCTTCTCAGTGAAGAGTCTGTCCGATATGTCAGTGATAGAGAGTATTGCTGAATCGACAGTTGGTGGAGGTGTGAATGCACCTGGAGGAACTTTTGCGACAAGCTTCGGTGTACCAAATGCTTTGACCGATATTGAAAGGATACTTTCTTTGCCATCACGCGTGACGATGCGCTCTGCAACTTCTTTTTGCACGAGGAGCACCATCTTGTCTGGTCGTGGACCATGTTCGAGGAATTTTTCGAGGATGGCTCCGGTTATGTAGTAAGGGATATTGGCTATAAGGGAGTATGAAGAAGGTAACAAAGAATTTTCAGACAGCTTCTCGGGTGTCATTTCAAGAATATCTCCTTCAATGAGATGTAATTTTCCAACAGACATTTCTTCCTTGAATGTTTCTTTGAGTACATCGATGGCGCGTGTATCCTTTTCGACTGCGATGACATTCATGCCTGCTGCCAACAGAGCACGTGTCAAAACACCGGTTCCCGGTCCTATCTCAAGTACCAGCTTCCCTTTTTCGAGTTGTGCGGCAGCGATAATTTGCTCAAGCACATGTGTTGAGTTCAAGAAATGTTGACCGAGAGATTTTTTTGCGAATAGTTTCATGTTTAAAAATCAATGAAGAGTGCCTTTGCTCCTGAAGGTTTCTCAGGTGGAGCTTGGTCTTCGATGAGAGATGTCTCTATATCCCCGATAAATTCCGATGCGGTATTCACACGCTGAGCACCATAGACGGTGCGGATGAGCGTATGACTCAAATGTACCTTTTTGCGGGCGCGCGTCAATGCGACATAGAAGAGACGGCGCTCCTCTTCGCTTTCTGATTCGCTCATACCTTCATCGTCCATATGCTTGAATGGGAAAAGGTCCTGCTCAAGGCCGGCGATGAATACGTGGTCAAACTCGAGACCTTTCGAGGCGTGAACAGTCATGAGACGTACGGCGTCATGGTCTTTCTCGAGATCATCTTGGTCGCTCGCGAGCGCGGCATTTGTAAGGAAAGCCTCGATGCCTGCAGGTATCTTCTCTTCCGTAACTGCGTCCGCAGGTTGTTCCGGTGCGACATATTCATCGTATTGAGCCGCGACAGATACCAATTCTTGGATGTTGAGCAACCGTTCTTCATCTTCTGCGTCCCCTGCACGGAGCATGCGCTCGAGACCAGTCTCTTGAATGACGAAACGCACCGCCTCAGAAGGCTTCTTCTCATAGATTTCGTGACGTATATCCTCCAAGAGTTTCCAGAACGAGCTCAACTTTTCTCGCATAGCACTCGGCAACAAATCCGATCTTCCTGACATGATTTTTACGATGGAAACCTTCCCTATTCCGCGTGCGGGAGTATTGATGACTCTACCTATATCAGCCCATGATTCCTTGTTAAGCGCTGCGCGAATATATGACAACACGTCTTTAACCTCTTTTCTTTCGAAGAAGCGCACACCGAGGAGTTGGTACGGGATATTTTTCTTGATGAATGCCTCTTCTATGGCTCGTGACTGGAAATTTGCGCGATAGAGTACGGCAATATCTCGTGCGGAAGTTCCCTTCTCAATAATATTTCGCGCAGAGTCTGCAATATTGCGCGCTTCATCGACTTCAGTATATGAGGCATTCAGTGATATTTTCTCGCCCGCGTCATTGTCTGTGTACAGAGTTTTCTTCTTTCGTAAACGATTTTTCTCGATGACACTGTTGGCAGCTGCGAGAATGGTCTTGGTTGAGCGATAATTCTTCTCGAGTGCGATAACGGTCGTTTCTGGGTAATCCTTCTCGAAATTCAAGATGTTTTCGATGGTCGCACCTCTCCAGCTATAGATATTCTGGTCCGCATCACCCACTACGCAAATATTGTGGTGCCTTTCGGCGAGGTATTTTGCAATCCTGTATTGCACCTTATTTGTGTCTTGATACTCATCGATATGAATATATTTCCAGATAGACTGATATTTTGCGCGTACCTGAGGATTGTTCGCAAGAAGTTGCATGGTTTTGAGCAGGAGGTCATCAAAGTCGAGAGATTTATCTTTGAGCAGGGTTGCATCGTACTTCTCCCAGACCTGAGCGACCATTTCTTGCATATGATCATTGGCTGCGTCTGCATACTCTAGACGACTCATACCATCCCCTTTTGCACGAGATATCATATTGAGCATGGTTCCTGGGTCGAATCTCTTCGGATCGATAGAACACTGTTCCATGGCATCCTTTACTGCGCGCTTGGAATCCCCACGATCACAGATGGTGAAATGGCGAGTTAAACCGAGCAAAACAGCGTTTTCTCTGATGATATGGACGCCAAGCGCATGAAATGTGCTCAAAAATGGTCGTTCATGAAATGAAATAGGTACATTCAGGGTCGCATCCTGTTCAATAAGGTGATTTACACGTTCACGCATCTCTTTTGCAGCCTTGTTGGTGAAGGTGATAGCAAGAATATTGTGCGGAGCAACCCCTTTTTTGATCAGATTGAGGATGCGTTGGGTGATCACCCGTGTCTTACCTGCCCCAGCTCCAGCGATGATGAGGACGGGGCCGTCGAAGGTGTCGACGGCGCGTTGTTGAGCGTCATTGAGAGTGGACATGGGGGAAGTTTACCATACAAAAGATGAACCTCGATGAGGTATGCGAATCGGTGACCATCCTCGACCAAGTCGTGAGCACTTTTCTAATATTACCACACGCTATTAATTGACATTTTGTCCAATAAAATGACTGTTTATATCTTGCATTGACAATACTTCCGCACCTGATACCCTAGATAAGTACCTTTCTCTATAGAGGGAATAATATGGCTTAACAAGGCCATTTATTTATTGAGGAGTCTGTATCATAATCTGAATCCCCGTCACGCGGACATCTTGCGGAAATGATACAAATGTTATGAAATATAACTTACAAAATAGGACACAAAATATATCTTTTGCAAAGCGCGCCACCTTGTGGTCGGTCATCGCTAGCATCTCGGTCATATCCATATTCACATTCTCTGAGACCGCTCATGCGGGTCTCGTTTCGTATATGAGTTCTCTCTTCGGAAGTGAGAAGGTTTCGGCGAAAGTTGAGAGCTCCACAGGAAGGACTTCCCAGACAATTGCCCTCTTACAGGCCGCCAATGCAATCGATCCGAACCCAGAGAAGCCCGTCGGAGTGGTCCCTGTCGTAGGTAATGCACTTGTCGCTGATGTCGCAATTGCCGATTCGTTTATGAGTAGTACTGCAAATACTCAGATTAGTCTTTATACCGTCCGCGAGGGCGATACCCTCTCAGGTATTGCTGGCATGTTCAATGTTTCTGTTAATACAATTATGTGGGCCAATGATATCACTCGATCGACTTCCCTCCGTGCTGGACAGACACTCGTTATCTTGCCAGTCACTGGTATCAACTATGCAGTGAAGAAGGGGGATACTATCAAAGGAATCGCACTCAAATACAAGGCTGATGTTGGTGAAATGTTGCAGTACAACGACCTCACCCTCGGTTCAACGCTTTCTGTAGGACAGGTCATCATCATTCCTGATGCAGAACAACCATTGGTGCAGACCAAGTATGTCGCGACTGGAAATACCGCGCACGATACTAATGGTCCAAGTTATGCAGGATACTATACTCGTCCGATATCTGGTGGTACCAAGACACAAGGTCTTCATGGATATAACGGTGTCGACCTCGCCTCATATATGGGCGCACCGATATATGCAGCTGCCGCTGGCAAGGTAATTTTGAGCTCAAGCGGAGGATGGAATGGCGGTTATGGAAATCTCATCATTATTTCTCATGATAACGGTACACAGACCGTGTACGGACACCTTTCTAAGAACCTCGTTCTTGCAGGACAGAATGTCGAGCAAGGCCAGAAGATCGGTCTTATGGGTGCGACAGGAAAAGTTCAAGGAGTCACCGGTGTCCACCTCCATTTCGAGATTCGCGGCGCGAAAAATCCTTTCTAATATATATTTTGACCAAAAATCCTGAGAGCTACCCTCTCAGGATTTTTCTCTATACTGTAGTGCCTCAAGGATATGTGTCCGCTCGATAGTATCTGAGCCGGTGAGATCCGCTATAGTTTGAGCAACTTTGATTGTCCGGTGGAATGCCCTGCCGGATATTCCGAGCCTCTCTGCAGAATTCTTCAATGATTCTCGGGCATCATCAGTTATGTTTATGCATTTTTCTATATCATCAGCTCCCATTTCGCTGTTATAGTGAATCGTCAGTCCACTTTTCTCAAATCTAGCCTTCTGTCGCATACGAGCGGCAATAACCCGTTTTCTTATCGTTGTAGAATCTTCCGACTCTGATTCTCGAGCAGCCAACTTATCATAATCAATCTTATCGACAGTCGACCATATATCTATACGATCCATGATTGGTCCCGACAGTCTCCGGCGATATGATCGGAATATATGTTCGGGACAAGTACACCCTCGTTCCTTACCGAGTCCACACGGACAGGGATTCATTGATGCGATAAGTATGCACTGTGCGGGGAATGTGACGATACCTCGGGCACGAGAAATAGTTATTGAACGGTCCTCGAGTGGTTGGCGAAGTGCTTCTATGACGCTTCGGTCAAATTCTGGGAATTCATCAAGGAAAAGTATGCCACGATGAGCCAAAGTGACTTCGCCTGGCCGAGGAAAACTTCCTCCTCCAACGACGGCTGGATATGAGGCTGTATGATGTGGAGCACGAAATGGAGGATTGGTGACCAGTCTACCATCCTTCAGTTCACCTGCTGCTGAATATATACTAGTAACCTCGAGAGATTGCTCATACGAAAGTGGTGGCATGATGGATCTGAATCCGTTAGCGAGCATTGTCTTCCCTGTGCCAGGAGGTCCATATAGAATAATATTGTGAGCTCCTGCGGCAGCAATCTCGAGACCTCTTTTCGCAGCTTCATTGCCGCGTATGGAGTGCATATCAGGTATGTCATGGTTGGACTCCGTTGTATCAACATTCACCGAAGAAGTGCCTATTGGCGTGAGATGTATAGTTCCTGTCATATGATCTATGATCTCTTTGATGTGAGATACCGCATAGATGGTTATGTTTTGCGCGAGAGAAGCCTCAACCTCGTCTTCTTTGGGTATGAATGCAGATGTATACCCATGAGCTGGTGCTTGGCAGAGTATCGGTAGTACCCCGCCAATTTTCCTGATCTTTCCATCAAGCGATAACTCTCCCAAGAAGAGCTTGTTGTCTGCATCAAGCTCGATGTCCCCTGAGGCGTGAAGATACGCGAGCGCCATGGCGAGATCAAACGAAGGACCTTCTTTGCGCACATGGGCAGGTGCGAGAGATATCACTACTTTTTGATTTTTCTGTTTCGGAGATACGAAGCCGATATTTTTTATCGCGGCTGATATACGATCTTTGGATTCTTCCACTGCTCGATCGCCGAGTCCGACCACGGAAAAATTGTGCAGGCCGTTCGATATATCGACCTCTATCGTGACTATCTCGGTGCGCAAACCAGAAAGTTGCGCGCTATATGATCTTGCTATACTCATCCCTTGAGCATAGCAATCTCAAATGAAGAAATAATGAGGAAACGATAGAGAAATTGTGATGAGATGCGAAAACACTCCCTAGTGGGAGTGTTTGATCGAGGCTCGTGCGGAAGGGTTTGCTTCCAAGCGCTCAATTTCTATAGGCTTACCGCAAGTCTCACAAGTTCCGTATGTCCCCTTCTCAATACGATCGAGAGCGGCTTCTATTTCGCTCAGCTGCTTATCGAGCTGGCTAACGATGCCGGTATTCTCCTCGAGTTCCTCGAGCTTATCAGCGACCTCGTTCTCATCAGCCGGATCAACCTGCATGTCTCCAGGGGTAGCTTCCCACCCTCCTGTACCAGGTGATTTACGTCCGATGCTCCCAAGCTCACTTTCGAGCTCCGCCTTTTCGGCGAGAAGTTTCTTCTTGAATTGCTCAGTATCTTTCTTGTTCATGACACTATACTACCGTATCAAAGACTGTCTTTCAAGGCGGGTCAAGACTTCAATAAGAGTCGCTTCATCACTTGCCAAAGCGAGGTGTGCATTGTCTATAAATGAATAAAGGAAGAGGATGGATCCATTTTCTGTTCGGAAAGCGCGGACATCCTTGTTCTTGATAATACGGTCTTCGAAGGTTCCCCGGAGTGTGAAGTAAGGTCTGAGTGGAGCTACAACCTCGATGATTGTTGAAGTTGCAGTCGATGTGGCAGATGAGCGTGAAATAGTTGTTGAGCCCAAGGAAATTGCGCTTGTGGATGCGGGTACGATAGATGGTAGCAACGATTCAAGATCAATGGTTGGGCTTGCAACGTTCGTATCTCGTGAGTTTGCTATACCTGCGACGTTCGAAGGATATATAAATTGTTTGAGGTCGTCAGCTATAGTTGCTTCCCACTGAAGCATTCCAGCGAAGGCGTTCTGGAAGAAGTTCGTGGTGACAATTGCGAAAGCTCCCTTTTCATTTGTGGGGCTCGTATAGACACCGAGCATCCAATCATTGGTGATGGTGCGCTTCAATATGTCAGGGACGGATATATCCAATCCGGAGATAGCTTCAGGAGCGCTTATCTGTGTGAAGGTGGCTGCATTCGAAGAAGCTGTCTTACGCGCAAGAATAATCTCCTTGATTGTTCCCGGAGTTTGTTCTTTTGCCGCTTCAGTGCGGATACGCGAGAGTAGAGTTGTTGGAAGCTGGTTGTCGATAGGAATCACTGCATAACTATCTGCACGGACAATTCCAGGCCTGCCAGATGCTTGAACAGGGGTTTTTGAAACACTAGTAGCTAGAGGACTCTTGCTATACAAATAATATCCCGCGAACGCTCCTCCACCCAAGAGTATGAGTATGAGTAAAGCCATGACGAGCTTGAGTACGAGCTGAGAATCCTTTTTTGGTCCAGTGTCATTCGATATACGCTCTTCCCCCTCTACCTTCTTGGCCTCGGCGATTGCTATTGATGCGGTCGATGGTCTGCGATGCGACATGACTTCAGCGACGTCACCTTCGTATGTGCGTATAGGTTTGAAAGGACTATCTTGGTTTTGGAATGGCTTCGGCGCAGCAGGTTTGTCGCCAGGAAGTACACCACTGATAGCGTCTTGCAAGCTCTGTGACTTAGCTGGAGCGACAGGATCTGCGGTGTAGTCTGACAATCGTGCCCCGATTACCTTCGATGGAGCATTGTATGGAGAAGTTCGTGCTTTGTTGATTGATTCGGGTATATCTTTGAGAGGTATTGGAACAGGTGCATTCTGTACGAGTTGAGGTCCACTGGTTATTGGGTTTGGTATAGAACTCTGTATGCGATCTATTGCAGGTATCTTCTGTGAAACAGGAATACTGACCGGTGATGGTGCATTCATCGGAGAAGACAGATTTGCTGAAGGTATAGGTGATGGTTGAGTTGTTGGTGCGGCAAACGGGGTCGCATCGAGACTTCCTATATTTTTGTCGAGCAAGTTTTCTCTGATAGTCGGCGGAGCTGCTTGGGTCTGACTATGTACCTTCTTGAGGATCTCTTGTAATTCTGCGGCTGAAGCAGGGTTGTCAGAAGTCTTTTGGGTCGAAGGAATTGCAGGTTCGACAGGCATTTTTGGGAAAGAAGAAGCTTCGGTTACAAATTTCGAAACAGGTTGAGGTACAGCAGATATTGGTGCCGGAGGTGGCGTTGTTGGAGCATGTGGAATCTGTGAGTACACCTTCACTGCAGGAGCTTGCATAGTAAGATCTATCGGCGGATGAGGAATTGGTTTTGGAACTGCAGGTACAGGTGGTGGTAGTACTGCTTCAAGTTTGTTGATTGGATCGCGGACAGGAATAGTCGCAGGTCGAGGGGCTGGTACGGATATGCCCGTCTTCATACTGTTCATAATCGCAGACGGATTCCTTAGAGCCTCAGCAATTTCGAGGTTAACCTTATGAGTGACTGGGCCATCGAGTTCACTTACTGGCTTGATGTCTCCATCGGTAAAATCGAAAACTCGGTCACTTACCGTGTCTTGTTCCTCGGTATCATTTGGTGCAGGTGCGGCGTCAGGCTCTGCAGGAGTCGGTTGCGGCTTCGGCGTGAGAAGATCGTCGTTCATTACTCATATTATAACAGGAGTTTGCAGATTAGTGACAGGTATAAATAATCCCCCGTTGCCGGAGGATTATTTATAGGGTATTTAGAATCTCTTATGTGGTCCACGGTGTCCTCCTGCGGCATGCGGTGGTCGAGGTGGCTTGGGGACTTCTTCTTTCTTGGTGAAGAAATCAGGATTTGCCGCCTTGATTGAGAGGTTGAGACGTCCTTTCTCGTCGACTTCTTTGACGACGACAGGAACTTTGTCACCTTCTTTCACGTATGTTTCGACATTCTCGACGCGGAATGGAGCCATTTCCGATACATGTACAAGTCCTTCTGCATTCGGGCCGATTTTCACGAATGCGCCAAATTCCATGAGACGCGTCACTTCCCCTTCGAATTTCTCCCCCGGCATATATTCGCGGGTCATGTTGTAGATAATCTCTTTTGCTTTTGCAGCGGTCTCATTCTTGCCAGTAATGAAGATAGATCCATCGTCTTCAATAGTGATGTCTTCGACATGTGTGACGTCGCGAATCTCATTGATAGTTTTTCCTCCTGAACCAATAACAAGGCCGATTTGGTCAGGCTTCACCTTCATGACAATAATTTCGGGCGCATTCGGAGATATCTTCGTGCGTGGTGTGGCTATGGCCTTCTCGATAACATCGAGAATCTTGAAGCGTGCAACCTTGGCCTTTTCAAATGCTTCAGAAATAACTTTGAGCGGAATGCCGCCAACCTTCACATCCATCTGCACGGCCGTAATTCCCTCGCGAGTTCCTGCGACTTTGAAATCCATGTCGCCGTGGTGATCTTCTGGTCCCTGAATATCAGTGAGGACTTTGTATTCATAATCTGCACCACCGAGTAAACCCTTCAAGAATGATTGCCCGCCTTTTTTCGGGCGCATCATAAGGCCGCTCGCAATTCCTGCAACCGGAGCTTTGATAGGAACTCCCCCATCCATGAGCGCGAGCGTCGATCCGCAGACTGAACCCATCGAAGTTGATCCATTCGATGACATCGCTTCTGAGACGAGACGAATGGTATACGGGAAGACATCTTTTGCAGGAATAATTGGCAAGAGCGCTTTCTCAGCGAGAGCTCCATGTCCGATCATGCGACGATTGGTCCCACCAACTCTACCTGTCTCGCCGGTAGAGAATGGCGGGAAATTGTAGTGGTGCATGAAGCGCTTATCTTCGTGCTCGATGAGTGCATCGATGACTTGTGCATCTCCGGGACTACCGAGTGTGAGTGTTGAGAGAATGTGAGTACCTCCACGGTAGAAGATACCGGATCCGTGAAGAATTGGTGAAACACCACCTGCCTGTGCGAAGAGTGAGCGAACATCATCCATACCACGACCATCGGCGCGTTTTCCGTTCTCTATTGCTTCAGTATGTAGAAGATCATTAACAGCTTCCTCGAATACCTCTTGTGCCATTGCATGGTTGCCCGCAGGGATTTTTTCAGTGAAGAGGTCGGTCCACATCTTGTTAATCTCATTGATCTTCTTGTGTCCTGGCGTCGAGCTCATGACATACTGTGCCAATTTTGGCTCAATCTCAGCGTGAAACAACTCTTTTGTGCCTGGTGTAGCTTCAGGAAGCTGTACTTCAGTCTTGGGTTTGCCGATTTCCGCAATGATCTTCTTTTGCCATGCTTGAATCTTCTCGATCTCAGCTGAAGCTTTGGCAAGACCTTCATTCATAGATTCTTCGTCGACTTCTTTCGAAGCGACCTCAATCATGTTGATTGTGCCATCTTTTCCACACGCGACCATCTCGAGTACGACTCCTGCTTCTTCGCGCGCCTTGAAATCAGGATTGATGAGCCATTTACCATCACGTGCGACGCGAACTGCAGAGACAGGACCATTCCAAGGAATATTTGAAGTTCCCAGTGCAAGTGATGTGGCGATAACGGAGACTACATCAGGATCATCCTGATCTATTGAGAGCGTTGTAATGATGACCTGCACCTCATTGCGCATGTGCTGATTGAAAAGAGGACGGATAGTGCGGTCAACAATGCGACCAGAAAGAATCGCTTCGGTCGATGGCCTCCCTTCCCTGCGAACAAATCGTGAGCCGAGAATTTTTCCAGTTGCGTAGAAGCGCTCCTCATAGTCGACAGTGAGCGGGAAGAAGTCACCTTCCTTCAGTTTGCCCATGACTGCAGTAGCGAGCACAACGGTGTTGCCATAGCGGACCATGACGGATCCATCAGCATTCTCCGCGAGATCATTGAATTCCGCTGTGAGCGTCTTGCCGCCGAGCTCGATCGAGTATTCTTTCTTATTCATGTATGAGGGCGCCTCCAGATTTCAGGTTTGAATGAGGTTCACTCTTCAAATCTGCCTATCTAGAGGCGATTAAGATTAGTAAAAAGGTGCTGCGAAGCACCTTTACTGTAGCAAAAATGATTTTTGATTGCTACGACTACCTCTTCCCCATTCTGAGGAGATACTTTCCTGAACCCTGGTCGAGGTCCATGAAGTGATCTGATACCTCGATGAGCTTCGCAGAAGTAGACTTGCCGAACGAGACAACCTCGACTTGGCAACCCTGATTCATCTGAAGATACTCGACGAGCGGACAGAAGTCGCCGTCACCGGTAACGAGGATAACTGCATCGAGCTTTGGTGAGAGCTTCACTGCGTCGATAGCCATACCGACGTCCCAGTCCGCCTTTTTGGCGCCTGAGCTGAAGATTTGAAGGTCTTTGACCTTGGTTTCAATACCCATCTTCTCGAGAGCTTCGAAAAAGCTTGTTTCTTCACCTGATTCGGTGGCAATAACGTAGGCGACCGCACGGACAAGCTTGCGCCCATCGAGTGCTTCTTTGACGATAGCGCCGAAATTTACCTTTGAATGATAGAGATTGCGACCGCTGTGATAGAGGTTTTGTGCATCGATAAATATACCGACGCGTTGTTCTTTGTGTTTTATAACTGACATATGTAAAAGTTCAAAGCTAAAAATGCAAAAGTGCACAAATAAACCTTAAACAGGATTAACTAAATATTAAAATGCGTAACTAGAGACTAGTATAACAAGAAACGCCTTGCGGCGCCTTGTCTAGTTTATTTCTTCTTGAGATCCAACTTCTTGAGGACTGCCGAGTAGCGGCGAGGGTGGTTCTTCTTGAGATAGACGAGATGTGTCTGGCGATCAGCAACCATACCGAGGAGTCCGCGGCGTGAGTGGTTGTCCTTCTTGTGCTTCTTGAGGTGATCGGTGAGTTCAGCGATCCTCTTGCTCAAGAGAGCAACCTGGACCTCTGCTGAGCCAGTATCCTTATCGTGGACGGCGATGTCCTTGATAATCTTGGTCTTTTGTCGTGTAGTTAACATTGCCTATACATAGTAGCATGAATGGGGTCGGAATGCAAGGATTTCGGTAAATAAAAAACCGCGCCACAGTCTTAGAAGAGGTGGCGCGGTAACATGGTGTTTATCGACTAGCCTTCAATACGACAGAAGGTTCCGAGTGAGTATGTGATCCTTTCCGGCTTTATTAGAGCCTGATTTGGCGCGTCTTGGCAGGTGCAACATAACTAACCGTCTATAAGTATAGCACACCCACATTTTTTGTCAAGCATTCTCTATTCTCCACATCGAAATGCGTATAAATAAGCTATACTAGAGCCATGTCGCATAATATCCGAGACCTTAAACAGCAATTCCTTGAATATATAGAGATCGAGAAGGGTCGATCTGTGAAAACAGTGCGAAACTACGACTTCTTCATCACTAAGTTCTTGAATTTCGCCAAAATTAAGGGTCCCGAGGACATTACTGCAGAGAAAGTGCGTGAATTCCGCCTCTGGCTCAATCGTCAACCAGGCTGGAAGACTCGTACCGAGGTCCGTACCCTCAAGAAGAACACTCAGAATTATCACCTCATTGCTCTGCGTGTATTCTTGAAATACCTTGCTCGTAGAGGCGTGAAGTCACTCTCCCCTGAGATGATCGAGCTCGCCAAGGTAGGTCATCGTCAGATTGACCTTATTACCTCCGATGAATTGCGTCGCCTGCTCAATGCTCCTGACGGTGATTCCCCTGCTTCTCTGCGCGATGCTGCTATTCTCGAACTCCTCTTCTCTACGGGCCTTCGTGTAGCTGAGCTCTGTTCCCTCACCCGCGATATAGACCTCACTGCTGATGAATTCCCTATTCGCGGTAAAGGAGACAAGGTTCGCCCTGTCTTCCTCTCCTCTGATGCTAAGGCCGCTCTCAAGAAGTATCTCGATGCACGCCAAGACATGGGCGAAGCACTTTTTGTTGAAATCAGTGAGCGCACCCTCAAATCCAATGGAAAAAAGTCAGGCAAAGGCAAAAAAGATGAACTCGATCCAGGTGATACTCCCCTCACGACTCGCTCTATCGAACGTATTGTTAAGAAATACGCTATCAAAGCAGGAATTTCCAAGCGCGTTACGCCGCACGTCATCAGACACTGCTTCGCCACTGACCTCCTCGGGAATGGTGCTGACATACGCTCTGTGCAGATGCTTCTCGGCCATGCAGATATAAGTACTACACAGGTCTATACTCACGTGACGGATAGTGAGCTCAAGAGGATACACAAACAGTTTCACGGGAAGAAGAGATAGGGGTTCGAAGCAGACTTTATTTTAAAAGTATATAATACGCCCATGAAAAGACTTATAATTGTTCATGGTTGGGATGGTAGTTCAAAAGAACCTCTTATTTCTTGGCTGGGGAAAGTTGGCACAGAAGCAGGGTTTGAGGTAACTGTTCTTGATATGCCGAACCCCGGTGTGCCGACTATCGACGCGTGGACCAAGCACTTGGAGGAGAATGTATATTATGTCGATCAGGATACCTATTTCATAGGTCACAGTATTGGGTGTCAGGCAATCCTCAGGTATTTGGAGATGAATAAAGGATCAAAGCTTGGCGGACTTATCTTGATCGCCCCGTGGCTTCAGGTCGCCAATCTCGAAACTCAAGAAGAACAAGACATTGCTCGTCCATGGATAGAAAGGCCGATCGATTTTATGAATATACGCAAGATGTCAGATAAGTTCGTAGCTATTTTCTCTGATAATGACAAGTCTGTGCCGTTAGAAGCGAATAAGGAAGCGTTCGAAAAAGCTTTGAATCCAAAAATTATTATTGAACATGCGAAAGGGCATTTCACTGAGGAAGATGGAGTGGGAGAGCTACTTTCTGCAAGTGAGGCGTTGAATAGTTTTAGATAAGCTCACTATTTTCACAAGAGTCCTCCCCAGGACTCTTTTTATGTTATATTTCATCCATGAGAATCATCTCCTGGAATGTGAATGGCATTCGTGCCGTCATCAAGAAGGACGCCCTCCTCCCTTTTATAAACGAGCACAAGCCGGATATTTTCTGTTTGCAGGAAACCAAGGCTCAGCAAGGCCAGGCAGTCATCGATCTCCCCGAATACACGGAATATTGGAACTCGGCGGTCAAAAAGGGTTATTCAGGCACAGCTATCTTCACCAAAACCAAGCCAATCGCGGTGATAAACGATATTCCTGACCATATATGCACAAAATTTGGCCTTGAAGCTGATGAATATGGCGATCCTCGTACGGAAGGCCGTGTTATAGCCGCAGAATTCGAGGATTTCTATGTTGTTACTGTCTATACACCCAATGCAAAGGATGATTTGAGCCGCGTTCCCCTCCGCCACAAGCACTGGGACCCTGCATTTCTCGCCTACTGTAAGGAATTGGAGCAGAAGAAGCCTGTTATCTTCTGTGGTGACCTCAATGTAGCTCATACCCCTGATGATCTCGCTCGTCCCAAGGAAAATGTTGGCTTGAAAGGTTTCACTAATGAAGAGCGTGAAGGATTCCAGAATTGTGTCGATGCCGGTTTTGTTGATACTTTCCGTCTGTTCAACAAAGGTAATGGATTCTATACCTGGTGGTCCCACTTCGGTCATTCTCGTGAACGCAATGTCGGTTGGAGAATAGACTACGTATTGGTGTCGAAAATTCTCGAAAAGAAGGTCAAAAAGGCTGAGATTTTGCCTGAAGTCATGGGTTCTGACCATTGCCCCGTTTCAATCACTATTGGATAGTTCTACCGCTCAACAGCAATCTGTATAGTAAAAAAGACCGTTTTTTCGGTCTTTTTTGGTAAAAGAAAAGCCGCATCTTGCGGTTCAGTTGGAAGCGCTTGATGCGGCTACGATTGGTTGCGAAGAATGAAAGAACTTTGGTGAGTCACACAGACTCGGGGATCAAATGGTGATCCTTGGATTCAAGACCAGACGATTCCTGGGGTGACAGTGTGCATTGGATTCCTAAAGTGTAGTTGCTCTCCCGAAGGAGGCTAAGTTGTGTTTGAGGAAAAATGCACCGCCATTCAAGCCCTTCAGCAATTGAAGGTCGAATCAAAATATATTCTTCGCTTCCGTAATAGTGGAAGCCTACCCATGCTTTGTGTAAAGAACAGTAGCTTGTTTAGATCGCAGAAAAATAATACCGAACTTACTCGCGAACCGTGATTATTTTTTCCGTATTATTTTTCTGCGATCACCTCGGATAACAAACTGATCTGGGATAAGTATATGTCTTATAGAAATGTCTGTAAAGGACATATCTGGGGATAACTTTAATTCGTGTCCTTTTAAGACAAAAACCTAGGAGACGTGGTGTCTCTTACGAATCGTTTCGAGGTCCTGTTCTTCAGCCTCCCCTTTCTTCTCTTTTCCTTTTTCAGCAAGCTCCTTCAACGTTTTTTCAGGCAAAGCCAAAAGCGCCAGAGTCTTTTTCTCTAGGTATTCTGCAGTGTTAAGTTTTGGATCTTCAAGCACCTCTTCCATGAGCGCATTGAGCACCAAACCAATCTTTGGACCAGCAGGAATGTCCCCTACCTCCATAATTCTCTTGCCATCAATATTGAGCATGGTGACCGAAATAGGATCACGCAAAGCCTCTTCAACCATTGATTTATACTTCCTCAGACGATACGGATCAGCTTTCGGCCTACCAGTACCTATACGATCACAGATACGGAGGTTCATAAGGTCCCAGATGTTCTCTTTCCCTACGTTTACTATCATACGGCGTACAGCTGAGAGTGTAATTGTGCCTGTATCTGAGAAAAACATGTGCCAACGGACCATTTTCGTCGCTTTCTCGATGATTACACGTGAAAACTTCAATCTTTCGAGTATCTTGCGTGTTTCACGTGAACCAACTACCTCGTGGCCGTAAAACGTCGGTTGAGATGTTCCACGTGAAACACGCCTCGTCTCAGGCTTTGAGATATCGTGGAAAAGGGCTGAAATTCGTATATCCAGACTCCAGTTCTCGTCTGCGGCATGCTGGAGACTACGTAGAAGGTGCTCCCAGACCGTGAAAGCGTGAGCCTGATTCTGTGTAACACCAATACTCTTCTCCAGCTCAGGTATAAAGTACTTCAATATACCAACCTCCTGAAGGAGTTCGATTCCCCTCTTAGGGCTCGGTGACATGAGTATTTTCACGAACTCATCGCGAATACGCTCGGTTGATACCTGCTGAATTGTAGTATGGAGAGATTTTATAGCCGAGAATGTATCCTCTTCTATGGTGAAACCTAGTTCCACTGCAAATCGAATCGCACGCATCATGCGTAGAGCGTCCTCATTGAAGCGATCCTGAGGTTTTCCCACGGTCCTGATGGATTTGTCCTTTATATCAGCAAAACCCCCGTATAGGTCAATTATGTCCTTTATAGCCCCATCGGACAAGGACAATGCTATCGCGTTGACCGTAAAGTCACGGCGCTGAAGGTCATCCTCTATCTTATCGCTGAATTTCACGGAGTCTGGATGGCGTCGATCTGAATACCCTGACTCGAGACGATACGGTGTTACTTCAACATTCCTGAGCTTAGGATCTTCGGTAGCCTCATTTATGACGGCGACAGTACCGAAGGTGTTTTCATAGACGGTTTTCGTGAAAAGCGCCTGTATTTGTTCAGGTTTTGCGTTGGTTGTGACATCCCAGTCCTTTGGAACACGTCCAAGGAAGAGATCTCGTGCGCATCCTCCGACGAGGTATGCCTGAAAACCAGCTTTTTCGAGAGTTTCGATAATAGCTGTGATTTCCTGTGGTATAGCGCTGTTTCCTGCTATTTTTGAGGCCATATTAGGTAGTTTTGGCTATAGTTCTAGCCGTTACGATGTTGTGTGCCCTCGGAGGGACTCGAACCCCCAACGACTGTTCCGAAGACAGTTGTGATATCCATTTCACCACGAGGGCAAATTTCGATCGGTGTGTTACACGTGTAACATCGCTATAGTAGCACTGCTTGCCCGAAATCAGAAGCCCAAACCCTTTGAAATATTTTGAGAATAGTATATACTCGTGGATGTTCGTCGATATAAGCGGGTATAGTTTAGTGGTAAAATGCGTCCTTGCCAAGGACGAGATGGGAGTTCGATTCTCCCTACCCGCACAGGCTCAATATTACGAGTAAGTAAGCATGACGCCTACGCGTCATGCGAGAGGAGAATCGAACGCCGGAGCGATGTTGCGAGTAGCAACGAGCAACCGCGAGGCGGTGCCCAGACCGAACGAGGCGGGTAGCCGAGTGAGAGTCGCGGGCGATCTCCCTACCCGCACCAAGACCGTAGATACCAAGGGAAAGGCGTGAATAATCAGAAAGATTGATCATTTACGCCTTTTTCTGTACTTAAAGGATTGTCCACTGTCCTTTTTGGGGATTTCCTTAAAAAATGGCTCAACATCGTCAATTATAGAGACAAACTGGGGATAACTCTGTGGGTAGTGGGTATAAAAGACACAAATAATGGCTTATTATCGTGGTTTTGACCCATTTTTTGTCCACAGATGCGGTATTTTGTCGTAAAACCTATATTTAGAGCCATTTTTAATACCCTCGATTTTAAAAGTCAGGACAAATATGTTGAAACTTTCACGTGAAACACTATATTTATAGCCATATAATAGCAAAAACATGGATACAAGGACAAAAGGAGACAAAGGGGAGGATATAGCCTGTGTATTTCTCCGGAAACAGGGGTTTTCGATCGTCACCCGGAACTATCTCAAGAAATGGGGTGAATTGGATATTGTAGCTACCAAGGAAGGGATTACACACTTTTTTGAGGTAAAGAGCATTGTTGTCCGAAATGAATACTCGGTTGACGGTCATCGTCCTGAGGATAATGTTCATGCGCTCAAGCTGAAACGGCTTAGACGTACAATTGAATGTTATCTTGAGGATACGAATAGGGGACTAGGTTCTGAATTCCAGTTTCACGTCCTATGCGTATACATGGACATCTCGGTACGGCGAGCTCGCGTGAAATGGCTTAAAAACGTTGTATTGTAGGTTCGAGTCCCTAAAAACCTCCATAAATGGAGGTTTTTGCGTCGTCACTTCGTGTCGGAGCGCCGGGACTCGAACCCGGAGTCACCTGTTCCCAAAACAGGTATGTTAGCCGTTACACCACGCTCCGTTGTGAGAACATCCTAGCATAAAGACGAAAATTCTACGAGTTCGCACGCTGTCTTGTTCGAGAGATGCATGTCGACATGATATAATCATGGCCATGATACGCAAAGTGATTTTATTTTTTGATAGGTTCGAGGATAAGGTCCGTGGCCATTTGAGCCGTTATCCAATCATCTATACAATCATCGGCGCCACATCGATAGTACTCTTCTGGCGCGGCGTTTGGCACACAGCAGATTTGCTCCAGAAAAAAGGGGGAGTACTCGGTTTTATATTCTATGAGCCAGTCAATCTAATCTTGATGGTGGCAATTCTTCTTGCAACAGGCCTCTTCGTATCTTATTTCATTGGAGATACAATACTCATGAGTGGTCTCAAGCATCAGAAGAAAGCTGCTGATAAGACAGGGAAGGAGATCGAGGAGGAAGAAAAGGAGATAGGACAGATCAGAGACGCTATACGGGAGATGAAAAAAGAAGTTGATATCATCAAGGAGGTTGTTGAGAAGGAACACGCGATACATCACCACGAGGATACAGGGAAATAGCACTTAGTGAAAATATTTCCAAATTCCCGTTAATCTGCTACTATGGCGGAACCAAGCGGGATTAGTTAAATGGTATAATAACAGTTTTCCAAACTGTGGTCGGGAGTTCGATTCTCCCATCCCGCACAAAATCTAGTATACTAACTGAGGTAAGCATGACACTTGAGTGTCATGCGAGAGGAGAATCGAACGCCGGAGCGATGTTGCGAGTAGCAACGAGCAACCGCGAGGCGGTGCCCAGACCGAACGAGGCGGGTAGCCGAGTGAGAGTCGCGGGCGATCTCCCATCCTAATATATAAAATCTATGACCATAAAATTTAATGAAGTAACTTGGTATTCGAAGCTTGCGGCGGCTATCTTCTTCTTGATTATTTTGCCAGTACTCATGTACTACATCAATGTGCAGTATCGTGAAGTAAAGACTTTCTTGAATGAAGCGAAAGCACCGGTGATTGCAGGGAATGAAGGAACCTTTTCAGATCCTCTGAATGGTACGTATGTCATCGATGAACAGAAGATAACCTTTATTAATGGTTTATCTGAGCAGGAGATCGCTCCAGGAAGTGCTACGAAAATAGTGACTCGTGTATTTGGTCAGCCTACTTATGGAGATATAAGCGGTGATGGGCAGGAAGACGCTGTATTCTTCGTGACGCAAGAAATGGGTGGCACAGGGGTCTTCTTCTATGTTGCAGCTGCTGTGAAGCAGGGAAGCGGATATAAGGGGATTGGCGGCATCTTCCTTGGAGATCGCATTGCGCCGCAGAATATCAATATCTCAAAAGGCATCGCAGTTGCGAATTTTGCAGTTCGTGCCGAAGGGGAAGCGATGACTACACGACCATCTATGGGAAGGTCTAGATTTTTCATAGTGAGAGATGGAGAATTTGTTGAAGGGGAACAGGAGTGGGTTGTGCCAGAAGCTCGTTAAGCAAAACTTCCTTCTAGATTAATAAAAAACCGCTTCACAGGCGGTTTTTTATTCGATAGCAACGGTGTAGTCATGCGACTACTGCTCCGTAATAACACATTACGGGTTGTTAAGCCGTTGAGTGTAAATAACCCTAGAGAGCTATTTAACTGCGTCCTTGAGCGCCTTTGCGGCACGGAACTTCGGAACCTTCATAGCCGGGACCTTGATAGCCTCACCGGTGCGAGGGTTGCGAGCTTCGCGAGCTGCGCGCTGCTTGACTGAGAAGATGCCGAGACCTGCGATTGAAACCTCATCGCCCTTCTTGAGAGAGTCGATGATGCTGTTAATCGCTGTTTCGACAGCTTGCTCGGCCTGAACCTTTGTTCCACCGAGAACTGCGTGCACTGCATCTACGATTGCTGCTTTGTTCATGTGTATATGCTTAATGCTATTAATGTGGTCTCGGCCCGCCCGCGTAACGAGCGGATCGAGTCATAACCATAGATACATTATATAGTAAGCCATATTTTGGGCAATAGGTGTCATATTTGACAGATACATAGATTTATTTTGTCTAAAATACTACACAGGCTCGCCTGTGGTGCAAAATCTCGGTAAATGGTAGCCTTATAGGTACCCCATGCTATTAGTAACAGTATTTAATCAAAAACATATCTAACTTTATGGCGAAAGAAAATTCCGCATTTATGAAACCTTTGAATGTCAGCGCTGATTTGGCTGCTGTCGTTGGTAACGGTCCTATGGCTCGTTCTGAGGTGGTAAAGGCTCTCTGGGTATACATCAAGAAGAACAACCTCCAGGATCCTGCTAAGAAGCGCAACATCAATGCAGATGAAGCTCTCAAGAAGGTCTTCGGCGGCAAGGCAACAGTCGACATGTTCGAAATGACCAAGCTCGTCTCGAAGCATCTCACGAAATAGTCACTATAGGTGACCATACAAAAGAAAAACACCGAGGAAACTCGGTGTTTTTCTTTTGTATGGTTCTTTTTGATTACCTCGCGAATTCGATAGTTCTTGTTTCACGGATGACATTAACTTTGATTTCACCAGGGTATTTGAGATCCTTCTCGATTTTGAGCGCTATATCTCGTGCGAGATTCTTAGCTTCGAGGTCCCCGACCTCTTCTGGTCGTACGAATATGCGGATTTCACGGCCTGCTTGGAGAGCGTATGACTTCTCGATACCCTTGAATGAGTTGGCGAGAGCTTCAAGCTCAGTGAGACGCTTGATGTAGTTCTCGACATTGTCACGGCGAGCACCAGGACGAGCACCAGAGATAGCATCTGCGGTCTGGACAATGCGTGACTCAACTGTTTCATACGGATATTCCTCGTGATGAGCCTGCATAGCCTTGATGACTTCCTCAGGTGCACCGAACTTCTGGAGTATCCTACGACCGATCTCGACGTGTGTACCAGCAACCTCGTGGTCGAGTGCCTTACCAATATCATGGAGAAGGGCACCGGCCTTAGCGACCTGTACATTGGCACCGAGCTCTTCAGCGATCATACCTGCAATATGAGCCATCTCTATCGAGTGCTGGAGCACATTCTGGCCATAGCTTGTGCGGAAGTGCAGACGGCCCAATATGAGCAGTATGCGTGGATCGAGGCCGAGGACTCCACATTCATAAGCAGCAGCCTCACCCTTTTCCTTGACGGTCTTGTTGATGTCCAGCTTCGCCTTCTCGACGACTGCTTCAATCTTCGCAGGCTGGATACGGCCATCCTTGATGAGCTCACGGAGAGCGATAGCTGCTGTGTGACGGCGTACTGGGTCGAACGAAGAAATGGTGATAGCTCCTGGAGTATCATCAACCATAACCTCGACACCAGTGATGCGTTCGAATGCCTTGATGTTGCGACCTTCCTTACCGATGATTTTACCCTTCACGTCATCGTTCGGAATCTCAACCATAGTGGAGAGGGCATCTTGTGATACAGATGATGCTAGACGCTGTATAGAGACTGCCAAGATGTCCTTGGCCTTCTTGTCGAGCATCTCCTCACCTTGTACGTCGAGCTTGTTCATACGCACGAGGAGGTCCTCGGCGCTCTGCTTCTCGACGATTTTGAATATCTGGTCTTTGGCCTCTGCTGCTGAGAGCTGAGAAATCTTTTCGAGTGCAGCAAGACGATCGAGCTCGAGTTTGTCGGCTTTTTCGCGGATAGCCTTGATTTCAGCCACGCGAACCTTGATCATTTCTACTTCCTTGTCTATATCGGTCTGACGCTTATCGAGCAAATCCTCTTTCTTTATGAGGCGTTGTTCGGCTTGGCGTATCTTCTCTTCTTTTTCTTTGTTCTCTATCCTGACATCTTCGAGAGTCTTCTGTGTCTTGGCTTCGGCATCCGCGGTGATCTTCTTGGCTTCTTCCTTGGCGGCGAGAAGCATCTCCTTAATTTCGAGCTCCATGGAGCCCTTCTTACCGAGAGATATGATCAATCGCAGATAGTACCCGACAGCCACACCGACGACTCCAGCGATGGAGAGGTAGAGAGCGACTAATTTGAGTGGCATATGCGGTGTAGACCCGCCCGCTGTGAATTATGGCGAAAGTTTCCTATGAGTTTTTCGTGAAATCGGTTCAGATATGGCTATAATCATGAGTTTCTTCATAAGGGGTGTTATCACTAAAGTTTCAGAGCGAACGTGTCAAAATTTAAAGTTGGTAACATAGGCATAGTATAACGAAAAAAGGAAGACTGCAAGTTGCAATAAAGGAACATTTAATATATAATGTGTCAATTAAACCTTTTAATTCCTAGAAATCCCACCATGCTTATCCCAACAGTCATCGAAAAATCATCATTTGGCGAGCGCGCCTACGACATATACTCACGCCTCTTGCGTGATAATGTTATTTTCTTGGGTGGTCCAATAGATGATCATATGGCAAACCTGGTCATTGCCCAGCTTCTTTTCTTGCAGTCTGAGGACCCAAAGAAGGAAATCAGCATGTACATCAACTCTCCTGGCGGCTCAGTTACCTCTACTCTCGCTATCATCGACACCATGAATTACATCAAGAATGATGTTTCTACGGTATGTGTCGGTATCGCCGCTTCAGGTGCCGCACTTATCCTCTCATCAGGAACCAAGGGTAAGCGCCAGTCTCTCCCTAATGCAGAAGTTATGATTCATCAGCCACTCGGTGGGGCAGAGGGACAGGCTTCAGATATCGAAATCAGCGCCAAGCACATCATCAAGACTCGTGAGTCTCTCAATAAGATGTTGGCGAAGAACACAGGTCAGTCACTCTCAAAGATTGAAAAGGACGTCGATCGCGACTTCTTCATGGATGCAGACGAGGCTAAGAAGTACGGCATCATCGACTCTGTCGTTGGTGGAAGCTCGAAGAAGTAATATGCGTCTTCACCGCTTCTATATCTCAGAGAAGATTGGAGCGCAGACGGAAATAGTCGTGCACTCTGCGGACCTGGTCAATCAGGTTCGCAGAGTGTTTCGTTTGAAGACGGGGGATTCGATCGTCGTGTTTGATGGATCAGGATCTGACTATGAATGCAGGATTGCTGATTTTAGCGAGAAAAGTATTACGCTCGACATACAGAATGCCTCACGTAGCCGCTTCATGCCGTCTCGCAAAGTTTATCTGTATGCGGCCATGGTTAAGAAAGATACCTTCGAATGGATTGCAGAGAAGGCGACTGAGCTTGGGGTTACTCATATCATTCCAGTGATGGCAGAGCGCAGTGAGAAGAAAAAAATTAATGAAGCTCGCTTGAATAAGATAGTTGTCGAGGCGAGCGAACAATCAGGTCGTGGAGACGTACCAGAAATGTTGCCGATGGTTTCGTTTGCCGAAGCTCTTACCAAGATCGGTGAATCAAATACAAAGACAATAGCTTTCCATACTGAGGGTACTGAATTTTCAGCAAAAAATACTCAAGGAAGCCAAGATATCGCCATCCTCATTGGTTCAGAAGGAGGTTGGTCGCCCAATGAGGTTGACCTGTTTCACAAGAATGAAATCCCTGTCGTATGCCTCGGAAGCCAGGTTTTGCGGGCTGAAACAGCCGTAGTCGCCGCACTCTCCGTGGTGATGTTGGGTAAATAGGAGATTTCACAACAAAAAATCCCGAGGCAATCTCGGGATTTTTTGTTCTAAGTGATTATTTCTCGCCCTTTTCCAAAAACTGGAATACTTTCTCATTGGTGAGCACAGTCTCTGCGTAGACTGAAGCACGCTCGCGGTCAGCATCTTTGTAGTGAGCGACAATATGACTAACCTCTTCCTCGATCTCTTGAGCATCTGGGGCAATCTTCTCATTCTTAGCAATCTCATTCATGATGAGCTGGAGCTTAGCCTTCTTCTCAGCGTGAGGCTTCCATTCCTCGCGGATTTCCTCGAGAGTTTTCTTGGCATGCTTGAGGTAGTCTTCAAGCTTTACACCCATACGCTCGACGTCAGCAGAGAACTGGGCTTGTGTGCGGCTGAGCTCACCTTCAACCATGATCTCAGGAATCTCGACAGTTGATGCATCAGCGATGGCATCGGCAATGCGAGCACGAGTCTTGTCCTTGGCCTCATCACGCTTCTGCTCACCAATCATGTCAGAGAGCTTGTTCCTGAAATCAGGAATATCATTGAACTCGCCGAGTGTCTTCACGAAATCCTCGGTAAGCTCTGGCATAGCAGCTTCGACAGCCTTCTCATGTTCCTCTGGCGTCATCTTGTCGTGGTCTTCGTTGTTGTGCTCAGAATGTTCGTCTGAGTGGAGCTTGTCTGAAGCGTGGCGCTGGCGGATGCGGAGGATAGCATCATCGATGTCTTTCTCAGATACTTTGATTGCCTCAGGATCAGCTTTCTTGATCTGTTCTCCTGCAATTTTCGTATAGTCAGGAAGTTTCACCTCAGGAACTACGGCAGTGACAGCGGTGAACTCAAGAGGATTTTCCTTGGCGAGCTTGGTGACGCGAATATCAGGCTTACCGATAGCATCGATCTTTTCTGCAATAATGATGTCGAGGTATGCCTTGGAGAGAGCAAGCTCGGCCATCTCTTCGAGAATAGCCATTTCTCCAGCCTTTGCGATGAGAATGTTCTCAGGAATCATACCTTTGCGGAAACCGTCGATAGTGACGGAATCATTGATATTCTTGAGTGCTTGGCCACGATATTTTTCCCATGCATCTGTTGAGACAGAGCCGGTGATCTCGACACGAGACTTGTCGAGCTTCTTTACTGATACAGAATCATATGATTTGGTGGTTTTGGTCATGAAGGGGAGTCTACCTGAAGAATGACCAAGAATCAAGAATTTAGAGCCAAAAATATTGGTAGGTCGCTAGAAATAGAAAACCCGCCGAAGCGGGTTTTCATGATGCGGATGATTTCGGTGGACTAGAAATTCTGTGAATCCAAACCGTCAATCGACGTATCGAGGTCTGCCTCAATATCACTGACATCATCAGATGTGTTGGTGACTGGTTGTACGGTCTCTGCTGACGCTGAAGAATCATCAGTAGTTCCCATGCGAGATGCGAAGATATAGAGGGCTCCGATGATGAGAATAAGAACGACAGCCGCAATAGCGACGATCGGACCTACTTTCTTGTGCTCAGGAGCTTGGTTGATAGGTGTGCTCATCGGTGCCTGTTCTGGTGCTGGTTGTTGAGTGATTATAGGATCCATGTGGGTGATATTAGAAGCTAATCAAAAGTTATATAGTTGTATCCGTCGAAGTACCAGTAGTTGAATCAGTGGTGGTACCGGTCGTAGTATCTGTTGAGGTCGAGGTTACTGGAGGAATAACAGGAGGGGTAGTGGTTGCAGACTTGTCTCCTCCGAGAGAGTGCGCAATAGCTACGACAACATTGACGAGAGCACGGTGAGCGTCCTTGATTGCCTTGATAGCAATTTCACCGACCTGGCGTGGCTTGGTAAGATCTACATCCAAAGTACTGGTAGCAGTCGCATCAGTTGATGTTGCTGTAGTTGTAACGGTCGTGGTTGCGTTGAAAGAACCAAGTGCGTTTATAGCAGTCTGTGCAACTACTATTTTTGCATCAGCAATGACGAGCAAATCCTTGGCCTCAGTCATATTCTTGCCAGCATCTTCAGCTTTCTCTATGCGAGACATGATGCGGTCGCGAATCTGCTTGAGGTTTCTGAGAGATACTTCGAGCTGTTTGACGAGAGCCTGCTTACGAATTTCGAAGACATTCTTGTGCATGCTCGTGCGAATCTCCTTACGGTCTTCGCTTGATGATGCGCTCTTGATGCGGTCACGCATTTCTTCGCGAGCATCCTTTGCTTCTTCGTGGCGCTCGTCACGAATATCCTTACGGTCTTCGCGAGTTGTAGAAGCTATACGGATCGAAGTTGTAGCGCGTGCATTGAGAAGCTTGTTACGAACATCACCCTCGTTCTCCATCTTGACGCGGAGCTTCTCACGGATGAGCATCGGTTTGACGTCTCCGGACGAGTCGGTCGAGGTACCTTCCTCTGCGCGAGCGACAACAGGTACGAATGATGCCAAGGCAAGAATGGCAATCAACAAATAATAGTGCTTTTTCATGATTATAAGGTTAAACGCCATGATCTCATGGCTATGGGAGGATTATACCACAGCAATAGTCTTTGGTAGGGTGGACAATGTGGTCTAATTTTGGTCTCTAAAAATACGAAAAAAGGCCCTCGAAAAGGCCTTTTTTCTACTAGTAAATGTGAATTTGTGCTTATGCGACGAGGAATGCAACGATGAGGAGGGCCACAATGTTCAAAATCTTGATCATTGGGTTGATAGCTGGACCAGCGGTATCCTTGTATGGATCTCCGACGGTATCTCCAGTGACGGCTGCCTTGTGAGCGTCAGAACCCTTACCTCCATGATTGCCTTGTTCGATGTACTTCTTGGCGTTGTCCCATGCTCCGCCTCCGGAAGTCATAGAGATAGCAACGAAGAGTCCAGTGACGATAGAACCGACGAGGAGACCTCCGAGAGCGACTGGACCGAGGACGAATCCAACGATGATTGGTGCAAGAACAGGGATGAGAGCAGGAATAATCATTTCCTTGATTGCTGCTGATGTCACGATGTCGACGCAACGAGCATAATCAGGCTTTGCGGTACCAGCCATGATGCCTGGAATCTCACGGAACTGGCGACGAACCTCATCAACAACCTTTCCTGCGGCCTTACCGACAGCCTCCATAGAGAGAGCTGCGAAGTAGTAAGGAAGGAGTCCTCCGATGAAGAGACCAACGATAACCTTCGGGTCACTCAAGCTGAATGCCATGTTTGGAACGAGGTTGGTGTATTCAGCGAAGAGTACGAGAGCTGCGAAACCGGCAGAGCCGATAGCATATCCCTTGGTGACTGCCTTAGTGGTGTTTCCGACTGCATCGAGAGGGTCGGTGACATCACGGACTTCCTTAGGAAGCTCGGCCATTTCGGCGATACCCCCTGCGTTATCCGTGATAGGACCATATGCATCGATAGCGACGATGATTCCTGCCATAGAGAGCATGGACATAGCGGCGACAGCGATACCATAGAGACCGGCGAAGTGATATGCGGCCAAGATACCTGAGACGATGGTGAGGAGCGGCCAAGCGGTCGCCTTCATAGAGATGGCGAGACCCTGGATGATGTTCGTTCCATGGCCAGAAACCGAGGCATTCGCGATTGATTTGACCGGAGCATACTTGGTCGAAGTGTAGTACTCAGTGATGACGACGAGGAGCGCAGTCACAATGAGACCGATGAGAGTACAGAAGAAGAGGCTTGCGACGCTGTAGACCTCATTGCCCGTCATCATCCACTTAGTGATTGGGTAGAAGGCGATACCTGCCAAGATACCTGCAACTGCAAGTCCCTTGTACATAGCGCCCATGATGTTCTGACTCTTGCCCATGCGGACGAACCAAGTACCGATGATAGAAGCGATGATAGCGATACCACCGAGAGCGAGCGGATAGAGAGCTGCATTCTCGAAGACGCGAGTCATGGTGCCGGTAGCAGTCTGGAACTCCAAGGTGAAGGTAGAAACACCGAGCATCATAGCTGCGATAGTGGTCACTGCGTATGTCTCGAAGAGATCAGCGGCCATACCTGCGCAGTCACCGACGTTGTCTCCAACATTGTCAGCGATAACACCTGGATTGCGAGGATCATCCTCTGGGATACCAGCCTCAACTTTACCGACGAGGTCAGTACCGACATCAGCGGCCTTGGTGAAGATACCTCCACCGAGACGAGCGAAGACGGAGATGAGAGATGCACCGAAAGCGAGACCAATGAGTGCATGAACATCCTTGGTGATTGCATAGAAAGCAGTAGTACCGAGGAGAGCGAGACCGACAACGAAGAGTCCGGTTACTGCTCCGCCATTGAAGGCGAGGGAGAGAGCCTTGCCGAGACCAGAACGAGCAGCCTCAGTAGTACGGATGTTCGAGCGGACCGACACATTCATGCCGATGAATCCTGCGACAGCCGAGAGTACGGCGCCAACAATGAATCCGATAGCAATCTTCCAGGAGAGTACTAGTCCGAGGATAACGAAGAGGATAACGGCGATAATACCGATAGTGCGGTACTGCCTATTGAGATAGGCGGTAGCACCTGCCTGGATGGCAGCGGCAATCTCCTGCATGCGGTCGTTGCCAGTTGGCTTCTTCATGATCGACATGGTCAAGAATGTGCCGTAGGCGAGAGCGATGACGGAGCTGATAAGGGCGAACCAGACGTACGGATTCATATGTTTGTTGTTTTTAGGCGTTTTTGCCGCCTTTTTCGCTAATAAATCTCACCTTTACAATGCGAGTACTATAGTGGAAAACGGCCCAAATGGCAAGATTTCAGGCCCTTAATAAGGCTCAATATAGCCCTTACAAGGGTATTGACAAATAGATATGTAGTATGGTATAATATACTACGCAAGTAAGTTTCGGTTCCTCAACTTGACCAGAAAGGCCAAGAAAACATGAAAACTACATGCACGTTCCTTGTAATGGTATTGTTCACCCTCTGCGCCTCCGCTAGCACGGCGCCCTCGACTGACCGGCTGATAGCCGCACTCATAGAGGTGGAATCGCGTGGTAATGACCAAGCGATCGGTGACAAACATATGAATGACAAGGCCTACGGATCACTTCAGATTCGGAAGCCCTGCGTTGATGATGTTAATCAACGCCTCGGTACCAAGCATCGTCCAGAAGACATGCTCGGTAACCGCTCCCTATCAATACAGGTGTGTCGCACGTACCTTGAACGGTACGCGACACGCAAAGCATTGGGGAGAGAGCCATCGTTAGAAGACATGGCTCGCATATGGAATGGAGGACCAAGCGGTTGGAGGAAGCAAAGCACCCTCGGATATTGGTCCAAAGTTCAAAAAGTTCTAGCAAAGACATCGAAATAAATCCGCGCCGCCACTGAGTATCCTCAGGGCGGCGCTTTTCTATACGTATAACGACAAATCCCGCAGTGAGCGGGATTTTCTTCTTAAGAAATTATTTTTTATTCAGACTTCTTTTCTTCTGCAGGAGTCTCGGTCTCTTCGTCCTCAGTATCCTCAGTACCTCCAGAAGACTTGATATCGATCTTCCAGCCAGTGAGCTTTGCGGCGAGACGAACATTCTGTCCACCCTTACCGATGGCGAGTGACTGCTCATCCTCTGTGACAGTGACGATAGCACGATGATCCTTCTCATCAAGCTCGAGAGAGACGACCTCAGCAGGTGAGAGAGCCTCCTCAATGAAGAGTGCAGGATCCTCATTCCACTCGATGATGTCTATCTTCTCGCCAGAGAGCTCACTGGTGACAGTCGAGACGCGGACACCGCGCTGACCAACCATAGAACCGATTGGATCGATGTGTGCGTCATGAGAGACGACAGCAACCTTGGAGCGTGAGCCTGCTTCGCGAGCAATAGCCTTGATCTCGACGACACCTGAAGCGATTTCAGGAGCCTCGGTTTCGAAGAGCTTCGCAAGGAACTTCGGATGAGAACGTGAGAGCTTGAGGACAATTCCGCGAGGAGACTCCTCTACAGCGTAGAGATACGCACGGATGCGATCTCCAGTCTTCCAGCGCTCGCTTGGGATCTGTTCCTCATACGGGATGATACCGAGTGCGCGACCCATGTTGACGTGAACCATACCACGTTCGACGCGTTCAACAGAACCAGCGACGATTTCACCTTCCTTAGCACCGTATTCACCCATGACTGAGACCTTCTCAGCTTCACGAATCTTCTGGATGATGATTTGCTTTGCAGTTTGTGCGGCAATGCGGCCGAAATCAGCCTTTGCTTCGAGAGGGAAGACGAGCTCGTCTCCAATCTCGGCGTTCTTCTTTATTTTTTTGGCATCCTCGAGGAGCATGTGCTGCTCAGGGTTGAAACGAATCTTGATGTCGTCGACATTTGCTTCCTTGAGGTCGATGTCCTGTTCCTCGTCACCTTCCATGATGACCTGGTCGCGATCTACGACGACTTTCACCTGCCAAAATTCGACGGCGCCGGAATTCTGATCAAATGATGCGCGGACGATCTGGCCTTTCTTGCCGTACTCCTTCTTGTAAGCAGTTGCGAGAGACATGGCGATAGCCTCCAAGGTCTTTTCCTTAGGGATACCACGCTCTTCTTCGAGCTGTTGGACGACTGAATTTATTACTTTGAGATCAAACATATATTTAGTTGTTATTCTGTTGTTATTTCGATAAGCGAGGATCATGTGGCTGCTTGCAGACACAATGTCCGAGCGAAATCGAAAAGTTTCTATTAAGTTGTCGAGTGTTTGTCAGATATCTTCTATCCATCTAACAAACGAGTTCGCCGGTGGGCGAACTGATGACATGAGTACTATACCATATTTGGCGTGGAAAGCAAATGCTTAGAAATAAAAACCGCTCTCCAGTGAGGAGAGCGGGGTGTTAGTTTCCATTTCCGTTGAGGATGTGGTCTGTCGGGTGCCTATTGAGAGGACTTCTCCTTCTGTGGTTGCGACATCTATCCTTTTTGGTTTTTCTGCCAAAACTCAATGGTTTGCCGTTGGCTTTGTTGTGAAGCTTTCGCAGGGCGCTAGCTTGAATCTGTCGAATGCGCTCTCGAGTGACGCCGAAGTACTTACCAACCTCCTTCAGAGTTTTCTCTTCTCCGTCGATACCGAAGCGCATACGCAATATGGTCTGCTCTTGTTCAGAGAGGATTTCGAGCAACGTATACATAGAATCGACGTTGGATGAATTTTCCAGTGTAAGTCCAGGATCGCACACATTCTCGTCTGGGATGGTTTCTCCAATAGTTCCGCTACTCCCGTCGTCTCTACTAGGTGCATCAAGTGAAACAGGGAACAGATTTGATTTCTTCAACTCAGTAACCTTTTTGGTCGGGATGTTGAGCTCAAAGGCAATGTTCGCATCATCAGGCTCATATCCAGTCTCTTCAGTAAGTCGCTGAGTAGTCCTCCGGATATCCGAGAGTATTTCGAGGGCGTGTACTGGTATCCGGATCGTGCGTGCTTGATTTGAGAGTAATCGACGGATACTTTGCCTTATCCAAAAGGAGGCATACGTCGAGAGCTTTGCCCCTTTGCCAGGCTTGAATTTCTCAACTGCTCTCATGAGGCCAATGTTACCCTCGTTGATAAGGTCAAGAAACGGAACTCCCATGTTCATGTATCTTTTCGCGACCGTAACGACCAATCGCAAGTTTGCTTTGATCATATGTTCACGCGCCTCGGCATCACCCTTTTTTATCCGTTTAGCGAGCATGAGCTCTTCTTTTCGAGTGAGGAGTGGTGTCTCCGCCATTTCGCTCATGTACTTTTCAAGAGCGGTTCGTAAATAGTAGTGGCCATTATGGCCGTTACCATTGAGATATAATTCGGGCATAATGTTCCTTTCGTTGCTGTCAGTGTACTGTTTGTTTACTGGTCCCCATACTAGCGCTCGTGGGATATTTGTCAAAGCGCTATTAACACTGTTTGAGAGAGCTTTTGTTGGTATAATAGAGCCAATATGCTCGTCGAAGATACCCAGCTCTACAAGTTCATTCTCGACTCCGGCCTCGTATCCAAAGAGGACCTCGAAGAAGCGCGCAAGGAAGCCGATGACAAAGGTAAGCGTCTTGGTGATATTCTCGTCACGCAAGGCAAAATTACTGCAGATAACCTGCGTCGCATGGAGGCATACTGTCTTGGTATCCCATTCGTCGATCTCAAAGGTAAGAAGATAGAAATAGATACACTCTCACTCATTCCTGAGCCTATTGCGCGCGGTCACAGTATCGTTGCATTCAAGAAGACGGAGAGTTCTCTCGAAGTTGCTATGCTCGATGTGAATGACCTTTCTGCTATCGACTTCATCAAGAAGAAGGTTAATCTCAAGATTCAGCCACGCCTTACAGACTCAGACTCAATCAAGGAGGCACTCGTCCAATATCAGAAATCTCTCAAGGCAGAATTTGGTGATCTTATCCAGAAGGAGACAGCGACTCTGAAGACTATTGCCGAAGATGCAGGTGACTCGACCTCTGAGGCAGATATGAAGAAGCTCGCCGAAGATCTTCCTGTTGTGCGTATTGTCGATACACTCATCAAGCATGCAGCTATACAGAATGCGTCTGATATCCATATAGAACCTATGGAGGAACAGGTGTTGGTTCGTTACCGTATAGACGGTCTACTTCATGACGCCATGGTGCTTCCACGCCAAGCCGGCCCATCTGTCTCTGCTCGTATCAAAGTGCTCTCGAACCTCAAGCTCGATGAGAAGCGTCTTCCTCAGGACGGTCGTTTCAAGGTGGACATGAATGGCGAAAAAGTTTCGTTCCGTGTTTCTATCTTGCCGACATACTATGGTGAGAAGATTGTTATGCGTCTCCTCCGCGAAGCAATATCAGGATTCACACTCGAGTACCTCAACTTCCACGGGGAAGGGCTCGAACGCATCCACAAGGCGCTCAAGCAAACAACAGGAATGATCCTCACGACTGGTCCGACTGGTTCCGGAAAGACGACCACTCTCTATACTATGCTCGATCTCCTCAATCAGCCGGACGTGAACATCTCGACTATCGAAGATCCTATCGAGTATCAGATGGCGCGTATCAATCAGACTGCCGTACGTCCTGATATTGGATTCACGTTCGCAAGTGGTATCCGCACTCTCGTTCGCCAAGACCCTGACATCATCATGGTCGGTGAAATCCGCGACAATGAGACGGCTGCACTTGCGGTCAACGCATCCCTCACTGGTCACTTGGTGCTTTCAACACTTCACACCAACAGCGCTGCCGGAGCTATCCCACGTCTTCTTGATATGGGTGTCGAATCATTCTTGCTTGTTTCGACACTCAACATCGTGATCGGACAACGCCTCGTTCGCCGACTCACTGATAGCAAGGAGAAATATAAGCTCACCAAGGATGAATTCGCAGAGCTGGAGAAGCTCGCTGATATGGATCGTGTGCTCGCAGCGCTCAAAGCCGACAAGGTCGTGAAGCCAGGGGATACTTGGAAGGATGTCTCATTCTGGAAGCCAGTTGCTGCAGGAGATGATGATGGATTCAAAACACGTACAGGAATCCATGAGGTGCTCAGAATGAGTACTGGTATCAAGGATCTCATCATGAAGAGTGCGACGGCTGGTGAGATTGAGACACAGGCAAAGAAGGAGGGAATGCTCACGATGCTCGAGGATGGTATTTACAAGTGTGTGTCTGGACTGACGACTATAGAGGAGGTGTTGCGCGTGATTTCGGAATAAAAAATGTCACATTTCACATTCAAAGCAAAAAAGCCTTCAGGCGAAATATATTCAGGCGAAAAAGATGTCGCTGATCGCTACGAGCTGTATAAGCTTCTTCGCGAGAATGGGGAAGAGGTAGTGTCCTTCAACGAAAAGAACAACGATGGAAAAGGTTTGCACATGAATTTGTCGTTCAAGTTCTCATCGAAGAAAATAAAGATGACCGAGCGTATACATCTCGCGCGCAATCTCGGATCAATGCTTGATGCAGGTTTGGCGCTCTCGCGTGCATTGTCGGTGTTGGAGCGACAGGCGAGGAGCAAGACTCTCAAGGAAGTCTTGCTCGCGCTTATGAGCGAGATCGACAAAGGAGAGACCTTCTCCGCAGCTCTCGCGAAGCATCCCAAGATTTTTTCACCACTTTTCATCTCAATGGTTCACGCTGGTGAGCAGAGCGGTACACTGGCTGAATCTCTCAAGATTGTCGCTGCACAGATGGAAAGCTCATATTCTCTCGAGCGACGCATCAAGGGTGCGCTCATATATCCGTCAGTCATTCTTTGTGTGATGGTGCTCATCGGTATCTTGATGTTCGTGTTCGTGGTGCCGACACTTATGAAGACGTTCACCGAGCTCAAGGTCGAGCTTCCGATGTCTACGCGTGCCGTTCTTTTCGTCAGCAATCTTATCCAGCATCAAGGACTTTTGGTTTTGATAGTAGCTATAGCTGCTATCGTAGGTTTTATATATTGGAAACGTACTCCCGCAGGTACGAAGATTATACAAAGTGCCATCTTGAAGATTCCTGTCATCGGACTTCTGGTTCAAGAGGTCAACTCAGCTCGTACCGCACGCACACTTTCATCACTCCTCAGCTCAGGCGTGGATGTTGTCGAATCAGTTAACATCACTGGCCGCGTGGTGCAGAATGTCCATTTCAAGTCGGTTCTCGAGAGGGTCGAGGTTGCAATCAAGAAGGGTGAGCCTATGTCGAAAATTTTTGCCGCTGATGCCAAACTCTACCCAATATTCTTCGCAGAGATGGTGAGCGTCGGGGAAGAGACCGGTAAAGTCGGAGAGATGCTTCTCGGTGTCGCTGGATACTATGAGGAAGACGTCGAGCAGAAGACCAAAGACATGTCTACTATTATCGAACCAGTATTGATGGTGGTTATCGCCGCTGGTGTCGGTTTCTTCGCTATCGCCATGATCTCGCCTATGTACTCACTGGTCAACGTGATCTAGTCCGTCGTTTCTATATTTCGTTCCAATCTATAATAGTGTATCCACCTCCAGGTCCCGAGGAGAAGAGAACGCTTGGAAGTCCTGTATCGTAGGTCACATTCGCGCTATTTCTGAGGACAATCTTATATCCTGTCGCTTCTTTGACGCTCACGCTCTGTCCGAGCGATATCTGTCCATGGCTCGCATATGCAACGAGTGCGGATGCGCCCTGTCCCATATCGATTGCGTTGACTGAGCCACCATTTTCTGAGCTGTTGTTTTGGGAAATCATGAATACGAACGATCCGGCAACTCCTGAATTTTGGAACGAAGTATTCTGTCCTATGGTGATACGACTGCTCGATAGGCGATCTGATGGATTGTCGGCTATGATGGCGACATTCTGATTGCCGAGAGACGAACTCATTCTGATAAGAGGAGCGTTCTGTGTGGTGATGTTGCCGGTGACCCAGATAGGGCCAGTGACCGTCACAATGGTACCGTTGCTTCTGATTACTAGGTTACAAGGGATCTTCAAAGGTCCGAGTGTGACGCTGGAAGAAATTGTATAGGTTCCACTTGAACAGTTGGTGCTTGTGCCTCCAGTTTCTGCTTGTGCCTCCCATTCAGCTATTTGTTCATCGCTGATAGGTAACTCTTCATCATCGAGGTCAGGACTATTTGGATTTGACGTGCCACCTACGGTGGTTGAGGTTTTTACTGTGTAGAATGCATTACTACCGACTGATGAATTTTGTAGGGTATGCGCATATGCTGAACCAGTGACGTTTATTCCCGTGATCAGACCCGTTGGTCCTGTGGAGACGGCATCTCCGTATATGTAATTACTCGATCCTGTTATCGTGCCTCCAGAGAAGACGTTACCAGTAACACTTGAAGTATTCTCCAAAACGAATCCTCCACGGCCAGACTGAATACCATAGTGGAATGAGATACCTGTTCCTATGGCAGTATGTATTCTTATATTACGCTCATATTCATTACCAGGTGTAGTAACGGTGACTGTTTTTCCTGTTGAGGTATTTGCTGTTGCGATAGTTGCGCTCGCGCCACCCAGAGTGATTGTCTGCGAACTAGCGAGAGGGAGGCCATTTTCGAGACGGTATATAGCTTCTCCAGCGGCACTGTCAGTCAGGAGGAAGCTCTGCTTCGAGCGAACCATGGTCATGGCAGCTGCATGATGCGAGATGATGGGAAGTGCGATACCGAAAAGAACGACCAAGGAGATACCGAGGAATATGAGCGTGTGGAGCATGATGATGTATCCTCCTTGTAAGTCTTTATTCATATGAATTTCTGAGTATAGCTACACTTGAATATGTCCTCGTCTGCACCTCGTCCTTTATGGAGAAAGTGATATCCATTTCAACTCTCACAGCCCTCGATTCTTGAGTAATAATCTGTTTGAAGTAGAGTCGTGATACGGTCATATCTTCAGGTGAAAGGTATTCAGTAGATCCGCTGTCGATACGATGTATGACACGTCCACTCTGGAGGGCTGAATAGGTTGTGCCTGAGCCTGATTCACTGGTGTAGCTTAGAGAAAGGGCACCTGTCGAAACTTCGAGCAAGCTCTGTGACCCATTGATAGCATCTCCACTTCTGATATCCCTGACAATGCGGTCGATGACGCTACTACCGACACGATCGACACGTGGACCAATAGTCGAACGTTGATACCAGTTGTTCATATAGACGAGGCTAGTGGCCATGGCTCCGAGCAAGAGCACCAATCCTGCGGTGTAAACCAGGACTTCAACGAGGGTGAATCCTGCGCGCTTATTGAGGTGAAGGGGTCTAATTGCCATAAGTGTTGTGGATGAGCATTTCTGATTCGATAGACAATGTCGGTGTGGCTTCGAGGGTCGATATGGTAATGACAACTTTGCGCGTCTTAGGATCGACTGATCCAGATGTCGATATGTCGCCGGTTATACCATCGCGCAGGACTTGGCTCATAACAATCGATCTCGTGAATCGACCCTGTATGGTAGCCGGAGGAGTAGCGAGGGAATAGGTGCTTCCATTCCATACGACGTCATAAGGAGTATTAAGAGTCGTCAGAGCTATGGTTCCATTCCAGCTCGTATCCCTGAGAATTTGTAGCGCTTCCGAAGCCTCCTCTATGAGCATTGCCGCTTGAGCGCGATTTGTACTCGCATTGGCGATGCGTATATAGAGCTGCCAGGTCGATGCAGCGACCGCAGTGATTGTTATGAAGATTGCAGCTGCGACAATGATTTCAATGACGCCGAATCCTTGTGAGAGTGATCGTGTCCTCATGTGTAGATTTATTTTATCACAGTTATATCCCCGAGGTTTCCTATTCGTATAATATTAACCTTTGAACCACTTGCACTGTTGGATATAGAGACAGTCCCGGTTGCGACTGGTGTGCCAGTCATACGTGCAAAAATGATAGCTGTGTCTGATGATGCTGGTATAGATGCGGTGATTTGGTATCCATCGGTCAATGGATAGGTCATATTGGTAGCTCCTGATGAACTATATGAGCCTCCTTTGAAGTATGTATATGATGAGCTCGTGAATTTCACGCCAAAAGCGGAGCCTCCTTTGCCAGATATAGCTTCAGATTTTGCTTGTTCGAGCTTCGCGGCGATAGCATCGGTCATAGTCTCGAGCTCGCGTGCCTTGCGAGTGTTCACGAACGTGCCAGCACCGATGGAGAAGATAATCGTGAGAATCACGATGACGACGATAATTTCGACGAGAGTGAATGCTTGAGAATGACGGATATTCATATGTATACAAGTATATCAGAGTGATACGGTTCACGTGCATACCCATGGTACAATATTTCTGTGGAAACATTCATCATTGTACTCATAGCTTTTGGACTTATCTATTCTGGCACCAAGGCGAAGCCAAAGGATGGTGGCAAAAAAGGTGGTGATAAGAAAAAATAGACTATCTAGCGGCCGTTAGCCCATTTCTTGCAGGTGGGTTACAATACTGTCATGAAAAAACTCGTTATAGGCAACTGGAAAATGAACCCGGCTACTCTCGAAGAAGCCAAGGAGATTGCTCGTAAGACACGCCATCTCGCAACAGATCTCGCACATATCGAAGTTGTTGCCTGCCCGCCCTTCGTATACATGCCTGCAGTCATCTCACAGCGCGATCCTGATACTCTCAAGATCGGCGCGCAGTCAGTCTCATATGAAGAGGGTGGTCCGCACACCGGAGAAGTGAGCGCTGCCATGCTCAAGGATATGGGGGTCAAGTATGTTATCGCGGGGCACTCTGAAGAGCGTGCAAAAGGTGATACTGATGAGGTGGTCTCAAAAAGAGTTAACGCAATAGTCTCTACAGGGATGTCGGCAGTGCTGTGTGTCGGTGAGAGACAGCGTGATGAGGGAGGGGCGTATCTCGAAGAATTGAACCAGCAGATCAGGGGAAGCCTCGCGAATGTTCCTGCAAACAAAGCGAAGAATATTATTCTTGCCTACGAGCCTGTATGGGCGATTGGTGCCAAGGAAGCAATGGTTCCTGATCAGGTGCATGAGATGGCACTCTTCGTCCGCAAAGTATTCTCAGACGTCTTCAGTGCAGATCAAGCTCTGAAAGCAGTGGTCATCTATGGTGGATCGGTCAATTTCCGCAACGCGGCTGATATCATATCGATTGGCCAAGTTGATGGTCTTCTCGTAGGGCGTGAGAGCGTTAACATGCCTGGTTTCACAGAATTACTGAAAGCGGTAGATACGATATAAATAACGAGCGATGAAAACACTCAAAGACATCCAATATTTGAAAGGGGTTAAGGTTCTTGTACGTGTCGATTTTAATGTACCTATAAAAAATGATGTAGTCGTCGATGATTTCCGTATTCGTGCCACGTTGCCGACGATTAAGTTTCTTAAGGAAGGTGGTGCGACTATTATCCTTATTGCGCATCTAGAGTCTTCTGATGGGACCAATCCTACTCTTGAGCCTGTCGCGAAGAAGCTCGGCGATCTTGGTATTGAGACAACATTCATCAAAGATTACAAAAAGGTTTCAAGTGCAGTTGAATCGGCGCCGGGAAGTTGTTTCTTGCTCGAGAATCTCCGTGTTTTCGAAGGGGAGAAGGATAATGACCAGAAATTTGCGCAGGAGCTTGCGTCACTTGCTGATATCTACGTTAATGATGCATTTTCTGTTTCGCATCGTGAGCATGCGTCTGTCGTCGGTGTTCCGAAATACATTCCCGGCTATGTAGGGCTTCAGTTCGAGCAGGAGATAGCGAATCTTTCCAAGGCATTCGAGCCGTCACATCCATTCCTCTTCATCCTCGGTGGTGCCAAGTTTGAGACCAAGATGCCGCTCGTCGAGAAATTCTCTGAGTTGGCGGACACAGTATTCATCGGTGGTGCTCTCGCGAATGATCTCTTGAAGGCACAAGGCAAGGAAGTCGGTACTTCTCGAGTCTCGTCTTCGCCAATAGACCTCACAAAGATTCTTGCCAATCCCAAGATATTCTCATGTGTCGATGTTGCGATCGCTAATGATGGTGACAAAGATATTGATCATATTGAAACTACTGATTTGATTGCTGATATTGGTGCAAAGTCTGTTGCGCTTCTCAAAGAGAAGGTTGCAACTGCAAAATTTATTCTCTGGAATGGCCCATTTGGTATTTATGAGAAAGGATTCACCTGGGGTACTGAAGAGTGTGCACGTCTCATCGCTGAGAATGATTCTGCAGTGAAGATTGTTGGTGGAGGAGATACTCTGGCTGCGATTGCCAAGCTTGGTGTCGAAGATAAATACACATTCGTCTCTACGGGTGGGGGAGCGATGCTTGATTTCCTCGCACAAGGAACGTTGCCAGGTATACAGGCTCTCGAATAGTCTGCTTGACTTTGATATTTAGTGTGGTTTAATAAGGTAAACAAAGAAAGGTACCTTATGCAAAAGCAAAAAACAGAATTACCCAAGGTCCACGGGACGTTGAGTGAGCTCGCTGCGATGACTTGTGAACCGGTGCCATTACTCGTATTTGATGAAAATGGTAAGGCAACCGGCAAACTCACTGAGGAAGGTCAAAGAGTGTTGGCGAACCATTCTGCAGCGTTCGACGATATCTCTCACGTTGAACCAGAGAACTCATAGTTTGAGCAAGCTCAGACGCACTCAATACAAAAATGACCGCCGGTTTCCGGCGGTTTTTTTATTTGGGTATGTTATTTCAGCGCTGCAATAATCTTATTCTTGTTACCTTCAAAATCACTTTTGTCGCCAGAGACCTCTTTATTAGGGAAGACCCAGATATGCGCATGGGGAACTTCGTCGCCAACCACTTTGCTTAGAATGAAATCAGTGGCAAAAGCTTTTCTTTGAGCTAGAGCAATCTTTTTTACTACCTCGAAATAGGTGCCTGCATCCTCATGGTCCCATACCCAGCGATAATGCTTCTTCGGTATTACCTGTGTATGCCCAGGAGATTGTGGGTGTATATCGAGGAATGCGAGGAAATTGTCGTCCTCATAGACGATATGCGAAGGAATTTCTCGAGCGATGATTTTGCAGAAAATGCAGGTTTCCATGCGGACAGTATATCAAATGGTATACTTCCACGCATGACGATCCAGTACAGAATTCGCAGACCTCTCTCCGTCGATGAGCGCAATGCTGTCGGGGGAGTTTCTGACGTGGCCGCGCACCTCTTGTTTCACCGAGGTATTACGGATTCGTTGTCTGCGGAAGCATTCTTGTCACCGAGCTATGATAGTCAGGTTCTTGATCCATTCTTGCTCAAAGATGCTGAGAAGGCAGCTGGACGAATCATTCGCGCCATATCTGATGGAGAACGCATCGCTATTTATTCCGACTATGATGCAGACGGCATCCCAGGTGCAGTGATGTGGAATGATTTCCTTCGTCGCATCGGGTATGCGAACTACTCTATATATATACCGCATCGCCATAACGAAGGCTTCGGTCTCAATGTCGACGCGGTCGAACAGCTCGCAAGTGAGGGGGTGAAGCTTATCGTCACGCTTGATTGTGGTATTTCCGATGCTGAACCAGTACAGCGTGCAAATGAGCTTGGTATGGAAGTTATCATTACTGACCATCATGAGCCACCAGCAGTCCTACCTCCAGCATTTGCTATCGTTGATCACAAGCAAATCGATTGCACATATCCAGACAAGAATATTTGTGGCTCAGGAGTCGGGTACAAACTAATACAAGCGGTCATCAAGAAGGCTCAAGATGGTATGGCGCATATTCTTGGCGTGAATTGGAAAAGTGGACATGAGAAATGGTTGCTCGATATGGTGGGCATCGCGACACTTTCGGATATGGTGCCTCTTGTGGGGGAGAATCGCGTCTTTGCATACTATGGCATGTCAGTGCTCCGCAAGAGTCCACGCAAAGGTCTCATAAGACTGTTGGCGAAATTGAAGATGTCACAGCCACATCTTACTGAGGACGATATTGCGTTCATGATTACGCCACGCATCAACGCTGCATCTCGTATGGGAGTGCCTATGGACGCGTTCAAGCTTCTGACCGCAGAGACTGAAGACGAAGCGCGTGCGCATGCCGATCATCTTGATGAGATTAACAATGAGCGCAAAGGTATCGTGGCAGCGCTGGTCAAAGAAGCGAAGAAGATAATCAAGGAGAGATACGAGCAGATTCCACGAGCAATCGTGCTGGGAAATCCAGAGTGGAGACCGTCCTTGCTCGGATTGGTTGCGAACACTTGTGCTGAAGAATTCAACAGACCCGTCTTCCTCTGGGGAAGGGATGGTGATGGATGTCTCAAAGGGTCATGTCGTTCCGAGGGTACGAGTAATATTGTGGAGATTATGCGTGCGGTACCGTCGGGGGTATTCTTGAAATTTGGCGGACATAAACATTCAGGTGGATTTGAAGTTGATCATGAGCAGGTGCATTTCTTGGAGAAGCATCTGAATGATGCGGCGGAGAAAGTAGCGAGCCCAACATTGGCAGATTCAGGCGACGCATTCACCGGTGAATATGCGGATATGGATCTTTCTATTGATGGTGTGAATTGGAGACTTCAAGAAGATGTCGATAAGCTCGCACCGTTCGGCATAGGCAATCCGAAGCCACTCTTCATGTTCAAAGGAGTGAAGCCATCGAGTATCCGCGCGTTCGGCAAGACACAAGATCATATAGAACTCAGCTTCGCAAAATCAAACGGCGCATCGGTCCCGGCAATTGCGTTCTTCGCCGCTACGAGTGATTGGGCCAAGGCATTGCTGGCTGACAAAAATAAAAAAATAGATTTGGTTGCTTCGATCGAGAAGTCCATGTTCCGTGGTCGCAAAGAGTTGAGATTGAGAGTGGTGGATGTGCTCCTATAAATGCTATTATCTTGCGTATGATAACTATCTTCACTGATGGATCTTCTCGTGGAAATCCTGGCCCTGGCGGCTGGGGAAGCGTCGTAGTTGCTGATGACCGCGTTATAGAACTTGGTGGTGGCGAAAAGAATACAACCAATAACAGAATGGAACTCATGGCTGCAATCGGAGGTCTCAAGAAGACTTCTGAGATTTCTGGTGATGTTGAAGGCGTGAATGTCGTCGTTAATTCTGATTCATCGTATGTGATCAAAGGTATCACGATGTGGGTACATGGGTGGAAGAGAAATGGATGGAAGACTGCGAACAAGGGAGACGTCTCCAACGTCGATCTCTGGCAGATGCTCGATGATGCGGTCGCACAGATCGGATCGAAGAATGTCTCCTGGAAATATGTCGGCGGACACATCGGTATTGCGGGCAATGAACGTTGTGATGAAATTGCGACCTCCTACGCGGATGGTGAACATCCAGAACTCTACGATGGACCTCTCTCTGGGTATACAATCAAGAATATCCTTGATGTTTCACACGATGAAGGTCTCCTCAAAGCCAAGAAATCATCGAGCTCGTCGAAGGCGAAATCAGGTGCGAAAGCATACTCGTATGTGAGCTCGGTGGGAGGAAAGATAGAAGTGCATCGTACTTGGGCGGAGTGTGAGAAGAGAGTGAAAGGCGCCAAGGGTGCACGCTTCAAGAAATCTTTTGACCCAGTGAATGAGAAAGAGATCATTGATGAGTACGGTGCACTTTTGTTCTAGTCACACGTCGTCACGGAAACTCTACCGCTTCGTCACGATTTCTTCATAATGATTCTATACACTACTCCCCATGAAACGGGGAGTTTTTATATTCTGGTGTGTATTCATCGTGGCTGCTTCTATGCGCTGGATATTTTCTATTGCAGGAAATGATGTTGCGGATATTTCTTGTAACAAGAGAAGCGTATCTGGAACAGGAATCATAATTCAAGAACCTGAGCGCAAAGAGGGAGGGCAGGTGTTTGTTGTTGCTGCGCATGAGATCGTGGCAGAGGGAAACGGGTGCGCGAGTGAATTGAATATTCGTATGAAAGCGAAACTATATCCTCGATTTACCTACGGCGATGAAATAACATTCGAAGGGAAAATATCTGAACCGTTCAATTTCAAAAGCGATAGCGGTAGGTCATTCGATTACAAAGGATATCTCGCGAAGGATGGTATATATCATGAAATAAAAAGTGCGAAGGTCGAGTTCGTAGATAGTCGAAGCGATAATAGTCTTGGCTTGAATGGGAAAATGTCCGCTGCACTTTTTTATTTGAAGCGAAGATTTGTAGCAAATCTCGAGCATGTTCTTGGTGAGCCACACGCAGCGCTTGCCGCGGGACTTGTGGTCGGAGAGAAGAGTGCACTCGGCAAAGACCTTCTCGAAGATTTCCGCATCGTCGGACTCATACATATCATTGTGCTCTCGGGATTTAACATAACCATCGTTGGTGATGCTATGCGTCGTATGCTTTCGTTCTTGCCACGTGCATGGGGTATCGCGGTCGGAGGTGTCGGTATTGTCCTCTTTGGGGTAATGGTCGGGGGAGGAGCGACAGTAGTGCGCTCATGTTTCATGGCAACGATTGCACTGTCAGCAGATCTTATTCGTCGAGATTACAATGTTGTTCGTGCACTCATGTTTGCAGGACTATTGATGGTTATTCAGAATCCTTCGATCATCCTTCATGATCCGTCATTTCAACTTTCATTTATGGCGACACTCGGGCTGATTATTTTGGCGAGTCCTATCGAGAAGAGAATTCAATTCATCACGGAAAAATTTGGTATCAGAGGAATCGTCGCATCGACTATTGCAACGCAGATATTCGTGTCGCCCTACATTCTCTACATGATGGGGCAGATCTCAATCATTGGCATGGTCGTGAATATTCTTGTCTTGCCAATCATTCCGATTACCATGCTGGTTGTATTTCTAGCAGGAGCTGCAGGATTTATCTGGATACCACTCGCACAACTATTCGGCTGGACCGCTCACGCACTCCTCTCATATGAGCTCTTCATGGTCGAGCAGTTCGCACGTGTGCCGTATGCATCACTTACTGTGCCGATATTTTCGAAATGGTGGGTAGTCGGGTTCTATGTCCTATTCTTTGGAATATTCATTTTCCTGAAACAGCGCGCACATAAGTCGCGTGAGTTTACTACTGTGCCTTCTTGAAATTTTCCTCAATCACACCCCAGTTTACATTCTTGAAAAAATCTTCAACATACTGCTTCTTGCCTGATGGTTGGTAGTCTGCGACGAATGAGTGTTCCCACATGTCGAGTCCGAGTACGAGTGCGCAGTCTTGGAGTTGTCCGAGGTGTTGTTCATCGATCCAGGCATTGAGGAGACGACCATCCTTGCGATCATAGTAGAGCATAGCCCAGCCAATACCACGGGTGAGTGCGATGGATTTGAATTCTGCGAGCCATGCATCGAATGAACCCCATTCTTCAGCGATTGCATCTTTGAGAGAGCTTCCATCACTGAGCTCCGATGAGCCTCCTTCAAGGGAAGAGAAGTAGACTTCATGATTGCGGATACCGTTGTATTCGAAGCCGAACCTACGCATAATCTCGCCGAGTGCGTACGCATTCTTCTCAGCATCCTTCTTATACTCTGCAACCTTTTCGAGGATAAGATTGGCGTGTTTCACATAGCCTGTGTAGAGCTTAATGTGCTCCTCAATAGTTTCGGTAGAGATGCCTATGAGGGTCGGTATGGTAAATGTTTTTGGGGTGAATGATTTCATGCAGGAATTGTATCATATAAAAATAGGGCGAAACCAACAGAGGGTGCGACATGTGCGCCGCCACACTGCACACGCAGTGAACAAGTATGAATCTATATTTAGAAACTACGTGTGCAGTGTGGCGGCGCACATGTCGCACCCTCTGTTGGGTTCTTCACTAAAACTCTATTGCTTCATCACGATTTCCTCATCTTGTTTGAGTACAATTCTGGTGTGGCTTCAAATTCAAAACCTATATTCATAAGTCTCGCGGCAGCGACATCACTTGCGATGTTCGGTGGCAATGTCTGGATGAATGAACACCGTCCGCCGATGCTGGAGATATTTATCTTCGCGCTGAAGAGTGGTCAGGCGACGCTCGTTCGTACACCTGATGATGAGAGGATATTGATCGATGGTGGACCGAACGCGGAGATTGTTCGCAAGATAAGCTCGGTCTTGCCGTTTTATTCGCGGCGTATTGATGCGATTGTCGCTACGAATACAGATGGCAAGAATGTGTCGGGGCTCATAGATATCATCGAGAGGTATCATGTTGGCCGCGTGTACATTCCTGCAGTGACGCTGAATAATCTCGGCATTTCAACGTCGACTGATCCCGCGTATGAATCGTTTATCGATTCAGTCAAAGAGAAGGGTGTTGAGTCTATTGAACTCAGCTCAGGAAATATTGTGTCGTCAGATAGTGAGAAGAAATTTCAGATTGAAGCGGTATTTCCCGTGACAAATGACTTATTTGAATATTCGAAAGCGAGTGGTCCGCAGGTAATCTTGAAAGTTTCGTATGGAAATCATTCACTACTTCTCTTGGGCGATGCGACTGTAAAGGTTCAGAAATACATCGCCTCATCGATTGGAGAAGCGGATATAGTAGCAGTCTCTCACAGTGCGGCCACGGAGAATATGGCGCGAGACCTTATTTCTCAGGCGAAACCGAAGTATCTCGTGTATTCGAAGACTGCAACGAAATCGAAAGCTGTTAAATCACAAAGTAAGAAACCGGCAGAAGATCCATTGGCGGGAATCTTAATAGGGAACAGATTTAACCTCAAAGATCTTGGTATGGTCAAAATCACTATGAACGGTGAGTCACTAGAGATTCAGGGTAAATAAAAAATCCGGTAGAACCGGATTTTTATATGATACCTGCTTTCTTGAGAGTGTGGAATGCGCCGTTCTTCTGGATGGTGCGGAGAGCGCGAGTTGAGATGGTGAGAACGATGGTTTTCTTGAGCTCGGGAACGTAAATACGCTTCTTCTGGAGGTTTGGGTGGCGACGAATCTTACCGCAGGGGTTATACTGCGTTGCACGAGTGCGGTTCGAATATCGTCCTCCGACGACTGAGCCTCTTTTGGTTATTGCGCATACTTTCGCCATAGGTAGAGCATGGTATCATATTGGATGCGAAATGCAAGTATTATCGCTCAAATCACACCTATGCTTACCATACTTTCTATAGCTATTCTCATACTTTCCATCATTATCCATGAAGTAGCTCATGGCTATATGGCTGATCGTCTCGGCGACCCAACGGCACGTTTGCAGGGGAGACTGACGCTTAACCCTATCAAACATATAGACCCTGTTGGTTCGATTCTTGTACCGATAGTGACTTCTCTGGGCGGGTTCACCTTCGGTTGGGCGAAGCCGGTGCCTTACAATCCCTACAATCTCAAGAACAGGCGTCTTGGAGAGTTTTTGATTGCTGCAGCAGGACCTATCTCAAACCTCGCCATTGCACTCATCTTCGGTATCATCATCCGATCTTTGTTTGGGGGAGTGATGACACCCTTTATCGAGGTAACCTCACGCATCGTCATCGTCAACATCGTTCTTGCAGTCTTCAACCTCATTCCTATCCCACCTCTCGATGGTTCGAAACTGCTTTTCGCATTTTTACCGAGTAAATATGCTCGACTACGTCACATGCTCGAGATGTATGCGCCGATTTTGATCTTAGTAGTCGTCTTTTTCCTTTGGGAAGCGGTATCTCCAATAATATGGCCAATTTTCAAGGCGTTTACGGGTATCAGTATTATATAGTGCGTAAAACAGGGAAATCTTTGACAAATATGTTCAAAGGTGATATGATATAAAAGTACAGTACATTGTGGCTTCCCCGTAGGGGACTGCGGCAGTTCCGGGCGCTTCTGGTTTAGTTGTCGCCCGTGTCGTGCGCGCGTATCCTGACGCGCATCGCCGCCTCGGCCACAATCAAAAAAAGACGCAGAAGCGTAGGCTTCAATAACTCCAAGTAGTTAGCGTCATCCTGGAATGAGTAGGTTGCTTATCCTTCTCTTCCCAGGAAAAAGCCAAGCTGGTTGCGTAGTTACGTTCGTTGTGTGGCTGCGCAACCAGCCCAGTTTCTTCATTTGTTGCACTGGGATGCAGCATTCTGGAGGGTGTCTCGCAAGCAGTCCACGCTTGCAGATACCCTCCTTTTTTATACCCCAAAACCTTGCACCTTTTTCATTTTACTGGTAAGGTATCCCCACTGTCTCACCCATGAGAACAGCGTTCGATTAACAATGTATTCTGAGTAATCGTCTAGGCATTCCCCGAAAGGGGACCTCAAGCCGAAAGCGGTGAAGAATTCAGGATACTAACAACACAATAGGTAATGCCTACTATCAATCAGCTCACCAAGCGGAATCGTACCCGCTTCACCCGCAAGTCGAAGTCTATCGCTTTGACGCGTACTTTTAATAGCATCAAGAACCGCCCGATCTTCTTCCCAGCTCCGTTCAAGCGTGGAGTATGCGTGAAGGTCACCACCAAGACCCCAAAGAAGCCAAACTCAGCTATCCGCAAGATTGCTCGTGTTCGTCTCTCAAACGGTATGGAAGTTACTGCGTACGTTCCAGGAGAGGGACACAACCTCCAGGAACACTCAGTTGTTCTCCTCCGCGGTGGTCGCGTTAAGGACGTCGGTCTCCGTTATACAGTAGTCCGCGGTGTGCTCGATGCAGCAGGCGTCGAGAAGCGCAGGAAAGGTCGAAGCCAGTATGGTAATAAGAAGCCTAAGGCTGCAAAATAATCTCCAACTAACATGCGAAGAAAACTCAACATCAAGAGAGATATCAAGCCAGACATCGAATTTCAGTCAGTGAAGCTCGGTAAGTTCACCAACTACATCATGGAGTCAGGCAAGAAGAACATTGCTCGCGCAATCGTCGCTGACTGTATGAAGGAGATCAAGGAGAAGGCCAAGGTAGAGAGCCCGCTCGAAGTTTTCGAGCTCGCCCTCAAGAACACCATGCCAGCTATGGAAGTCCGCTCACGCCGCGTCGGTGGAGCCAACTATCAGGTTCCTCGTGAAGTCCGCCCAGAGCGCCGTCAGGCACTCTCAATGAAGTGGATCGTCGAGGCAGCTCGTGCCAAGAAGGGTAAGCCGATCGCTATCAAGCTCGCTGAAGAGATCATCGCCGCTTCAAAGAATGAAGGCGAAGCTATCAAGAAGCGCGAGAACATGCACAAGATGGCCGAGGCCAACAAGGCTTTTGCTCACTTTGCGTGGTAGTCCGGTCCGTTTCTTTACTTCAAAATGCGCCCTTATGGGCGCATTTTGTTATACTTAGGTACTCATGGATTTTCCTATAAATTTCCACATCGGCTCATTCACAGTACTTTCGCACCCACTTTTTCAATTTCTCGCATTTACATTTGGATACTGGTACTACAAATATTTGCAGAAGAAGGAAACCGAGAAGGTTTTTTCTGAAGATGCTCATTGGTCACTTCTTATTGGTATGATAATCGGGGCATTCGTCGGATCCCGTCTCGTTGCGGCACTCGAAAATCCGTATCTGTTCATGCATCCCATCTCGTGGATTTATTATGCAGGATCACAAACCGTACTTGGTGGAGTCGTTGGAGGTATTATTGGTGTGGAGGTTGTTAAGAAAATCATCGGTCTCAAGAGGAAAACAGGAGATGTGTTCGTGTTTCCATTGATGCTCGGCATCATGATAGGTAGAGTAGGCTGTTTTTTGACTGGAGTGAGCGATGGTACAGTCGGTTTGCCGTCCATGTTGCCTTGGGCACTTGATCAGGGAGATGGAATCTTGAGACATCCGACATCGCTGTATGAAATACTTTTTTTGATAGTACTTTTCTTCTTCCTCAGATTTTTTGAAAAGAAGTATTCAAAGAAGGATACAACAATACTAGTGGAAGGGGACATATTCAGGATATTCGTAATCAGTTATGGAGCATTTAGATTCTTTGTTGAGTTTATTAAACCTATCCATCCACTATTTATAGGCCTGTCTTCTATACAACTTACATCACTGGCCGTCGTGATATACTATTCCATATATTTTATTAGAAGAATCTTCACTCATCGCATACAACATATATGATTACGCCGGAGCTTATAGCATATATAAAATCAGAGCGCGCAAAAGGAATAGACGATAAGGTCATCAAGGCAACTATAGTCAGTCAAGGTTGGTTGGCGAATGATTTCGATGAAGCGGTTCTTTCTATGACTGGCATATCCAAGAAGCTTTCTGAACCAGTGACGCCTGAAGTTGAGAAGTATAGAAAGGATAAAAAATGGTTTACATTCGCGGTCCTTATGATTTTTCCAGTGATTTATGTTGTATATGTGTTCGGAATGTTTAATTCTGCCGCATTTTTTAGTTCGAGTAATGCATTCCTCTGGATATTGCTCTATGGATCAGGTATTAGTGGGTCTGTATATCTAGGGGCACGTATTGCGACCGCGACGGCGCGTCCACAGACTTCAAAAGGGAAGGAAGTAATTAATACTATTGGCTACGTACTTGGTGGAGGTATCCTTTCGGGACTTATATTCCTCGGCCTGTTCTTTGTCACCTGTCTCGCTCTATTTGCTACTGGAGGAATCTTCTAATACAACTAGCTTCATGCCAAGTGACCGGATACAGTCTCTGTGCTAGGCTCTAGATTGAACCTCAACAAAAAGGAATATCTGTGAGTACATTGAAAGTAGAGGAGGGAGAAGTCCTCTTGAAACACACGCAAAGCTTGTGTCCGGTATGCAAAAAACTCAAACCAGCGATGGTTATCGAACAGCCGACCAAGGCTGGCAAGAAACAAGTCGTCATGAGGCGTTTGTGCCCGTGTCACGGATTGTTTGAATTCATCATAGCTTCGGATTCGCGTTTCTACTGGTTGGCCCAGGGAAATGTTGCGGCCGATTGCGGATGTGGTCCAGGATGCTGCTCAGCCGGCTCTGGTGGTAAGGCAGGGACTCTTGGATTGAATGCGACTGATGTGTCGCGGGTTGGCATAATCGAGAAGCTCTCGACATGTCTCGCGCTTATCGAAATCGTCGATGGGTGTGATTTGCCATGTGATACTTGCTTCGCTGATGCGCCGTTGGTACATGCGGGAGGTGATCCAAAAGCTCACTCTTTCGATGAAATCGTCGCGAGAGTACAGGGTGTAATCGCTCGCAAAGGGAAGATTGAAGTTCTTCAATTCTCCGGTGGCGAGCCGACCATGCACCCCGAATTCTTCCGGCTCATTGAATGGGTTCGTCAGAATCCTAATATCGACTACTTGCTCATCAATACCAACGGCAAACGCATCGCTCAAGATGCTGATTTCGCCGCTCGTTTGGTGGAGATGTACAAGCGTTTCGATAATATTCAGCTCTATCTGCAATTCGACGGACCTCAACTGCAAGGGCAGTACGCGATTCGAGGTTTCGACATCCGTGCGCTGCGTGAGCAGGCAATCTTGAGATGTGCAGAGAGCGGTTTGCCTATAACACTCGCCATGGTGGTGAGTCCGGAGACGCTCCCGTTCGTTTGGAATACCGTGGAATATGGTCTCACACATGAACATGTGAGGGGAGTAAGCTTCCAGCCGAAGTTCTTGTCTGGGCGGACTCCGGAGAAATATATTCCCCAGGAGTTACCCAATCCAATCACGGTGGCAGATGTGATTCTGGGTTTGAATGACCAATCACAAGGGAAGGTGGCTCTAGATGACTTCACTCCTTTGCCGTGTGGCGATCCGAATTGTGCTGCGATTGGTTGGCGTTTCCGTCTGAAAGGGAGGAACTTCTCTCCTTCAGAGATTGGTATTGACCTTGTGGCTCTGCAGAAGAGTCTGCCCGACAGGATCAATTACAGGATCGAAGATCTGCAACGGTGCGGGTGTGAAAATACTCCACTTGGAGATCTCATGAAGGAGCTCGAGGTTAAGGAATCAAACGCATTCCGACTAACGATCAAACCCTTCATGGATTACCGGACGTGGGACATTCATCGCATCGATCGGTGTTGTACACATGTGATTCGACCGGATGGTAAACTCGATTCGTTCTGCCGGTACTATGGTCCGAAGCCGGATGAATCCTGTTGCAAGGATTGAGTGCACGCCCAGTGGATAGTTCCACTGGGCTTTTTTGTTATACTAGTTCCATTAAACATCTAATCCAATATCATGACTTCTCGCACCTACAAAATACTCCTCCTCGTTGTGTTCGCAGTTTTCTGGGGGTGGTCGGCGTGGAATCCTTTGTATCCTCATGATTGGCTCTTGGAAAATTATCTCGTATTCATCGCCATTCCTCTCATTCTCGTCACAGGATATTGGTTCAAACTCTCGAATGTATCATACACACTTATTACTCTGTTTATGATATTGCATGTCGTAGGAGCTCACTATACGTATTCAGAAGTACCATTCGGCTACAAACTCCAGGAATGGCTTGGTGCGGATAGGAATATGTATGACCGTTTGGTCCATTTCTCATACGGATTTCTGTTGGCGTATCCCGTTCGTGAGATATTCGTGAGGTTGGCGCATGCAAAGGGGATATGGACGTACTTCTTCCCCGTAGATATCACACTCGCTGCGTCGGCTATATATGAGATTATTGAATGGCGTACTGCAGCCAATGTGGATATGAGCGCTGGATTGGCATTTTTGGGATCTCAGGGTGATATTTGGGATGCTCAGAAGGACATGATGCTCGCTGGACTCGGTGCACTTATAACCATGCTTATTGTGTTCGCTATCAATGCATATTTCAAGAAGGGATTCTGGAGAGAGATGTGGGAATCTATCAAACCGAGCAAACATGATGCCCCTCTCGGGGAGGTGAAGTTGGGAGAGTATATAGATAGGAGATAGTTTGATTATTTCTCTCTTTTCCCGTATAGTACAAGCCACCTAAAGCAAGCCCTGCTTTTATTATTTTTTATCACTAATTCGGCTGATATAGGCCAAATTTACAAGCAAAATCTCTATGAATCGCGACTACCCACTCGAGCGTATGCGTAACTTCGGTATCATTGCCCACATTGATGCCGGCAAGACCACCACTTCGGAGCGTATCCTCTACTACACCGGCATGATCCACAAGATCGGTGAGGTGCATGAAGGAGAGACCACTACCGACTGGATGGAGCAGGAGCGTGAGCGCGGCATCACCATCACGGCTGCTGCCATCACGTGTTTCTGGAATCCTACCTACATGCGCGGCCTCAAGGGCGCAGATGGCAAGGATGATGTTTCCAAGAAGGTTCGCTTCAACATCATCGATACCCCAGGACACATCGACTTCACTGTGGAAGTGAAGCGTTCTCTCCGCGTGCTCGACGGTGCAGTCGTCGTCTTCGACGGTGTTGCCGGTGTTGAGCCTCAGTCAGAGACCAACTGGCGCTATGCTGATGAAGCCAATGTTCCTCGTTTGTGTTTCATCAACAAGATGGATCGCACAGGAGCTTCATTTGAGAAGTCATATGCATCTATCCTCGAGCGCCTCAACAAGCGTGCAGTACGCTTCCAGCTCCCAATCGGATCTGAAGGTGATCACGTTGGTGTCGTCGACCTCATGACGATGAAGTCATACACTTTCTCAGGTGAGAAGGGTATTGATATCAATGCAGCTGAGGTCCCTGCAGACATGCTCGCAGATGCCAAGAAATATCGCGCAGAAATGGTTGAGAAGATTGTCGAGACCGATGATGCTGCTATGAGTGCCTTCCTTGAAGGTAAAGAGTTCACCGTTGATGAGCTCAAGGTTCTCTGCCGCAAAGCAGTTATCGCCAACAAGATCTTCCCAGTTTTCACTGGTTCAGCTCTCAAGAACGTCGGTGTTCAGCTCGTCCTCGATGCAGTCGTCGACTATCTCCCATCTCCGCTCGATATGCCAGCTATCAAGGGTATTGATCCAAACACCGGTGGTGAGCTTCTTCGTCATGCTGATGACAACGAGCCATTCTCCGCGCTTGCATTCAAGCTCCAGAACGACCCATTCGTCGGAGCGTTGACCTTCTTCCGCGTCTATTCTGGAACGATTGAAGCTGGTACTTATATTTACAATGCTACAACAGGCAAGAAGGAACGCCTCGGTCGTATCGTCCGCCTCCAAGCAGACAAGCGCGAAGAGGTCAAGAAGGTTTTCGCAGGAGAAATCGCTGCAGCCGTCGGTCTCAAGGATGCTCTCACGTCACACACATTCTGTGATGAGGCCAATCCTATTGTCCTCGAAGTCATCAAATTCATGGAGCCTGTCGTGTCCCTCCGTATCGAACCAAAGACTAAGGCAGATCAGGAGAAAATGGGTATGGCTCTCAAGAAGCTCGGTAACGAAGATCCTACATTCCGCATCACCTCAAACCCTGAGACAGGCGAGACTATCATTTCTGGTATGGGAGAACTTCACCTTGAAATCATGGTTGATCGTATGAAGCGTGAATTTGGTGTCGAGGCAAACGTCGGTGAGCCACAGGTGGCATATCGTGAGACTATCCTCAACAGTGCCGAGGCTGAACACAAATACATCAAGCAGACCGGAGGTAAGGGTCAGTACGGACACGTCCGTCTCACTCTCAAGCCTATGGAGCCTCTCGTTGAAGGAGAGAAGATTCCTAAGAACGTTAAGCGTTACGATGATTTCGAATTCATCAACTCTATCAAGGGAGGTGTTATTCCAAATGAATTCATTCCTGCAGTTGAGAAGGGTGTTCGTGAAGCGTTGGATCGCGGTATCGTCGCTGGATTCAAAATGGTGAATGTTTCTTGTGAATTGACCTTCGGTTCATATCACGATGTCGACTCATCAGAAATCGCCTACAAGATTGCCGCTTCCCAGGCATTCCAGGATGCTGCAAAGCGTGCGAAGCCAGTTATTCTTGAGCCAATCATGAAGCTCGAGGTCATCTGTCCAGATAAGTACATGGGAGATGTTAACGGTTCTATCGCATCGAAGCGCGGTCAGGTCGAGGGTTCAGAGCCTCGCGGACAGGCTATCGCCGTTCATGCCAAGGTTCCGCTCTCAGAGATGTTCGGATATACCACAGCGCTTCGCTCTATGACCTCTGGTCAGGGAAGTGCCATGATGGAATTCGATCACTATGAGGTCGTTCCAGGTAACGTCGAGAAGGAAATCGTCGAGAAGAGGAAATAATTCTAAACAGATGTATCGCAAAAAAACCGCTTTACTAAGCGGTTTTTTTGTATAATGGAGAGGTAAGAAATGCTTGTCCACATCGTCTATTCATATGGTCGCGTGCTGTAGTACAATAAGAGTCTACTTACTAGAATCTAATCAAACTATATCAATCATGAAAATTTCTCATATAAAATCAGCTTCACTCGGTTTATTTGTCGCCGCAGTAGCCATCTTGGCACACTCGTCTTCAGCTGCTGCTCTAACTCCGGTGCTTACTAGTACAGGTGTTTCCGCTGACGTTAAGGTTCGCATGCAGGCCGATCTCGCATCGACATCCGTAGACATGAACGCCGATGGTCGCGTTTACAAAGGAGGTGAAAAGGAAGGTGAACCAAAGAATGGTCAAGCCCTCGGCCAGATAATGGCTTCTACATCTAGCTCAGATGCTTCTGATGACGATGTGAAGTCAGACAAGAATGTAAAGAAGGTCGAGAGCGATGACGATTCAGTCAGTGTCTCGTACAAGGTTCCTGTTAAACTCTTCGGTTTCATACCAATGGGTATGGTTATCCGCACAACAGTAGGAGCGGCTGGCGACGTTAAGGTGTCCCATCCATGGTATTCATTCTTCGCTACATCTGATGATAACGATGCTGAAAACGACATAAAGACTGAGATCAATACGGTCATCAATGCTTATGGAGTAAGTGGCGAAACGAAGCTTTCTACCAGCACGAAGTCTGCCTTCATCAAGGCGATTCACGATGTTTTGAAGGGGGCTTTCGAAACGAATGCATCGACAAGTGCTAACGTTTCTACGTCTAACTAAGCTTAATCAAATAGTGATTACAAAAAAGCCCTTCTGGGGCTTTTTTGTTGTGTGGATAACTCAAGTTGCGGACATTTCACGGAGTGGTATAATTTCACCACTACCCAAAGGCATGACCTCTCAGCGAGGCGTGCCTTTCTCCGTTATCAAAGTTCGTTAACAAATAAACAATCATGTTGATCGATAATAAAGCAGTTTTTACAAAAGAGCAGTTCAAGTATGTTTTTGTCCTCACCGCGCTCGCATGGATCACTTTCACTATGCCAGCAATGCAGGCAGTCATGGCGGGGTAATCAAATTTTAATTTATTAGCTACATTATTTAAAGAATGAAAAAAATACTAAGCTCGTTTATTGCACTAGAGGTACTCTTATTGACGGTTTTTATAGCTATCCCAGTTTCTGCAGAAGCAAAAGTTATTACATGTCCTGGTGGTTACACATGTACGGCGGCATGTGTTACAGGGTATGTAGTTGATTCTTCGGGAAATTGCGTACCGGTAGCTGGTGCATGTTATGTCTTTTCGATTAACCTCCAGCTCGGTTCATATGGGGCTGATGTAGTAGCCCTTCAAGATTTTTTGCTGAGGAAAGGCTTCAAGATAGCCGATCTCTCAGTGGGTAAGAATCACGATAAGGGGTATTTCGGTGGTTCAACACTTCAAGCTCTCAGAAAGTACCAATCAAGTGTTGGTATTGAGGCAACGGGATACTTCGGGCCTACCACTAGGATGAAGGTGAATGCTGATTGTGTGCCAACTCCTCCTTCAGGTACACAACCGAGCGTAGCAGTACAGTTTATTTCAGCTGACACAACAGTATCTGCTGGTCCAAACGCCAATGATGACGTTGGTACCTTCCAGATCAAGTACAAGGTGACTGCTGTAGACGGAGATGTTTACATTTCGTCGACTACAGCCTCAGCGCTGAATTATATAGCTGACAGAGCGGGCACGCCTCTCTCATCGAGTAATATATCAGCAACGATTGTTGATAATACCGATGGTACCCTTACGGGAACGGGTAACTTCTTGGTTGAAGAGGGTGATTCAGAATCCTTCACACTCACCGTATCAGTTCCTCTTGGTGGTACATTCACTTCAGGACAGTATCGCGTATCTCTCACAGGAGTTAAGTGGGGTATAGCTGATGATACTATTCCAGAGAATGTGTATACAAGCCTCGCTGGTTTTGCGACCTCATATACAGCCTTGAATCTCAATGATCTCAAGGATCCATTTAAGCGTTCAGCGCTTACTGCATCACTCTGGGACACTCTCAAGTCATACATATTCGCTCAATAATCGAATACATGGCGTGATAGAGAAAATCTCCGCTTAAAGCGGGGATTTTCTTGTCATGACCGCACCAAAAAGGTACACTGGAGCGAATACAAAAACCATGCAGAATCAACACACAGAGAAATTACAGGCATATATATTCATCGGCCGATCGGGATGTGGGAAGGGTACTCAGTCTGAGTTGTTGACCAAGAAATTGAGAGAAACGAATCCTGATATCAAGATTTTGCATGTCGAGAGCGGTAAGGAGCTCCGTACATTCGCCAAGGAAGAAAACTATTCAGCAGCACTCACCAAGAAAGTTCTCGGTGAAGGAGGTCTTATGCCTGAATTCATGCCAATGTATCTTTGGGGCAAGCTGTTCGTGAATGGATTTACCGGACAGGAGACGACCATCTTCGATGGTACACCACGCAAGCTTATGGAGGCCAAGGTGCTCGATTCTCTGTTCCCATTCTATGGAATAGATAAGCCGTGGGTCATCTATCTCGATGTTGACCATGAAGAGTCCACCAAGCGTCTCCAGGGCCGCGGCAGAGCTGATGATACGGAGGAAGCTATCAAGAAGCGTATGGCATGGTTCGATAATGATGTGAGGCCTTCTGTCGAGTTCTACCGCACCAATCCCAGTGTTAGATTCTTGGATATTGATGGAGAGAGGAGTATTGACGAGATACATGCTGATATTGTAAAAAGGGTCAATTTGGTGTAATTTAGGGGAGTGATAAACATTAAGACTAAAGAAGACATCGCTATTCTCCGTGAAGGAGGTAAGCGTCATGCACACATCCTCAAGGAGGTTGCCAAGTTGGCGAAGCCCGGCGTGCATATTGCGAAACTTGATCAGAAAGCTGTAGAGCTCATCCATGAAGGAGGGGATACTGCGGCATTTTTGAATTACCAGCCGTACGGTGCATCTCGCCCGTATCCGGCCACTCTCTGCGTTTCTATAAATGATGAAATTGTTCACGGTATCCCAACAGAAGGAGACAAGGTGCTCAAGGAAGGAGATATTGTGAGTATCGATCTTGGACTTGTGCACAAGAAACTCATCACTGATGGTGCTATCACCGTAGCAGTGGGGAAGATCAAGCCAGAGCTCGAGAAGTTACTCGCGACGACCAAGGAAGCGCTCATGGCAGGAATTAAAGCCGCAAAGGCTGGTGCTCGCGTAGGTGATATTAGTCACGCTATCCAGCAGGTTGGTGTCGCCAATAAATATGGCATCGTCGAGGAGCTTGCAGGTCACGGCGTGGGCTATCATGTCCACGAGGATCCCTATGTTCCTAACTTTGGTCATCCAGGAAAGGGAGAACTTCTCAAAGCAGGAATGGTGATCGCTATAGAACCTATGTTCAATCTTGGTACTAAGAAGATCAAGCTCGACAACGATGGATACACTTATCGCACTACTGATGGCAAAGCGAGTGCTCATTTCGAACACACGATTGTTATTACAGAGAAGGGGGCGGAGATTTTGACGGCGTAGGCAAATAGCCCTACAATGGCCTCATGACAACACATCCAAAAAAGGAACGTACGCTTGTAATTATCAAGCCTGATGGTATTCAGAGGACACTTATCGCTGAACTTCTCGGTCGCTATGAACGCATTGGACTCAAGATGGTCGGTATCAAGATGATGGTCCCGACAGCTGATCTTATTGAGAAACACTACACGCTCGATCCTGCATGGCGCGTTAAGACAGGGGAGAAGACTATCAAGGGGTACATCGACAAAGGACTCACTCCTCCGGAGACGGATCCGCTCAAAGTTACTGCCAAGATATTGAAGAGAGTCATTGAATATATGACAAAAGGACCAATCATCGCTATCGTCTGGGAAGGCGCGCATGCGGTAGAAGTTGTACGCAAACTTACGGGTGGTACAGAGCCAGTCACATCTGATGTAGGAACAATTCGTGGTGACTTGGTGCTCGATTCTTATCGCATGAGTGATGCAGACAACCGTTCTATCAGAAATCTCGTGCATGCGTCAGGAACAGTTAAAGAGGCGGAAGATGAGATTGCACATTGGTTCAAAAAAGAGGAGCTTGTTGATTATCGTCTTGTTATGGAGCATGTCGTCTATGATGTTGCTCTCGATGACATACTCGGATAGTTTTGTTTGTCAAAGTTGTCTCACGAGTGAAAAAATGTCGTAACTATTTTTCACGCTTGCATCTGAATCTGAGAGGAATACAATAAGGGTAGGCTACGGAGTATTAAATCCTATACCACATATTTTGGGAGCCCAACGAATGCTCTGCATTCATATTAGATCGTGCTTTGGCACTGATCTTGCGGGCACCCACCTAGTCTAACTAGGTTAATAATACTTCGTAGCTCACCAAACGCCGCTCAGAAATGAGCGGTTTTTGATTTATCGAGACAAAACACCTATACTTAGCCGATGCGTATATATATTTCTGCTTTTATTGTTCTTGCTCTTGTCCTTGGCGCACATATTATTGGTCTTGATGGCTACTATTACACAATCGACAGTTATGACGTGTTCATGCATATTGCGGGTGGTATAGGTATCGGTTTATTCGTAACAGCACTCTTACGTTCGTATCGCTCCGGTGCACTATTTTCTCGCAGGAACGTTATTCTCGGGGTGCTCGCTATCGGTATCGTCTGGGAATTATTTGAGATTTATTACAAGCTGACCGGACATCCACTCTGGACCAAGCTCTACTATATCGATACCGTGAAGGATATGTTCGACGATGTACTTGGCGGTGCGATAGTAGCGTTCATTCTTGGTAGAAAAAAATCTTCAGCACAAGGAATAGGCACAAATAATTAACCAATCTATACCAATGACGTCAAAACTCACATTCTTCACAGGCGTCAGTACCGTCACCGGAGCAAATTTTCGGCTGGATACAGGGAAGTCGAAAATATTGATCGATTGCGGAATGGTGCAAGGTGAGAGATTTGCGACAGAAGAAAATGCGAAACCTTTCGGCTACGACATTTCAGAGATAGATGCGCTCATCATTACTCACGCGCATCTCGACCATGTCGGTAGGATACCTAAGCTCATAAAAGAAGGGTATGTTGGACCGATCTACTCGACACCAGTAACTCGTGAGCTTGCAGAGCTCGTGCTCACTGACGCTGTTAATATTCTGGCCATGGATGCCAAGCAGAATGGAACCGTACCGATGTATGATGTCGATGACGTGCAAGCAGTTTTTCCTCTCTGGAAAACTATTCCGTATCATGAGCAGACGAAGATAACTGACGATGTATCTGTCTTCTTGAAAGATGCTGGACATATTCTCGGGTCAGCTATGATTGAGACGACTGTAGGGCAGGGTAGCGACGCATTGAAGGTCCTTTTCACGGGAGATGTGGGCAATTCGCCTGCACCGCTTCTCAGAGATACCGAGGAGGTTGGCGATGTTGATTACATGATTACAGAGAGCGTCTACGGTGATCGCAACCATGAGTCCAAGGAACAGCGTCTTGAGCAATTTACCAAGGTGGTTAACGATACGCTCAATCGCGGAGGTACTCTTGTTATCCCTGCGTTCTCCATCGATCGCACCCAACTCCTTCTTTATGAGCTCAACAATCTCGTTGAGAAAAAATTAATTCCGTCTGTACCAGTATTCGTGGATTCACCGATGGCTATCAAAGCAACGCAGGTATATCAGGGAAATTCGAATCTGTTCAACGATCGCGTGCAGAAGCAAATTGCTGGCGGAGATAATATTTTCAATTTCCCGCACCTCCAGTTCACTATTTCTCAGAATGAGTCACGCGACATCGAGCGTCTCAAGGGAGCGAAAATTATTCTTGCTGGTTCAGGTATGTCAGTGGGTGGGCGAGTGGTGAGTCATGAAGCTGGCTATCTTCCTGACCCTCGAAACACAGTTCTTCTTGTCGGATATCAGACGGCTGGTTCACTCGGTAGAAAGTTGGCCGATGGTGCGAAGAAAGTCACTATCCATGATCAAGAAATCAAAGTGAAGGCTCATGTCGAAACACTCTACGGATATTCTGCACACAAAGATAGCGATCATCTTGTCGACTTCGTGGCGACTGCGACAGATCGTTTGAAACAAGTGTTCGTGGTGATGGGGGAGCCTAAGGCAGCGATGCATCTCTCACAGAGGTTGAACGATGAGCTCAATGTGAAAGCACTCGCGCCAGAGAGACTAAAGGAGTATGAGTTGAATAAATAACCAATAAAAAATCCCGAGATAGTCTCGGGATTTTTTTATTATTTAACCTTAGCGACAACTCGTGCGAATGTCTCAGGCTTGAATTCTGCGAGATGAGCGAGAGCCTTGCGGTCAATCTCGATACCTTTCTTCTTGGCTGCGCCAATGAACTTAGAATATGAGAATCCCAATGGACGGAGACCGGCGTTGATCTTCACATTGAAGAGACGGCGCATGTCGCCCTTCTTGTCGCGGCGGTGTGCAAATGCGTAGGCACCAGCGTGCTGGAGAGCATCGATAGCCATGCGTTCCTTCTTGGAACGACCAAAGCGCATACCCTTTGCGGCTTTGAGGACTGTGCGGCGGTATTTGAGTGCGTGAACTGCTTTTTTTACTCGTGACATGGTAGTTAATTAAAAGATGATTATTGATTGACCAAGAAACGACTCTTCGCCTTGTTATCCATATGAATGGTAACCATGCGGCGCTTGCTCATGCTGGTGCGTGAGCGCTCGCGGGCGTTGAAGTGGTTCTGTCCCGCCTTGCGTGCCAAAATCTTGCCATTCTTGGTGACTTTGAGGCGCTTCAAGTATGATTTGTTGGTTTTGATTGCCATGGTAATAATGATTATTTTTTCTCGATGACTATAGTGAGTCCCTTTGGTCCCTTGGTGACATCCTGGGCTACCTTGTACTCGACGGTGATGAGCTTCATCACTCGGTCGAGACGTTCCTTGAGGAAGTTGATATCCATGTACTTGGAACGTCCGATGAGGAAGAGGTCAACTTTGACGCGATTGCCTTCGGCGAGCCACTCGGAGATCTTCTTAGCCTTGAGCTCGAGGTCATGTTCCCCGGTGCCCACTTTGACTTGGACGATCTTGAGTTCGCTCACTACGACTTTCGCCTTAGCTGCCTTCTCCTTCTTCTTTTCATCGTACTGGTACTTGCCGTAATCCATGATCTTGGCGACCGGAGGCGTGGCAGTGGGGGATATCTCGATAAGGTCGAGAGCCCTCTTCTGAGCCTCTGCCAACGCTATGCTGAGCGCTATAACGCCGAGATTCTCTCCTTCGGCGGTTATGACGCGCAACTCGGGCGCTTTGATCTGATGGTTGATTTTGACGCGGATGGCCAATTGATTGGGATTACAGGGACTATTTATAGCATGCGGAGAGGGGAAGCGCAAGGGGTGCGAGGCGGGGTATGTCTCCCCTCGGTACACGGAAACTTTCTGCAGAAAGTTTCCTAGTCCTCGACGATTTCTTGCTAGAAATCGTCTGCGAATGTACCTCGATGAGACATACCC